>NZ_JARUXS010000004.1:201077-577680 GCF_031451175.1 Caballeronia sp. LZ035
CAGACACACGAAGAGCAGCAGGCCGCTCACGCGATGCAGGATGGAGATTTTCCCTGCGAGCGGCAAGCGATACTTCGCGAGTTGGCCGATCCCGATGTTCCGGTACTCGGGCCTTGGTTTTTTTACGGCTTCAGCCATGCTAGACCCCAACTTGTTAACACACTAATCCGCGATTTTAGCGCCTTTTTATTGCGCGCTGCAGCGAGAAACCGTCCAATAGACTGTTGCTCCGCGCGAGAAGAAAGCGCCCGGCGCGCCTGTACGACGCGTGCTCACGTCCCGGCCTTCATTCGATCAACTCAGGTCGTTCTGATAGTAATAGCCGGTCGTGACATACCATCCACGCCGCACTTCGACGGGGCGATCGCCATACGTATAGGACACGCGTTCCACCGACAGTAACGGAAAACCCTGCGCGACCCGCAGATACTGCGCAGCGGTTTCATCGGCGGGGACGGCGCGGATTTTCTCCGACGCACGAATCATGCGCGTGCCGAATTCGGTTTCGAACATCGCGTAGAGCGGGCCCTTGTAGTCAGACAGCCGCTCCGCCGTCAGACCGCGAAATATCGCGCCCGGCAACCAGATTTCGTCGAAGACGGTGGTCACGCCATCAAACTGCAACAGGCGCCTGATAAGAACAACAGGATCTGCCGGTTTCAGATCGAGCTGGCGGGCGATTTCCGCCGGGGCGCGCAGCCGCTTGCATTCGAGCAGGCGGCTCACATGGGGATGGGCGTCGCCGTCATCGGGCAAGAGGCGCAGGAAGCGGAACTGCACGCGGTCTTCGCTGTGCGTCGCAACGAACGTGCCTTTACCTTGACGGCGCACCAGTAAATTGTCGGCAGCGAGTTCGTCGATGGCCTTGCGGACGGTGCCCTGGCTCACCTTGTAGCGCGCAGCCAGTTCGACCTCGCTCGGGATGATTTCACCGGGCTTCCATTCGCCGGATTCGAGGCCCTGCGTAATGAGCGCCTTGATTTGCTGATACAACGGACTGAACGTCGGCGACGGCACACCGGCAGCCTCAGCCGCCGGCGCGGTGCCGTTGGGGGTCGTCGAGCTCGCCGGGTTGGAATTCATGCCGCGCATTTCAACACAAAGGCCCGCCGTGCGTCCAGACCTTTCCCATAGAATCCTATGTCTTATATAAGACATAAGATAGTGTTGACTTTACCTTGGCCCGCTCCTACACTCCTTGTCGAGCAAGGGTTTGCGGGTTGTCGCATGTGCGCACGAAGCGCCGGTTTCCGGTCTTCCCCACGCGCGGCACACCGCCAGGCACGCCCTTTCGCTTTCGCCTCACGCCGATCGCCCACTCGTTCGCGCACCGCTGCCTGCCCCACGTCTCGCAACGTCAAGCGCCGTCTCGTATGGGCGCCTTGCCGTCAGTCCCAAGCGAATTCCTCGCGTCCTCACAGAACATCCCGCTTGCCTCGCGCTCGAAGAGACAGATTCATCGGCATGACAGTCACGCCGCTCACGCATTCATGCGGCGCGAAACCCGATGCACACGTGCGCAACGCCTGCTGCGCCGGTGCTTTTCAGGGATCGCGCGGGGCCGCGGCCGCATGTCTTCATCATCGCTTGGCGTATCGCGCATAAAATGGCGCTTTTCCCTTGCGTTCCACGCACCGTCCAGGAGAGTTATCAATGGCTAAGTCCGCAAAGCGCGTTGCCGTCACCGGCGCCGCAGGTCAAATCGGCTACTCGCTGCTGTTCCGCATCGCCAACGGCGATCTGCTCGGCAAAGACCAGCCCGTGATTCTTCAGCTGCTCGATCTGCCGCAAGCGCAAGGCGCCGTGAAGGGCGTCGTGATGGAACTGGAAGACTGCGCATTCCCGCTGCTCGCGGGCGTCGTCGTCACGGACGATCCCAAGGTGGCCTTCAAGGATGCCGACGTCGCGCTGCTCGTGGGCGCCCGCCCGCGTTCGAAGGGCATGGAGCGCAAGGACCTGCTGTCGGCGAACGCCGAAATCTTCACGGTTCAGGGCAAGGCGCTGAACGACGTCGCCAGCCGCGACGTGAAGGTGCTGGTCGTCGGCAATCCGGCGAACACGAACGCGTACATCGCGATGAAGTCGGCACCGGACCTGCCGAAGAAGAACTTCACGGCCATGCTGCGCCTCGACCACAACCGCGCGCTGTCGCAACTGGCCGCCAAGTCGGGCAAGCCGGTCGCGTCCATCGAAAAGCTCGCCGTGTGGGGCAACCATTCGCCGACCATGTACCCGGACTTCCGCTTCGCCAGCGCAGAAGGCCAGGACCTGACGAAGCTCATCAACGACGACGAATGGAACCGCAACACGTTCATCCCGACGGTCGGCAAGCGCGGCGCGGCGATCATCGAAGCGCGTGGCCTGTCGTCGGCGGCATCGGCGGCCAATGCAGCGATCGACCACGTGCGTGACTGGGTGCTCGGCACGAACGGCAAGTGGGTCACGATGGGCATTCCGTCGGACGGCTCGTACGGCATCCCGGAAGACATCATCTACGGCGTGCCGGTCACGTGCGAAAACGGCGAGTACAAGCGTGTCGAAGGCCTGGAAATCGACGCCTTCTCGCGCGAGAAGATGGACGGCACGCTGAACGAGCTCCTCGAAGAGCGTGACGGCGTCGCGCATCTGCTGGGCAAGTAAGTACACGTCGGCGGTCAAAGGCCCTCGGGAAGCGCCGAGGGCCTGTCTTCACGTCCGTCACGTCAGCGCGAGCGTCTGTGCGTCTCGCGCCTGATCCGCCCGCGCTTGAGCAAGCAGAACTACGTTCGAGCGCGGCCGAATCGGAAATCAAAGCATTACAGCAAGCCGGACTCCACTCCCACATCGGACCCCACGCCGAGTATGCGCGCCCTCACTCCCGCCGAAGTGCTGTTTGATGGCGAACCGCAGCCCGCGGTTCTTCCCCCTTGCGATCACTACGCCGGCAGCGAAAAGCTGATTCGCAAGTCACTGGCCTTGCAAGCGCAACTGGGGCCCGTGTTCGACATCACGCTCGATTGCGAAGACGGCGCCCAGGTTGGCCATGAGGCCGAACACGCGGAAATGGTCGCGTCCTTCGTGGGCGGCGAGGATGACCGCTTCGGCCGCGTTGGCGTGCGCATCCACGATTTCAATCACCGCGCCTGGCGCGACGACGTGCGCATCATCCTGCGCAACGCGCGCAAGGCGCCTGCCTTCGTCATGCTGCCGAAGATCCGGAGCGTCTTCGATGCCGCCGAGATGGTGGCCTTCATCGAGGCCTCGCGCTGCGAGTTCGGCATTCCACAGCCGGTCCCCTGTCATCTGCTGGTCGAAACCCACGGCGCGCTCGCCGAAGCTTTTGAACTGGCGGCGCTGCCGGGCGTCGAATCGCTGAGCTTCGGCCTGATGGACTTCGTATCCGCGCACAACGGCGCGATCCCCGATACCGCGATGCGCTCGCCCGGCCAGTTCGATCACCCGCTGGTGCGGCGCGCGAAGCTCGAAATCGCGGCCGCGTGTCATGCGCATGGCAAGGTGCCGTCGCACAATGTGTCGACGGAAGTGCGCGACATGAGCGTCGTCGCGAACGATGCCGCGCGCGCCCGCAACGCGTTCGGCTACACGCGCATGTGGAGCATTCATCCGGACCAGATCAGGCCGATCGTCGAGGCCTTCTCGCCGCGCGCGGACGAGATCGCGCTGGCCGCGGAGATTCTGCTGGCTGCGCAACATGCGCAGTGGGGACCGACGCGCCATGGCGACACGCTGCATGATCGCGCGAGTTATCGCTATTACTGGTCGGTGCTGCGCCGCGCGCATGCCACCGGACAGACCGTGCCCGACGACAGCGCGCCGCTCTTTGCAGCGCCGGCACACGCAGCTTGAGGCATCGAATCGCAGTTCAGCAGCACGTCAGGATCCGTTCCTGATGCATTTCTTCAAGCACGACAAGTCACGCCGCAACGCGCGCGTACGAAAGGAGACTGGAGAGCATGACTGACACCGCATCGACCGAAGCACCCGCAGCAGCCACCGCCGGCGGTTTCAAGCCGAAGAAGTCTGTCGCGCTGTCCGGCGTGACGGCGGGCAATACCGCGTTGTGTACGGTCGGCCGCACCGGCAACGATCTGCACTATCGCGGCTACGACATTCTCGATCTCGCCAATACGTCCGAGTTCGAAGAGATCGCTTATCTGCTGGTGCACGGCAAGCTGCCGAACGCCGCTGAACTGAAGGCCTACAAGACAAAGCTCAAGGCCATGCGTGGCCTGCCCGCGAACTTGAAAGCCGCGCTCGAATGGATTCCCGCCTCCGCGCATCCGATGGACGTCATGCGCACCGGCGTCTCCGTGCTCGGCACGATCCTGCCCGAGAAGGACGATCACAACATTCCGGGCGCAAAAGACATCGCTGACAAGCTGATGGCCTCGCTCGGCTCGATGCTGCTCTACTGGTATCACTACTCGCACAACGGCAAGCGCATCGAAGTGGAAACCGATGACGATTCCATCGGCGGGCACTTCCTGCATCTGCTGCATGGCGTGGAGCCATCGAAGTCATGGGTCGATGCGATGCACGTCTCGCTCAACCTCTACGCCGAACATGAATTCAACGCCTCGACCTTCACGGCGCGCGTGATCGCGGGCACGGGCTCGGACATGTACTCGGCGATTGCGGGCGGCATCGGCGCATTGCGTGGTCCGAAGCACGGCGGCGCCAACGAAGTAGCGTTCGAGATCCAGTCGCGCTATCTCAACGCCGACGAAGCCGAAGCCGACATCAAGCAACGCGTCGAGAAGAAGGAAGTGGTGATCGGCTTCGGGCATCCGGTCTATACGATCTCGGATCCGCGCAACAAGGTCATCAAGGAAGTCGCGAAGAAGCTCTCGAAGGAAGCGGGCGACACGAAGCTTTTCAGCATCGCCGAGCGGCTCGAAACGGTGATGTGGGACGCGAAGAAGATGTTCCCCAATCTCGACTGGTTCAGCGCCGTTTCTTATCACATGATGGGCGTGCCCACGGCCATGTTCACCCCGCTGTTCGTCATCTCGCGCACCTCGGGATGGAGCGCGCACATCATCGAGCAACGCATCGACAACAAGATCATCCGGCCGAGCGCAAATTACACGGGACCGGAGAATTTGAAGTTCGCGCCGCTAAATAAGCGAAAATAGCGGGCTGCGTGGGTCAGATCCTGCGAGGACAGGGCCCATCCCGCGCGGCAGAACCGCCATTCAACCCAATGTTTTTGAAAGGTTTTATCGATGAATAAATTTTTGATCGCTGCAATCGCCGGCACGCTGGCCACGACGAGCCTCTTCGTCAGCGCCGGCGCCACCGCCGCGACCGCGACCGAATCGGGCAAGGCCAAGGCCACGGCCAAGACGACCGCCAAGCGTCCCGCCCCCGCACGCCGTCTCATCAAGCGCAGCCCGAAGGCCGAAGCCGCTGCGGCAGCCAAAGTCGATCCGATCCCCGAAGGCGCAGTGAAATGGTCCTGCAAGGACGGCAATTCTTTCTATATGAAAGGCGACATGAAGCGTGACACCATCGTCACGGTGAACTGGGCGAAGAAGGACTACCGCCTGCCGCGCCAGGACACGACGACCGGCGCCGACCGTTTCCACGACTCGGCATCGGGCATGGATCTTGTGGTGATCCCGTCGAAGGCAATGCTGTTCTCCGACAAGGATTCGTCGCGTCTCGCCGATGAATGCATGACGGCCGAAATGGCCGCCGGCGGCGCCGCACCCACGCAGTCGAACGCGCTGATCAAGCCCGCGCAATAAGCCGGCTGAGCGCGCCTCAACAGGAAATCTTCGATGTCCGCACCGATCTCCACGGTCCGGCCCGATCCGGACAAGGTACTGGTCGACTTGGTCGACTATGTCCTCGATACTCGTATCGACAGCACGCTTGCGCTCGAGACCGCGCGCAACTGCCTGATCGACACGCTCGGTTGCGGACTCGAAGCCCTTTCCTACCCTGCCTGCACCAAGCTGCTGGGACCCGTCGTGCCGGGCACGATCGTCCCGCACGGCGCAAAGGTGCCCGGCACGCAGTTCCAGCTCGATCCGGTTCAGGCCGCGTTCAACATCGGCGCGATGATCCGCTGGCTCGACTTCAACGACACCTGGCTGGCCGCCGAATGGGGCCATCCGTCGGACAATCTGGGCGGCATCCTCGCTACCGCCGACTGGCTCTCGCGCAGCGCGACGGCCGCCGGCAAGCCGCCGCTCAGCATGAAAGACGTCCTGATCGCGATGATCAAGGCGCATGAAATCCAGGGCTGCATCGCGCTCGAGAATTCGTTCAACAAGGTCGGTCTCGATCACGTACTGCTCGTGAAGCTGGCGTCCACGGCCGTGGTCGGCCAGATGATCGGCCTCACGCGCGACGAGCTCATCAATGCCGTCTCGCTCGCTTTCGTCGATGGTCATGCGCTGCGCACCTATCGGCACGCGCCGAACACGGGTTCGCGCAAGTCATGGGCGGCCGGCGACGCCACCTCGCGCGCCGTGCGTCTCGCGCTGATCGCGAAGACCGGCGAGATGGGCTATCCGTCGGTGCTGACGGCGAAGACCTGGGGCTTCTACGACGTGCTCTTCAAGGGCAACGCATTCAGCTTCCAGCGTCCGTACGGCTCGTACGTGATGGAGAACGTCCTCTTCAAGATCTCGTTCCCGGCCGAGTTCCACGCGCAGACCGCGGTGGAAGCGGCCATGACGCTGCACGGCATGCTGAAGGATGCCGGCAAGTCCGTGGATGACATCAGGCACATCACCATTCGCACGCACGAAGCGGCGCTGCGCATCATCGACAAGCAGGGTCCGCTGAACAATCCGGCCGACCGCGATCACTGCATCCAGTACATGATTGCCGTGCCGCTGATCTTCGGCCGTCTCACCGCCGCTGATTACGAAGACTCCGTCGCGCAGCATCCGCGCATCGATGCATTGCGCAGCAAGGTGACCTGCGTGGAAGACCCGCAGTACACGAAGGATTATCACGATCCGGACAAGCGCTCGATTGCCAATGCGCTCACTGTCGAATTCAATGACGGCTCGCGACTGAACGAGGTCGCGGTCGAGTATCCGATCGGCCACAAGCGCCGCCGCGCGGAAGGCATTCCGCTGCTCGTCGAGAAGTTCAGGACGAACCTGGCGCGCCGGTTTCCCCCGAAGCAACAACAGGCGATCCTCGCGGCATCGCTCGACCAGGCACGGCTCGAAGCCATGCCGGTGCATGACTATGTCGATTTGTACGTGATTTAAGCAGCGCAATTTCCTCGTCCAGCCCAAGGAAAACAACATGGCCCACAATCTCCACAACACGCTCAAGGAATTCGACAGCGGTTCCGGCAAAGCCAAGTTTTACTCGCTGCCGCAACTCGGCGACGCGCTGAAGATCAAGATCCAGCGCCTGCCAGTCTCGATTCGTCTGGTGCTCGAATCGGTGCTGCGCAACTACGACGGCAAGAAGATCTCGGAAGAGCACATCGAGCAACTCGCGAACTGGAAGCCGAACGCGTCGCGCGTCGATGAAATTCCGTTCGTCGTCGCGCGCGTCGTGCTGCAGGATTTCACCGGCGTGCCGCTGCTCGCCGACATCGCCGCGATGCGTGGCGTCGCGAAACGCGCGGGCAAGGATCCGAAGGCCATTGAGCCGCTCGTGCCGGTGGATCTCGTCGTCGATCACTCGGTACAGATCGATCACTTCCGCGAACCCAACGCGCTCGACCTCAACATGAAGCTGGAATTCCAGCGCAACAACGAGCGCTACCAGTTCATGAAGTGGGGCATGCAGGCGTTCGATACCTTCAAGGTCGTGCCGCCGGGCATCGGCATCGTGCACCAGGTGAATCTCGAATACCTCGCGCGCGGCGTGCACAAGAAGGGCGAAGGCAAGGACACGGTCTACTATCCGGACACGCTCGTCGGCACTGACTCGCACACCACGATGATCAACGGCATCGGCGTGGTGGGCTGGGGCGTGGGCGGCATCGAGGCGGAAGCCGGCATGCTCGGCCAGCCGGTCTATTTCCTGACGCCGGACGTGGTCGGCGTCGAGCTGAAGGGCAAGCTGCGCGAAGGCTGCACGGCAACCGACCTCGTGCTGACCATCACCGAAATGCTGCGCAAGGAGAAAGTGGTCGGCAAGTTCGTCGAGTTCTTCGGCGAAGGCACGGCGTCGATCGGCGTGCCGGATCGCGCGACCATCGGCAACATGGCGCCCGAATACGGCGCGACCATGGGCTTCTTCCCGGTCGATGAAAAAACCATCGACTACTTCAAGGGCACGGGCCGCACCGACGCCGAAATCGCCGCGTTCGAGAAGTACTTCAAGGCGCAGAAGCTGTGGGGCGTGCCGAAGGCCGGCGACATCGACTACAGCAAGACGCTGACGCTGGACCTGGGCACGGTCGCCCCGTCGCTGGCCGGTCCGAAGCGTCCGCAAGACCGTATCGAAATCGGCAACGTGAAGAGCAACTTCGTCGATCTGTTCTCGAAGCCGGTGGGTGAAAACGGCTTCAACAAGAAGGCCGCCGAACTCGACACGCAATACACGACCACCGACGGCGTCGACGTCAAGAACGGCGACGTGCTGATCGCCGCGATCACCTCGTGTACCAACACGTCGAACCCGAGCGTGCTGCTCGCCGCCGGCCTGCTCGCGAAGAAAGCCGTGGAAGCCGGCCTGACGGTGGCGCCGCACATCAAGACGTCGCTGGCGCCGGGATCGCGCATTGTCACCGAGTACCTGACGAAGACCGGCCTGCTGACCTATCTCGACCAGCTCGGCTTCACGCTCGCCGCGTACGGCTGCACGACGTGTATCGGCAACGCGGGCGATCTGACGCCGGAACTGAACGACGCCATCGTGAAGAACGATATCGTCGCGGCGGCCGTGCTGTCGGGCAACCGCAACTTCGAGGCGCGCATTCACCCGAACATCCGCGCGAACTTCCTGGCCTCGCCGCCGCTGGTGGTGGCGTATGCCATCGCAGGCAACATCACGCGCGACCTGATGACGGAACCGGTCGGCAAGGGCAAGGACGGCCGCGATATCTATCTCGGCGACATCTGGCCGACGAGCGATGAAGTCCACGCGCTGCTGAAGTTCGCGCTCGACGCGAAGGCGTTCCGCGAAAACTATTCGCAGCTCACGAAGGATGGTGACCTGTGGAGCAAGATCGCGGGCGAAAGCGGACAGGTGTACGACTGGCCGAAGTCGACCTACATTGCCGAACCGCCGTTCTTCGGCAGCGAGTTCTCGATGCAGCCGGCCGATTCGATCCCCGCCGTGAAGGGTGCGCGCGCGCTCGGCATCTTCGGCGACTCGGTGACGACCGATCACATCAGCCCGGCGGGCTCGATCAAGGAAAGCTCGCCGGCGGGCGTGTGGCTGAAGGCGAACGGCGTGCAGAAGGCCGACTTCAACAGCTACGGCTCGCGTCGCGGCAATCATGACGTGATGATGCGCGGCACCTTCGCGAACGTGCGCATCAAGAACCTGATGATCCCGGCGAAGGCGGACGGCACGCGCGTGGAAGGCGGTTTGACGCTGCATCAGCCGAGCGGCGAACAACTGTCGATCTACGACGCGGCGATGAAGTACATTGAAGCCGATACGCCGACCATCGTCTTCGCGGGTGAGGAATACGGCACGGGCTCCTCGCGCGACTGGGCGGCGAAGGGCACGCAGCTGCTTGGCGTGAAGGCCGTGGTGGCGCGCAGCTTCGAACGTATCCACCGGTCGAACCTGGTGGGCATGGGCGTGCTGCCGTTGCAGTTCAAGGGCTCGGACAGCATCCAGTCGCTGAACATCACGGGCGAGGAAACGTATGATGTCGAAGGTCTCGGCGACGACTTCAAGCCGCAGCAGGAAGTGACGCTGGTGATCCATCGCAAGGACGGCAAGGAAGATCGCGTGCAGGTGCTGCTGCGTATCGACACGCCGATCGAGGTGGACTACTACAAGCACGGCGGCATTCTGCCATTCGTGCTGCGTTCGCTGCTCGCAGCGTAAACTACGCTTGTTTTGCAGGTGACCGCGCTCGCAAGGGCGCGGGAACATTGGACCCGGCCTCGGCCGGGTTTTTTTTCGCTCTCATGGGCGCGGTCGAGGCCGTTTTCAGGTCGGTTGTCGAGGCCGCCGTCACGTTCGCTGTCAGGCCTGCTGTCACGTCCGCCGTCGTGCCTTTTGTCGTGTCCGCCGTCACGCCTTGAGCGCCGCAAGCTTCACCGGCTGCGCGCGACGCCCGAACCACGCCCGCAGCATGTCGCCGGGACCGCGCGTGCGCACCGGGGCGGAAGTCGAAGCCATCGAGAACCAGCTTGCTTCCCGGTTTCCGCTGACCCAGATTGTCGTGTAAGGCGGCAACTCGACCGAGTCGCCCGCGCCGAGCCAGTGATCGTCCGTCTGGCCTTCGATGGTCAGCCAGATCTGGCCGCGCGTGACACGCAGCGTTTGGGGCCGGTCGATGATCCAGCGCGCAGGCGCTTCGCGCCCGTCCAGTTCGAATGTCCGAATTTCACGCATGATGCCGCTCCTTCTGTTCACGTTTCGGAAGGCCGCCTCCGTTCATGCAGTTCGAGCAGGAAGCAACCGTTGATGCCATTATTCGACCGATTCCGAACAGCTTGAATGAACAGTTATGAACAGTTGCACCGGAACTGTTACGCTGATTTGACCGAACAGTTTGAAACCGATTTGGCACTTAAAAACTGCGTTGCTGGCTGTCTGGCCAGTCTTGACGGCGGTTTTCGGATGCGTTCGAATGTCGGAATGACACGGCTGAACAGCGAAATCGCAACTGTTCACTCCGACTCACTGAACACTTTGGAACACCATGAACGCGCTTCCGCTTCATATCGACGGCGGCACCGGCGTGCCGCTCACCGAGCAGATCGTCAGCCAGATCGAGACGATGATCCGCTCGCGCCGTGTACTAGCCGGCGCGAAGCTGCCATCCATCCGCCAGCTCGCAGCGGAGCAGCACATCAGCCGCTTCCCGGTGATCGAGGCCTACGACCGGCTGGCGTCGCGCGGGCTGATCCAGCCGAAGCACGGCTCGGGCTTCTACGTGGCGAATCACGTCGATGAGCGCCACAGCAGCACCGGCAACTGCAATCCGCGTCTGGCGGAAGAGGAATCCACCCAGATTCTTCAGCAGTTCAACTATCCCGGCGAGACGCTGAAACTGTCGAGCGGCTTCATTCCGGAAGCATGGCGCGAGGTGGATGGGCTTACGCAGGCCATCCGGCAGGCTTCGCGCAACGACGTGTCGAGCGTGATCGACTACGCGCTGCCTCACGGCGACGCAGGTCTGCGACAGCAACTCGTCATGCGCATCAATGCGCTCGGCATCGACGCGGATCTGCCCAACGTGATGCTGACGAGCGGCGCGAGCCAGGCGCTCGATCTGGTCGTGCGCTACATGCTGAAGCCCGGCGACACCGTGTTCGTCGAGGATCCGGGCTACTACAACCTGTTCGGTCTCTTGAAGCTGCAAGGGGTGCGGCTGGTCGGCGTGCCGCGGCTCGCGAACGGGCCGGATATCGACGCCGCCGAGGCCTTGCTCAAGCAGCATCAGCCGAAGCTCTTCTTCGTCAACACGGTCTTCCAGAACCCGACCGCCACCAACATCGCGCCGCAGGTGGCGTTCAAGCTGCTGCAACTGGCGACCCAGCACGGCTTCTCGATCGTCGAGGACGACATCTACGCCGACTTCCAGGCCGTGCCCACGCAACGGCTCGCGTCGCTCGACCAGCTCGATCGCGTGATCTATGTGGGCGGTCTGTCGAAGACGCTGTCGTCGTCGCTGCGTATCGGCTATCTCGCGGCGAATCGCGAACTGGTGAAGAACCTCGTCGACGTCAAGGTGCTGACGAGCCTCGGCGGCTCGCGTTTTGCGGAAAGCGTCGCGGCCAGCCTGCTCGAGCGCGGCACCTATCGCAAGTATCTGGAGCGCCTCAGAAAGCGCGTGCGCGATTCGCTGTCGAGCGCGGTGCAGACGCTCGAAAGCCATGGCTGGGACGTGTTCGATGAACCGAGCGGCGGCAATTTCGTCTGGGCGAAAGTGCCGGGCATCGAGGATTCGACCGTTCTCGTGAAAGCCGCCGTCGAGTTCGGGGTGACGCTTGCGCCCGGGAGCTACTATCGGCCGAACGGCGAAGTGAGTCCGTGGGTGCGCATCAATTCGGCCTATGCCGGCGACCGCCGCGCGGGGCGTTTCTTCGCGGCGATGACGGAGCAAGCCGTCTCCCAGGACTAGCCTGTCATTGATTCCGCTCGGCGAAGAAGCGTTCGAGCGCATCGGTTGCGTCGCGATCCTTCGCGAGCCGCGCATAGAGTCCGGCGGCGCCTTCATACACGCGATGCTCTGCGTATTCCTCGCCGATGAATTGCGCAATCTCTTCCATCTCCGCGACCCAGCGATACGCCTTCGGCGGCATGCGCGGCACGTTGCGCGAAAGCCATGCGGCGAGTTCGGGCTGGCTCTGCGTCAGTTCGGCGAAGAGCGCGTCGCCGGCGCCGTTGCGCATCGCGGCCAGCGACATCGCTGAACCGATTGCCGTCAGTCCCTTCGTGATGCCCGCATACGACATCTTCAGCGCCGATGCCGCGCCGAGCGGACCATCGAGCACGTGTACGACGAGGCCCGCTTCGCCAAGCGGCTGCGCGTCCGGCGCATGCGGGCCGGACAGGTAGAACTTCGGCGCGGCAGGCAGACCGATGATCGCGCCATCGACGAACGGCGTGCTGGACGCTTCGAGCACCTGGGCCACCGTCCTGACCGTGTCAGGGTTGATTGCATTGCAATCGACATAGACGGGCTTGCGCGCCGCCCGTTCGAGCGCGGGTGCAAGACGTTGCGCGGTCTCCACGGCCACCGCCGGCGGCACGACGGACAGGATGAAGTCGCATGCGGCGAGATCGTCGAGGCTTGCGTCGCGCATGCCGGCTTCCTGTGCCCGCTTCGCGCTCGCAGCGCTGCGGCCTTCGAGCGACGTGAAGACCTGCGCGCCGCCCTGCGTCAGCGCATGGCCCACCGCGGATCCCATGTTGCCCGCGCCGAGCAGCGCGACGGTCGGTTTCTTCGCATCAGTCACTTGCACGCTCCATGTGTCGGGGTCGAGCCACAGCATACCCTCGCTGCTCCACGGCCGCTCGCGCTAGCCGTTCTCGTCGTGATCGTCAGACGCATGTCCGCGCAGTGCGCCGAGCCGCTGCAACATGTCCCAACCTTTCGGTGTCAGCGAGGGCAGCGCGTGGCCGCTTGGCAGACGCGTCATCTCGATCAACGCCTCCTGACGCAAACGCACCGTATGAAAGCCGGCCGCCTCGACCAGATGAGGCGAGCGCTGGATCAGCAGCAGTGTGGATAGTTCATGAGGGCTCAGCATGCGATTCTCCAGGCACCGGACGGGCAGATCACGCACGTCCCGATCCCATCCTAGAGAGTGAAGCTGGCAATTCGGCTACGCACATTTTTCCGCGCGTTACGTGGTTACACTCTTGAAACCGACCCGTATTGCACGGACCTTGCGATGCCGCTTACAGGTACGCGAGACATAAAAAAAGCGGCCTCTACAAGGCCGCTTCCATACACGAGATGCGCCGCGATTTAACGATGTTCCGTGACGAACTTCGTGACGAGATACGCTTCCATCGCTTCGCTGCCGCCTTCCGAGCCGTAGCCGGAATCCTTCACGCCGCCGAACGGCGTCTCGGGCATGCCGAGGCCATGATGGTTGATCGACACCATGCCGCTTTCGATATCGTCCGCGAACGCAGCGGACGTAGCCGCCGAACTCGTGTAGCCATACGCGGCAAGACCATAAGGCAGACGGTTCGCCTCGGCGATCACCTCGTCATACGAACTGAACGAGGCGATCGGCGCGATCGGGCCGAACGGTTCTTCGGTCATGATGCGCGCGCTCATGGGTACATCGGTGAGCACCGTTGGCGCAAAGAAGTAACCTTCGCGGCCGACGCGTTCGCCGCCCGTAAGCACCTTGGCGCCGTGTTCGCGCGCATCGGCAACCAGCCGTTCCATGGCTTCCAGGCGGCGGCCGTTGGCGAGCGGCCCCATCTGCACGCCGTCTTCCAGACCATTGCCGACCTTCACGGCACTCGCCGTGGCGACGAAGTGATGCACGAACTCTTCATACACAGCTTCTTCGACGAGAAAGCGCGTTGGCGAGATGCACACCTGCCCCGCATTGCGGAATTTGGCGCCGGCCAGCATCTTCGCGGCACGCGGAATGTCGGCATCCTTGAACACGATGGCCGGCGCGTGACCGCCCAGTTCCATCGTCACGCGCTTCATGTGCTCGCCCGCCATGGAGGCGAGCAGCTTGCCCACCGGCGTGGAGCCGGTGAACGAGATCTTGCGGATGACCGGATGCGCGATCAGGTACTTCGAGACATCGGCGGGCACGCCGAACACGAGGTTGATGACGCCAGCGGGCACGCCTGCATCGGCATAGGCCTGCACGAGCGCGGCGCAGCTTGCGGGCGTTTCCTCCGGTCCTTTCAGCACGACCGAGCAGCCAGCCGCGAGCGCCGCCGATACCTTGCGCACCGCCTGATTGATCGGGAAGTTCCACGGCGTGAACGCGGCGACCGGACCCACCGGCTCGCGCGTGACGATCTGACGCACCGCATCTGCACGCGACGGGATCACGCGGCCATACGTGCGACGCCCTTCCTCGGCGAACCATTCGATGATGTCAGCGGCCGAAAGCGTCTCGATGCGCGCTTCGCCCAAGGGCTTGCCCTGTTCCATCGTCATGATCGCGGCGATGTCTGCCGCGCGTTCGCGAATGATCTGCGCGGCACGGCGCATGATCTTGCTGCGCTCGTAAGGCGAAACCTTGCGCCACTCCTTGAAGCCGCGCGCGGCCGCGTCCGCCGCCTGCGCCAGTTCGGACTCTCCGGCCAGCGCCAGGCGGCCAATCTCGGCTTCGCTTGCCGGATTGATCACGGCCGTGTCGCGCGAGCCGTTGCGCCAGGCGCCGTCGATATACAGCTGGGTATTCGGATAAGCAGGAAGGTCGGAACGAGTGTTGCTCATGCATGTCTCCTTGAGAGTGGAGCGGCGCAACGCAGGGTTGCCCAGGATCAAAAAACGCAGGCGGCCATCTTATCGCGAACGCGTAAAATCTGCCTATGCATCCCGCTCCACCGATAGTTGCAGAGCAAATGACATGACTTCACGGTGAACCGCATGTTCGACCAATGCCTTTATTTCAACACGACCGCGCTGGCCCGCACGCTCGAACGCGAATGGGCGAAAGCATTCAAGCCTTTCGGACTCACGCCGTCGCAGGCGTTCATGCTGCGCGCCGTCGTCGAACGCCCCGGCCTGTTGCAGAGCAGTCTCGCCGATGCCCTTGCGATCTCCCGTCCCACGGCCACGCGAACGCTCGATGGGTTGCAACAGCTCGGCTTCGTGGAGCGCTGGTCGACTGAAAGCGATGGCCGCGAGTCCGCCATCCATCCCACCGATGCCGCGCATGCGGTGATGAAACGTATCGGCACGGCAAGCGCCGAAGTGACGCGCCGCATCAAGCGCAAGCTCGGCACGTCGCAGTTCGACGACACGGTGACGAGCGTGCGCCATCTGCGCGCATCGCTGGAATGAGCCATTGAAAAAAATGCCCGCCGGATGGCTCTGGCAGGCATTCATGACGCACTCGAAGCAAAAGCCGGTTACATCGGCGGCACGACGCCATCCTTCTCGACCACGATCCGCTGCGCCGCGAAGTCCGAGCCCGCCGGGCTCGCCACGACAAACACCTTCTTGCCCGGCTTGAGGTCGTCATGCGTTGCGGGCGAGAAGGTCACGACCGGCACGTTCTCCGGCACCGTCACCGAGTTCGAACCGCCCTTGTACGAGAGCTTCAGGTCGCGGCCGCTCGTGCCCTGCACCACCTGATCGACGTTCGCGTTGGTCATCGAGCTCTTCGGGCCGAGGTCCCAGTCATAGTGACCTTCGCCCGTTCCGCGTGCTGCTTCCGGGAACACCAGCACTTCGGTGGCGGTGAGCCTGCCGTCCGTGCCGGTCATCGCGGCCGTGCCGACGAACGAGCCCGGCTTGATGTCCTGCAGCTTGATGTTCTTCAGCGCCGTGACGGGCGTGTCAGCCTTGACCGCGATCTTCACGGTGTCGCCGCTCTTGCGATGCACGGTCATCGTATCGCCCGACAGCGACACGATATCGCCACGAATGCGCGTGGGTTTGGCAGCGGGCGTCTGGGCGAATGCGGCGGAAGCGAGTGCGAGCGTCACGATGCTGACGCCGAGTTTCATGCGGATCGACATGCAATCTCCTTGGGTGGATCGAAGCTGAAGGGTTAAGCGAAACGCGGCAATCAGGACCCGCCGAACCAGTTGTAGCCCTGGTTCTCCCAATAGCCGCCGGGGTAATCGTTGGTCACGGTGATCGCGACAATGTGCTTCGGATTCTTGTAGCCGAGCTTGGTCGGCATCCGCAGCTTCATCGGAAAACCATACTTGGGCGGCAGGATCTGCCCGTCATAGGTCAGCGTCAGCAGCGTCTGCGCATGCAGCGCAGTGGGCATGTCGATGCTCGTCGAATAGTTATCGGCGCAATGGAAGGCCACGTACTTCGCGCTCGTATCCGCACCGGCGCGGGCGAGAACGTTCGCGAAGCGCACGCCGCCCCACTTGCCGATCGCACTCCAGCCCTCGATGCAGATATGCCGTGTCACCTGGCTCTCCTGCGGCAGCGCATGCAGTTCGTCGAGCGTCCAGACGCGCTTGCCCTTCACCATGCCGCCAATCTCGAGCTTGTACGCAGCCGGATCGACTTCGGGCACTTCGTCGATGTCATAGAACGCGTTGAACGGAAACGGCCGCGTGATCATCGACTCGGGATACGTGGGCGCGAGCGCATTCGGGTCGAACAGCAGCGCCTGTACGTCGTCATTGAAGGACGAGATGCGTCGCAGCATGGCGTTGACGGACTTGTCGTCGGTGATGTTGCAGCCGGAGAGCATCGCCAGGCCGCCGAGCGACAGAATGCGCTTGCCGAACAGACGGCGCGCCGGCGCCTTCAGTTCCTTCGCCGCATCCTTGATGATGAGGTCGGCGTCGGGTCTCGATTTGAACAGTTTCAGCGACATGGATCAGCGGCCTCGAATCATCAGCACGAGCGAGCGCGGCACGAGCGCGACCATCGCGACGTGCACCACGAAGAACGCCACCAGGAAGCTCATGCCGAAGAAATGCACGACGCGGGCGTTGTCATAGCCGCCCATCAACGCGCGCAACAGCGGGAACTGCACGGACTTCCACACGGCGAGCCCCGAGAGAATCACGATCACGATGTCCACGATGACCGCGAGATAAGCGAACTTCTGCACGGCGTTGTAATGCGTGAGGTCGTCGTGGCCGAGCTTGCCGCGCACGGCGGCCAGCGCATCCGTGAAGATGCTTTTGATCGACAGCGGGAACATGCGGCGGCGCAGACGGCCCGTGAAGAGGTTCATCGCCAGATAGACGATGAAGTTCGCGACCAGCAGCCACATCGCCGCGAAATGCCATTGCAGCGCGCCGCCGAGCCAGCCGCCCAGCGTGATGGCCGGGGCAAAGGTCAGTGACTTGAAGATCGGCGAGGCGTTGTAGATCTGCCAGCCGCTCGTCACCATGATCAATACGGCGAAAGCGTTGAGCCAGTGCGTGATGCGCAGCCAGAGCGGTTGTACTTGCACGGGGTTCCTCGCGAATGGCGAAACAATGTGCAGGCATGTTAGCCACGCCGCGCTGAATGATCCATGACCCTTCAATGACTTTTTTGTCATTCTTGGCGGTCGACGGGCGGGCTCTGGCTAGAATGTCGGCAATCCATCCGAACCCGAACCCCGCGCAGCGCGAGCATGACCATCCTCGTTATCGAAGACGACCGCAAGACCGGCGACTACCTGAAAAAAGGGCTCATCGAGTCCGGTTATCAGGTCGAGCTCGTGCGCAACGGCACGGACGGGCTGCATCAGGCGCTCGCGAACCCGTACGAGCTGATCGTGCTCGATGTGATGCTGCCCGGCATCGACGGCTGGCAGGTCATGGCCGCATTGCGCGCGAAACGTGACTTGCCTGTCATTTTTCTGACCGCGCGCGACCACGTGACGGACCGCATCCACGGACTCGAACTCGGCGCGGACGATTACCTCGTCAAGCCGTTCTCCTTCACGGAACTGGTGCTGCGTATCCGCACGCTGCTGCGACGCGGCGTGATGCGCGAGTCGGATACCTTCCAGGTTGCGGACCTGCATGTGGATGTCCTGCGCCGCAAG
The DNA here is from genome assembly GCF_031451175.1 of Caballeronia sp. LZ035. Lineage (NCBI taxonomy): Bacteria > Pseudomonadati > Pseudomonadota > Betaproteobacteria > Burkholderiales > Burkholderiaceae > Caballeronia > Caballeronia sp. LZ035. Next base: position 219,365 of record NZ_JARUXS010000004.1, read on the forward strand.
GTCACGCGCCAGGGCGCCGACATCGCGCTGACCAACAAGGAATTCGCGCTGCTGCATCTGTTCTGCAAGCATCAGGGCGAAGCGCTCTCGCGCACGCTGATTGCCTCCGAAGTGTGGGACATGAACTTCGACAGCGACACCAACGTGGTCGATGTCGCCATCAAGCGCCTGCGCGCGAAGCTCGACAACCCGTTCGAACTCAAGCTGATCCACACGGTGCGCAGCATCGGTTATTCGTTCGGGGAGAATCCTTGAAACGGCAGTCGCGCTCACTCGCGGTACGCATCGCGCTGTCGTTCGTCGTGATCGTGTGCATCGTGCTGGCCATGGTGTCGGCCGCGCTCTATCACGCCACGAACGTGGCGCTTTCCACGCGTGCGGACTATCAGTTGATCGCGCGCGTCGAGCATTTCCGCTCGCTGCTGCACGACCTTTATACGATCAAGGAAATCGAGGCGCGGCCTCGGCTCTTCGAAACCATGCTGGGCGACCGGCAGGATGTGATCCTGTTCCGGCGCGCGGGATCGGCGCCCTTCATCAACGTCAATCCGGAACAGATGTCCCTGCCGCCGCTGCATGTCGTGCCGGTGACGCGGGCCATCGGTCTCGACGATCTCTACGAGGGAACCCGCGCGGACGGCGTGCGCATGCGCTGGGTCGGCGCGCAGGCACGTATCGGCGATAACGGCGAAGTCGTGGAGATCATCGCGGCGCACGTGATGACGCAGGAAGCGCGCGTGCTGTCGGTTTATCTCGAACGCGTGTGGCTCAACGTGATCGGCGCGGCGCTCGTCACGATGCTGCTTGCATGGTGGGTCACGAGCCGCGGCCTCAAGCCGCTCAAGCTGATGGCGGACAAGGCCGCGGAAATCGCGCCGGACCGGCTGTCAGCGCGGCTCGACGTGGCGCATGCGCCCGCCGAGTTGCAGAGTCTCGCCGCGTCGTTCAATGCCATGCTGGATCGACTCGAACATGGCTATGAGCGCCTGTTGCAATTCTCCGCCGATCTCGCGCACGAACTGCGCACGCCTATCGGCGTGTTGATCGGCGAAACCCAGGTCACGCTCGCGCACGAGCGAAATGTCGCCGAGTATCGCAACGTGCTCGAATCGAATCTCGAAGAACTCGAACGGCTCGCGCGCATTGCACAGAACATCCTGTTCCTGGCGCAGGCGGACCACGGCGAACAACGCATCGAGCGCGTGCAGCTGGCGATTCGCGACGAGCTCGACACGATCTGCACGTATTTCGAAGGCATCGCGGACGAACGGCGCATCCGCTTCGATATCGACGCGAGCGGCGAGATGGTTGCGAACGCAATCATGTGCCGCAGGGCGGTGGGCAATGTGGTCGTGAACGCGGTGCGCTATGCGACGGCGGGATCGGTCGTGCGTCTGCATGGACACGCGGACGCAGCCGGCGCGGTGGTGACGGTGCGCAATCAGGTCGATGGCGATATCGGCCCGGAAGAGCTCGGCAAGCTGTTCGACCGCTTCTATCGCGGCGATGCGGCGCGCAGCGAGTTCACGGAATCGAGCGGGCTGGGCCTCTCGATCGTGCAGGCGATCATGCGGCTGCATGGCGGCAGCGCGTCCGTCGACACGCCGGAAGCGGGCTGGATCGAGTTCACGCTGCGCTTTCCGTCGGCGAACTGAAACCGCCTACCCTACCGGCACGGCCAGCGCCTGCCGCTTCGCCAGCAAGCCGTGGATCTGCGAGACGACCGCCGCGCCCTCTCCCACCGCCGCCGCGACGCGCTTGGTGGAACTAGACCGCACGTCACCGATGGCGAACACCCCCGGCACGCTCGTCTCCAGCATCATCACGCCTTCCGTCCGGCCTTCATGCGCTTCCGGTCCGGTCAGCACGAAACCCTTGCCATCGACGTTCACATTGCAGTTGCGCAGCCAGTCCGTGTTGGGATCCGCGCCGGTGAACAGAAACAGATGCCGCGAGTCGATCGTGAGCGGGCCGTCCGGCGTCTTGCAATGGATCGCGGTCAACGCGCGGCCGTCGCCCTCCAGCGACGTGATCTGCGTATGCGTGCGCACCGTCACGTTCGGCAGCGAGCGGATGCGCTCCACCAGATAGTGCGACATGCTCGCCGCCAGCCCTGCGCCGCGAATCAGCACGTGTACGTGTTTCGCGTGTGTCGCCAGATACACGACGGCCTGTCCCGCCGAGTTGCCGCCGCCGACCAGCACCACCTCAGCGTTCTTGCACAGCTTCGCCTCGACCGGCGACGCCCAGTAATAGGTGCCATGCCCTTCGTAGCGTTCGAGCCCGTCGATCTCCGGCCGCCGATACGCCGCGCCCGATGCAATCACCACCGTCTGCGACGTGACACGCGTGCCGTTCTCGAGTTCGATCTGGATCGGCGCGCAATCGCAGTGCAGCGATTTGATCTTCGTCGGGATCGCGATGTGGGCGCCGAACTTCTGCGCCTGCACGAAAGCACGCCCGGCCAGCGCCTGCCCGGAGATGCCGGTGGGAAAGCCGAGATAGTTCTCGATGCGCGAACTCGCGCCCGCCTGGCCGCCCGGCGCGCGGCAGTCGAAGACCGCGACCGACAAGCCCTCGGACGCCGCATACACCGCCGTCGCCAGTCCGGCCGGTCCCGCGCCAACGATCGCGACATCGTAGACATGCGCCGGATCGAATTCCGGCAGCCAGCCGAGTTGGGTCGCCACCTGGTTCTCGCTCGGCGCGCGCAGCACGGTGCCGTCCGGGCAGATCACGAGCGGGAAGTCCGCCGTGGACGCCGAGATACGTTCGAGCAATGAGATCGCGTCCGGATCGGCGCAGGCATCGATCACCGTGTGCGGATAGCCGTTGCGGCGCAGGAAGCCTTGCAGGGACACGAGACGCCCGTCGTCGGACTGACCCAGCAGCACCGGGCCGCTGCCCTTCTCGATCAAGCCCACGCGGCGCAGGATCAGCGCCCGCATGATGCGCTCGCCGAGTTCCGCCTCCGCGACCAGCAGCGCCCGCAGCCGCTCCGGCGCAATCACGATGCCCTCGACATCCTCGGCGGCCATGCCGTCGACGAGACAGGGCTTGCCCGACAGTTGCGCCACTTCAGCCAGGAAGTGCCCCGGCCCGTGCTCGACCACCAGATGCTCCTTGCCGAGCGCGTTGCGCCGCGTCACGCGCACGATGCCCTTCAACACGATCACCATGCCGCGCCCGGTCTCGCCCATGCGGAACATCCAGTCGCCCTGACGCCACCGCGATGTCTCGCCAAAACGGCTCATGCGCTCGATCTCGCCAACGGTCAGACGCGGGAACATCTGGTGCGCGCGGCTTTCGAGCGGCGAGAACGGCGCGTTGTCGTCGCTGACGGGCGGCGCGGCGGCGGGCGTCGGCACGACATTCGGGTTCTCCTGCGTTTCGCGCGCGCTCCAGGCGACGACGTTCGGCATGCTTTGACGCGAATGGTCGAACGGGGTGGTGCTCATGCGCGATCTCCGTGTGGCAAACCAGCTTCATGAAGGGATGTAGCGCTTGCAGGCGGCACTGCGGGCGATGCCGCCGACTTCACCGACCAGGGGCACATTGCGGCCATCTCCGCGACTTCTTCGGGCGTCGTGGCGACGAGCTCGCCGAACTCGGTCAGCGTCGCCACTTCGAAACCGGCGAGACGCCATGCATCGAGGCCGCCGGTAAGCGGCACGACGTCGCGGAAGCCTGCGTTGCGCATCGTCTTCGCCATCCATGCCGCCGATACTTCGTTCGGACACGAGCAGTAAATGACGACCTTGCGCGCCTTGTCGTAGTTTTCGATGATCGTCGCGAGATCGCGCTCGTCGGCGAACAGCGAGCCGGGAATCGCGGCGGGATCGAGCATGCGTTTCTCGGGCGAGCGGATGTCGAAGATCACCGGCAGCGGCTGGTCGTTCATCAGCGTATAGAGTTCGTCCACGCTGATGCGCGCCTTCTCGAGCGTCGCCATGAGCGCGCGGCGGCGCCACCAGCGATACGCGATATAGACGGCCAGCAACACCGCAACCACCATCACCGCCTGGCGCCCCAGCTGCGCGATCAGCGCGAAGACCATTTCGAGCTGCGCGGCGAAGATGACGCCGACAGTCAGTCCGACCATCCCCCACAAGGCCACGCCCGCGCCGTCATGCGCGATGAAGCTGCGCAGCTTGACGCCCATCGCGCCGGCGAGCGGCACCGACACCAGCGAAAGTCCCGGAATGAATTTCGCGACCAGCAGAACGCGTACGCCCCAGCGGCCGAAGAAGCGTTCGGTCTTCTTCACGCAGGTATCGCGCGAGAGGGACAGCTTGCAGATGGTCTTGAGGGTCTTGTCGCCGTACTTGCGCCCACCCTGGAACCAGACGAGGTCGCCGATCACGCCGCCCGCCACAGCCACGCACAGCACGCCCGCGAGCGGCGGCCAGAACGCGCCGCCGTTCACCGCCGTGAGCGCGATGGACGCGCCGACGATGATCATGGTCGGCATCGCGGGGACGGGCAGCCCGAGCGCCGAGCCCATTACGTTGAGGAACACGATCGCCGGGCCGAATCGATCGACTAGATGATGCAACGACATGGAAGACTCCCGCGCGGGAAGGATGCGTAATCACCGGGCGACGAGGCGGCGCGGCTCAGGCGCAGGACAGACGCAAGGGAGCCGCAAAACAAGCGCAGGAAGCATGAAAGCGACGGAGAAACGAGCGTGCGGACGCTCGTGATTCAACGCGGTGCATGCAGCGCCGGGCCGACGTTCGTCACATATAAGCGAACAGTGTAGCCCGGAAATGCGAACGAAAGCATGACGGCTGTCGCGCTGCCCCTTGGCGCCGGGACAGCGCTCGAACGACGCGGCGCGGGATCAGGAATCCGCGATATGGGCGCGGATCACGTCCGCGAAGGCGGCATCGCCTTCGAGCCCCAGCGCTTCGGCGCGCGCGGTGTCCCACGCGCCGGGCCAGCTGCCCACGATCTTCTCGATGCGCTCGTCGCGCTGGAAGTCGATGCGCGCCACCGCCTCCTCGCCCGCCACTTCGCGCAGCGCCGCGATCATCTCGTCCACGCTGACCGACAGCCCCGGCAGATTGATCACCGGCCGATTGCCGAGCCTGCTGCGCTCGATCTCGCAGCCCGCGATCAGCGCCTCGACTGCGCGCTTTGGCGAAAGCAGCCAGAGGCGCGTGTCGCCGCTGACGGGACATATCGAGCGTTCGCCGTTCAGCGGTTCGCGAATGATGCCGCTCGCAAACGACGATGCCGCCGCATTCGGCTTGCCTGGACGCACGCTGATGGTCGGCAGCCGCAGCACGCGGCCATCCACGAAGCCGCGCCGCGCGTAGTCGCAGAGCAGCAATTCGGCGATCGCCTTCTGCGTTCCATATGACGATTGCGGATTGAGCGCGGTGTCGTCCTGCACGATGTCGGGCAGCGTACCGCCGTAGACCGCGACCGAACTCGTGAACACGACGCGCGGCCGGTGCCCCGCCGCGCGGCACACTTCGAGCAGCGCACGCGAGGCGTCGAGGTTGATCTTCATGCCGAGGTCGAAGTCCGCTTCGGCCTGGCCGCTGACGATGGCCGCGAGATGGAACACGGCTTCTGTCTGCGTGTCGAGATGGCGTCGCAGCACCGCCGGGTCCGAGATGTCGCCCGTTTCGGCGCGCACGCGCGGGTCGTTCAGCAGGCGCTCGTCGTGCGGGCGCGCGATATCGAGCAGCACCAGTTCGTCGACCGGCTTGCCGTCGAGCGTGCCGCGTTCCAGCAGACGCGTGGCGAGCCGCTGGCCCAGAAAGCCCGCGCCGCCTGTAATCAGGATTTTCATGAGCGTCGTCTCCTTACAGATACGGCTTGAGCCAGCCGAGGCCTGCGGACGTGCCGGCCTTCGGCTTGTATTCGCAGCCGATGAAGCCCGCGTAGCCGAGCGTGTCGATCAGCTCGAACAGGTACGGATAGTTGAGTTCGCCCAGGTCCGGCTCGTGACGTTCCGGCACGCCCGCGATCTGAATGTGCCCGATGCCCGCGTTTGCGCGCTGCATGTCGCGCTTGAGCTTCATGGCGATGTCGCCTTCGACGATCTGGCAGTGATAGATGTCGAACTGCACCTGCAGGTTCGGCGCGCCGATTTCCTCGCAGATGGCCTGCGCGTCGTCCTGACGATTCAGGAAGAAGCCGGGAATGTCGCGTGTGTTGATCGGTTCGATCACGATGCCGATGCCCGCCTTGCGCGCCTCCGCGGCTGCATGGGCCAGATTGGCCAGATAGACCGCGCGATGCCGTTCCCGCGATTCGTCAGGCTTGATGAGGCCCGCCATCACATGCAGCTTCTGATTGCCGAGCACCGCCGCGTATTCGAGTCCTCTCGCGACGCTTTGCCGGAACTCCGACTCGCGGCCCGGCAATGAGGCGATGCCGCGCTCGCCCGCGCCCCAGTCGCCGGGCGGCGCGTTGAAGAGCGCCTGGGTGAGACCGTTGTCGGCCAGGCGCTGCCGGATATCCTCGGCCGGATAGTCGTATGGAAACAGGAACTCGACCGCCTTGAAGCCGTCCTTCGCTGCGGCGGCAAAGCGGTCGAGGAACGCGTGTTCCGTGTACATCATCGTGAGATTCGCGGCAAAGCGTGGCATGGGGTCGTGTCTCCGTTGCGAAAGGGTGGTGGCGCGCGGCCGGCTTGTCAGCGCGCGCGGATGGCCGCGCTGGTCGGCGGCGGTGTTGAAAGATGCAGTTGCGGAGTTGCCTGCTGTCCCGCCGGCGCGCAGGCCGCCTGCAAGACTGTCCGATAGCGACGCCCGCACAGGCTTCTGCTCGTCACGCAGTTTTCTTCACGAAGGCAATGTCTGCTCGATGCCATCACAGTGCCCGCAGCGCTTTCTCGAAGAAATCAGCGGCGCCAAAATTGCCGGACTTGAGCGCAAGACCGAGCGCATCGCCCGCCTGTGCGCCGATGGATTGCGTCGCCGGCACGCCCGGATCGATCTGCGGGCCGATCCGCAGGCTGCGCACGTCCAGCGCCTGCACGACCGCGCCGGAGGTCTCGCCGCCCGCGACGACGAACTTGCGCACGCCTTCATCCCGCAAGCGCCGCGCGATGCCGGCGAGCGCCGCTTCCACCAGTTGTCCCGCCTGCTCGACGCCCAGCTGGCTCTGCACCGCCTTGACTTCGTCGGGCGAAGAGGTTGCGTAGATCAGCACGGTTTCGTTCTTGTCGAAATGCTCGCGCGCGAACGCGACCGCCTCATCGACCACCGGCTCGCCGCGTGCGAGCGCCAGCGGATCCACGCGAAAACTCGGTTTCGATGCGCGCCACGCCGCCACCTGGGCGTTCGTCGCTCTCGATGCGCTGCCCGCCAGCACAACCGCTTTCCCTTCGATCGACGGCAGCGCCGCCGCCTGCTCCGCATGCGCGAGCCGGTTCGCTGCGCCGAAGTTGCGCGGCAAGCCCAGCGCGACGCCCGAGCCACCGGTGATCAGCGCGAGATCGCGGCATGCTTCGCCCAGGGTGTACAGATCGGCGTCGGAGACGGCATCGGCGATCGCCAGGCGCACGCCTTCCCGCCGCAGTTCGGCGATGCGCGCGCGCACCGTGTCGGCGCCTTGCGCGATCGTGTCGTAACGCAGCAGTCCGACCTTGGATTGCGTCTGACGCTGCAACACGCGCACGAGATTCGGATCCGTCATCGGCGTGAGCGGATGATGTTCCATGCCCGATTCGCTCAGCAGCACGTCGCCGACGAACAGATGGCCGCGAAACAGCGTCCGGCCGTTCTCCGGGAACGCCGGACAGGCAATCGTAAAGTCGCCGCCCAGCGCATCGAGCAACGCGTCCGCGACGGGGCCGATGTTGCCGCGATCGGTGGAATCGAAGGTCGAGCAGTATTTGAAAAAGAACTGCGTGCAGCCTTGCGCGCGTAGCCAGGCGAGTGCGTCGAGCGACTGGCGCACGGCGTCCTTCGCGTCGATGGTCCGCGACTTGAGCGCGACCACGAGCGCATCCGCCTCGATGCGCGCGCCCGCCTCCGGCACGCCGATGGTCTGGACCGTACGCATCCCGCCGCGCACCAGCATGTTGGCGAGATCGGTGGCGCCGGTGAAGTCGTCGGCGATGCAGCCTAGCAGGGCTTGCGTCATGCTTTTCCTCCCTTCGGCACCTCGATGCCCGGAAAAATCTTGATGACCGCGGAATCGTCCTCGCCGCCATGGCCGGCGGTGGACGCCATCATGAACATCTGGTGCGCCGCCGCCGACAACGGCAACGGAAACTTCGAAGTGCGCGCGGTATCGAGCACGAGGCCGAGATCCTTCACGAAGATATCGACGGCGGACAGCGGCGTGTAGTCGCCCGTCAGGATGTGCGGCACGCGGTTCTCGAACATCCACGAATTGCCGGCGCTATGCGTGATGACCTCATAGAGCGCATCGGGATCGACACCTTCGCGCAGGCCCAGCGCCATGGCCTCGGCCGCCGCCGCGATATGCACGCCCGCCAGCAGCTGATTGATGATCTTGACCTTCGAACCCGCGCCGTGCGCCTCGCCCAGCCGATACACCTGCCCGGCGATCGCCCCGAGCACATCCTCGCAGGCGGCATACGCGGCGGCGGGACCGGAAGTCATCATCGTCATTGCGCCAGAATTGGCCTTCGCCGCGCCGCCCGAGAGCGGCGCATCGAGCATCTGCAGGCCCCGCGCCTCGCAGCGCGCGCCCACGTCGGCGGCGAAATGCGGCGACACCGTCGCGCACGCGAGCACCACGCCGCCCGGCTTCATCGCGGGCACGGCGCCGGTTTCGCCGAACAGCACGGCTTCGGTCTGCGCCGCGTTGACGACGACCGTCAGCACCACGTCGCACTGTGCGCCGAGTTCAGCCGGCGACGCGCACGCCACGCCGCCTTCGCCCGCGAACGCATCCAGCACCGGCTGGCGCACATCGCACGCGTGCACGGCAAAACCCGCGCGCAGGAGCGAGCGGGCGACGCCCATGCCCATCGCGCCCAGCCCGATAACGCCCACGTTTCTCGTCATGTCTTCCTCTTCGGTCGAATAGGGATTCAGCAGATGCCCGCTTCCGCCAGACGGCGGGCGGCGTTGATGAGATGCGTCTGCGCGGCGCGGCGCGCGGCGTCGGCGTCGCGCGCGCGGATCGCCTCGACGATCGCCGCATGTTCCTCGCGCACCTGCCGCATGAAGTCCTCCCGCAGCGCTTCGTTGCCGCGTGTGACGAGCGTGCCGGCTTCGAGATACTGGTTCAGGAAGGCGAGCGTTTTCAGGAAATACGGATTGCCGCTGGCGGTCGCGATCTCGCGATGGAACGCAACGTCTTCCGCGACGCCGTCGCGCGCCTGGCGCACGGCCACGTCGATCTGCGCGAGCGCGCGGTCGATGGCCGCCATGTGCGCCGCGCTGCGCCGGAGCGCGGCCTCGCTGGCCACTTCGGCCTCGATGGCGCGGCGCAGCGCGAGGATCTGCACGACCGCGCCCGGCTCGACAGCCTGTGCATAGTCGATGCGCAGCGGCCGGATGCCCGCCCGTTCGACGATAAACACGCCGCTGCCCTGGCGCGGCTCCACCATGCCTTCGTTCTTGAGCCTTGAGATGGCCTCGCGGATCACCGTGCGGCTGACGCCGAATTGCTGCGCGAGCACGGCCTCGCTCGGCAGCTTGCCGGTTCCGGTGAAGCTGCCTTTCTCGATCTGCTTCTGCAATTGCTGCGCGACGGTGTCCGACAGCGCACGCGGCGGGATTTTCTCGAACATTGCGACAGGGAAAGCTCGTGAAGTCGTCGGGTTATCATACAACTTTGCGGTGTGCAGCAGAGTGCGTGATTACCCTGCCGTTGGGCTTATCCGGCGAGTGGCTCGTCGATCAGCGCAAGGGCGTCGCGAATTTCGGCGGCGTCACCTGGACGCACCAGCCGCGCGACTTCACGGCCGTCGAGCATGAACACGAGCGTCGGCCAAAGCTTGACCCGGAACGAGCGGCCCAGCGGCCGGCCGCTGCCGTCCTCGATCTTTATATGGCGCACCGCGCCGTGCGCCTGGAACGCCTGCGCGATCAGCGGCTGCGCCGCGCGGCAATGGCCGCACCAGTCCGTGCCGAACTCCACGACCAGCGGGCCGCGCGTCGTGTCGAGTTCCGTGCGCTCCGGTGCGGTCTTCGCGTATTCGAGGTTCATCGTCATGGCGCTCGTCCTTGTGTCCTGGATGTCATGTTTTCAGCAGGAAGCCTGCCCGTCGTGCGCACGCGTCATTGCCCGAATCCCGTCAGGCCGATCAGCGCGCCGGCTGCCAGCAGCCACAGCGGATGCAGCTTCGTCCGATAGGCCAGCAGCGCCACGGCGGCGGTGATCGCCGTCAGCATCACGGTTTCGTCGGAGGCCTCGGCGATCAGCAGCGCGCTCGCCGCCACCAACCCCGCTGTGATCGGCACGAGCCCGAGCTGGACGGTGCGCCGCCACGGACGCGTCTTGAAGCGTTCCCACGCGTGGAGCGCGGCCATCGTCACCAGCGACGACGGCCCGAACTTCGCAATCGACGTGACCAGCACGCCCGGCCAGCCGGCCACATGCCAGCCGACCAGCGTGACGACCATCATGTTCGGTCCCGGCGCGGCCTGCGCGAGCGCGAACATTGCGGAGAAATCGGCCTTCGACATCCATTCGTGGACCTGCACGACCTGACGCTGCATTTCCGGCAGGATGGAATTGCCGCCGCCGAACGCCAGCAGCGAGAGCTGGCTGAAGATGGCCGCGAGCGACAGCAGGTCGTGTTTCATCGGCCCACCTTCCAGGCGACCAGCACCGAGATTGGCGTGAAGACGAGCATGGTCGGCAGGAGCGGCGTGCGCAGGAACGCAATCGCCGCGAACATCAGCAGCGCGACTGCCGCCGCTTCGGGTTTGCGCCGCAGCGGCCACAGCAGCTTCACCGCCATCGCGATCAGCAAGCCCGCCGCAGCCGCCGCGAGTCCGGCGAACAGATGCGCGATGCGCGGGTCCTGATGCGTGCGCTGATAGATCACGCCGAGCCCGATCACGATCAGCGAAGGCCCGACCAGCAGCCCGAGCAGGCCTGCCAGCGCGCCGGGCACGCCGCGAAAGCGCATGCCGATCGCCACCGACAGATTGATGACGTTGCCGCCCGGAAGAAACTGGCAGAGTCCGAGGAGATCGGTGAATTCGTCGGCATCGAGCCATTTGCGGCGCTCGACGATCTCACGCCGCGCCAGCGGCAACGCCCCGCCGAACGCGGTCAGTCCGAGCGTGAGAAAGCCCGTGAAGATTTCCGCGATCCCGGGACGCGGCGCGTGTTCCTCGGTCATGCGCTTGCGGTGCGCGTCCGGCGCGCCTCGTAGGCTTTCAGATGCGCGTACGCCACTTCCAGCATCGACGCGCCTTCCACCTTCGAGCGCCGCCGCGCGATCAGATCGCCGACGATGTGATCCGCTTCGATCGGCGCGCCGTTCTCGAGGTCGCGCAGCATCGACGCGGTCAGCAGCGAGCCACGCTGCCCGAAGCTCGCGCGCGCCCGCTCGATGACCGATTCCGGCGGAGGATGATCGTTGTCCGCCGCGACGCCCTGGCACTCCATGAAGAGCCGCCTCAGCACGTCTTCGCCGCCGGGCGCGTCGAGAATGTCGCCGATCGGCGCGCGCATCAGGCACGTGCCCGTCGCGAGCGTGGCGAGGAACACCCACTTGTCCCACATCGATTGCAGGATGTTCTCGCTGACGTTGAGGTCGAATCCGGCGCCGTCGAGTTGCGCGGCGACCGCCTCGATGCGCGCGGAGCGTCCGCCCGCGCGTTCGCCGACCGTCATCGAATGCATGTTGTTCAGATGGACGATCTCGCCTTCGGCGTCGAGCGTCGCGGCGATCACGCACTGGCCGCCGAGCACGTTGGCCGCGCCGAAGCGCGCGTCGAGCGCATCGAGATGCGCCATGCCGTTGAGCAGCGGCAGGATCACCGTGTCCGGACCGACAGCGGGCGCGAATGAATCGATTGCGTTTTGCAGGTCGTAAGCCTTGCAGCTCAGCAGGATCAGGTCGAACGGATGGTCAAGGTCTTTGGCGAGGGTCATCGGCGGGCAGGCGAACGCGAGATCGCCCTCCGGACTCTTCACCTTCAGGCCGCATTGCCGCAGCCGTTCGGCGCGGCGCTCGCGCACGAGAAACGTCACGTCCCGGCCTGCTTCCAGCAGCCGCGCCCCGAAATAGCCGCCGATCGCCCCCGCACCCACTACCAGAATGCGCATGTCCCGCTCCTTGTCATTGAGTCCGTTCAAGCCTGCCAGACGCCGTAACCCGCTTCCCGCAAACCGATGCCCAGTTCCACTTCCATGTCGCGCGCGCCGTCGTAGGGCATCGGGTTGTAGATCTCGTACAGTTGCGGCAGGAGCCGCAGACCATAATCGCGCACGAAACGGTTCGACTGGATGCCCGCCTTGTGCTTGTCGAAACGCACGTCCGGATCGATGCCCGTCATGCCCACATAGACGAACGGCTTGCCGACGACATAGTCCGGATTGGCGCGGCGAAAGCGCGCTTCGTTCCAGACCTGGTCGGACAATTCGACGACGTAGACCGAGTAATGATGGCGTCGCGCGCGCCGTGCGGGCGGCATGTTCCGGGCGCCTTCGCGGCGTGATCGTTGCGGGCTGACATTCTAAGACGGGGCGGCATCCGGCGCTCGTCCCGACAGCGCGCTCCCTGCCGGAAGCGCGTCAAAGTGGTAAATTCGGGTCGGTCTGCGTCCGCGCGACGACCGGTCCGGCGCACCGCCGGGCGCACCGTGAGGCGACTTCTCCACGCGCGGGCGCCGCTCCCATCGACACGTTTTCACCCCGAAGCCGCGCGCCACGAGCCGCGCGGAGCTTCGGTCTTTCGGAGATCAAGCATGAGCAAGCAAGCTATCGGCGTGGTGGGCCTCGCCGTCATGGGCCGCAACCTGGCCCTGAACATCGAGAGCCGCGGACACGCCGTTTCGGTCTACAACCGCAGCCGCGAGAAAACCGACGAACTGATTGCCGAACACCCAGACAAGAAGCTCGTTCCGACGTTCACGCTCGAAGAGTTCGTGCAGTCGCTCGAAAAACCGCGCCGCATCCTGATGATGGTCAAGGCCGGCGCCGGCACCGACGACACCATCGCCCAGCTTCGTCCGCTGCTCGAAAAAGGCGACATTCTCATGGACGGCGGCAACACCCATTTCACCGACACCATCCGCCGCAACCAGGATCTCGCGAAGTCGGGCCTGCATTTCATCGGCACGGGCGTGTCGGGCGGCGAGGAAGGCGCGCTGAAGGGACCGTCCATCATGCCGGGCGGCCAGAAGGAAGCCTACGAACTGGTTGCGCCCATCCTCACCGAGATCGCAGCGAAGGCGCCGGATGGCGAGCCGTGCGTCACGTACATGGGTCCGGACGGCGCGGGCCATTTCGTGAAGATGGTGCACAACGGCATCGAATACGGCGACATGCAGTTGATCGCCGAAAGCTACGACGTGCTGAAGCGCGTGGCGGGTCTGTCGAACGAGGAACTCGGCAAGGTGTATGTCGAGTGGAATCAGGGCGAACTCGACAGTTACCTGATTGAAATCACCTCGAAGATCTTTTCGAAGAAAGACGAAGAAACCGGCAAGGATCTCGTCGACGTCATTCTCGACCGCGCCGCGCAGAAAGGCACCGGCAAGTGGACGAGCCAGAACGCGCTCGATCTCGGCGCGCCGCTGCCGCTGATCACCGAAGCCGTGTTCGCGCGGGTGCTGTCGTCGCTGAAGACGCAGCGGGTCGCGGCAAGCAAGGTGCTGTCCGGGCCGAAGCCCGGCTTCGAAGGCGATCGCGCCGCGTTCGTCGAAGCGGTGCGGCGTGCGCTGTATCTGTCGAAGATCGTCTCGTATGCGCAGGGGTTCGCGCAGTTGCGCGCGGCGTCCGACGAATACAAGTGGGATCTGCATTACGGCGAGATCGCCAAGATCTTCCGCGCGGGCTGCATCATCCGCGCGCGCTTCCTGCAGAAGATCACCGATGCCTACAAGACCAATCCTGAACTCGCCAATCTGCTGCTGGATCCGTACTTCAGCGATATCGCGGCGAAGTATCAGGACGCGCTGCGCGAAGTGATCGTCGCGGCGGTGAAGGCGGGCATTCCGGTGCCGGCGTTCTCGTCGGCGATCGCGTACTTCGACGGCTATCGCTCGGAGACGCTGCCGGCGAATCTGGTGCAGGCGCAACGCGATTTCTTCGGCGCGCATACGTTCGAACGGACGGACAAGCCGGGAAGCTTCCACGCGAACTGGGCGTGATGCCAGTATCCGCGATGTAAATGACGAAGGGCGGCATTGCAGATGCCGCCTTTTTTTCGTCCGTGTTCCGCCGCACGGCGTGAGCACCGCCGCTGCATGACGGCTTCATCGATCGATAAGCGGGCACCACTTTCCCGTCTCACAGGCAAGCACACTGACGTTACTGCATCCCGCACGCCACAGCCCGCGGATGCGGCATGTCCTGTTCCCAACCCTTGTCAAGGTGTGTCTATGAGACTCAATAGCCAACTCGTCAACGGAAGCGAAGCATTCTGGGGTGACTATCAGCCGACCCCCGCTCAACTCGGATTGATCAACCACAGCCCGACCCTCGTCAACCAGATTCTGGCCGCCGACAGGCGCGTGACGGCGGGATTGAATGCGCCGATCAAGATCGACCCCGATCTGAGCGCCACCGTTTCCGGACGCTTCAACTACGACACCGGGCGACTGGAATTTCCGCCCACGGTCAGCGGACTCGGCGACCACGCATTCCTGGCGCTGTTCGCGCATGAAATGGGCCATTTCAACGATCAGGACACGGACCAGGCGTTTTCCAAAGCGTATGCAGGCCGGATGAATCCACGCGATCCCGGGATCCATAACAACTGGGGCATGGCCTCGCTGCTCAATGAAACCGAAGGCGACTACAACAGCTGGAAAGTCGGCAAGGAAATCGAACAGAACACGGCAACGGCGGGACAGCCAGGCATCCGCATCAACGGCGATAACACGTCGCCCGTCTTCAGCACCTTCGATGATGAAAGCGCGAAGCTCCCTGCCGGCCTGACGCCACAGGAAACCGACAACCGGCTCATCCGGGCCGGGATGGGAACGCAGGCCAGCACGAACACGCACTTCGAGGACGGCACCTACGACCACGACGGCAGCATGATGAGCGGGGCCGCGCCCATCGAGCCCGGCCGGCCGGTGTCGGCGCGTTATGGCGGTGATGATGAACACGGATTCATCACTTCCGGAACCCAGACATGGCAGTCGGGAGACACCTCGACGCAGAACTACCGCAATGACAGGCTTCAATCCACCGAGACGAGGGATCCAGCGGGGAACGTGCTGCAATCCTCGCTGTACACGTATCGCCCGGACGGCGGCTACGGCATGACAGTGAAGAACGGCGCCGGGCAGGTGATTCAGCACAGCGCGTTCAACGCCGACAAGTCCGGCATCGAGCGCGGTTTCAATGCGGACGGCTCCCGGCTGGAGACCCGCTTCGACCCGAACAATCAAACCACGCTGATGACCCGGTACGATGCCCGGGGCCATGAAGTCCAGAAGGATTATTTCGATCCGGCGGCGGGCCTCGATACCCACCAGGTCGTGGCGCACGCGGATGGCGCGCGCAGCCTCTATTCATTCAACGACCAGGGCAAGGCCGGCTCACAAGTCGATTACGATGCCGACGGCCATCGCACGAGCATGACTTCCTACGATCCGGAAACGGGCGGCGTGAGTTCGAAAACCTGGTATCACCGCGACGGCAGCCGGTCGTTCGACACGATCAACCGGGACGGTTCGGGCACGCACGTCAACGTCGATTCGAACGGCGCCCGGTCCGCTCCGCAAGTCGTGAACTTCACGCCGGGTGCACAGCAATCGTTCGCCAGGCAGAGTGAACGTGCTGGAAGCATCAGACCGCCTCAACCCGTCGGCGCCGACAATGCGCTGGGCGGTCAGAGAAACTATTTCGACTCCGCCAACAACCGGCGTACCCATCAGGTCGTCACGAGCGCGGACGGCACTCGCACGGTCGACGCTTATAACGATCAGAACACGCTGGGCTCGCGCGTGCTCTATGGCCCTGATGGCCAGCGAATCTCGGCAAGTTACTTCGATCCCGGAGCCGAGCAGCTCAATACGAGGATCGATTACGCGGCGGATGGTGGTCGTTCGGTCCTGTCGGTCGGATCGCAACAGGATGGCCCCGCGATCAGGCACTACAACGCCCGCAATCAGCTCACGCGTACCGACCGGTTCTCGGCGGCCGGCGATGTCTCCACCTACCATGATCCCGACACCGGTCAGATCACCAACGCCGTTTCCCGCGCGGCGGACGGCGTCAGGACGGTGTCGTCCTATGACGCGGACGGACGTCTGGGCCGGCAGGATAGCTACGATGCGGGCGGCAAGGCGCGCGCGTCAGCGGGTTACGACCGCTCCAGCGCCAACGGCACGCTCACCTATGTGACCCATCAGCCCGGCGGCGGCCGCGACGTCGATCAGGTGAATGCGGGCAGTCACACCGCCTTTACGGTCAACGAGAAGGGAGAGACGGAGAATCGCGTCACCGTCGAACCGAGCCGGGTCGATCTCGATATGCTGAAACAGTGGTCGGAGGCGGGCGCGCAAACGCCCGCCGGTTCGCAAGCGCAGCCTGCGGATTCGGGCGGCAGCGATCAGGCTCATCGGCTTGATTCGGCTTCGGATCCGGCCGGGCAATCGGCACGTGAGAGCGGGCTCGCAGCAGACAGCGATAGCGCGAGCAGCTAAGCACCCTGCAGGGGGCGTTCTCACCAGCTCGGCGCATGCGTTTCTGGAACACACAAGCTGAAGGCAAATGCGGCTCTTTCGAGAGCCGCATTTCTTTCGTGTGAAGGCTCTTGATTGACTGTCTGGTGGCAAGCGTTGCTGGCGTGGGTACACGCGGCTATGCTCACTCGATTGCGTAACGATCACGGCGAGCATGAGCAAGTCTTATCACTCTGGCATCCACGACAATCTGGCACCTGCCGAGTTGCTTTCTTGATCGTGCTTGACGAGACCACAAAGACACAGGCATCGACGATGTAGCGAGCGGTGCGCATCAAATTCACACGCAAGCTGCGCGCATTCGTCGGGAGGGCAGTTTTGCTTGCTACCGACGTTTCGAGCATCGTGCGGCGCACGGGCCGCATCCATCACGCCAACGTCAAGCCGGAAGACCGCCCGTGACGCCCACAGACAATCACGCCTGGAACACACTCCTGACGTTCCTTGAACGAGCCGTGGGCAAACCGCTATTCGGAAAAGACCACTACACCCGCGACACCGATCTCTATCACGACCTTGATCTGAACCCCGACAGCATCTCGGCGTTTCTCACCGAGTGGAGCGCGGCGTTCGACGTCGACATGCGTGCATTCGACATCACCCACTACTATCCCGCCAGCACGCTGAGCCTGCCAGGTTTCCTGCTCACCGTGTTCAAGGCACCCTTCAGCCGCGCGTCGCGGGACACGCTAGGCGGTTGCCAGTTGACCCTGGGCATGCTCGAAGCAGCGATGCTGTGCGGCAAGTGGCCCGCCTCATGACACGCCCACCCACGCCCCGTCCTTCCCATTGCTCCGCAACACCGCGTCGATGAACCGCAAGCCCGCGACGCCATCCTCGACCGTCGTGAGCCAGCCATCGCCCTGCGTCGTGCCGCTCGTAATGCACGTCGCCGCATCCGCATACAGCTGCGCGAACGCCTCCAGATAGCCTTCCGGATGACCCGCCGGCACGCGCGTCGCGTGCAGTGCTTCGGCGCTCTGCACGCGCCCGCGCGTGATCCGCTCCGACGCCCCGCCTATCGGCGTGAACCACAATTCGTTCGGCGTCTGCTGATCGAACGACAAACCGGCCTTCGTGCCATACACGCGCAGCCGCAACGCATTTTCCTCGCCCGCCGCCACCTGACTCGCCCACAACATGCCGCGCGCGCCGTCGGCGTAGCGGAACATCGCCTGCACGTGATCGTCCACGCGCCGGTTCGGCACGAAGGTCGTCACGTCCGCCGCCAGTTCCGCCGGACGCATGCCGGTCACGTATTCGGCCAGCTGATACGCATGCGTGCCGATATCGCCGAGACAGCCCGCCGGACCCGCGAGCGCCGGGTCCGTGCGCCATACGGCCTGCCGGTTCGCCTGCGTTTCCACCGGCAGCGACAGCCAGTCCTGCGCATACTCGACCTGCACCACGCGAATGTCGCCGAGCAACCCGTCCCGCACCATGCCGCGCGCGTGCCGCACGAGCGGATAACCCGTGTAGGTATAAGTCACCGCGAACAGCAGGCCCTTCTCGCGCGCGAGCTGCGCGAGCGCCTCGCCTTCGTCGAGCGACACCGCCAGCGGCTTGTCGCAGATCACGTGGATGCCCGCTTCGAGAAAGGCCGTCGCGACCGGCGCATGCAGATGATTGGGCGTGACGATCGCCACCGCTTCGACGCCATCGGGACGAGCCGCCTCGGCCCGCGCCATCTCGCGATAATCGTCGTAGCTGCGCGCAAGACCGATCGCCGCCGCGCTCGCTGCCGCCCGTCCCGCATCCGCCGACAACGCGCCCGCCACCAGTTCCCAGCGGTCGTCGAGCCGCGCCGCCATCCGATGCACCGCGCCAATGAACGCGCCCTCGCCGCCCCCGACCATGCCCAGCCGCACGCGCCTCATCGCATCTCTCCGATGCCGAGCAGCCCGCGCATCTGCGCGCGGCTCGCGCCGCTGCCGGCGAAGTCGTCGAAGGCGCGTTCCGCGACGCGGATGATGTGGTCGCGAATGAACACCGCGCCCTCGCGCGCCCCGTCTTCCGGATGCTTCAACGCGCATTCCCATTCGAGCACGGCCCAGCCCGGGAAATCGTACTGCGCCATCTTCGAGAAGATCGCCTTGAAGTCGATCTGGCCGTCGCCGAGCGAGCGAAACCGTCCCGCCCGCTCGGCCCATCCCGAATAACCGCCGTACACGCCCTGCCGTCCGTTCGGCCGGAACTCGGCGTCCTTCACATGAAACGCCTTGATGCGTGCGTGATAGATGTCGATGAACGCGAGGTAATCCAGCTGTTGCAGCATGAAATGGCTCGGATCGAACAGGATGTTCGCGCGCGGGTGATCGTCCACCGCCGCGAGAAAACGTTCGAAGGTCACGCCGTCATGCAGGTCTTCGCCCGGATGCAGTTCGTAGCAGACATCGACGCCCGCACGCTCGAACTCGTCCAGGATCGGGCGCCAGCGCGCGGCGAGTTCATCGAAAGCGGCTTCGACGAGACCCGCCGGACGCTGCGGCCACGGATACACATACGGCCAGGCAAGCGCGCCCGAAAAGGTCACGTGCGCAGCGAGTCCCAGACGTTTCGACGCCGCCGCCGCCAGCTTGAGCTGCGCAATCGCCCACTCGGTGCGCGCCTCGGGATGGCCGCGCACATGCGGCGCGGCGAAGCCGTCGAACAGCGTGTCGTACGCCGGATGCACGGCGACGAGCTGCCCTTGCAAATGCGTCGAGAGTTCGGTGATCGCCACGCCCGCATCCTCGACCGTGCGGCGAATCTCGTCGCAGTAGGCATCGCTGGACGCGGCTTTCTCCAGGTCGATCAGACGCGGATCGGCGGGCACCTGGATGCCCTCGTAACCCAGCGAAGCCGCCCATGCCGCGAGATTGCCCAGCGTGTCGAACGGCGCCCGGTCGCCCATGAACTGCGCGAGAAAGATCGCGGGGCCCTTGATCGTTTTCATCTTTCGCCTCTCCATGGAAGCCGCGCGGGCCGCATGACGCGGCCCGCACGCGTCAGAACGGCGAGTTCGGGAAATAGAACTGCTTGGCGTTGTCCTTCGTGATCAGCACCGAAGGAATGATGGTCGTGGCCGGCAGCTTGTCGCCCTTAAGACGCGCTTCGGCCGTCAGCTTGATGGCGTCGTAGATGAACTTCGGCGAGTACGACACGTCCGCCGGCACGCGCTTGTCGCCGTCCATCACGCGCTTCACCGCTTCCTTCGAGCCCGCGCCGCCGAACACAATCCTGACGTCCGTGCGCTTGGCCTGATCGATTGCCTTCAGCACGCCGATCATCATGTCGTCGTCGGCGGCCCAGACGGCGTCGATATGCTTGAAGCGCGTCAGATAGTCCTGCATCACCTTGAAGGCATCGTCGCGATTCCAGTTGGCGTACTTCGCGTCGAGGATCTTCATGTCCGGATGCTGCTTGATGACGCCTTCGAACGCCGTCCAGCGCTCGTTGTCGAGCGTCGTCGGAATGCCGCGCAGCGCGACGATGTCGCCCTTGCCGTCGAGCGCCTTCGCCAGATACTCGGCGGGAATCTTGCCGAACGCGGTGTTGTCGCCGGCCACGTAGGCATCCTGCGCGCTGGTGTCGGTCAGGCCGCGATCCACCACCGTCACGTACACGCCCTTCTTCTTCACCTGCGCGACCGGCTGCGTCAGCGAGGCCGATTCCTGCGGGAAGATCACGAGCGCATTGATCTTGTTGACCGTCACCAGATCCTGCACCTGGTTGGCCTGCTCGGGCGCGCTGCCCGCCGTCTTCACGATGACCTTGAGGTCGGGATGCGCCTTCTCCAGGTCCTTCTTCGCCTCATTGGCCCACCAGACGATGCCGCCCGTGAAGCCGTGGTCCGCCGTGGGAATCGCGACGCCGAGCACGACCTTGTCGGCCGCCGACGCGGGAGCGATGACGGCACAGGCGCTGGCCACCACAGTCAGCGCACCGAGCGCGCGAAGCATTTTTTTCATGACGATGTCTCCGGTTTTATGAATGTGCAGGCGCGGCTAGCGGCGGCCGCGCTGCAGATACGCTACAAGGATGATCACGGCGCCCTGCACCGCCGCATTCAGATACACGCTGATGATGCTCGTCAGGTTCAGGATGTTGTTGATGACCGACAGCAGGATCGCGCCGATGACCGTGCCGATCACGCGTCCGTCGCCGCCCTTCAGCGCGGTGCCGCCGACCACGACGGACGCGATCGCTTCGAGTTCCCACAGCAGGCCCGTGGTCGGCGTGGCCGATCCGAGGCGCGGCACATACAGGATGGTGGCCACCGCGACGCACAGGCCGAGCAGCACATAGGTCACGATCTTCACGCGATCGACCTGAATGGCCGCGTAGCGCGCCACCTGTTCGTTCGAGCCGATGGCCTGCACATGCCGGCCATATACAGTGCGGTTGAGCACGACCGCGCCGCCCGCCGCGACGATCAGGAACACCCAGATCGGCACCGGCACGCCGAACAGGCTCGCGTAGTAGACCGGGCCGTAGAGATCGGCGAGCGAGTTGTCGAGCGTGAGCGCGCCGCCGTCCGCGAGCCACGTGAGCAGCGCGCGAAAGATCCCGAGCGTGCCCAGCGTGA
This sequence comes from Caballeronia sp. LZ035, assembly GCF_031451175.1. Classification (NCBI taxonomy): domain Bacteria; kingdom Pseudomonadati; phylum Pseudomonadota; class Betaproteobacteria; order Burkholderiales; family Burkholderiaceae; genus Caballeronia; species Caballeronia sp. LZ035. The sequence goes on from NZ_JARUXS010000004.1 coordinate 240,752, forward strand.
CGATGAACGGCTCGATGCGTCCCTTCGTCACGAGCACGCCATGCGCAAAGCCGAACAGCGCGCCCAGCACGAGCGCCAGCACGATGCCGATTGCGATGATCGCCAGCGGCGGCACCGCGTGTCCGTGAAAGCCCTGCAACAGACCGTTCATCACGTAGATCATGCTGCCTGCGATGAGCGCGGCCATCGAACCGACCGAGAGATCGATGCCGCCGGAGATGATCACGAAGGTCATCCCCACCGCGATGATGCCGATGAACGACGTGCGCGTGAGCACGTTCATCGCGTTGTCGACGGTGGCGAAATCGCCGTTGAGCAGCGTGCCGCCGATGCACAGCGCAATCAGCCCGATCAGCGGCCCGACGCCGAACAGGAAACGCGCGACGCTGGAGAGCCGGCTCTCGCTTGCAATGTCTTCAGTGTGTGCCGGTCGCATGCGCGATCAACCTCTCTTCGGTCAGGTGGTCCATGCCGAGCGTCGCGACGAGTTCGCCCGCGCGCATCACGGCGACGCGATGGCACAGGCCGATCAGCTCGATCAGTTCGGACGAGATCACGATCACCGCGCGGCCTTCCGCGGCAAGCCGGTGAATCAGGAAATAGATGTCGCGTTTCGCGCCGACATCGACGCCGCGCGTCGGTTCGTCTAGCACGATCACGCGCGGGTCGGGATGCAGGAACTTGGCGAGCGCGAGCTTCTGCTGATTGCCGCCCGACAGCATCCGCGCGCGTGCCGACAGGTTGCCCGTGCGAATGCCGAAGTCGCCGACCGCCTGCTTCAGCGCGTCGCGTTCGGCGCGCATGTCGACGAGCGGATGCGCATAGCGTTCCAGCGTCATCATCGTCAGGTTGTCTTTCAGCGCCATGTCGACGTGCAGGCCGCGTCCCTTGCGGTCTTCGCTCAGGTAAGTGAGACCGTGGCGCATCGCGTCGCGCGGATTGCCGAGCTTCACGCCGGCGCCATTCACCGCGACGCGCGCAGCGCTGAGCGGCCGCAGACCGACCAGCGCCTCGAACAGTTCCGTGCGGCCCGCGCCCACCAGACCCGCGAAGCCCAACACCTCGCCCTGGCGCACGGCGAAACTCACGTCGTGCGCCCAGCCCGGCACCGAGCCTCGCTCGACCTCGAAAGCAACCGGCGCCGTCGCGGCGAGCGCGGGTTTGGCAGGAAACATGTCGGAGACTTCGCGGCCCACCATCAGGTTCGCCATCTGCTGACGCGTGAGTTCGGCAGTCGGCGCGCGCGCGACGAAACGCCCGTCGCGCATCACGATCACTTCGTCGGTGACGCGCTCGACTTCGTCGAGCTTGTGCGAGATGTACACGATGGTCGTGCCCGCTTCCTTCAGGCGCGCCATCAGCCCGAAGAGCCGCTGCGTTTCCGAAGGCGTGAGGGTCGCGGTCGGCTCGTCCATGATGAGCAGGCGCGCTTCGCGCAGCATGGCCTTCGCGATCTCCACCAACTGCTTCTCCGCGACGATCAGGTCACGCACGCGCGTATCGGGATTCTTGTGCAGACCCACGTCGGCGAGCCGTGCGCGGGCGGCCTCGCGCATTGCGGTTTCGTCGAGGAAGAAGCCCTTCTTCAGCTCGTGCCCGAGAAACATGTTCTGCGTGATGCTCAAATGATCCGCCAGATTCAGTTCCTGGTGGATCAGCACGATGCCCGCCTGTTCGGCATCGCGTGAACTGTTGAAGTCCCGTGCGCGTCCGTCGATCAGGATTGCACCCGCGCTCGCCCGCTCGTAGCCCGCGAGAATCTTCATCAGCGTCGACTTGCCCGCGCCGTTCTCGCCGAGCAGGCCATGAATGCGCCCCGGCGTCAGCTCGAAGTCCACGCCATGCAGCACGCGCACCGGCCCGAACTGTTTTTCGACTCCATCGAAGCGCACCGCGAGGCTCATGGTCAGGCGCTCCTACGCTGGATCAGACGATGCGGCAGCAACACGCCCGGCACGTCGGCACGCGGATCGCGCAGGCGTTTGAGCAGCAGTTCAGCCGCCGATTCGCCAAGCTGCTGCATCGGCTGCGACACCGTGGTGAGCGGCGGATCGACATGTGCCGCCACGGCGATGTCATCGAAACCGACCACCGCGACGTCGTCCGGCACAGTGAGGCCCGCACCGCGCAAGCCATTCATCACGCCGATGGCCAGCGTATCCGAGACGGCGAACACGGCGGTCGGCCGCGTGTGGCCGAGCGACGCAAGACGCACCGCTGCGTCTTCGCCCGCGTCGTAGTCGAGGCTGTCGAGTTCGATCAGCCACGCGGGATCCGGTTCGATGCCGGCGTCCTGCAACGCGTCGCGATAGCCCGCCAGCCGCTGACGTCCGTAGAGATAGCCCTGTCCCGAGTTGATCAACGCGATGCGCCGGTGGCCCTTGCCGAGCAGATAGCGCACGACATCGCCGGCGGCCAGATGATTGTCGATGCCGACATATGGCACGCCCGCAGCGGGATCGAACTCGCAGCACGCGACCCACGGCAACGTCGATGCCTCTTCGGCCAGCGCCTTCTGCACGGCGGCGGGATCGAGGCAGATCGCACCGTCAGCGCGCCGGCCACGCAGCAGATCGAAATAGCTGCGCTCGCGCAGCGGATCCGCGCCGGTATCGCACAACAACATGAAGTAGCCGTTCTGGCGCGCGACGCTGTCGATGCCGCGCACGATCGCCGCATAGAACGGATTGCCGAAGTCGGGAACCATGGTGAGCAGCAGGCGGCTTTCGGCCGTGCGCAGATTGCGCGCAAGCTCGTTGATGCGGTAACCGCTCGACGCCACTGCCGCGCGTACTTTCTCGCGCGTGACTTCGCGAACGTTCGTATGGCCGTTGAGCACACGCGATACCGTCGCCACCGACACGCCCGCGCGCTGCGCGACATCGGCAATGGACACTTCTTCGCGTGGACGAACCGTCTCCGGCATACGCTGCGCCGCCGACCGGCGAACGGGATGTAATGGATTACATTATTTGATCGTACGGGTCGCGAAGGCAACATCAATCGACTAGGGACAAACGCCAATCCACGGCTTTCCAATCGCTGTCGATTCGGCGTGGCGTCAGTCGTCGTAGAGTTTGAACGGGCACCTTCATGCTCGCGTTCTCACTCTTTCTGGAGACTGTCCCATGCGATTCATGATGCTGATGATCCCGCGCGGCTATGAAAGCGCCGCACCCGGCACGATGCCGAGCGCCGAAGCCGTCACCGCGATGATGAAGTACAACGAGGAATTGCAGAAGGCCGGCGTGCTGCTCGCGCTCGATGGCCTCCATCCGCCATCGATGGGCGCGCGCATCACCTTCGAAGGCGGCAAGCCGCGCGTGACGGACGGCCCGTTCGCCGAGGCCAAGGAAGTGCTCGGCGGCTACTGGATGCTGCAGGTGAAGTCGCGCGATGAAGCCATCGAATGGGCGAAGCGGTGTCCGGGGGCGGACAACGAAACGATCGAAATCCGGCAGGTGATGGAAATGGAAGACTGCCCGCCCGACGTGCAGCAGGCAGCCGCCGGTTTCGAAGACCTGCACAAGGCCGCGAAAAGCTAGACGCTGCGCCTGGCGTTGGGCTTTCGCTCAGCGCGGAATGCCCGTCAGGTAGATCGGCTTCCCGGTGGAGAGCGACTGCTTGACGGCGCGCCCGGTTTCATCGACGAGCACTTCTTCCTGGTCGCGCGCTACGGCCGCGAGCACTTCGTTCACGACGTGCTCCGGCGTCGACTTCTCACCGGTCACGCCCGCGGTCATGTCGGTGTCGATGTAGGCTGGATGCGCCGCAACCACCAGCGTGCCCTGTTCGCGCAGTTCCTCGCGCAGCGCGTTGGTCGCCGCCCACATCGCCGCCTTCGAGATGTGATACGCGCCGCCCGCCGGCAACGAGACCCAGCTCAGCACCGACAGGATATTGATGACCGCCCCGCCGCCGTTCTTCTTCAAGACCGGCGCGAAGGCCTGCGTCAGCGAGATCGGGCCGAAAGTGTTGATTTCGAGCACGTCGCGGATGCCCTGGGTCGAGGTCGGATCCACGAGCTTGCCGCGCGTCGTCACGCCCGCGTTGTTGATGAGCACCTGCACGTCCGTGTACGTGGCTGCGGCTTCGGCGATGTCGGCGGCATTCGTCACGTCGAGGCGAATCGCTTCGACGCCCGGAATATCGACGCTCTTCGGATCGCGCGCGGCCGCGTAGACCTTCGCGGCGCCCGCCTTCAGCAACGAAACAGCGAATTGCTTGCCGAGACCGCGATTGGCGCCCGTGACCAGTACGACTTTTCCCTTGATTTCCATGATGAACTCCGCTTTAAAGTGTATATGCACTAAATGGCGTATAAAAAAGGCTCGCGCGTGCGCAAGCCCGGGTTTGTTCCACTCACTCCATCGTCGTCAGTTCGAAGAGCGACTTGCGCAAGGCCTTCGCGCGCTGCTCGCCGAACTTCGCTTCGAATTCTTCCTGCGCCGCGCGCCATTGCGCCGATGCCTTGGCGAGCGTGTCCTTGCCCAGCGCCGTGAGCCGCAGACCGACGGCACGCGAGCTGCGCGATTCCTGCGCCGCCTCGACGATGCCGTCGCGCTGCAATGGCTTCAGCGCACGCACGAGCGTGGTCCGGTCCATGACCATCTGCTCGGCGAGTTCGGCCATCTGCACGCCGGGCTTGCGCCCGATCGCCGCGAGCAACGTGAACTGCGCGGCCGTGATGCCCGCCACGTTCAGATGCCGCTCGTACATCTGCGACACGTAACGCGCCGCCTGACGAATGGCGAAGCAGTTGCAATCGAGAGGAGATGAGTTGGAAGTCATGCACGGAGAATAATTTGTGCATATGCACTCTGTCAAGCCGGCAAGTTCAATCACGACGATAGGCGCAGCTTCGGCGCCTGCGGCTGATGGAAGCGAATCGTCGCGCGTGATTTGCCGTCGAAACGCCCGAAGCCGCGCCCGGCGTGCGCGCGCGCCCGGTCGGGCCTGTGCCGAAATCCGCACGTCCGGCGCGACGAAACTTCAAGACGCGCCGAAATTGGCTCCCTACATTGCGCATGTCCGCTGTCCGAGCGTCGCCAGGCATGTCGGCGGCTGCGGTTGCCCGCACGCTCAAGGGCAAGTCCGTCTTGCCGGCACGGAAGGGCTCGTGTTCCATTCGATTGCCACACTAAAAAGGAGAGGAAACCATGCGCTTTCTTACCCAACCTCTGGCCTGGGCCGTTGCCTCTGCCACACTCGCGCTCGCTGCCGCGCCGCTGACGGCGTCGGCGGAAGACATGCCGGTGAAGGTCGGTTTTGCCGCGCCGCTGACCGGCGCGAACGCGGGATACGGAAAGGACCTCCAGAACGGCGTGCAACTAGCGCTCGACGAAGCCAACGCGAAAAAGATCACCATCGGCGGCAAGACGGCCAAGTTCGAGATTCACGCGGAAGACGATCAGGCCGATCCGCGCATTGGCGTGCAGGCGGCGCAGAAGCTCGTCGATGACGGCGTGGCGGTGGTCGTCGGCCACTTCAACTCGGGCACGACGCTGCCCGCCTCGCCGGTCTACAACAACGCCGGCATCCCGATGATCGACCCGGCCGCGACCAATCCGACCATCACCACGCGCGGCCTCGAAAACGTCTTCACCGTGATTTCAAGCGACGCGCAGAACGCGGGCAACGCCGGCGTCTATGCAGTGACGACGTCGAAGGCGAAGCGTATCGCCATCATCGACGACCGTACCGCGTTCGGCCAGGGCGAAGCCGACGAGTTCGAGAAAGCGGTCAAGGCCAAGGGCGGCAACATCGTCACGCGTGAATACAGCGACAACCAGACCGTCGACTTCAGCGCGCAACTCACGCGCATCAAGGCAGCCAACGCCGACCTGATCTTCTTCGGCGGACTGGACCGGCAGGCGGCGGCGGTCGTCAAGCGGATGAAGCAGCTCGGCATGAACGCGCAGTTCGTGGGCGGCGGCGGCGTGATGGACGCCGATTTCCTCAAGCTCGCCGGCGATGCGGCTGAAGGCGCCCAGGCCTGGGAATATGGCAGCCCGCTCGACAAGCTGCCCGCAGGCAAGGCGTTCAGCGACAAGTTCCAGAAGCGCTTCGGCGTCGCGATTCTCTCGTATGCGCCGTTCGGCTATGACGCAGCGTGGGCGGCCATCAACGCGATGCAGAAGGCCAATTCCATCGATCCGAAGGTGTACCGGCCGGTGCTCAAGTCGAACTCGTTCGAAGGCATCACCGGACCCATCGCGTTCGACAGCAATGGCGCGCTCAAGAATGCCTCGTCGACGCTGTATCAGGTGAAGAACGGCCAGTGGGAATCGGTCGTGACCAAGCACGGCATGTGAGTTGACGCACGCGGCTCAGGCCTGGGCCGCCTGGGTCCGGGCCTCCAGCCGCGCACGCGTGTGCGCGGCTTCGTCGCTCAGCCAGCGCGCAAACTGCTGCAGCGCGGCCGACGGCGCGGGCCGCTCCGGATACGTCAGCCAGTAGGCCGCGCCGCTCGGCACGCACAGCGCGAACGGGGCGATCACGCGCTTCGCACGCAAATCCTCTTCGATCAGCGCGACATCGCCGATGGCCACGCCCAGTCCCTGCATCGCGGACGAGATGGCGAGGTCGAGCGTGTCGAAATGCTGCGCCTTCGCCGACGGCAAACCCGGATGGCCGTACGCTTCGAGCCAGCGCAGCCAGTCGCGTCGATCCCGCGTGGGATGCAGGAGCGTCTCGCCGGCGAAATCGTCGGGGGTCGGCGGAGCGTGCCGCTTCGGCTTCCAGAGCGCAGGCGCGCACACGGGCGTCAGCACTTCGTCGAACAGATGATGGCTCGTCACGCCCTTCAGCGCGGGCGCCGCGCCGAACACGATGGCGGCATCGAACGGCTCGGCGCTGAACTCGACGCCGTGCGACACCGAGGCGGTCACCTCCACCACCAGTTCCGGCCGCTCATTCTGCAAGCGGATGACGCGCGGCAGGACCCAGCGCATCGCGCAGGTCGGGCATTTCACGCGCAGAATGCCGGATTGCGCGCCGCCTCGCGCCAGTGCATCGTCGATCTGGCCGAACGCCTGCTGCAAGGGCGCGATCAGCAGCGCGCCATGATGCGTCAGCGTCAGCCCGCGCGCCTGCCGGGTGAACAGCGCGTAGCCGAGATGCGCCTCCAGCCCGGCGATCTGCCGGCTCACCGCGCCCTGCGTCACGTTCAGCACCTCCGCCGCGCGCGTGAAATTGAGCTTCCGGGCGACCACCAGGAAGGTTTTGAGGACGTCGAGCGAGGGCAGCGGTTTCATCGGGTTTGCGGCATGTAGCCATGATCTGCAAGCATGGCTAGTATGACAAAGTTTCGATTGTCCCCGCTTTATTGCTGCGGTTGAATCGACGGCAATTCTCGTCGACCCGCCTTTCCGGAGACACCGCCGTGCACAGCGCCTGCATTCCCGAATCGAAACTGCCCAGCGTCGGCACGACTATCTTCACCGTCATCGGCCAACTGGCCGAGGAGCATGACGCGCTCAATCTCTCGCAAGGCGCGCCGAACTTCGCCTGCGCGCCGAAGCTGATTGAAAGCGTCGAGCGAGCCATGCGGGCAGGACATAACCAGTATGCGCCGATGTCCGGCGTGCTCGCGCTGCGCGAGGCGATCGCGCTGAAAACCCAGCGGCTCTACGGCGCACAGTACGATCCGGGCACGGAGATCACCGTGGTCGCGAGCGCGAGCGAAGGCCTGTACGCGACGATCAGCGCACTCGTGCATCCCGGCGACGAAGTCATCTATTTCGAGCCATCCTTCGACAGCTACGGACCGATCGTGCAACTGCAAGGCGCCACGCCGGTCGCGATCAAGCTGTCGCCGGTGGATTTCCGTATCGACTGGGACGAAGTCGCGGCCGCCATCACGCCGAAGACGCGCATGATCCTGGTCAACTCGCCGCACAATCCCACCGGCAGCGCGTTCACGGACGCGGACATCCAGCGGCTCACGGCGTTGACGCGCGACACGAAGATCATCGTGCTGTCCGACGAAGTCTACGAGCACGTGGTGTTCGACGGCGCGCCGCATCACGGCATGGCGCGTTATCCGGCGCTGGCCGAGCGCAGCGTGATCGTGTGTTCGTTCGGCAAGTCGTATCACGTGACGGGCTGGCGGGTCGGCTACTGTCTCGCGCCCGCGGCGCTGACGGCCGAGATCCGCAAGATCCATCAATTCATGACCTTCGCCGCCGACACGCCGATGCAGATCGCTTTCGCCGAAGCGCTCGCGGACGAATCGAGCTATCTGGATCTCGCGCCGTTTTACCAGCACAAGCGCGATCTGCTCGCCAACGCGCTGGCCGGCTCGCGCTTCGAACTGCTGCCGAGCGCAGGCAGTTTCTTCATGCTGGCGCGCTACGACGCGATCTCCGATGCCGGCGACAGCGACTTCGTGCTGCGCCTGATCCGCGAAGCCCGCGTCGCGACCATCCCGCTGTCCGCGTTCTACACCGACGGCACCGACAACCACGTGATCCGCCTGTCGTTTGCGAAGGACGACGGCACGCTCATCGAAGGCGCGCGCCGCCTTTGCACGATCTGACGCTTTCCCTGGAGACCCACACGATGAAACTGAACTCGTTCGCCGCCGCCCTGCTCGTTGCGTGCGGCTTCGCGAGCGGCGCCGCTCTCGCCGCCGACACCTTGCGCTTCGGACTGGAAGCGCAGTATCCGCCGTTCGAATCCAAATCCTCGACGGGCGAACTGCAAGGGCTCGACATCGATGTCGGCAATGCGGTGTGCGCTGCTGCGAAGATGCAGTGCAAGTGGGTCGAGACGTCGTTCGACGGCCTGATTCCCGCGTTGCAGGGCCGCAAATTCGACGCGATCAATTCGGCGATGAACGCCACGGAGCAGCGTCGTCAGGCGATCGATTTCACGACGGTGGTGTATCGCGTGCCGACGCAGCTGATCGCGAAGAAGGGCAGCGGTCTGGAGCCGACGCCGGCATCGTTGAAAGGCAAGAGCGTGGGCGTGCTGCAGGGCTCGATCCAGGAGACCTTCGCCAAGGCTCACTGGGAGAATGACGGCGTGAAGGTCGTGCCCTATCAGGACCAGAATCAGGTGTATGCGGATCTGAAGTCCGGACGTCTCGACGCGACGCTCGTGCTCGCGCCGGCCGGCCAGAGCGGCTTCCTCTCGAAGCCGGATGGCGAGGGCTTCGCGTTCGTGGGCGCGCCGGTGCGCGACGACAAGATTCTCGGCAGCGGGATTGCATACGGTGTGCGCAAGGGCGACGACGCGCTGAAGACGAAGCTGAATGCAGCGATCGAGAAGGTTCGCGCGGACGGCACCATCGACAAGTACGCGAAGAAGTATCTGGGGAACATCGACATTTCGGCTAAGTGAGTCGATAACACGCGGCGGCGTTCACAGCAGCAGGAACGCGCGGATTGCGAACTTCGCCGCGTCGAGTTCTTCCTCCGTGACGGTCTCGCCCTTGAAGGACAGCTCGCGGTCTGCGTGGCTCCAGTTGCACAGCTGATCGACGAGCGCCACGCCCGGACGCTTCAGGCTCGCGAGCGGCACTTCGGTTTCCCAGCCGCGGACCGTCGTGGTGATCGGCAGGCCGGTAAAGCGGCCGGTGATGTCGTTCATCGTCAAATCTGAAATCACCAGCATGGCGCGATAGCCGTCCCGTTCGTTAGCTCTGGACGGGCCGACGTGCAGCCTCACTACGTCGCCCGCCTCTGGAATGCCCTGTTTCATGCTTTGCTCTCGCGTGCCGGATCCTGCGGTCCGCCGCATTCGGCGCCGACCGCATCGCCAAAATCCATTTCTTCATGCCGTTGCAAATTGCCCTCGCGGAACTGCTGAATCAAACGTTCACGTGAGAAGCGTTTGATTGCGGTGCGCGCCTGAACGACCACCCTGCCATCTTCGACTGCCAGAAACACTTCCTGACCCTCCTCGAGTGATGCCTCAGCTGCAATGGTCGCAGGAATGCGGATGGCAAGGCTATTACCCCAACGCTTCAGGATTTGTACCGGCACGGCGCCCTCCGAAAAGTCGATACATGGTGATACGTCGATGCTAGTAACGACCGCCGTGACGTGTCAACGCGTATCTACATGAGATCCAGGATTCTTCCGCCGCCCTCGGCCATTTGGCTCAGCAACATTTATTAAGCACAGGCACACTGTCGGCTCGATCCATCGTCCCCCCGAATCCGAGCCGCATGAGCACACCGACGACGCCCCGTCCCGCGCCCGCCCCACCCCCGCCGCTCGAAGGCGGCAAACTCGTGCTTGCCACCTTCGCCGTGGCGCTCGCCACGTTCATGAACGTGCTGGACTCGTCCATCGCCAACGTCGCGATCCCGACCATCTCCGGCAACCTCGGCGTGTCCGTCAACGAGGGCACGTGGGTCATCACCGTGTTTGCCGCGTCGAACGCGGTGTCGATCCCGTTGACCGGCTGGCTCACGCAGCGGCTCGGGCAGATCCATCTGTTCGTCGGCGCGATCCTGATGTTCGTGTTGTCGTCATGGCTCTGCGGCCTCGCGCCGAATCTTCCCGTGCTGCTGTTCGCGCGCATCCTGCAAGGTGCGGTCGCCGGGCCGCTGATTCCGCTCTCCCAGGCCATCCTGCTCGGCTCGTATCCGAAGGAGAAATCCTCGATGGCGCTCTCGCTCTGGGCGATGACCGCGACCGTCGGGCCGATCGCCGGGCCCGCGCTCGGCGGCTGGATCACGGACAGCTATTCCTGGTCGTGGATTTTCTACATCAACATTCCGGTGGGCATCTTCGCGGCGGGTGTGACGTGGATGATCTACCGCGACCGCGAGTCGGCGACGCGCAAGGCGCCGATCGACGTGATCGGCCTGTTGCTGCTCGTGACCTGGGTCGCTTCGCTGCAGATCATGCTGGACAAGGGACGCGACCTCGACTGGTTCTCATCGCCGCTGATCGTCGGGCTGGCGATTGTCGCGGCGATTGCGTTCGCGTTCTTCGTGGTGTGGGAGTTGACGGACCCGAATCCCGTGGTGGATCTGCGGCTGTTCGCCGGACGCAATTTCTTTGGCGGCACGGTGGCGATCTCCGTGGCCTACGGGGTGTTCTTCGGCAACCTCGTACTGCTGCCGCAGTGGATGCAGCAATACCTGAACTACCGTTCCGTCGATGCCGGCCTGGTCACCGCGCCGCTCGGCATCTTCGCGGTGATCCTGGCGCCCGTCATGGGCAAGGTGCTGCCGCGCAGCGACGCGCGCATCATCGCGACGATGGCGTTCATCGGCTTCGCGTTCGTCTTCTGGCTGCGCTCGAAATACGTGATCGAGATCGACACCTGGCATCTCGTGCTGCCGACGCTGCTGCAAGGCATTCCGATGGCCATGTTCTTCGTGCCGCTCACGGCGATCGTGCTGTCAGGGCTGCCGCCTTCGAAGATTCCCGCTGCAGCGGGGCTGTCGAACTTCGCGCGCGTGTTCTGCGGCGCGGTGGGCACGTCGCTCGCGGGCAATGCGTGGGACGACCGCATCGCGCTGCATCACGAACGGCTGACGGAGCAGGCGAACATCTATAACCCGACTTTCCTGCACTCGCTCGGCGCGTCCCAGGCGACGCTCGATGTCGGCGAGGCGCAGGCGCGCGGCCTGTTCAACTTCACGGTGAATTCGCAGGCCGCGATGATGGGCCTCAACGATATCTTCCTGATCTCGGCGGTGATCTTCATTCTGATCATCCCGCTGATCTGGATCACGAAGGTGGCGAAGGGTGGTGGCGGCGGGGCAGCTTCGGGGGCGCATTGAGGACGGGCGGCGGAACAAACCGCTGCCCGCCGGGCCAATGACCCAGCCGCTAATCGGGAAGAAAGTCCGCCGACAACACCCGTGTCATCGGCCAGGGGCACAGCAGCGGCAACTCCGGGATGGCGACGCGCATTTCGTTGGCCGCTTTTTCGCTCGCGTCGTCCCACATTTCCGCGATCCATTCTTCGTCGTCGAGCATCGGCCTGAGGCTCAACGTTCTCCTGAGCCGGCGGCCAATCGACTGCCGCTGCGTACGAATGGTGTTTGTCCAACTGCTTCCACGCCGCTCCGGCTGACATTGCCATTTCAACAAATGCGCGAGCAGGATCGACATCCTGCTCGCGAACTCTCTCTGCTCGCTCCTTCCCACGGCCTCGATTTCCTCTGCGATATGCTCGATATCGATGGCCGCAAGCTTTCCCGCACGCAGTAACGCAGCCTGTTCCCTGGCCCACGCCACCACGTCCTTCTCATACGGTGTTCCCATCGGCTGACTCCCGTTCTCTTCCTGATTCCCGGTATCGCCGATATTAGTTTCGCTATCCTTGTTCATCCAGATCGTCCAAACGGCCAGCACACGTCACTTCAGGCCCAGATCCACCCTGCTGCCCGTGCTCTTGTCCTTGACGTCATCCGCGTTCAGCTTCGGCGCCACGACGAAAACCCGCTTGCTGTCGATCTTCCCGTCGAAGTACTCCTGCACCGCCTGCGCCCGCTGTTGTGCGAGCTCGCGCAACGCGCCCTCGTCCACCGGCGCGTTCCTGGTCAACGCGGCTTTCATGTCGTCATCCGGCAGCGACTTCGTCATGCCGATGAAGTTGGTCGGCTTCTTGAAATCCGCCGACTTGTAGACCTTGGTCAAATACTTGTCGTAATCCGCATCCGACACCTTGATCGCATTCCAGTCCACGTTTTCGCCATTGCCCGCCATGTCGCGCACCTTCGCGCGCTTGACCTGGGCGTCCACCCACGCCGAGCGCAACGCCGGCTCGTCCACCTTCGGGTCCACGCGGCCCGTCACGTCCACGCGCACAGAAGGCTTGTCCACCAGCGCCTTCGCAATGGTTTCGAGCTTCTTCTGCGCGGCATCGGTCAGGTCCGCCGAGCCCGCATTGAACTCGATGTAGTTGAGGTCCGCCCCGCTGCCCCCGCCGAACGCATGCGCAAGCAGCGTGAACGGCGCCGTCACCGCCTTCTGGACCAGGTTGAGAATAGCCTGCCACACGAGCCCGCCGATTGAAAACTCCGGATTGTCCAGCGAACCGGAAATCGGAATATTCACGTCAATTTCGCCGCGAGAATTTTTCAGCAGCGACACCGCGAGCCGGACCGGCAGCCTGGTCGCCGTCGAATTGTCGACGTGATCGCCGAAAGTCAGCTGATCGATGAACAGGTGATTGTTCGCCGACAGTTTGTTGTCGGCGAGCATGTAGTGCAGGTCGACGTTCAGCTTGCCCTTCGTGATCGGATAGCCCGCGTACTTCGATGAATACGGCGTCAGGTTCGTCAGTTCGACGTCATGCGCACTCGCCGTCAGGTCGAGCGCCGGTTTGTCGATCAGCGGATTCACCTGCCCCTTGATCGACACCGGTCCGTTCGCCGCGAGCTTCGCCGTGACGTCGACGGGCGCGGGCGTCGTCGAATGCGTGCCGAACGCACCGATCGTGCCATTGATCGCGACGAGATTCGCCGTGTAGTTAGGCTTGATAAAGTTGTCGGTGTAGGTGACGCGGCCGTTCTGCAGCACGAGTTGCCCGAAGCGCAGGTTCACCGGCGGCCCGGCCTTTTCAGCGGCCTTCGGCGCCGCTGCTGCGCTCGCGGCGGCCGGCGGCGCGGCCTTGACCTTCTCGCGCGTGACCGGCTGCGTCGCGCCGTTCTCGTTGGCCACCACGCCCTTCAGGTTCAGCTTGCCTTGCGCGTCGAGCAGCACGCGGCCGTAGAAGTTCGCGAAAGTCACGCGCGCCGCCTCGACGTCCGTGCCGCGCTCGTCGTAGCTCACCTTCATGTTGGTCAGCCCGAGCAGCTTCCAGCCGGCGAAGCGGTCGTTGGTCAGCTTGTCGATCATGCGCACGTCCGTCAGCGACGCGTCGCCCTTGTAGGTTGCCGCGAGTGTCTTGCCGCTGCCGGACAGCGTCAGGTCGCCGTTCGCGTTGGCATTCGCGCTGGCCACGTCGACGTTGAGCTTGTCGCCGAAATACGGCTCGAACGCGGACACGTCCACCTGATCGCCCTTGACATGCAGCGCCAGCTTGAGCGGGCTCAACGTGACGTTGCCGCCGAGCGCGAGCGTGCCCCGGCCATTGAGCGTCAGCTTGCCGTCCACGTTGAGCGGCCGGGTCAGGTCGTCGCTGAACTGCTTCACGTTGAGCGCGAGCGGCGCGACCTGGAGTTTCATCGGGCGCGCGAGCGTCTCGTCGGTGAAGCTGGCCGAGGCGTTCTCGACCGCGATCTGTCCGATCTGGTAATGCCACGCCGGACCCGCTTCCTGCGCCTTCTGGATCTTGCGCGTCGCGGTGGACTCCGGCGCGGCCTCGTGCGGACCGGCGAGCGCCGCCAGATCGATACTGCCGTCCTTGCGGCGCGTCGCGTCGAGCGCGAGGCCGTTCACTTGTACGCTGTCGAGCGACGCCTGGCGCGCCGCCACATCCACTTTTGCGATCTTCGCCTGCGCGGAAGCCAGCTTCACCGGCGCGACGCCCTGCGCCGTGGGGGCGAGCGTCACGGCGTCGAGCCTGACCTCGCCCGCGCCGACCTGCACGCCGCCGTCCGGCTTGCTCCAGTCGACCGAAACGGGCAGCGTCGCGCCGAGCGTGCCGCTCGTCACACGCGCCGCCATCAGGTTCGACAGATAAGGCTGCAACGGCGGCAGCGCGAACGCGTTCAGGCCGATCTTCGCGTCGGCCTGTTTGGCGGCGAGCGTCACGCGGCCGGAGACGTCGAGCGCGCCGCCGTGGTCGAAGGCCGTCTTCAGCGTGTAGGTGGCGGGCGTTTTCGCGAGCGTGGAGAAGCCGTCGAGCGTCACGCCAAAGCCGGTCAGCGCGCCTTGTACGCGCTGTTTCAGCAGTTGATCGTCGAGGGCGATCCTGCCGTCTTCAATCGCCAGATGGCGGATGGACAAGTCGAGCGGCGCTGCGTCCTTTGCCGGCTCTGCGGCGGGCGCGGGCGCTTTCGCCGGCGGCGTTGCCTGAGACGTCCCGCCTGCCAGCTTCTGCACGTTCAACTGGCCGGACGCATCGCGCGCGAGATGCACGTCGGGATTCGCGAGCGTCACTTCGTCCAGATGATAGATATCGCGCAGCGGCTCGGCGTCGGCGATCTTCACATGCAGCGCGCGCGCGGCGACCAGCGGTGCGTTCGCTTTGTCGGTGACGGCGAGATCGGCGAGATCGGCGGTGCCGGCGATGCGGATCGTCGGCGCGTCGCCGGCAATCGAGAAGCTGACGTTGAGGTCGGTGGACAGCTTGCCGCTCTTCACCGCGACCGGCACCGACGCCGGCGCATAGGACGCCAGTTGCGGCACGTCGAGGCCGTCCAGCGTCAGCGCGATCTCCGACTCCCGCGACTGCGCAAACGGCTTCGTGCGTCCCTTCACGACCAGCGGCGAACCGTCGATACGCGCCTGCAACAGCGGCGTCACGAAGATGTCCGTGGCGGACGGCAGGGTCGCGATGAACGGAATGCCGAGCGCGAAGCGGTCGATGACATGCTTCGCGTCGAGCAGGCGGTCATCGAACGTGATCTGGCCGTTTTCCAGACGGATGTTGGACACCGAAAAGCGCGCCGGCTTCTTCGAAGGCTCGGCCGATGGCTTCGAGAACTTCTCGATGAGATCGGAGAAATTGAAATGCTCGCCGTCGTAGCGCACGACGTGGATACGCGGCGAATCGATCTTCAACTCGTTGACGACCGGCGCGAACTTGATGACGGACGCCCACGAGGTACGCACGACGAGACGCGAGACGTCGATGAAATCGGCCGGGCTGCCCGGCGCCTTCGCGAGATTGGCGGGCGACTCGCCGATATGCACGCCATCGGCTTCGAAGTCGAGCGTGTAGGGATTGAGCGAGATGCGCCGGATGGTGACGGGCCGGTCGAGCTGCTTTGCGAGTTGCTGCTCGGCGACATGCCGGATGACCGGCGGCGCGACGAAGAACCCAAGCGCGCCGATGACCAGCAGCGCGATCACCAGCCCGATGAAGATGCGCCGCGTGCGCCGCGCCTGCACGACGCCACGCAGGGTCTGGCCGGCGGACACGAGAGAAGACTTGCCGATGCTTGACATTCGATGCGCGGCGGCAAGCGTGCCGCATGAGCGCCGCTCGAGCTCGCCGTCCCGGATAAGTGAAGCCCGAGTATACGACGGCATGGCCCGCAAACGTTCCCTCTTGCGCGCTTCAGAAGCACAAAGGCCGCGACGGATCGCGGCCTTTGTGCGTGGCGGTTCATGACCGCGTCCCGAGTTTTACTCGCGATCGACCGAAGGCGGCGCCCATGAACCGTCGCTCGCCTGCGGCTTCGGTGCATAGAGCCGCAGCGCGAGCTGAAAGTCGCCTTGCGGCACCGGCAGCCAGTTCGCGGCGTGCGCGCGTCCCGGCGATTTCGCCGAGAGGATCACGTCGAAGGAGCCGTCGCGGTTCTTTCTCAGCCGGTCGCGCTCCGAGATCGACAGGCGCGGCAGCTTGCCATTCGCGAGCGCGCCGTCCTTCGTATAGGCGGTGAGCGTCCAGAAGCCGCGCACCGGCGGCAACGCGTCGGGCGTGAAGTGCAGCGTGTACTGGTTCGCGCCGTTCAGCGCGTGACCCTCGCTGTCAGTCCGGGCGACCGGCTTCACCTCGCCCTCCTTCGTGCTCGTCGCAACCTGACGGCGCGCAAGGTACGCGCGCAGCGTGTAGTCGGTGCCGTAGACGCCGACGCCGTCGCCGAACCAGGTCCAGCCGTTCTTCGTCAGCGCATTCGACGGCACGGTCGCAAGCCGTTCACGCGCGGCGCTCAGGCCCGAATCGAGCAGCGGCGCATCCGTCTTCTTGAACTGCACCGGCTCGCCTGGCTTCACGCCCAGGTCGGCAAGCCCGCTCATCGCGTGGCTGTCGTCGGTGGCGGCGGGGTTGTCGTCGAGCGAACGGGCCAGGCGCGCGAAGAACGCGTTGGCGTCGAGCGCCTCGGCCTGCGCACCGGGCGTCGCCGCGGCCAGCGCGCTCGACAGCGGCGGCACCGCCGGCTGACGCGCCGTGCTCGAACCCCACGCGCCGGCCACCACCGGCGTCGGATCCGAAACCGAGCCCTTGGCGGGCGTCAGCGTGTCGATGTGCATCGCGGTCTGGAGCTTGCGCGCCTCGCGCACATCACGCGGACCGTTCACTTGCACCCTCACCGATAGCCACACATAGCGCGTGCGCGTCTCGACGCGGGTCGCGCCCGTGGGCAGCGTGCCGGTCCAGCCGGCAGGCACGAAGGCGATGCGCTGCTGCTTCGGATAAGGCGTGGTGTCGGCGCTGGAATAGAGGGCGTTGGTCCAGGCGTCGAACGCGCGGGCATCGAGATAGCGTCCGCGCGGCGCGGCGGGCAGCGACACGATCACCGGATCGGCGGAGACATCGAGCCAGGCGCTCGATTGCAGCGTATCGACGCTCGGCCAGCCCGTCGCGCCGACCGGCGGCAGCGCCGTCGCATGCTGGAAGGTATTGAGCGCCGCCCCGCCCGGAGCGGCGCCGGCGCGTTCGCGCGCGATGTCGGTTGCGACCAGCGGGAAGCCGAACGTGTAGGCATCCGCGACCTGATTCTTCACCCAGCCGGGGCTGCTTACCTTGACTTCATCGGGCGCCTTGGTAGCGCAACCGGCCAGGACGGCCATCCCCGCGAGGCTCACGCTCATCCACAGGGCAGCGTCGAGCGGAAACGTCCAGCGTCGGTAATTCTTCATTCGAATGGGAATCCGGGTTTTCTTTCGATTGGGTTGACTCGCAAATCCGGGATGGTCCAGACCGGAACGCGGCTTCGGGTTGCGAGCGCAACACCGTGAGCGCCATCTCGGAATTCGGGTTTTAACTTATCCGCTGACGATAGGCAAGAAGCAGCGTGCAAAAGGCCTGCGGCGTTTCGAAAATCGGGTCGAAGCCACGGAAAACGCACGCCGGCGATGTGTTCAGGCGGCCCCTGCGCGCCTTCGTCAGCCGGCACTACGATAGCGGAATATGGTGACGCCCATCGGTACGAAAGCGACGGCGCATGGTGTCCATCGCCCGCATTGTTTCAGCGATGCACGACGCCGTTCATGTTTTTCCTGCGCATCCGCCTTGACCTTCCCACGATTGGAAGCTCGATACTGCTGTGGTGAGGGAATGCCGCGACTTATTTGCCGTTCGTCCTTGTCGCGCGTCCCAGCCAGACCGGAGTGTTCCAGCATGTCCACCGAATCATCCACGTCCGCCGTGCGCACCGCGGAATTCGCCGTCAGCGGCATGACCTGCGCTTCCTGCGTGATGCGGGTCGAGAAGGTCCTGAAGCGCGTGCCCGGCGTCGAAAGCGTCGCGGTCAATCTCGCCACCGAAAAAGCCACGGTCCACGCCAGCGCCGCCGTCAGCGACGATCAGCTCGTCGCGGCGGTCGTGAAGGCGGGCTACGAAGCCGCCGTCGTCGTGCCCGAGGCGGCGGCGGCCGAGGCCGCTGGCGTCGATCGCGAGCTCATCGCCGTGCTGGCTTCCGCGCTCATCACCTTGCCGCTGCTCGCGCCGATGTTCGGCCTCGAACTCGATCCCTGGCTGCAACTGACGCTCGCGAGCGTCGTGCAGTTCGGCTTCGGCGCGCGTTTCTACGTGGGCGGCTATCGCGCGGTGCGAGCGTTCGCCGGCAACATGGATCTGCTCGTCGCGCTCGGCACGTCGGCGGCGTGGGGGCTGTCGGTCTATCAGATGCTCGCGCACGGCGGCATGGGCGCGCATCTGTTCTTCGAGGCGTCGGCGGTCGTCATCACGCTGGTGCGCTTCGGCAAGTGGCTGGAGACGCGCGCACGGCGGCAGACCAGCGCCGCGATCCGCGCGCTCAACGCACTGCGCCCCGCCACCGCGCGCGTGCGCGATCGCGACGACCCGGCGCGCGAACGCGACGTGCCGCTCGCGGACGTGCGGATCGGCGACATCGTGATCGTGCGGCCGGGCGAACGCGTGCCGGTGGATGGCATCGTGCGCGCGGGCCGCACGCACATCGACGAATCGCTCATTACGGGCGAGAGCCTGCCCGTCGCGAAGGAAGCCGGCGCGCGCACGACCGGCGGCTCGGTCAACGGCGAAGGGGCGATCGAGATCGAAACCACGGCGATCGGTACGGAAACGACGCTCGCGCGCATCATCCGGCTGGTCGAATCCGCGCAGGCCGACAAGGCGCCGATCCAGCGGCTGGTCGATCGCGTGGCCGCCGTCTTCGTCCCGGCCATTCTGGCGATCGCGCTCGTCACGTTGGCCGGCTGGCTGTGGCATGGCGCCGGCGTGGAAACGGCGCTGCTCGACGCGGTCGCGGTCCTCGTGATCGCCTGCCCGTGCGCGCTCGGCCTCGCGACGCCCACCGCGATCATGTCCGGCACCGGCGTCGCGGCGCGCCAGGGCATTCTCATCAAGGACGCGCAGGCGCTCGAACAGGCGCATGCCATCGCCATCGTCGCGTTCGACAAGACCGGCACGCTGACCGTCGGCCGTCCGACGCTCGTCGAATTCGAGGTGTCGCCTGGACACGTGCGGGAAGAAGCGCTCGGGCTGGCGGCCGCCGTGCAGCGGCTGAGCGAGCATCCGCTGGCCAAGGCCGTCGTGGCCGCCGCACTGGACGATCCGGACGCGCCGCGCTTCGAGGCGAGCGCGGCGCGCGCGGTCGCGGGACGCGGCGTCGAGGCGACGGTGAACGAAAGACGTATTGGCATCGGCAGCGGTCGCTGGGTCGATGAACTGGGCGCGAACGTGCCGCCTTCGCTCATGGAACGCGCGCAGGCGCTCGAAGCGCGCGGCAACACGGTTTCATGGCTGATCGAGCAGACTCAAGAGCGGCACGAGGTGCTCGCGCTGCTTGCCTTCGGCGACACCGTCAAACCGACGGCGCGCACGGCCATCGAACGGCTGGCGGCGATGGGCGTGCAAAGCGCGCTCATCACCGGCGACAACGCAGGCAGCGCGCACGCCGTCGCGCGGGCGCTGGGCATTCCGGCGGAGCGGGTGTTTGCGCAGACCCTGCCCGACGACAAGGCACGCGTCGTCGCGCAATTGCGGGCATCGGCAAAAGGCATCGTGGCGATGGCCGGCGACGGCATCAACGACGCCCCCGCGCTCGCCGCCGCCGATGTCGGCATCGCCATGGCGAGCGGCACCGACGTGGCCATGGAAGCCGCCGGCATCACGCTGATGCGCGGCGACCCGGCGCTGGTCGCGGATGCCATCGACATCTCGCGGCGCACCTATCGAAAGATCCAGCAGAACCTGTTCTGGGCGTTCGTCTACAACCTGATCGGCATTCCGCTGGCGGCGTTCGGTCTGCTCGATCCGATGTTCGCAGGCGCGGCCATGGCGTTCTCGAGCGTGAGCGTCGTGACCAACGCGCTGTTGCTGCGCAGCTGGCGCGCTCAGGCCGGCGCGGTGGACGAAGCGCGCGCAGGCAAGCCGATCACGCGTCCGGCGTAAGGCGCGTGCTCCGGCGCGACCGTCGGCTCGGCGGCGATGCGCGCGGCGACGTCCGCATCGAACGAAGCCGACTTTGGCGCGCCGCCGGTGTCGATGTGCATCAGCATCTGCTCGCACGCCGATACCGGTTCGGCCGAGTCGCCCTCGAACATCTCCAGATAGAGATGGATGCGCTTGCGATCATGCGCGATCACCCGCGCCTCGACGCGCACCGCCGCGCCTTCCTTGATTTCCCGCAGATAGCTGACGTGCGCTTCCAGTGTGTACAAGGTGCGCTGGCGCGCGCGGCGGCCGGCGTCGTCGAGACCGATGCGGTCGATGAAGGCATCGGTCGCGAGGCTGTAGAGCAGCATGTAGAAGGCGTCGCGCAGATGGCCGTTGTAATCGACCCATTCGGCCTTCACGGTGTCGCGATAGATCATCGTCGTTCCTTCAGTCCTCGATGCCATGCCGCACCTTCGCCGCCGCAATCGCTTCGATCACGCTCGAAATGCAGTCGTCGCGATAGCGTTCCAGCGCCTTGATGTCGCGCCCGCTGGTCTGCCGCGACGTGCCGTCGACCACGCGATCGATCAGTTCGTCGGTCAGTTGCGGCGCCACCAGCTTGGTCCACGGCAGTTCGAGCGCGGGGCCGAACTGCTGCATGAAGTGTCGCATGCCTGCCTCGCCGCCGGCCAGCGTGTAGGTCAGGAACGTGCCCATGAACGACCAGCGGATGCCCGCGCCGTAACGAATGGCGTCATCGATTTCGCCGGTGGTCGCAACGCCGTCGTTCACGAGGTGCAGCGCCTCGCGCCACAGCGCCTCCAGCAGCCGGTCCGCGATGAAGCCCGGCACCTCCTTGCGCACCCGCAAGGGCCGCATGCCGATCGACGCGTAGAAGCTCATCGCGGCATCGATCGCATCGCCCGAGGTCTTGTCGCCGCCGAGCACTTCGACGAGCGGCAGCAAATACACCGGATTGAACGGATGCCCGACCACGCAGCGTTCCGGATGCACGGCGCGCGCGTAGAAGTCGCTCGGCAGCAGGCCCGAAGTGGAAGACGCGATGATCGCGTCAGGCTTCGCCGCGCGGCTCACGCGCTCGTGCAGCGCGAGTTTCAGTTCCTCGCGTTCGGGCGCGCTCTCCTGAATGAAGTCCGCCTGGGCCACGCATTCCTCGACCGTCGCGACCACGCGCAAGCGTTCCGGCGATGCCCCTGCCGCCAGCCCCGCACGTTCCAGTGCGGGCCACGCGTTCGCGACGTTGGCGCGCAATTGCGCTTCGGCGCCGGGCGCCGGATCCCATGCGGTGACATCGAGACCCGCGCCGAGCGCGCGCGCCACCCAGCCGCTGCCGATCACACCCGCGCCGAGCGCGGCGAATTGCTTGACTTGCATGTTGATGAGGTCCGTTTGAGTTCGAGTTCGAGCGATTTGCTTCAGGCGTGTGCGATTCAGGCGAATTGTTCGAGCGAGCGCTTCTCGAGCGGACGCTCGCCGCGCGCGGGCAGTCCCAGCTTTCTGCGGCCTTCGGCGGGCGTGAGCGCGCGCGCCCCCAGCCGCTCGATGATCTCGACCGCGCGCTGCACGAGCGAACCATTGGTCGCGTGGACGCCGCGATCGAGCCATAAGTTGTCCTCGAGCCCGACCCGCACGTGGCCGCCGAGCAGCATCGCCTGGGCGACCATCGGCATCTGCATCCGGCCGATGCCGAAGCCTGCCCAGTGCGCGCCCGGCGGCAGGTTGTCCACCATCGCCTTCATCGTGCCGGTGTCGGGCGGCGCGCCCCATGGAATGCCCATGCACAACTGGAAGAGCGGCGGGTCGTCGAGCAGCCCTTCCTTCAGCAACTGGTTGGCGAACCACAGATGGCCCGTATCGAAGATCTCCAGTTCCGGCTTCACGCCGAGTTCCTGGATGCGTTTCGCGCCCGCACGCAACTGGGCAGGCGTGGAGACGTAGATATAGTCGCCGTCCCCGAAGTTGAGCGTGCCGCAGTCGAGCGTGCAGATCTCGGGCAACAACTCTTCCACATGCGCGAGACGCGTCAGCCCGCCGACGAGATCCGTGCCGCGCCCGAAGCGCATCGGTTCTTCGCCGGGACCGATCTCGAGATCGCCGCCCATGCCCGCCGTCAGATTGATGATGACGTCCACATCCGAAGAACGAATCCGGTCGACGACTTCGCGGTACAGCGCCGGGTCGCGGCTGCCTCTGCCCGTCTTTGGATCGCGCACGTGACAATGCGCGACGGTGGCGCCCGCGCGCGCGGCTTCGATCGCCGCTTCGGCAATCTGCTTCGGCGTGACGGGAATGGCGGGATGCCTGGCCGTGGTATCGCCGGCGCCGGTGACCGCGCAGGTCACGATGACTTCATGGTTCATGGAGTTTCCGTTCCAAATGACTGTTAGGGTTCCTGCTTTCCCTGCCCGCCCGAAGGTCCGCGAAGACTTCAGGCGCACTGCTCAACGTGTCAAAGCCCCAGATACTGCTTTACCGCGGGCAAGCCATCCTTGCCGTCGACCGTCTTCACGCCGGCCAGCCACGCATCCAGCACCTGCGGATTGCTCTTCAGATACGCCTTCGCTGCTTCCTGCGGGCGCTCCTTGTTCATCACGGGCTGCATCAGGCGGTTTTCCAGATCGGTCGTGAAGCGCAGGTTCGACACCAGTTTCCCGGCATTCGGACAGCGCGACAGAAAGTCGGTGTTGGTCAGCGTGTAGACGCGCGCCTCGCCATAATTCGGGCCGAATACCTCGTCGCCGCCCGAGAGATAGTCGAGCTTCATCTGGATGTTCATGGGGTGCGGCTCCCAGCCCAAAAATACGACAGGCTTCTTCTCGCGGATGGCGCGCTCGACCGTCACAAGCATGCCCGCTTCGCTCGACTCCACGAGCTTGAAGCCGCCGAGTCCGAACTGATTCGACTCGATCATCTTCTGGATCTTCGCGTTGGCGCTGCTGCCCGGCTCGATGCCATAGATCTTGCCGTCGAGTTCGTCGCGATGTTTGGCGATATCGGCGAAGGTCTTGATGCCCGCATCGTAGGCATAGGCCGGCACGGCGAGCGTCGCCTTCGCGCCGGAGAGATTGGGCGGATCGAGCTTCTGGATGCTCTTCGATTCGAGATACGGCTCGACGGCCTTCTGCTGCACCGGCCACCAGTAACCCAGCGAGACATCGATCTGCTTGCTCTTGAGACCGGCCAGCGAGATGGGGACCGAAGCCACGGTCGTCTTCGGCGCATAGCCGAGTCCTTCGAACACGACCGACGCGAGCGCGGTGGTGGACGTGATGTCGGTCCAGCCGATATCGACGAAACGCACGGTCTTGCAACTGGCATCTTCCGCACGCGCGTCCTGCGTCAGGGCGAACGCCACGCCGGCGGCGCAGGTTCCGGCCATCAGCAGTTGGGAAATCAGGCGATGTCTCATTGGCGTTTTTCCGTGGTGGGTTATCTCGTTGAACCGGTTCGGGGCGCCGGCATGGATATAAAAGTATCGCCGCATAAAAGTGCGCGAACGTCCGGCGGCGACGGCGACTTGCCTGCTTGCGACGTCCTTTCAAAAATCATCCGTTCCCGCGCCTGGAGAAACTCCAACAAAAAGTATTTCGTTGCGTGCTTTGATCTTGACTGGCGGCTATTCCGCTCGCTACAAGGCGAACGATGTCAAGGAAACCGTTCTGTCGGGAATGTCGCGAGTGTGTCTTTCCGCTGCGTGATCATTCATGAATATGAAAAGACCGCGAGCAAGAGTAACCTTCATCGACGGCGGCAAACTCTGTGGGAATTCGCACATAGCCATGCCTTCCGGACGAGTAATCTGCGTTTGAGGGATCGACGCCGGGCACAGACCTAGACGCGCAGCAGGGAAAAAAGAGAGATTTCCCGTCTTGGTTCGAGTGCCCAGGCGCTTAAAGCCACGCAGTCCAATACAGGTGCATAAAAATGGACCGACAGGACGCTATCCGAGAGCGTGCGCATAGCTACGCGCGCGAGCCATTGTTTCAACCCGCCTTCGAGCAGATCCGCACTTCCCGCATGACCGCCTTCACCGAAGGCTTCGAGAAAATCACCGGCGAGCGGTTCGGCAGTTATGCCGGACTGCAAGCTTTTGCGTGCCGTGAATATCGGCAGTTCTGGAAATACTTTCTCGATTCAGCCGAAGGGCTTGAATGGTCCGGATCGGATGAACCGGTTTGTATTGGCACGCAATGCGAAACGGCGCGATTCTTTCCAAATGTCGAATTGAATTACGCCGAGAATCTGCTAAGCAAGCGCATTGCATCCGACGACGCCCCCGCGCTGACCTCCTGTTATGCCGATGGCCGCCGCATCACCTACACGCGCGGTGAACTGCGCGAACGGGTCATGCGGCTGGCGCATGCACTGGATGAACTGGGTCTCAAGCCGGGCGACCGCGTGGCTGCCATCCTGCGTAACGACGGCGATGCGATCACCATCGCGCTGGCGGTGACGGCGCTGGGCGCCACACTCTCCACGGCCGCGCCGGAAAACGGCGTGCAGGCGATACTCGACCGCTTCGCGCCGCTCGAACCGAAGATGTTGTTCGCGCACACCACCCAGCGGCCCTTCGACACCGGCGGCTCGATCTCGGGTCACATTGCGGCCGTCGCGACGCAGTTGGGATCGCTCACGGACATCGTCTGTCTCGACGAAACCGAGTTGCCCAGTTCCGTGACAGTGCGCCAGCACGAAATGCGTTCATTGATCCTGCGCGGCAACGCCTTGCGCTTCGACTGGAAGCGTTTCGAGTTCAATCACCCGTTGTTCATCATGTTTTCGTCGGGCACCACCGGCAAGCCCAAATGCATCGTCCACGGTGCGGGCGGCACGCTCCTCGAGCATGTGAAGGAACACCGGCTCCACAGCGACTTCGGTCCCGGCGACAAACTGTTCTTCCACACCAGCTGTTCGTGGATGATGTGGAACTGGCAATTGTCCGCGCTGGCATCGGGCGTGGAGATCGTCACCTATGACGGCCCGGTGGCCGCGGTGGACACGCTCTGGCAGCTCATCGCGGACGAACGCGCGACGCTCTTCGGCACGAGCCCCGCGTATCTCAAGATGAGCGAGGACGCCAGTCTCGAACCCGGTTCGCAATTCGATCTCTCGGCGCTGCGCGCGATGCTGTCGACGGGCGCCGTGCTCTACGACGCGCAATTTCACTGGGTCCGCAACCACGTGAAGCCCTTGCAGTTGCAATCGATATCCGGCGGCACGGACATCATCGGCTGCTTCGTGCTGGGCAATCCGAACCTGCCGGTCTATGCGGGCGAGGCTCAGTGCCGGAGCCTCGCCCTCGACGTGCAGGCGTTCGACCAGGGCGCGAGCACCATCATGCCGGGCGAGCTGGTCTGCACGAATCCGTTTCCTTCGCGACCGCTCGGTTTCTTCGGCGATACCGAGGGCGCACGCTTTCATCAAGCCTACTTCGCGGCGAACGAAGGCGTGTGGACGCATGGCGACGTGATCGAGTTCTCGCCACAGGGCTCCGCGCGCATGCACGGCCGCAGCGACGGCGTGCTCAACGTGCGCGGCATCAACGTGAGCCCGGGCGAGATCTACCGCATCCTGAGCGGCGTTCCGGAAGTTCGCCAGGCGATGGCCGTGCCGCAGACGGACACCAACGCGGGCGAGGCCGGCCAGCGCATCGTGCTGCTGCTCGTGCTGCGTCCCGGTGCGCAGATGAACGCCGCGCTCGCCGCACGCATCCGTCGCGAGTTGAAACGTCAGGGCAGCGCAGCACTGGTGCCCGACGTGATCGTTCAGGTGGACGCGCTGCCGGTCACGCACAACGGCAAACCGTCCGAAGCCGCGGCCCGCGACGCGGTGAACGGCCTGCCGGCGCGCAATGTCTCGTCGCTGGCGAATCCGGATTGCCTGGCGCGCATTCGCGAACATCCGTCCCTTTCGCGCGTGAAGAGCGCGTTGCCTGCACCGGGCGAATCCGTCGCGCAACTCGAAGCCTATTTGTGCGCGCTGTGGGAGCAGTGTTTCAGTTTTTCGCCGATTGGCCGCGACGACAATTTCTTCGATCTCGGCGGCCATTCGCTGCTGGCGGCGCGCATGCTTGCCGACGTGCAGCGCGCCACGGGGCGCGCACTGACCCTCTCGACGATGATCGTCGCGCCGACCATCGCGCGCCTCGCGACCGTACTCGCCGCGGATGCCGCGTCGCAGACCACGGGCTCGACCGTGGTGCAGATGCGCGCGGGCACAGGCCGCCCGCTGTTCATGGCGCACAGCATCACGGGCTCGGTGATGGAGTGCCTGACGCTCGCGGGCATGCTGGAAAACGAGCGGCCCGTGTACGGTCTACAGGCACTCGGACTCGACGGCGAGGAAGCGCCGCAACACAGTGTCGAAAAAATGGCGGAAGGCTACGTGCGGCGCATTCGCGAAGTGCAGCCGCGGGGTCCGTATGCGATCGCCGGCTATTCGTTCGGCGGGTTGATCGCGTTCGAGATCGCGCAGCAGCTCGTCGCGGCGGGCGAACAGATCGAGATGCTCTGCCTGCTCGATACCTACGTGCATGAACACTGCCTGCCGTTCCCGCAATGGACGCGCTTCCAGGCGGACGTGATCGCCGACCGCCTGCGTGAATTCCGCTCGCTCGATACGCGGGCACGCCTGGGCTACGTGTGCACCAAGGCGGGCGCCTTCGCGGACCGCGTCCGGATGCGCCTGGGACATCAGGCTCACAAGGTCGCGCCCGATGCGCAAGGCCTGCCGCCCGCGCTGATGCGCGTGCGCGAGTCGATGCGCGTCGCGATGACAACTTACACGCCGCGTCATTACCAGGGGGGTCCGATCGTCTATGTCCGCGCCACGGTTCTGGAGACGATGCGCGGCGATCCGCTGCCGGTTTGGCAGCGCGTCGCGAAGAACGGCTTGCAGGTGATGAAAGTCGAGGGCCGCCACACCGATCTGGTGGTCGAGCCGCAACTCGCGACGGTCGCGCAGACGCTGACGCACGCCCTCGCGCGCGCCTGACAGGGCTGCGCGCATCATGATCCGGCGCGCTCTACGGGGCGCGCCGGATTGCGCATGCATGGTGCTCTTGCTACGGTGAAGGGCTTACCTTCAGCGACCCTCCGATGCCCGCTCCACAAGACATCCACTTTCTGCTGCTGCCCGAGTTCTCGTCGATCGGCTTCATGTCGGCGATCGAGCCGCTGCGGGTCGCGAACCGCTTCGCGGGCGATCTGTACCGATGGCATATCCTCTCCGCCGACGGCGGCCCCGTCGCCGCGAGCAACGGCATCACGGTGAATGCGGAAGCCGCGTTCAATGACGTCACCGACGCCCGCACCGTGTTCGTCGTGTCGGGCTTCGAGCCGCTCGCCGGCTTCACGCGCGAACTCGGCGACTGGCTCAAGCGGCTGGACCGTGCGGGCGCGACGCTCGGCGGCATCGACACCGGCAGTTTCATCCTGGCGCGTTGCGGCCTGCTCGCGGGCAAGCGCGCGACGCTGCATTGGGAGGCCGCGGCGGCATTCGCGGAACAGTATCCCGAGATCGAGACGAGCCAGGAACTCTTCGAAATCGATACGCGCCGCATCACCTGCGCGGGCGGCACCGCTTCCATCGACATGATGCTCGACCTGATCGGCCGCGAACATGGCGCTGGTCTCGCGGCACAGGTGTCGGAGCAGTTCGTGCTGGGCCGCATCCGGCAGCGTTCGGATCATCAGCGCCTGCAACTCGCCGCGCGCTACGGCATCCACAATCGCAAGCTGATCCAGGTGATCGGCGTGATGGAACAGAACATGGAGGAACCGCTTGCGCCCGATGCGCTTGCCGCGTCCATCGGCGTCACGCGGCGTCAGCTGGAACGCCTGTTCTGTGCGGCATTGCAGGACACGCCGACGCACTTCTATCTCGGCTTGCGCCTCGCTCGCGCACGCGAACTGCTGCAGCAGACCGACATGTCGATCCTGGCGGTGTGCGTGGCATGCGGCTTCGAGTCGCCGTCGCACTTCTCACGCACCTATCGCGCGCGCTTCAACACGAGCCCGCGCCAGGACCGTAGCGCCTTGCGCAACGGCGGTCCCGCGCGGCTCGCCGCAGCCTAGAACGAGTGACGCATGCCGATGCGCACGTCAGACTGCGTGTTGCTGGACGAAGGCGTGAAGCTGTAGCCGATCACGGCGTCGATCGGGCCGGAGGCGCGCAGATAGTCGCCGGAGATGTAGACGTCGGTGCGCTTCGAGAGCAGGTAGTGCAAGCCGAGCGATCCCTGATTCCAGTGATTGCCTTCGAAGCGCGTGTGCTGATAGCCGCCGTACAGCGCGAGATCAGGCCTGAAGTTGTACGATGCGCCGCCCTCGTACACCTGCATGTGCGAGGTCTGGCCGAGACCCTTGATGGTCGTGTACGTGAAGTTACCCGACAGCATCAGGTTGCCGAGCGTCCATGCCGCGCCCACTGCGAACGCGCCTTGCTTGTCGACGGGAAAGGAGTTTGCGCTATAGAGATCGGTGACCGCGCCCGTTGCAGGATCGACGGATACGGTCGGCTGGCCGAGGAACGTGCGCGCGCCGATCATCGCGTAGGGATCGAACGCATAGATGCCGTTCGGGTTGTTGAGCTGCGTGTACGCGGCGCCCACGTTGAAGGTGTTCGCGGCATAGTGCGCGCCGACGCTCCACGCGCTGTTCTGATGGAAGTTGCCCGACACGTTGCCGAACGAATACATGCCCCCGAACGTGAAGCCGCCGATGTTGTTCGACAGGAACTTGACCGAGTTGGGCAGGCGGTCGCCGTTCATGCGGTCGAAGTCGCCTTGATGGATTGCGTAGCCGCTGGCCCACGCCGAGATGTTGTAGAGATAGACGAACTCTTCGGTCATGTCGAGCTGATTGCCGAGCGAGACCGTGCCCCACTGGTTCTTGAGCCCCACGTACGCCTGGCGCCCGAACTCCGCGCCGCCGAAGGCATAGCGGCCGGTGCCGAGACGAAAGCCCGATTCCAGCACGAAAACCGCTTGCAGTCCGCCGCCGAGATCTTCGACGCCACGAAAGCCGATGCGGTTGCCGTATGAAACGCCGTCATCGAACTTGACGACATGCGCGCCGCCGCTGTTGTTCACCCATGTCACGCCGGCATCGAGGATGCCGTACAGCGTGACGCTGCTTTGCGCGTGCGCCAGCGCCGGAGCGAGGCTCGCGCCCGCTGCGACGGCAAGGCTCGCGAGCCGGGCCTTGCGTGCAATGCGTGTCCTGCGGGTTGCGGCATGTCGCTTTCTCATGTGCTCGTCCTCTTCTCGTCGTGATCGGTTCGTGTCGTTGGAATGAGCGATATGCTGCCTTCACGCGTCGCGCGATGACCCATCGCCTGACCTGCCGGGAACTGCGGAGACTGCCGCTGAAGCGCGCCTGAGTGGCTAGGCGGCGAAACGGATCGATTCGCCGGTGGTGTAAAAGTAAGGGGCCATATAAGTGACGGCTCGACCGATTGCGACGCAAATCTGTCTGGCTGCGACTGATCCGCCTCGCACGCGGATGAAAGCTCGGTTACTTCACGGCCAGCGGTGTTTGCACAGCTTCATTCTGCCCCGTCAGGGCATGCATGAAATGGGAGTTCGCATTGCTGTCACGTTGCAGTGTCCGCGCCGACGCCCGCTTCTGTCGCTGGATGTCTGCCGTGGCGATGAGTGGCGCCTTAAGGTGATCAAGGTCGAACAGCCTGGATAAGGCTACGGTCAAGACCTGCTTCACACAGTGCGCGATCTCGGGTGATCGCACCACGCCTTCTTTCAAGGCTGTTCACCTTGATCACCATGCTCGTGAATCGGTAACACCTCATCGCGCCGCGCTATGACATGACCAGAGCAAAGCGATTTCTTTACTTGAGCGCGCAAGCATCAGATTTATCTAGTCCTCTTGCCGTGCTTATTACCTTAGGATCACCACGCGCGGAAATTCTGCGCATCCAGAACGAAGAATCCAAAGGTACATCACATATGAGCAACATTTTCTTGAGCAGATCAAAAGACCCAAACCCAATTGGTACACCGTTGCGGGGGCATCGTGGTCCTGCTGTCGCAGACACCCTTCATCCCTTCAGCGTACGAGTTCCAGACTCAATCCGTCACGGTCCTAGGCGAGGTGGTCCGGCTGAATGCCGGGGGCTTCCATCCCGAAGTCGCGTTCACTACGCAGAGCGGTGAGCGCACCTCGAACGCCGGGAGTAGTCGTTATCCAACCGAGGTGGGCGACAGGATCGAAGTGCGTTATATGCCCGACACCCCGAAGTTAGCGAAGATCAATCAGATTGAGAACATTTGGGGCATTGAGATTTACATCACGGCATTCTCCGCCATCTTCATCATCGGCGGCCTGCTTGGGATGCGGGCTTACTTGAATTGGCAGGCGGCGAGCGATGCTTGAAGAAAGCTTGTGGTCCTATGAGACATCGGGCGCCGGCGGCGGCACGTTTGGTGATCTTGCTCTATCAAGCGGGCGGTTCATCCTGAAAAGCCCGGAAGGCGTTTTTCACGCATATCGATATCGCGGCTTCGGTCCGGGACTGGGCATAACGAGACGCGTACCCGAGCCGATACCTCTGGCCGACTTGAAGCTGCCGCGGGGCAAGACCGGGAGCGCGACAGGCAGCACCACCGATTTTCCCGGACGAGGCTGGGTGTACCGCCTTCACAAACCCGAATTCAAGCTGCGTGACTTCGAAAGCTACACACTCTATGCCGACGCCTCTGCGGGCTTCCTGATCGCTCAAGGCGTCACGGGTTTGATTGTGGGCATCAGCGAAAAGGCCCTCGTGCCCTGGATATTCGCGCCCGGTCTGTCTGCACACGCCATTACCGCCAGTGAAAAAAGTGTCGTGATCCTCCGAGGGCGAAGCGAGGGGTTGATCGATGGCGTCGGGTTTGGCTTGTTCGTGGGTCATGTGCTCTACATGGGCTTATGCTGAAAAGCGATCTAGACGAGAAGACATTCAAGCACCCGCACACGACACAATTTCACAAGCCAAAACACTCAATAACATACGAGATCATCTTATTCTGTCTACTCCTGCTGCTTGGTCGATTGAAATCGGAGTGGAAGCCTGAAGCGAAGTAAAGCCCGCGTTCCGCTCGTGCTGTACGAGTGAACGCTTTAAATCGCCACTCACCCGCCTAGCGGTGAATGTTGTTCGTGTATGAGCGATGCATGGCGCGGTCTGAGAAGCGCTTGACGCAAGGTACGCTGCCGACTCGGCCCTGCGCTTCCAGCTTCTGATGTTCCCGCTCGTCGAGTGCGTCTGCTTGGGGGTGTGGTCACGCTTCATTCACTTCGCAAAGCCAAAAACCTCTTCCACATCATCGCGATTGTTCGAATTGAGGATGGTGCAGATTTGTTATAGCACGCTCCGCCCGCATCAGTTCCCATCCACCGATCCCAAAGGAAGATGAATTGACGAACGAAGTGTATCTCCGAGATATCGGCTTCATCGTACGCCGGCGTCCCGATTACCTGAATCTAAGCTACGAAGAACTTGGCAACCGCTTCCATGCCGAATTGTTTCTGGATCGGCGCGCGGAATGGTCAACCAACTTGTTCATCATGCCCGAGTTGTCCGCGCTTATCGGCATACACGGGATGGCCGGCTTTGACGCCTACGAAGACATCGAGCGCGCGGTTCGCTCAGGTGAGTTGCAGGTTGAATTGAAGGAGCCTGAGCACGTCTTCGTGAGTCGCGAGGTCTTGCCGCCGCCGCCCCGCGCCCGCACCTACACGCCCGAGCAGCTATGGCCACGGGCCGCGCCCGACGCGACACCCGCGAAGCTCAAAGCCATGGCGGCACGCCTCGATTGCTCTTATCTCGATGGCTCGCGTCGTCGTATCGACGCACCCGCCGAGTTGTACAAGCACGTCAACCCCGTCACTGCTTCAACGGTCGATCGCGTAATGTTCGATTTTCCGGCTGACGGGCGAAGCCCCGCGTTCCGGAAGACGGCTACGGTACACGGAAGGTCCGTGGATGTTTTCACGCCGCTTGGCAAGCCTGCTGAAGGATATGCGCTTCCGAACGGCGATAGAGTGATCAAAGCCTTGGAAGTCCTTAAGCCACAACAGACCCAGGACTTGACGAGGGTTTCGTTGAATACGCAGATGAATCCTGAAGACGCCTATTGGGCCACGAAATATGGAGAGGCCGGTTTCTCCTCCGGCGCGACTGCGGAAATAGAACAAGGCGTCGCGATCTTCCCATGGAAGGATTGGCGCGACATCCCGCAAGAATACGTGGATAGCACCATGAGCCATGAAACCGGGCATCTATGGAGTCAATCGTTATGGAAGGATGGATCGAAGAAACAGGCATGGCTCGACGCAATGGCAAGCGATGGAAAAGCACCTTCCGATTATGCGCGCCGCAATGAAAACGAGGACTTCGCTGAATCCGTGAATATGTACTTTTCGAGTCTCGGCTCTCCCTGCGAAGAGAGGGGCCGGGAAAAATATCCGGCGCGTTACCGCTATTTGGATCGACACTCGAAATGAAGCGAGTCACGACATTAGCGGCAGCTATCTTCATGCTCAGCGCCTGCGCGGGCACCGTAATCTCAAGCACATCGCATATGAACCGAGCCGATTTTCCGGGTGCACAAGATGCATCTCAATCCCATCCGGGCACGATCACGATGAAGTACAAGTGGAACGGCAGCACCGAAGAAATGCGCGCCGCCGATTACCCGGATTTCTTCACCCTATACTGCTACAACAGCGAAGGCAACAAAGTGAAAAGGAGTGAGGCTGCATGGTGCATTCCTGTTACCGAGGTTGAAACGGACTCTTTCGATAAGCAAGGAAAGCCGGCTGATCCGCACACTGCGGAGTTCATCGAAATCACTGTGTACGGTCCGGGCCATACGTTCCTCAAGCACATCACCGGACAGCCCCGTTCGTGGAGCGTCAACCCACGCCAGGCGCCTGCAAAGTGAAGGCATAAAAACCCCGCGTCGATGGCAAGAAACAAAGACGCGGGTGAGACAGATGCCTAAGTCTCACAAGGGGCTCTTGGAGGCGCACGGTAAAGAGATAATCGAAGCGCGGCGGGAAACCGTCCCACCAGCATCGTCAGCGTCATGAGCGCGCCAACGCCGATCTCGTCACGTGATGACATCCGCCAGACCTCCCGGGAACTGCGGAGCCTGCCGCTTAAGCGCCTGAGTGGCCATGCGGCGAAACGGACCGATCCGCCCCGCACGCAGAAGAAAGCCCGCTTACTTCACCCCCAGCGCCGTCTGCACCGCTTCGAGGCCATTACCGCCGCTTGCGGTCGTCACGCCATCGAGCCAGGACTTGAGCAACTCGGGATGATGCTTCAGCGCGTCGCTGGCGGCTTCATCGACGTGGGTCTTCTTCTCCAGCACCTCGGTGATGACGCCGTTCTCGAGATCCACATTGAAGGCCATCTGCTTGAACAGGCGGCCGAGATTCGGACACTGCTGCTCGTAGCCACTGCGCGCCACCGTATTGACCGTCGCGCCGCCGTAGTTCGGACCGAAGTAGCGGTCGCCACCGTCGAGATACGCGAGCTTGAACTTCGTGTTCATGAGATGCGGTTCCCAGGCGAGAAAGACAATCCACTTCTTGTCACGCACCGCACGCTCGACCTGCGTCAGCATGGCGGTCTCGCTCGACTCCACCACCTTCCAGTCGCCCAGCCCGAAAGCCTTGTCGTCCACCATGCGCTTGATGTTCTGATTCGCGGGCGCGCCCGGTTCGATGCCATAGATGCGGTTATCGAACTTGTCGGCGTTCTTCGCGAGGTCTGCGAACGAATGCACGCCCGCCGCAGCCACGTAATCCGGCACGGCCAGCGTGAACTTCGCATTCGACAGATTCGGCCGCACCACCTCGATCGACTTCTCCTCGAAGAACGGCTTCACGAGCGGCGCCTGAGCGGGCATCCAGTTGCCGAGGAACACATCGATCTGCCCTTTCTTCAAGCCCTGATAGGTGATCGGCACCGACAGGTTCGCTACGTTCTGCCGATAGCCCAGCGCCTTGAGCACGATGCCGCTCATTGCATTGGTGGCGTCGATGTCGGTCCACCCCGGGCCGGCCATGCGCACCTGCGTGCAGGACTGCGGCTCCGCGGCGAATGCGTGAGATGCCACGCAAACAAGCGCGGCGGCGAAGAGCGCGTGGATGAAGCCCTTTTTCATGGTGGGTCCTGTCGTCGGTGGGGAGAAGAGGAACACGTCAGCGCTCGACGGCCGGGAAACGCGCCATGGCTTCGAGATCGTCGAGGTCGATATGGTTGCGCATGTAGCGCTGGCTCGCATCCACGTGCGGCTGCCAGTCCCACGACTGGATGGTGCCGCGCGTCGTCGCCGCGAAGTGGAAATGACGGCGGCGCTGGCTCGTCAGCACGTCCTGATGCAGTGCATCGAGATCCCAGCGGCGCGCGATCTCCGCGCGGAACTCGGCCACGAGCGAAGCGTGGCGTTCCACGTCAGCGAGATTGGTGCGTTCGAGGGGATCGGACTGAACGTCGTACAGCTGGTCGGGATCCACGCTGGAATGGATGAACTTGTAGCGGCCACGCCGGATCATCACGACCGGCGCGATGGCGCCTTCCGCGAGGTACTCGCCGGTCGCTTCATCATGGCCGCCGCTTCCCTGCAGATGCGGCACGAGGCTTTGGCCGTCGACGCTGTCGGGCCACGCTTCCGGCCCAGTCACGGCCGCTCCGCGCGCGAATTCGACCAGCGTGGGCAACACATCCAGATGCGATACCGACTCCGCCACGCGACGCGCGCCGAACTGCTTCGGCGCATGCACGATCAGCGGCACGCGACAGCCGCCTTCGAAGAAGGTCATCTTGTACCAGAGGCCCCGTTCGCCGAGCATCTCGCCATGATCCGATGTCACGACGATGATCGTGTCGTCCGCGAGTCCCGCCTGTTCGAGCGCTTCGAGTATCGACGCGAACTGGTCGTCCACGTAGGACACCGCGCCGTAGTAAGCACGCCGCGCGTTGCGGATCTGCCGTTCGGTGGGCGGCGTGCGGTCCGCTTCGTACACATGGCGCAGGCGCTTCGAATGGGGATCGCTAACATCGAGCGAATCCCGATACGACGGCATGTCGATGTCTTCGTCGCGATACAGGTCCCAGTATTTGCGCGGAATGGCGTAGGGATCATGCGGATGTGTAAGCGACGCGACCATCATGAACGGACGCGCGTCCCGGCCCGCGTTGCGCTCACGGGCGATGTCGAAGAGCTTCTGGCGCGCGGTGAAGGTCACTTCGTCGTCGAAGTCGAGCTGGTTGGTGCGCACGCACGGACCCGCATCGATCACCGAGCTCATGTTGTGATACCACGTCGGGCGCGCTTCAGGGTTTTGCCAGTCGGGCGTCCAGCCGAAATCGGCGGGATAGATATCGGTCGTGAGGCGTTCCTCGAAGCCATGCAACTGATCCGCGCCGCAGAAATGCATCTTGCCGGAAAGAATCGTGCGATAGCCTTCGGCGCGCAGGTAATGCGCGAAGGTCAGGGTTTCGGACGGGAACTCGGCGGCGTTGTCGTACGCGCCGATGTTCGAAGGCAGCTTGCCCGCGAGAAGCGAAAAGCGCGACGGCGCGCACAGCGGACTCGCACAATACGCCGACTCGAACACGACGCCTTCGCGCGCGAGTGCGTCGATGCGCGGCGTCTTCGTCACCCGGTTGCCATAGGCCGACAGCGCGAACGGCGTGAGCTGGTCGGCCATCAGTACGAGAATATTTTGTTTCGTCTCAAGCATGAAAGCGTGCCTCGAATAGAATCCACCACAGCAGGCGTTGGTTGAACAGCGGTTCAATATCACTATTGCCGGTCAATTCGCGGCTGTGAAGACAGCAAATCGTTATGCGCCCATAAGGAGGGGTTATGCCGCGGCCGGATCGTCTGCCGCCCATGCAGGCGTTGTTGATGTTCGAGTCCGCCGCGCGACTCGCGAGCTTCACGGCCGCCGCGCGCGAACTCGGCTCCACGCAGCCCGCGGTGAGTCAGCGCGTCGTGCAGCTGGAGGAAGCGCTCGGCGCGGCGCTGTTCGAGCGCGGGCATCGCGGCGTCACGCTGACGGAAGACGGCGTGCGGCTGTTCGAAGCCGTGCGCCAGGGACTCGACGTGATTCGCACAGCCACGGCGGACATTCGCTCACGGCGCGCACAGCGCACGCTCACGCTGGCCACCGACTTCGGCTTCGCCACCTACTGGCTGATGCCGCGCCTGCCGCAGTTCAAGGCGCTGATGCCGGATGTCGATGTCAAGATCATCACGTCGCAAAGTATGCCGAGCGCATCGGGCCAGCAGGCGGACGTGGTGATCGTGTTCGGCGATACCCAGGCGGACTGGAGCCCGCGCCGCGCCGTGAAGCTGTTTCCCGAATGCGTGATGCCGGTGTGCAGCCCGTCGCTGTTGCACAAGGTCCCGGCGCCGCGTACGCCCGCTGATTTTCTGGGGCTGCCGCTGCTGCATCTGGAAGCCACGCATCCGGAGCGCTGGCTCTCATGGAGCGCCTGGTTCGAAGTGCATGGGCTCGCCGCGCCGCCCACGCAGGGCGGCTTCACGTTCAACAGCTATGCGCTCGTCACGCACGCGGCGGTCATGGGTCAGGGCGTCGCGCTCGGTTGGGCGCCGCTCGTGGACGAGCTGATCGCCACCGGCCAGCTGGTTGCGCTGTGCGAGACCCCGCTCGTCACGGAGCGCGGCTACATGCTGGTCACGCCGCGCGAACCGGCGGCGGCGGTGCAGGCGTTCAGCGCATGGCTGCTCGAGGAATGCGACGTGAGCGTCTGACGTTTTTGTACTAGATGCGCGGCGTCTGGCTTCTATCGTTCGAACCCCGTCTTTTGTTCTACTGATGCGCACGCTCGCCGTATCTCGCGGCGCGGCGATCATCCGAATGTGGAGCACGCATGGCAGCCGATTCCCGCTTTGATCAACTGGTGCTTACCGTCTCGTGCCCGAGCGCGGCGGGGCAAGTGGCCGCCATCGTCGGCTTTCTGGAGCGGCATCACGGGTATATCGACGAACTCACCGTCTTCGACGACGACCTGAGCGAACGCTTCTTCGTACGCTGCGTCTT
This sequence comes from Caballeronia sp. LZ035, assembly GCF_031451175.1. NCBI lineage: Bacteria > Pseudomonadati > Pseudomonadota > Betaproteobacteria > Burkholderiales > Burkholderiaceae > Caballeronia > Caballeronia sp. LZ035. The sequence continues at coordinate 278,242 of NZ_JARUXS010000004.1, forward strand.
TCATGGCGCGCGACCGGACGAACCGCTGGATCTGGCCATGTTGCAGCGCGAATTCGAGTCGATTGCCGGGCGCTTTTCCATGTCCTGGGCAATGCACGACCTGTCTGTGCGGCCGAAAGTGCTGCTCATGGTGTCGAAGCTCGAACATTGCCTCGCGGACCTGCTGTTCCGTTGGCGCATGGGCGAACTGAAGATGGATATCGTCGGCATTGGCTCCAATCACCCGGACCTCGCGCCGCTCGCGGAGCAGCATGGCCTGCCGTTCCATCATCTGCCGGTCACGGCGGATACCAAGGCGCAGCAGGAAGCCCGCTTGCTCGACCTGTTCGATACCTCCGGCGCCGAACTCATGGTTCTTGCGCGCTACATGCAGATTCTTTCGGGCGAGACGAGCCGCAAGCTGAGTGGGCGGGCCATCAATATCCATCACTCGTTCCTGCCGGGATTCAAGGGTGCGAAGCCCTATCACCAGGCGCACACGCGCGGCGTCAAGCTGATTGGCGCAACTGCGCACTTCGTTACCGACGACCTCGATGAAGGCCCGATCATCGAGCAGGAAGTGGAGCGCGTGGACCACGCGTACAGCCCCGAGCGGCTGCTCGCGACCGGTCGCGACGTGGAATGCATCACGCTGGCGCGCGCGGTCAAGGCGTTCATCGAGCGGCGGGTGTTCATCAACGGCGAACGGACCGTCGTGCTGCGCTAGCAGCGCGTGAGGCGCGCAACGCAAACGCGCCATGCATCGCAAGCGACATCACCACCATGCTGCCGCCGATGATGGCGTAGCGTGTCGGCGTCTCGCCGAGAAAGGCCCAGATCCAGAAGGGTCCGAGCACGGTCTCGATCAGCAGAAACAAGCCCACCTGTGGCGCCGGCAGCATACGTGCCGACGCCGCGATCATGCCCAATGCCAGCGGCACGACAAGGGCGCCTTCGAGCGCCATCAAAAGCATCTGGGTGCCATCCGGAAACGCCGCACGCGGTACGAACGGCAGCAGCACGACAGCAGCCAGCAAGCCGCCGAACGCTGGAGCCAGCGCCAGATCACCGCAAGACCGCCGCGACAGCAGCAACGCCCCGGCCATCAGCAGCGCCGTGGCCAGCGCCAGTGCATCGCCTGCGCCGATGGCCGCCCGCGTGGAGAATGACGGCCACACGACCGTGACCACGCCGAGCAACGCGCAGGCGCACGCGAGCCAGGTCCTGGGCGGCGGCCAGTCCTTGAAGAAGACGCCGGCGCCAAGCGCGGCCCAGAGCGGCGCCGTGGCGATGAGCGTGAGCATGTTCGAGATAGTCGTCATCATCGCGCTGAGGACGAAGGTGACGGAGGACAGGCCGTAGCAGACGATGACCGCCCGTGCGGCCCAGCCTCTTGCGACGGTCCGCCAGCCGGACCCGTGCCGGAACAGCGTGACGACGACACCGGCGAGCAGCATCAGCAGTCCCCGCGCAAACGCCATCTGGAAGGGGTCGCCGTGGATCAGCCGCAGCAGCAGCGTATCGACGCTGAGCAGCACCGCGCCGAGCGAGGCAAGCAGGAGGCCCTTGCCGGGCGAATTCATCGATGCCACGTTCCACACACGACCACGACGCCCCGACGCATCATGCATCGATCAGATCCCGCCGCACGAGTTCAGGGATCACGCACTCGGCGAACACCGAGCCCACCGGCAGCAACGGCACGCCCGCGATCCAGCCCAGTTCCTCGATCTCCGCATGCGGCAGGCACACGCCATCCACGGAGGTGAGCCACGCATGGATGCGAATGTAATGGTCTTCGCCTGCCGCGCGCCGCTCATAGGTGCCAAACCGCTCGGCCTGAACAAGTTTCACAGCGAGCTCCTCCCGCAATTCCCGACGCAGGCAGTCAAGCTGCCCTTCCGCTTTTTCCATCTTGCCGCCCGGGGAGATGAAGGTCGAGGTGCCGCGCTTGCGCACGACGAGCAGACGTCGATTCTCCACGATGATCGCGGCACACTTTTCGATCATGTCGCCCGGCTCAAAGGTTATTGGTGATCGCGTCGCGAATGTTCGCCGTCCGCGCTCCCGCGCCACGGTCCAGTCGCAGCGTGTGATCATCGTGGCCCGTCAACAGGCTGATGATGTCGCGACAGAGCGGCTCCTTTCTCTGAAGATAGGCGAGCACTGTTTCGTCCGAAGGCTCGGTGAAGCTGTCGGCGAAGATGGAAATGCCTTCCAGCGACTTGGTCGACAGGCCGATCAGCAGCAGACGGTATTTGACGTCGTCGACTGATTTGGCGATTTCGTAGATCGGACTGTGATACGCGATGCCGTATTCGCGCATGAGGCCGACGAAGTAGTCTTTCGCGACCCGGCGCTGCTCGGGGAACTCGTCCTGATAGAGCGCGATGCCGTCGTTGATATCCTCGATACCGTTGCGCAAACAGTAGTTGACGACGTGCGCATGAATGGCGATTTTCTCGCCCAGCAGAACGAGGTTCTTCCGGTCCTGAACGATGTCGCTTTCAAGCGATGCGATAGCGATATTGCGAAACGCGCCGCTGATGTCCTCCACGACGTGCCGCACCACCAGCTCGCCGAACCTGCGCTTCAGTTCATCCACGCGATGGGACAGGATCTCGCGATGAATGGAACAGCCGCTGTTGGCGCTGAAGAGGTGAACCGGAACGCCCTGCAGCATCAGCAGGCAAGCGGCAAGCGTGCTGTCGCGCCCGCCGGTGAACATGACAAGTTGAGGTGCGAGTGGCTTCATGGCAAGGCTCCGTCGGTTACCTTCAGGGCGTGCGCGATCCTTCGCGCACCGATCCCCGCGCTGATCCCTTCAATGACGAATTTCACGACTTCGTCTGCGTCGTCGAAGACACCGACGCTGTCGATGTCTTCCTGATGAATGAAACCAGCCGACAAGGGCTGCTCGCGCAGCCATGCGATCAGCCCACGCCAGAAGGCACGATCCACCAGCGCGACCGGTTTCGATGCAAGCTTGCCCGTCTGGATCAGCGTGAGTATTTCGAACAGTTCGTCGAGCGTGCCCATGCCGCCGGGCATCACGACATAGGCGTCGGAACACTGGCTGAATGCAAATTTTCGCGTGAAGAAACGATCGAATGTCAGCGAGATGTCCTGGTCCCGCATATCGAGCGGTTCGAACGGAAGCCTGATGTTGAAACCAATGGCTTGCGTTCCGCCGGCCCGCGCGCCTTCCAGCGCCGCGCGCATGATGCCGGGACCGCCGCCCGAAATGACGGACAGGTCCTCACGCGCGAGCTTCCCGGCGATCAGCTTCGCCATGTCGAAGTGGCGGGAACCCGGTGCCGCGCGTGCGCTGCCGAAGATGCTGACCGCGCCGTTCAGTCTGCGCGACAACTCATGCACGCCGCGCAGCTCGTTCAGTACTTCGCGATACACACATCCTCCGGTGGCTGACAGCAGATCGTTCAATGCTAAGATCATATTTCACGATCATTCATCATCCTAACTAATAATTTTAGCGGCCCCCGTGAATAAAATTGACAACCCAACGAAGCGAATGCCCACCCTTCGCGCCTTACTGAGTTTCGAAACGGTGGCGGGGTTTTCGAGTTTTTCGAAGGCCGCTCAATCGATCGGCATGACGCACGGCGCAATCAGCCATCAGATGCGAACGCTCGAAGACTGGCTCGGCCAGCCGCTCTTCGAACGGCACAGCGGCGGCGTGCGGCTCACGCGCAACGGCGAGCGTCTGAAGCAGGTCTGCAAGGACACCTTCGCCGCGCTGGAGGAAGGCTGCCGGCAGATCAGGGAAGATCAGGTGGCGCACCGGCTCTCCATTGGGTGCTCCACCACCTTCCTCGCGCAATGGCTGCTCCCACGTTTTGAAACCTTTGTTCAGCAGCATCCGGCACTCGCGGTGTGCTTCCAGACGCGTGCCAATTTTGATGCGTTGCTGGACGGTTCCGTCGACGTGCTGATCCTGAGCGGACAGCCTCGTGCATCGGTGGGCGGCGTGACGGTGACGCACCTGGCTTCGGAGCGTATCGGTCCGGTCTGCGCACCAGGCTGGCCGGATCCGCCCGTGGCGCCAGACCGGATGCGGGATCTGCCGTTGTTGCACGCATCATCGAAGCTCAATGCATGGAGCGAGTGGGGCGAAGCCCATGGCGTCGGCCTCGACGTGTCGGGCGGCGCGGTCTTCGAGTCGCTGACGCTCTCGGTGGAAGCGGCCAAGGGCGCCCTCGGCTTTGCCATCGCGCCTGAATTCCTGGTGCGCAGCGAACTGGAAAAGGGAACCTTGATTGCTCCGCTGGGCTTTCATCCAGTGGATCGCGAGACCTGGATCTACACGCGCGATCCCGTCAGACAGCCTTCCAACGTGACGCCCTTCGTGACCTGGCTGCTCGAAACCGAACGCAGCGCACAGGATCGCAGCGGCACTGACCTTCACGCCTCAGAAAGGACAAGTGGCCCGATCAGCGCAAGCTGACCGGGCCACTTTGATTGCAGCGAGTGATTGCAGCAAGAATCCGGAATACTTACTGGGTCCAGGAACTCACGCGGTCCGCGTGCGCGCTGATCCACGCATCGGCGGCGGCTTGCGGCTTCTCGCCATTCTGCGTGGCCAGCATGACGCTGTCGATCTCACCCGGCTTCCACTGGAATTTCTTCAGGAAGGCCACCACGGTCGGCGCTTTCTTTTCCAGTTCCGGATTCACGACGTTGTCCACGTGCTCGGACTCGCCGAAGACCTTCTTCGGATCCTCGAGGAACTTGAGCTTGTACTTCGCGAACATCCAGTGCGGCTTCCAGCCCGTCACGATGATCGGCTTGTTGGCGGCTTCCGAGCGCGCCAGTTCCGCCGTCATCGCCGAGCCCGAGCTCGGCATCAGCCTGTAGTCGAGGTTATAGGCCTTGATGGCCTCGCTCGTCTTTTGCATCACACCCGCGCCCGCGTCGATACCCACGATGCGCGAGTCGAATTCCGCCTTCTTCGCTTCGAGGTCGGACAGGCTGCTGACATCCGCGTTCTCCGGCACGATCAGGCCGATCTTCGCGTCCTGGAAGTTCGGCCCGAGATTGACGACCTTCGACTTGAAGTTGTTCCAGTACGCGCCGTGCGTGACCGGCAGCCAGGCGGACAAGGTCGCGTCCAGATCGCCGCGCGCGACGCCCTGCCACATCACGCCCGCCGCCACCGGCACCAGTTGCACCGGATAGCCCAGCTTCTTCTCGATGATGCGCGCGGCGACATTCGACGTCGCGACGCTGTCATCCCAGCCCTCGACGTAGCCGATCTTGATGGTTGGCTTGTCAGCGGCGTTTGCCCCCAGGCTCGCTGCGAGGGCAGCGGTCATCGCCCCCAGAACGAGCTTTCTTCTCATCGCTTTCATTCGATTTCCCCTTAAGCGGCCCCACGCCGTGTAGCGTCAAGATTCACCAGCCAGAATTGGCCCGTAACGCGCTTTTCCGACATCGACTTGTCCAGAAACGACGCTCCTCCCTGCCCTCTCCCCGATACGGGCCTGCCCGAGGAGATCCGGTTCGTGCTCGTGCTTACTTGTCGACGACGAGATCGCTCAACGGCTTGCTGCAACAGAGCAGCACCATGCCTTGATCGATCTCGCGCTGACGGATGCCGCCCGCGTGCTTCATGCTGACTTCACCGGATACCAGCTTGACCTTGCAGGTGCCGCACATGCCCTGTGTGCATGAGGAAGGCAGACGGACACCGGCCTTCTTCGCTGCGTCAAGCACGTGTTCGTTGCTGCCGCATTCGATATCCCGGCGGCTCTTGGCGAAGTTCACCTTGTAGCGTGTGTCGACCGGGGCGGCCACGGGCTCAGTTACGGGCTCAGTTACGGGCTCTGTGACGGGTTCTATTACGGGCTCTAACGGCGCCGGCGCAAATCCCACCGCCTGCTCGCGCGCCTCCACGAAATCCGTGTGCGTGGCGAGTGCATCGGCGACGTGCGCCGTCGTCAGTTCGGCCGCCACTTCCTCGATCACGCCGAACGAAAAACTCTCCTCGTGATAGTGCTTGCGATCGAAGCCGCCTTCGTCGAGCAGATCGCGCACCGCCTTCATGTAAGGCGCCGGCCCGCAGGTGAAGACCTCGCGTTCCAGATAGTCCGGAGCGATCAGCTTGAGCAGCGGCAGGCTCAAAAAGCCCGTCACGCCGGGCCAGCTGGTGCGCGCGCCCACTCGCTCGCAGACAAACGACGCACGGAAGTTCTTCTGATTCGACGCGATCAGTTCCAGCTCGCGCGCGAAGATGATGTCGTCCGGCGTGCGCGCGCTGTGGACGAACACGATGTCGGCGTCCTCGACGAGTTCATGATGGGCACGGCTCATCGACATCAACGGTGTGACGCCTGACCCCGCCGAGAGGAACAGATACTTGCGCGCCGGATGCCGCGCGCAGGTGAACTCGCCCGACGGCCCGAGCACGCGCACCGTGGTGCCCGCTACGACATTGTCATGCAGCCAGTTCGACACCTTGCCGCCCGGCACGCGCTTCACCGTGATGGAGATCGTATGCGGCCGTGTCGGCGCCGACGAGATGGTGTAGCAACGGTTGATCTGCTCGCCGTCGATATCGAGTTCGAGCGTGATGAACTGACCCGGCTCGAACACGAAGGCGCGTTCGCCCGGCGCCTTGAAGAAGAAACTCTTGACGTCGTGGGTCTCCTGCCGGACGTGACAACAGACGAGCGTCTCGTCGGTGTCGCAATCCCAGCGCGCCGGCAGCGCGCCCCAGAATTGCGGCTGGGTGACTCGGCTGTCGGTCGGCTCGAACGTGGCCTGATCGCGCATCATGCTTGACTCCTGCTTGCTGCTCGGGGTGCGCGCTTAGCGCATGAAGGAAACGACTTTCTCGCCGTGCGCGGCATCGACGCCGTGGGCCGGCGTGTCTGCGTAGTCACCCAGGCGATTGATGTACCACTCGCAGAACTTCTCGACGAGACCTTCCGTGAACGGCGAATACGGACCCGGCTCATACGCGTTGCTCGTCACGCCGAGCTGCGAATACTCGACCAGCGTGCGGTCCTGATCGTTCGTCGCGCGCCACACGGCGGTGAGATTGTCGACGTCGTAGTCGATACCTTCGCGCGCGTCCTTGTGCACCAGCCATTTCGTGCGCACGACGGTTTCGCCGGCGGACAGCGGAATCACGCTGAACGTGACGATGTGATCGCTCATGAAGTGGTGCCAGGAGTTCGGCTGCGTCCAGAACGACAGGCCGCCCAAGTCCGCACGCTCGAAACCACCGAGCAGCTTCTTCGACGCGACCTTCGCATCGAGCGTCTGCGATTCGCCGTCGCGGTCGAGCGGCAGGCGCTGCGTACGGAAGCCCGTCACGAGGTCCGAGAGACGTTCGATCTCGGCGGACGGCAGGCACATCGCTTCCCATTGCTTCGTACGCTCTTCGACGGTCTTCTCGAACGCCGCCATGCCTTCCTCGTTGGCGGGCGAGCGTTGATAGCCGAAGCCGTATTCATAGAGCGAGATGGTCAGCTCGGGATGGTTCGCGACGCAGTGATAGCACTCGCGGTTGTTCTCCATCGTGAGCTTCCAGTTGCCTTTCTCGACGATGTCGATGCTTGCGGCAATCTTCGTGTCCTTCAGACCGTGCGGCGCGAGATACGGCTCCATGGCTTCGCGCATCACGGCGAAGTCGACGGGCGGTTCGTCGGCGAGGCAGATGAAGATCAGGCCCGCGAGATTCTGCACGTGGACCTTCTTGAGACTGTGCTTGCAGCGGTCGAACTGGTCGCCCATGTGCTCGGCGAACATCAGGTCGCCCGAGAGGTTATAGGTCCAGCTGTGATACGGACACACGATATTGCCGAGCGAACCTTTCTCCTGGTTGCACAGGCGCGCGCCGCGATGTCGGCAGACGTTGTAGAACGCGCGGATTTCCATGTCGTCGTCGCGCACGATCAGGATCGAGTCGCTGCCGATCTCGACTGTCGTGTAATCGCCCGGCTCGGGGATATCCGGTTCGATGGCGACCTGGATCCAGGTCTTGCGGAAGATGGCATCGAGGTCGAGCGCGTGAATATCCTCGCTCGTGTAGAACGGCGCCTCGAGCGTATGGCCCTTTTTGCGGCGTTCGATCATTGCGCGAACGTCTGCCGAAACTTTCATCGTGTGCTCCGTGTGCGTCACGTCTGGTGCCCCGCCACACACCTTTGAACGCGGGCTGCTGCTTGTTGCTGCTGGTATGCGCGTCGAAAAATCAGTAATCGACCAGTTGATGCTCGCGCAAATACGCGAGTATCACTTGTGCTTTTTCGACAGAACTTCCTTCAATTACGACGCTGCCGCCACGGCTTTCCGTGGTCGTCGCGGACAGCATGCGCGAGTGGCCCGAACGCTTCTCGGGCGCGGCCAGTTTCTTCGGCTTGGCGCCGGCCGGGCGCACCGTCCACGCGGCTTTTTCCTTGTCCGCCGCCACCACCGATGCAACCGGCGCAACATGCCCTTCACGCAGGCGTGCATAGGCGTAGCGCGGCACGGCATTGGCGAGCGGATGCACGGCGACGAGCGCGGGCAACGGCGCGCGCACGCGGCGGCGCAGGCCCTTCGGCATGAACTGGCGCACTTCCACTCCGTCCGGCGTCACGCTGACATCCACGGCCGCGCCGACCAGCGGCAGGTTCAATGCATCCGCGAGTTTGTAAGGCAGCGTGCCGCTGTCGTAGGCGCCTTCGGCGCGGGTGCCGGTGAACACCAGGTGGTAGCCCGAGAGCCGCTGCGCCAGCGCGGCACAGGCATCGCCCTCGGTGTTGAGCACTTCGACCTTCGGCGCGCCGAGCGCGAGATACTCAGCCAGCGCCGGATTGGCGGGATCGCCGGCGTGCAGCACGTCGAGTTGCGCGCCCTGTGCCTTGGCGATGCCGATGGCGATGGTCAACGCGGCGGCATCGTTGCGGCTGTAGCGCGCCGTGCCGCTGACGGGATGACGCCCGGTGGATACGAGAACGGCGATCTTCACGCTGCAACTCCTTCCGCGACGGACGCGGTCTGCACGACCGGCGTGCCGCCGGCCCGCGCCGCGCGCGCGGCGGTGGCCGCATCGGTCAGCGCCTTGATGGTTTCCTGCGTGTCCGCGACGATGGTCAGGTTGGCGCGCTTGGCAATCGGCGCGCTCGCATCGAGATTGACCGCGATGACATGGCGGCAGTCCTTGATGCCCTGCAAGTGCTGCACGGCACCCGAAATGCCGAACGCGATATACACGCTCGCCTCGACCGTCTTGCCCGTTGCGCCGATCTGCTTGTCGCGCGTGAACTTGCCGTCGTCGACGGCCACGCGGCTCGCGCCGATCGCCGCGCCCAGCGTGCCTGCCAGCGCCTCGAATGCGGCGATGTCGGAGACGCCGTTGCCCGCCGACACGATGAAGTCCGCTTCCTCCAGTGCGACCTGCGCGGCATCCATTTCCTCGATGCCGAGATCGACGAAGACGCTCGCCTTCGCCGCCGGCACGATGCCTTGCGCAGGCACCGCTTCGCCCGCGCCGACGAACGGCAGCCGCGCATCCACCGCATTGGCGGCGAGCATCACGACGTCGGGCAACTCGCGCGAGGCCATTGCACGGCCCGCCTGTGCGTAGGACGCGACATGCGCCGCATCGAGCTCGACCACCTGCGTGGCGATCGACGCATCGGCGCGCGCGGCATAGCGACGGCCGAGATCGCCGTCGCCGGTGGCGTTGTCCGGCATGAAGATGCGCACCGGCGCGAAATGCGCGACGCAGGCCGTCAGCGCACGCACTTCCTCGTCGGGCGCGAAGTTGCGCCGGTCGAAGCCCGGTAGTTCGATATAACGGTCCGCGCCAAGCGCGGCGGCATCGTCCTTGAATTCGCCGAAGGCAATCAGCACGACTTCGGTGGCGCTGTCCGCGAGCAGCGCGGCGGCGGCCAGCACTTGACGTGCGTGATCGTCGAGCGCGCCGCGGTCCGTGTGCGCGGCGACGAGCAGCGCACGCGTTGCAGCCTGGGTCGTGCGGCGCGGCTTGGCGGCATCCGTGTGCGCGCCGTGCGTGAACTGCAGCAGGGCGCCGTTGCCGATCTCACCCAGCGTGATCCGCTTCAGGCCCGCCGCCGTGACGATGAACGGCCGGCGGGGATCGATTCGCTTGATATCGTTGTTCATCGCTTTACTCCAGCGCCGCCGCGACCAGTTCCGCCACGTCCAGCACTTCAGGACGCGGGCCGACCACACCTTCCAGCATCGCGGTGCATTGCGGGCAACCGACTGCGACCACGTCTGCGCCGATCGACCGTGCATCGGCGATCCGGATATCCGGGATGCGCTGCTTGCCGGGAATGTCGGTCAGCGGCGCGCCGCCGCCACCGCCGCAGCAGCGCGCGCGCATGCCGTGGCGTTCCATCTCGACGACCTTGATGCCGATGGTCTTCAGCAGCGTGCGCGGCGCTTCGGTCTCGCCGTTGTAGCGGCCGAGATAGCAGGGATCGTGATACGTGATTTTCTTGTCCGCGAGCACCGCGGCGGCCTTCGGCGTGAGCTTGCCGCTCGCGACCAGCTCGGCCATGAACGCGCTGTGATGCTGCACTTCGTAATAGCCGCCGAGCGCGCGATACTCGTTGCGCAGGCTGTGCAGCACGTGCGGGTCCGCAGTGACGATGCGGCGGAACTGGTACTGCGACAGCGTATTCATCAGCTTGGACGCGCATTCCTGGAACGTGGCTTCATCGCCGAGACGGCGGGCCGTGTCGCCGGTATCCGTTTCCACGCCGCCGAGCACCGCGTAATCCACGCCCGCCTTGTTCATCACCTTGGCGAGCGCACGCAGTGTGCGCTGGTAGCGCATGTCGAACGCGCCTTCGCCGGCAATCAGCAACACATCCACCGGACGCCCCGGCTGCGCGACCTGCACCTGCAGATCCACCGACCAGTCGTAACGCGCGCCGATGTCATAGCCGTTCTGGCTGCCGGTTTCGCGCAGGTTCGCGAGCGTGATCGGACCCTTGCCCGGCACCTCGCCTTCCACGAGTGTCTGGTTGCGGCGCATGTCGACGATGGCATCGACGTGCTCGATCAGCATCGGGCACTCCTGCACGCAGGCGCGGCAGGTGGTGCAGGACCAGATCGTGTCGGCTTCGATCATCTGCGAGATCAGCGGCTTGCCCGGTCCGCCCGAATGCTTGCCGACCGGAATGCCGGGCGTCGGGCTGCCTGCGTATTGCGCATCCGATCCGCCGACCATGCCCGTCACGAGATCCTGGATCAGCTTCTTCGGATTCAGCGGCTGGCCCGAGGCGAACGCCGGGCACGCGGCTTCGCACTTGCCGCACTGCACGCAGGCATCGAAGCTCAGCAGCTGGTTCCAGCGGAACTCCACCGGCTTGCCGACGCCGTATTCCTTCGCGTCCAGCACGGGCTTCTTCAGCGCCGTGGGCGGCACCACTTCCCGCTCGGTATGCGCCCTGAAGCGTTCCTGGCGCGGATGAAACGCGAGATGCAGGAGACCCGCCATCGCGTGCTTCATCGGACCGCCCTTCGCGGCGCCGAAGGTCATGGTGTAGGCGCCGGCCGCGACCAGCAACGCGACGATGATCGCCAGCGCGCCCGACATCCACGAAGCCGGCAACAGCATGAACAACGCGAGCCCCGCCGCGAACGAGCCGAGCAGCAGCGGCAGGCTGTCCCACGGACCATGCGACAGCCGCGCGGGCACGTCCTTGGCACGACGGCGCTTCCACACGAACACCGCACCGACCAGCATGATGATCGCCGCGATGAAGATCAGCCTGTCGAGCCAGGGCGAGTAGATCGCGAGACCGTAGTTGACGAAGACCAGCGCCATCGCGAGGATTGCGCCGCCGGCAGTGGCGACGTGCGTCCTGGCGATATACGGATCGCGTGACACGACATGATGCAGGTCCACGAAATAGCGCTTCGGGATGGTGAGCAGGTTCGCCCAGCCATAGGCGCCTGCTGTCGTTGCGCGGCCTTCGCGCCAGTAAGCCGCACGCTTGAGCAGCGCGAACGCGAGGCCGGCCATCGAGAGCCACAGCAGCACGGTGATGACAAACACGGGGTTCATCGTCGAATACCCTCGTCAGAAGTCTTTGCAGAGGCGCAGCGAATCGTAGATCGCGCTGTGGATGTTGTGCATCGAGATGCAGTCGCCGACGCGGAACAGCAGAAAGCGTCCATTGCCCAGTTCTTCCGACAGCGACGGCTGCGGTTCCGAGGCAAACAGCGTGTGCATGTCGATCTGTCCGCGATTGAGCGACTCGGGCTTGAGCTTCCAGTAGATCGCGTCGTTCGGCGTGATGCCGTTCTCGATCACCACCTGATCCACGGCCCGCTCTTCCTGCTCCTCGGTGTACTCGTTGCGGATCACGGCAATCTTCTTGCCGTCTTCCTCGTAGACCTTGTCGAGCCAGTAGTTCGGCGTGTGGATCACGCCCTGTGCGTACAGACGGCGGTAGAAGATCGGGAACGTGGTGCCGCCGGTGTCGTCGGCGACCTTCACATCGGGCGTGACGATCTCGACCGTATTGCCCCGCGATGCGATGAAATCCGCGACGCCCGCGCCTGCGTGGGTCGATACGCCGTCGTAGACGAGCACGTTCTTGCCCGGCTCGACCTTGCCCGAGAGAATGTCCCACGAACTGACGGCCAGGCCCTGCTCGACGCCCCATGCGGGCACCTGATCCGTAAACGACGAACCGCCCGTCGCGAGCACGACGATGTCGGGCTTTTCGGCCATGATCATCTTGTCGTCGGCGGCGACGCCCAGACGGCGGTCGACACCCAGACGCTTCGTTTCCATGTCGAACCAGCGCACGATGCCGGCCATCTGTTCACGCTGCGGCGCCTTGGCGGCCAGCATGATCTGCCCGCCCACGTAATCGTTCTTCTCGAACAGCACGACATCGTGACCGCGCGAACGGGCTACGCGCGCCGCCTCGAGTCCGGCCGGGCCCGCGCCGACCACCACGACCTTGCGCTTCGGCCCGCGCGTCTTTTCGATCACATGCGGCATCGTCGCTTCGCGCGAGGTCGCCGCGTTCTGCACGCAGAGCACGTCGAGGCCGTTGTACTGGCGGTCGATGCAATAGTTCGCGCCCACGCACTGCTTGATTTCGTCTTCGCGGCCGTCGCGAATCTTGATCACCATGTGCGGGTCCGCAATCTGTGCGCGCGTCATGCCGACCAGATCGACCATGCCGTTCGCCAGCAGCCGTTCCGCCTGGCCGGCATCGCGGATGCTTTGCGCATGCATCACAGGCAGCTTGACGACCGACTTGATGCCGGCCGCGAGATGCACGAACGGTTCGGGCGGCAGGGCCATCGGCGGCATGCAGTTGGCGAGCGTGTTGTGCGTATCCGCGCCCGAACCGATCACGCCGACATAGTCGATCAGACCCGACTCGGACATGGCCTGCGCGATCTCCTTCAGGTTCTCGTGCGAAAGGCCATCTTCATGAAACTCGTCGCCGCACATGCGCAGGCCGACGCAGAAGTCCGCGCCCACGGCTTCACGCACGGCTTGCAACACTTCGCGACCGAAGCGCAGACGGTTCTCCAGCGAACCGCCCCATTCGTCCGTGCGGAAGTTGGTGCGCGGGCTCCAGAACTGGTCGATCATATGCTGGTGCGCCGCCGAGATCTCGATGCCATCCATGCCCGCGTCCTTCACGCGCTTCGCGGCGGCCGCAAAGTCCTGGATGATGCGCCTGATCTCTTCCACTTCGATGATCTTGGCATTGCCGCGATGAACCGGCTCGCGCACACCCGAGGGCGACATCAGATGCGGCCAGTGTTCGCCATGCCACGCCGAGCGGCGGCCCATGTGCGTCGCCTGGATCATGATGAACGCGCCGTGCCGGTGCATGGCTTCGGCGAGTCGTGACAGCGGGTCGATGACCTTGTCGGTCGAGAGGTTCACCGACTTCCACCAGCCTTGCGGGCTGTCGATCGACACCGGGCTCGAACCACCGCATACGGCGAGGCCCACGCCGCCCTTCGCCTTTTCCTCGTAGTAACGGATATAGCGGTCCCCGGGCAGGCCGCCCGGCTCGGCATAGACCTCCGCATGCGCGGTGCTGACGATGCGGTTGCGCAGGGTCAGCTTGTTCAGCTGAAGAGGCTTGAAAAGGTTCGGGTAACGCATTGCGATCGACCTCGGGGTGGCTCAGTGTGGTGACGTCTGCAAAACCTTGGCTGCTGGCCGCGCGTTGATCACGCGAGCGGCGAGACTTCGAACACGCAGTGGTCGTGTCCTTCCGCCGCGCATTGCGTTTCGATGGACTTCGAACGCGGGCCTTTCTTCGCGCTGTCGGGAGCGGTGTCGTTGACCCAGTCCATCGCGCCCGAGAACCATCCGGCGAACATGTAGCAAAGCTTGCCCTGCTTGCCCGGCTGCGCCAGCACGAACGACGAGTTGTGCAGGTGGATGCGGGCATGCGAACTGGTCGGATCGGATTCGACGATGGAGAACAAGCCCCAGCCGCGCTGCGACAACCGCTTCAGGTAATGCTCGAACACCGCCATGCCGCTGATGCCGTGCTTCTCGGCTTCCTTGTCGCACCAGTGATACGCCGACTTGTAGCCGGCCTTGTAGAGAATCTCGGCGTAGGTTTCGCGGCCGAGCGCTTCCTCGACAGCAACGTGATTGTTCGTGAAGAAATGACGCGGGACATACAGCATCGGCAGCGCGTCGGTGGTCCAGACGCCGGTTTGCGGATCGACGTCGATGGGCAGTTGAGGTTGCATCGCAAGGTTCCTTGTTGTTGTGCTCGGGTTCAGACGTTCCACACTTCGCCGAAGAAGCGCATCCAGTTCTCGCCCATCACTTTCTTGATGCGCGACTCGCTCCAGCCCGCGCGTTCCATCGCGGCCGTCAGGTTCGGAAACTCGCCGATGGTGCGGATGCCTTCCGGATTCACCACCTTGCCGAAGTTGGTCAGACGGCGATAACGGCCCTTGTCGTGCGTGATCCAGTCGAAGAACTCGGTGCTGTAGCCCTGCGTGAAGTCCGTGCCGATACCGACCTTGTCTTCACCGATCACATCGATCGTGTATTCGATGGCTTCGAGGTAGTCCTCGACGGTCGCATCCGGGCCTTTCTTCAGGAACGGCGAGAACATCGTCACGCCGACGAAGCCGTTGGCATCGGCGATCTCGCGCAGCTGATCGTCGGTCTTGTTGCGCGGATGATCTTTCAGGCCCGAGGGGCAGCAATGCGAATACGTGACCGGCTTCTTCGAGCAGGCGATCGCGTCCGACGAAGTCTTTGCGCCGACGTGCGAGAGATCCACCATGATGCCCACGCGGTTCATCTCGTGAATGACTTCCTTGCCATAACCCGACAGTCCGCCATCGGGTTCATAACAGCCGGTGCCCACCAGGTTCTGCGTGTTGTAGCAGAGCTGCACCACGTTCACGCCGAGTTCCTTGAACACTTCGATATAGCCGAGGTTGTCCTCGAACGCATATGAATTCTGGAAGCCGAAGATGATGCCGGTCTTGTTCTCTTTCTTCGCGCGCAGGATGTCGTCGGTGGTGCGCACCAGCGTGAGAATGTCGCTGTACTCGCGGATCTGCTGCTTCATTTCCGCGATGTTGTCGATGGTCTTCTGGAAGTCTTCCCACACCGAGACGGTGCAGTTCACGGCGGTGACATTGCCTTTGCGCATGTCCTCGAACACGGAGCGCTCGAACTTCGAAATGTTCAGGCCGTCGATGATGATGCTGTTGTCGTGCAGGGTGCTCATCGTGAAGTGCTCCGTGTTGCTCGGTAAATGGGAAGGCGCGCGCACAACGCCGCGAGCGGCGCTTTGAACGGAAGAGTCGTGTTCGACATGGAAGGGTCCGTGGGGTCAGGAAGGACGGTCGTTTCGGTCAGGTCTGGCGCGGCTCTCAGCCGGTTCTCGCCGCCCTCATTCGTTGCGTCTATTCTTGACTTTTGCCCTGCTGGTCAATTTACGAATTTAGACGTGTTCTTGGCGTTTTCCGACATCCGCGTCTGTTTTCGACAAGTGGCGAATTAAGATTCGGTGTAGTCCTTCGAACGGCAGTGCTTGCTGCACTGCGACGGCACGATCGTGCGCTGGAACGGTGCGCGCCTTTGCCGGTCAGGCCCCGCGTCAGTGCGCAGGTGCGATCAAGCACGACCAGTGCCTTGAGCCGCTCAGGGTTTAGCCTGATGGCATGGTAGTTGCAATCGAAACCAAAATTGCAGAAGTGGTAAAGCGCCGCGTCTGACGGCGCCAATCAAACAGATTCGAAGGAATCAGTTCTCACATGTCCCCCGATCGCACGGCGTCGCTGTCGCACTTCGCGTTCATGCCGCTTCCCAACTTCACGATGATCGCTTTCACCAACGCGATCGAAGTCCTGCGCATGGCGAACTATCTGACGGGACAGCCGCTGTATCGCTGGTCGATCGTCAGCCCGGACGGCGGTCCGGTCACCGCGAGCAATGGGCTGGCTGTCGATACCGGCCCGGTGGAATGCGTCGGGCAACCGGACATCGTCTTCGTGGTCGGCGGTATCGACGTGCAGCGTGCCACCACCCCCGAACATCTGTCCGCGCTGCGCCGCTTCGCGCGCACCGGCAGCGTGCTCGGCTCTCTCTGCACCGGCACTTACGCACTCGCCCGCGCCGGACTGCTCGCCGGCTATGCGTGCGCCATCCACTGGGAGAACATGTCGGCACTCAAGGAAGAGTTCCCCGACACGCGTTTTCTCAAGGAACTGTTCGTCATCGACCGGGACCGCGTCACTTGCACGGGCGGCGTTGCGCCGCTCGACATGATGCTCAACCTCATTGCCGCGCGGGTCGGCACGGCGCGCGTGACGCAGATTGCAGAGCAGTTCATCGTCGAACATGTGCGCGACACCAGCGCGCAGCAGCGCATGCCGCTGGTGGCGCGGCTCGGCTCGGCCAACAAGTCGCTCTTCGAAGTGATCTCGCTGATGGAGAACAACATCGAAGAGCCTTTGTCGCGGGAAGAACTGGCGCGGCTCGCCGGCATGTCGCAGCGCCAGCTGCAACGGCTGTTTCGCGAGCATCTCGGCATGACGCCGACGCACTACTATCTGACGCTGCGCCTGCGTCGCGCGCGCGAACTCCTGCTGCAGACCGACATGTCCATCATGCACATCACGATGGCGTGCGGCTTTCAATCAGCCTGCCATTTTTCGAAGAGCTATCGCGACGCGTTCGGCACCGCGCCGACCCGCGAGCGGCGCAAGCAGGTGCCGCCGCTTTCGTCGGTTTCGGCGATGGTCGCCTGAGCGTTCAAATACGCATGCGCAGGCGCGTTTCGCAGACCTCGCAGCCGCCCACCCGCTCGGTGCGGAATACGCCATCCAGCGTGAAGCCCAGCGCCTTGTAGAAGCGCAGGCCGCGCGCATTTTCCTCCAGCGCCCAGAGTGTTATCTGCCGATAGCCCTCGCTCGCGGCGGCGTTCACCGCCTCTTCGATCAGCATCCTGCCCGCGCCTTGCCGCCAATGCGGCGGGTCGATATAGACCGCCTCGATTTCAGCATCCGTGCGGTTCTTGTCGTAGTCACGCGAAGCGCCCCACGCGATCCAGCCAAGTGTCACGTCGTTGCGCTGCGCCAGCATCACGCGCGGCATGCCGCGCGCGATCAGTTCAGACCATAGCGCCTGGCGCCGCGGCACCGAAAGCGAGGCAAGGAATTCAGCGGGGAAGATGGACCGGTAAGCGACTTGCCACGCGTTGACGTGGATGCGCGCGATCTCCGCCGCGTCGGCAGCGAGCGCGAGGCGAACGGAGAGCGCGGTGCGGAGATAGTCGGCGGTCATACATCGAGTATGCCGCCGTTTCTGCAGGAAAGCTCGAACTGATACGGCCTTCTCAGGCCGCTTTCAGCAGCCCATGCGGATCGATGACGAATTTGCGCGGCGCACCACCGTCGAACTTGCGGTAGCCGTCTGGCGCGTCATCGAGCGTCACCACTGAAACGTTCACGATGTCCGCAATCGGCAGACGGTCCCACAGGATCGCCTGCATCAGGTTGCGGTTGTACTTCATCACCGGCGTCTGGCCCGTGTGGAACGAATGCGACTTCGCCCAGCCCAAGCCGAGGCGAATGCTCAGGCTGCCCTTTTTCGCGGCGGCATCGACGGCGCCCGGGTCGTCGGTGACATACAGGCCCGGAATGCCGATCGCGCCCGCTGCCTTGGTGATCTCCATCAGCGAGTTGAGCACCGTGGCCGGCGCTTCGTGTCCGCTGTCCGAGCCATGGCCATGCGCTTCGAAGCCGACGCAATCCACCGCGCAATCCACTTCCGGCTTGCCGAGCAGCTGTTCGATCTGCTCGCCGAGCGTCGCGTCCTTCGAGAGATCAATGGTCTCGAAGCCCATCTTGCGCGCATGCGCGAGACGCTCCTCGTTCATGTCGCCGACGATCGTGCAGGCCGCGCCGAGGATGCGCGCCGAGGCCGCCGCCGCCATGCCCACCGGACCCGCGCCCGCGATATACACCGTCGAACCCGGCCCGACGCCGGCCATCACGGCGCCGTGATAGCCCGTCGGCAGAATGTCGGAGAGACAGGTGAGGTCGCGGATCTTGGACATTGCCTGATCCTTGTCGGGAAACTTCAGCAGATTGAAGTCGGCATAGGGGACCATCACGTACTCGGCCTGTCCGCCGATCCAGCCGCCCATGTCCACGTAACCGTAAGCACCGCCCGCGCGCGACGGATTCACGTTCAGGCACACGCCCGTATGCTGCGCCTTGCAGGTCGGGCAGCGGCCGCAGGCCACATTGAACGGCACCGATACCAGGTCGCCGATGGCGAGCGTCTCGACGTCGCGGCCCACCTCGATCACTTCGCCCGTGATCTCGTGGCCGAGCACGAGGCCGACCGGGGCCGTTGTGCGGCCGCGCACCATGTGCTGATCCGAGCCGCAGATATTGGTGGTGACGACGCGCAGGATGACGCCGTGGCCGATGTCGCGGCCGCGTGGATCGACCATCTTCGGATAGTCGATGGATTGCACTTCGACCTTGCCCTGCCCCAGATAAACGACACCGCGATTGCTGCTCATTGATCGTCTCCATGTTTCGTGGACGGCTCGCGCGACGTCCGTGCATGCACCGTTGCGGTCCATCGCGCCCGTGCATCGAGGGTAGCGCCGCTCGCAGCCGCCGACTGTCACTCAATGCGACGCACGTTTGGCTGAATCCGACATCACGGTAGGGGAACGCCTGGTTCCGGTTTTTATTGATTGACCGTTCAAAATAAAAAACCTAACATCGGCGCACCACACTGACTGGAAACCTGTCATGCCCAAGCTCGGCATGCGCGAGATTCGCCGCGCGCAGTTGATCGACGCCACGTTGCAGACCATCGACCAGTCCGGTCTCGCGGGGGCCACACTGGCCTCCGTCGCGCAGCGCGCCAGCATCTCGACGGGCATCGTGAGCCACTATTTCGGCGACAAGGACGGGCTGCTCGAAGCCACCATGCGCCACGTGCTGCGTGCGCTGTGGCAAGGCACGGCGCGCCGTCGCAAGGCCGCGAAACCCGACCCGCGCTCGAAGTTGCGGGCCGTGGTCGCGGCGAATTTCGATGTCGAACAGGTGAACGGCCCGGTCATGAAAACGTGGCTGGCGTTCTGGTCGGAAAGCATGCACAAGGCCGAACTGAAGCGGCTGCAACACGTCAACACGCGGCGTCTGCATTCCAATCTGTGCGCGGACTTCTCCAGAGCCTTGCCGAAGCCCGCAGCACGGCGCGCGGCGACCGGCCTGGCCGCGCTGATCGACGGACTGTGGCTGCGCGGCGCGCTCGCCGGCGAGCCGTTCGACACCAAGGCGGCCCTGCGCCTGGCTTACGACTACATCGACCTCGTGCTGGACGCGCGCAGTTGAATCCACCCCATTTGAAGGAGCGCGATATGTCGGCTTTCGAAGAGCAACGGCTTTACATCGGCGGCGCCTATGTCGATGCAACGAGCGGCGAAACGTTCGACACGCTCGATCCCGCCAACGGCGAACTGCTCGCCCACGTGCAGCAGGCTTCGCAAGCGGATATCGACCGCGCGGTGCGCAGCGCGCACGAAGGTCAGCGCGAATGGGCCGCGCTGACCGCGATGCAGCGCTCGCGCATCCTGCGGCGCGCCGTCGATCTGCTGCGCGCCCGCAACGACGAACTCGCCGCGCTCGAAACGCGCGACACCGGCAAGCCCATTGCGGAGACGCGCGCCGTGGATATCGTCACGGGCGCGGATGTCATCGAGTATTACGCGGGATTGGCCACGGCCATCGAAGGCGGGCAGATTCCGTTGCGCGAGTCGTCGTTCGTCTATACGCGACGCGAGCCGCTCGGCGTGTGCGCGGGCATCGGCGCGTGGAACTATCCCATTCAGATCGCGTGCTGGAAGTCGGCGCCCGCGCTTGCAGCGGGCAACGCGATGATCTTCAAGCCGAGCGAAGTCACGCCGCTGAGCGCGTTGAAGCTCGCGGAGATCTATACCGAGGCAGGCGTGCCCGCGGGCGTCTTCAACGTCGTGCAGGGCGATGGGCGCGTCGGCGCGATGCTGGCGGAACATGCCGGTATCGAGAAGATTTCGTTCACGGGCGGCGTCGAGACGGGCAAGAAAGTCATGGCGCGCGCGGGGGGATCAACGCTCAAGGAAGTCACGATGGAACTGGGCGGCAAGTCGCCGCTCATCGTGTTCGACGACGCCCATCTCGAACGCGCGGCGGACATCGCGATGAGCGCCAACTTCTTCAGCTCGGGTCAGGTGTGTACGAACGGCACGCGTGTGTTCGTGCAGCGCGGCGTGATGGAAGCGTTCGAGGCATTGCTGCTGACGCGCGTGAAGCGCATCCGCATCGGCGCGCCTGATGATGCGAATACGAACTTTGGCCCGCTCGCCAGCGCGGCGCAATTGCAGAAGGTGCTGGGCTTCATCGAAAGCGGCAAGCGCGAGGGCGCGCGGCTCATCGCGGGCGGCGCACGGCTGACCGACGGTATCTTCGCGCAAGGACAGTACGTCCAGCCCACCGTGTTCGCCGATTGCCGCGACGACATGCGCATCGTGCGCGAGGAAATCTTCGGCCCGGTGCTCAGCCTCCTGGCCTTCGACGACGAAGACGAAGTGATCGCGCGTGCCAACGACACCGACTACGGTCTCGCCGCGGGCGTGGTGACGGAGAATCTGTCGCGCGCGCATCGCGTGATTCATCGGCTCCAGGCGGGTATCTGCTGGATCAACACCTGGGGCGAGTCGCCGGCGGAGATGCCGGTCGGCGGTTACAAGCAGTCGGGAATCGGCCGCGAGAACGGCATCGCGACGCTCAATGCCTACACGCGCATCAAGTCCGTGCAGGTGGAGCTCGGTCCCTATCAGCCCGTGTTTTAAGGAGCTTCACGATGAGCGCGAACGAATACGACTACATCGTCGTCGGCGCGGGATCGGCGGGCAACGTGCTCGCCTCGCGTCTCACCGAGGACGCGGACGTGACCGTGCTGCTGCTGGAAGCGGGCGGCCCGGATCATCGCTTCGACTTCCGCACGCAGATGCCCGCCGCACTGGCTTATCCGCTGCAAGGGCGGCGTTATAACTGGGCCTATGAAACCGAGCCCGAGCCGCACATGAACAACCGTCGCATGGAATGCGGTCGCGGCAAGGGCCTGGGCGGGTCGTCGCTCATCAACGGCATGTGTTATATCCGCGGCAACGCGCTCGACTACGACAACTGGGCCTCGATGCCCGGTCTCGACAACTGGAGCTATCTCGACTGCCTGCCCTATTTCCGCAAGGCGGAGACACGCGACATCGGGCCGAATGCGTATCACGGCGGCGACGGCCCCGTGCACGTGACGACGAGCAAGCCCGGCAACAACCCACTCTTTGCCGCGATGGTCGAAGCAGGCGTGCAGGCAGGCTATCCGCGCACCGAAGATCTCAACGGTTATCAGCAGGAAGGCTTCGGTCCGATGGACCGCACCGTGACCGCGAAGGGAAGGCGCGCCAGCACCGCGCGCGGCTATCTGGACCGCGCGAAACAGCGCGGCAATCTCACGATCGTCACGCATGCAACCACCGACCGCGTGCTGTTCTCGGGCAAGCGGGCGATCGGCGTCGCCTATCTGCATCGCGGCGAACGCGTGACCGCGCATGTGCGCCGCGAAGTGCTCGTGTGCAGCGGCGCCATTGCCTCGCCTCAGTTGCTGCAACGCTCGGGCGTCGGACGGCCCGACTGGCTGAAGCCACTGGACATTGCCGTGGTGCATGATCTGCCGGGCGTCGGCGAGAACCTTCAGGATCATCTCGAGATGTACATGCAGTACGAATGCAAGGAGCCCGTGTCGCTGTATCCGGCGTTGCACTGGTGGAACCAGCCGGCCATCGGGCTCGAATGGATGTTGAACGGCACGGGCATCGGCGCGAGCAACCAGTTCGAGGCGGGCGGCTTCATCCGCACGCGCGACGATGATCCATGGCCGAACATCCAGTATCACTTCCTGCCGGTCGCGATCAATTACAACGGCTCGAACCCGATCCGCATGCACGGGTTTCAGGCGCACGTCGGCTCGATGCGTTCTCCGAGCCGTGGCCGCGTGAAGCTCACGTCGCGCGACCCGCATGCGCATCCGGGCATCCTGTTCAATTACATGGCCGATACGCTCGACTGGCGCGAATTCCGCGATGCGATTCGCGTCACGCGCGAGATCATGCGCCAGCCCGCGCTCGAACGATACCGGGGCCGCGAACTGCATCCGTCCGACGACCTGAAGAGCGACGCAGAACTCGATGCCTTCGTGCGCGCCAAGGCGGAGACGGCGTATCACCCGTCATGCTCGTGCAAGATGGGCGACGACGACATGGCGGTCGTGGATGGAGAAGGCCGCGTGCATGGCATGCAGGGATTGCGGGTCGTGGATGCGTCGATCATGCCGCAGATCACGACCGGCAATCTCAATGCGCCGACCATCATGCTGGCGGAGAAGATCGCGGATCGCATCCGGGGCCTCGAGCCGCTGGCGCGGGTCGAGACGCCTTACTTCGTGGCAGGCGGGAAACGAGCGCGGGCCGTGCCGGCACTGGATCTGGCCGGCCATTGATCGAGCATGGTGAAGTTCGTCGTACTGCGGTACGACCGGGCACGATTCGCTGCGGTTTCTAATGGAATACGGCAAGGGCGGGCACGTCGCTTTTCCCGCCCGATAACTCGATACCCGAGAGTATTCCATGTCAGTGAGTTCAGTCGGCAGCCGGCCCACCGATACCGCATCGCCCGGCGAATCGTCGGATCCGAGCATGCCGGGGGCTCTTCAACGAGACCCGCCTCAGCCCGCTCCACAGCCAGCGAAACCGGACGATGCCGATGCACCGCATACGCCATCGATCCCGACTCAGCTCTCGGTCAACTCGCAGACCGACGCCGCCGCGCTCTCTTCCGATGCAGCGAAGCAGGACGTCACCGTCCTCCAGGGCGCCACCGCCGATGAACTCGACCGTCTCAACACAACCTACGACGCCAACGACATCTCGTCCACGCGTAACCAGGACAACGCCAGCAGCGCCCGCGAGCTCAACGACATCAACATGACGGGCCGGCCCGGCTACGCCAAGGCTTTCCAGAATCAGCTGCCCGGTCTTCAAGCGCAGATCGCCGACTTGCCCGACGACGCCGTGCGCGAGCAGAACCTCGCCCAGCTCTCGATGTTCAGTGTGGCGTTCGAGAATGCCGCCGAGCCCAGCCAGCGTGCCGCGATCGTCAAGCAGTTCGAGTCGTTCCGCCAGGCCATCTCCGACGAGCACGACGACACCCAGTCCGATCCCGTCAAGCATGCCGAGTCGATCTTCACGCAGCCCTTCGGCAGCGGCTATCTCGATGCCGAAGGCAAGCGCGGCGTCGAGCGCCTCGATAACCTGCGCGACAACTTCGAGCGCGCCACCACGCCCGGGGAGCGCGAAGCCGCCATGAACCAGGCCGCCGCGCTCAAGCGTGCTCTGCAATCGAAGATCGCTGACGGTATCGATGGCAAAGTCGACGCTGCAAGACTCGCCCGTCAGAAGACCTTTGGCGAAGTGATCGAGCGCCTGAAGGAGGCTTCCGGCATGACCATCTACGGCACGGGCGATGATTCTCCCAAGCGGCTGGAATACTTTGGCGCAATGCTGAACGACGAACAGCACGCCCTCGCCTTCACCGAACTGATGAGGATGAGTCCCGACGGCTTCAGCAAGCTCAGGCAGTGGGAGGACCGCACCCGCCACATGGACGCCGATGCAGAGCGCGCCGAGCAAGGCCATCTGTTCCACCGCTTCGAGTTGCCGCCTTTCTCCAGCTTCTCCGATGTCCTCAAGAACCCGCCCTTGCCCAACGATGACTATGGCAAGAACCTTCTCGCCGAGTATCAATGGGCACAACGCCGGCTGGTGGCCGCGGAACGACGCATCAACGTGCAAGGCAAGACCGACCTGGACCCGCCGCGCCGCGAGTACCTGACCGCCTACTCACCGCCCCCGCCGGAATGGCAGCAGGAACTCGACGAGGCCTTCTGCCGCCTGACCGTCGGCGCCATGCCCGTCGCGAACCTGTTCACCAATTCGATCTGTCCGCACAGCCATCTGAACGATACCGCTCGTACGTTCATCGATATCGGCGCAGGCGTACTCGGCACGGCGCTCGGCTACAAGATGCCCGAGGTGGACATTGCCGGTCCGGCGCTCAAGGGGGGAATGTCCAGGGCCGGCGCCCTGCTCGACATGCTGCGCAAGCCCAAAGCTATCGAGATGGCAGCCCCGGGCGCGGCAGAGATCGCGCAAGCGGCTTCATCTGCGAAGGCCCCGCCGCTCAGCCAACTCGACTCCGCCAGCGCACGTATCAACGGCCCGCAACCTCTACCCTCGTCCTACCGCTACGACACGCCGATCGCCCAGTCCACGCCGGGCACCACGCCCGGCGTCATGGTCGACCCGCGCGGCCAGCGCTTCATCTCGATGGACGGTCAAACTTATGCGGTCAAGTACGACAAGGACAACGGCACTTGGCGCGTCTTCGACCAAAGCAATCCGTGGCGGCCTTCGTTCCCGGTACGGCTCGACGAGCAGGGCCTGTGGGAGCCTCATTCCAGTACAGGCCTTGCAGGCGGTGTCCGCCCGCTTTCACCGGAAAGAGCCCAGGCCATCCTTGAAGATCTGATGAGCCATCCAGGCGATTCCTACACGGCGATTGCGCAACGACATGACGTTGCAACGATAACAGTGAGGCGAGTGGCGGACAGGAACAATGTAGTACGACTACCCCGTTCCTCACTCGATACGCGGTCGAGCGTAACGGCGCCCATTACGACACGGCAGAGGCAGATCATCGTCGACAATCTGAGAAGCCATCCCGGCGACACTTATCGCACGATCGCCGAACGACATGGTGTCGGGACGAGTTCAGTCGCAAATATCGCGAAAGAGCATGACATAAAGCGACATCCCTTCATCGATGCAGAGAAAGTGCAAGCCATCGTCGCGGACTTGAGGGATACAGGCGATTCCTACGCAGCCATTGGCCAGCAGCACGACGTCAGCGCCACGACGGCCCGGAAGATCGATCTGAGGTACCGCGTCAGGCAAGACAACCCCATCAAGCCGAGAACACCCACGACCAGACGCCAACCGCAGATCGATCCTGACGAACGGCGAGAGGAGCAAGCGATCGTCGAGTACCTGAGGAATCAGCCCACGCAGAATTACTCCACCGTTGCCGGTCACTTCAAGGTACCGGTTCTGCGAGTCTCAAGGCTCGCGCGCAGTAACGCGCTGGAAAGAAGAATCAACCCGCGCCTTTCCTGGGACAAGGTCGAGTCCGCATATCGCTACGTCACGCAGCATGCGAACGACAGGACTGAGTCCATCGCGAGAGAACTGGGGGTCTCCTGGTCCACTGCCGCGAGAGTACGGCGAAACATGCTGAAGGATAGGGAGATGCAAGCAGGACCCGTCATCACGCGCGCGGAAACGAAGAGCAACGTCATTCGGGATCTCAGCGAAACATCCCTGACAGATCATGAAATCGCTCAGCGAAACGGAACGACAGTGAGAGAAGTACGGATGATTTCAAGGACATTCGGCTTGCGCGGCGACACGCCAATCCCGGCAGCCACCACCTCTGCCGCGTTGCCCCAGGCGCCCGCTCAGGGCGAGCCTGTCGCAGGAAGTTCCCGCGCATTCTCACCGTCACATCTCTCCGAAGCCGACACAGCACAAATCGAACGTTTGATGGAATCCTGGCTGAAGCCGGAGCACATGGCGAGCATGCTCGATCTCGACGTGAACGTCGTCACAGACTATGTTCGACAGATCGCGCCGGACTACGCAGCCACCGGCTACTTCCCGTATAACCGCCCGTCAGTCTCGCAGGCATTGCCGGTCGAGCCTGCTTCGCGAACGTCATCGCCGTCGTCGTTGCTGTCGCCCTTGCCCATTCCTTCATTGAGTCACGAAGACCAGGCGATCGTTCGCATGCTGATGGGGGAGGGTTATCGCCTGACGCCACAGGCAATCGCGAACTGGATCGAGCAGCCGCTCAATGTAGTCGAACCCTACATCCGCTCCATCGACCCGTCCTATCCGCATCCCAGTGCATAGACGACGAAGCCGCATCACACATCGAAGCGTGCCCGCGCTGTCGCGGCAATGCGCATCAACGCGTCCACGCTGAGCCGCGCCGCGATCGCCTTCACATAGTCGTGATGCCGGCTTTGCAGCGGCGCATCGAGATATTGCGCATGGAGGTAGCGAATCAGCGCGATGCGCCGATGCTTCAGCGCAATGCTGCGGTCGAGCAGCGCGAGCGCCGCGTCCGCATCGTGCTTCTTGAAGGCACGGGCGGACAGCTGTGCAGCGGCGTCGCGTGACGGATTCATCGCGCCAGAGCGTGACCTGCGGCGGTACGCAGCTGCCACGCGTCATGGTCCGCGCGGCGCCAGTCCAGTTCCAGCCCGAGGCGCTTCGTGCCGGGGCGGATCTTCGGCTTGTGCAGCGTAAGTGTCAGGGCGTCGAGCGCGGGCCATTCATCGAACGAGAGCGCGGCAATCTCCACGGCCAGCGTTTCGAGCAGGCGCGTGTGCGGCTTCGTTTCGAGAAACGCGCTCACGCGATTGCACCACGCTTCGTAGTCGATGAGGCCAGCGTCCGATTCATCCGGCATCGCGCGGTAATGCAGGCTCGCATCGATGCAGACGGGCTGCGGCCCTTCATGCTCATGCTCGTAGAGACCGACGCGCGTCTGCACGATCAACTCGTCGACCACGACGCGCCAGCCTCGCCCGCCCATCTCCAGCGGCTCGAACGGCTTCATGAAAGCAGCGGCTCGGCGGCGTCGAGCATGATCTTCACGAAGTAGTCCGCGAAGCTGCGGCGCACGATCAGTTCGAAGCGGTCGCCGCCCAGCGGCACCAGCGTCAGCGACGCCTTGAAGAAGTGACTCTGCGCGCACTGGCCTTCGCCGAACAGCTTCGGATGCAGATCGAGCGGACAGCCGCGCGACAGCAACTCGCGCGTCTTCGGGCCATCGATATCGAGCACCGTGTAACCGCTGCCGATATCCACCGCCGCCGAGAACTGGCCGACGAACGCTTCACGCAGCTTCGCTTCGAGCGGCGCGGGACGCGAGGCGTCGTGAGCGGCGTCGGAATGCACGAGCCATTCGTCGGGACCGAGCCACAGCATCGTGTACCCATTGCCGCGCGCGACGGTATTCGGCTTCTCGGGCGGCGTACAGCCGAGCACGTTCTGAACGGCGCTGACGAAACTCGCGTCACGCGTATCGCCACGCACGTTCACGAGTTCGAGGAACGGCCGCTCGGTGAGGCGGAAGGCTTTCGGCGAGCCGCCCTGATGCGCCTTGAGAAGCGCGTCGGCGCCGACGAGCGGGGATTCCTGCCAGGTCCCGCTCAGTCCCTGTGCGCCGATGGCACGATCGACGACCGCGGCGCCCGTTTTGATCTCATTCAACATGCTGACGTGCTCCTTCGCTGTCGTAGAACACCGAACTGGTGATTTTTGCCTTCACTTGCTTGCCGCTTGCGAGCGGGATCAGGACCGATTCGCCCATCTTGTCGAGACCGCCCTTCACGACGGCCAGCGCGATCGAACGCTTCAGGATCGGGCTGTAGTAGCTCGAGGTCACATGGCCGAGCATCGGCGCGGTGTCGCCCTGGAACGGGCCTGCCACGATCTGCGCGCCTTCCGGCAGCACGTATTGCGGATCGTCGGTCAGGAGGCCGACGAACTGCTTGCGCCCCTGCTTCGACGTGTCCGAACGCGTCAGCGAACGCTTGCCGATGAAGTCCTTCGACTTCGCGACCAGTCCGCCCATGCCGAGGTCGTAAGGCGTCATCGAGCCGTCCGTGTCCTGGCCGACGATGATGTAGCCCTTCTCCGCGCGCAGCACGTGCATGGTTTCCGTGCCGTACGGCGTGATGTCGAACTCGGCGCCCGCTTCCATCAGCGCTTCCCACACCGCGCGTCCGACGTTCGCCGGCACGTTGATTTCATAGGCGAGTTCGCCCGAGAAGCTGATGCGCATGATGCGCGCCGCCGCGCCCGCCACCGTGCCGTCGCGATAGCTCATGAACGGGAACGCCGCGTTCGCGAAGTCCACGTCGTGACAGACCTTCTGCAGCACCTTGCGGCTGTTCGGCCCGACGACCGCGAAGGTCGCCCAATGGTCCGTCACCGACGCGAGCCGCACGCGCATGTCGGGCCATTCGGTCTGCAGCCAGCGCTCGAGCCACGTCAGCACGCGCGCGGCGCCGCCGGTGGTGGTCGTCATCATGTAGTGCTGTTCGCCGAGGCGCACGGTGACGCCGTCGTCGAAGATCATGCCGTTTTCGTCGAGCATCAGGCCATAGCGGCACTTGCCCACTTCGAGCTTGCTCCACGGATTCGTGTACATCCAGTTGAGCAGCTTCGCGGCATCCGGTCCTTGAATGTCGATCTTGCCGAGCGTCGATGCATCGAGGATGCCCACGCTTTCACGCGTCGCAAGCGACTCGCGCGCCACGGCCGCATGCATGTCTTCGCCCGCCTTCGGGTAGTACCACGGACGCTTCCAGTTGCCGACATCCTCGAACATCGCGCCATTTTCGACGTGCCACTCGTGAATGGCGGTCTTGCGCACCGGATCGAGAAACTCGCCCAGCTCGCGGCCCGCGAACGTGCCGAAGGTCACGGGCGTGTAGTTCGGGCGGAAGGTCGTCGTGCCGGTTTCGGGAATGGTCTTGTTCAGCGCCTGCGCGAGAATCGCCATGCCGTTGATGTTGCCGAGCTTGCCCTGGTCGGTGCCGAAACCCATCGCCGTATAGCGCTTTACGTGCTCGACGGACTCGAAGCCTTCGCGCGCGGCGAGATAGATGTCCGCCGCCGACACGTCGTTCTGGTAATCGACGAACTGCTTCGGGCCGCGCGTTGCCAGCTCCCGGTTGCCGACGATCCACAGCGGCAACATCGGCGCCTCGACGATCTCGGCCACTTGCACCGGCTGCGGCTTCGCGACGATATGCCCTGCTGCACGCGCGGCATCCGCACCCGCTTCGACGCCGAAGCGAAGGCCGCGCGCCAGCGAGAACTCGCCCGCACATGCACCGACACTGCTCTCCGCCTGCATCGCCTTGCCCGGCACGAAGCACGCTTTCTCGTCATGCCAGTGCGCCTTGCCGCCCGACTGCGCGAACAGGTGCAGCACCGGACTCCAGCCGCCCGACATGGCGACCAGATCGCATGACAGGTCTTCCTGCTTTTGCCCCACTTGGCCGTTCGCATAGGCCGCGACTTCCACCGACGCGACGCGCAGCTTGCCGCGCGCGGCGGTGATCACCGCATTGTTCATCACGCGGATGCCTTGACGGCGTGCAGCCGCCGGCAGCGTGCCCTTCGATTCGGCCGCGCGCGGATCCACCACGGTCACGGAAGCGCCAGCTGTTTTCAGGTCGAGTGCGCACTGATACGCGTCGTCGTTATTGGCGAACACCACTGCATTGCGTCCCGGCAGCACCGCATAGCGATGCAGATACGTCGACACCGCCGACGCCAGCATGATGCCCGGCAAATCGTTGTTGCCGAACACGATCGGACGCTCGTGCGCGCCGGTCGCGAGAACCACGCGCTTCGCGCGGACCTTCCACATCAGTTCGCGCGTGCCCTTGCGGGTCGAGACCGGCAGATGCTCGGTCAGACGCTGCGTGATCGTGACGAGGTTGTGATCCTGATAACCGAACGCCGTGCTGCGCGACAGGATCTTCACGTCGGGCATGCGGCGCAGTTCGGCTTCGACCTTCTGCACCCATTGCAACGCGGGCTTGCCGTCGATTTCCGCGCGGCACGACAGCAGCGAGCCGCCGAGTTCGCGCTGGTCGTCGACCAGGATCACGCGCGCGCCGGAAAGACCCGCCGCATGCGCCGCTGCCAGACCCGACGGTCCGCCGCCGACCACGAGCACGTCGCAATGCGCGAAGCACTTGTCGTAGCGGTCGGCATCGAGATGCTTCGGCGCTTCGCCGAGACCCGCTGCGTCGCGAATCACTTCTTCGTACTTCGGCCAGAACTTGCGCGGCCACATGAAGGTCTTGTAGTAGAAGCCCGCCGGAATGAAGCGCGCGATCTTCTGATTGACCGCCATGCGGTCGTTCTCGATGTTCGGCTTCGCATTCACGCTCTTGGCGACGAGCCCCTGATACAGCTCGACTTCAGTGGCGCGCGCATTGGGCACGGTGTACGCGCCGGTTTCGAGCTGCACGACGGCATTCGGCTCTTCCACGCCCGCCGTGATGATGCCGCGCGGACGGTGGTACTTCCAGCTGCGTGCGACGAAGCGTTCGCCGCTGGCGAGCAGCGCGGAGGCGAGCGTGTCGCCTTCGTAGCCCTGGTAGGTCTTGCCGTTGAACGTGAAGGTCAGCGTAATGGCGCGGTTGATGCGCCCGCCCAGGCCGAGTCGGTCTTTCTGGCTCATTTCGACTGTGCTCCGTTGTCATTCATCACAGCCAGCGGACGGTCGAACGTCTCGTAGCCCTGAATCTCGTAGGAAACCGTATCGCGCTGCACCTTGAACCAGCGGCGGCAACCTTGCGCGTGCATCCATTGCTCGCGCGCCGTGCCGCGCGGGTTCTTGCGCATGAATAGGTAATCGCCCCATTCGCGGTCGGTGAGCTTTTCCGTGTCGAGCGGACGCGCGATGTCTGCCTCGCCGCCGCAGGAGAATTCGGTTTCGGCGCGTGGCCCGCACCAGGGGCATTCGATCAGCAACATGATTTCTTCCTTAGTGTGCGGGTTAGTGAGCCACGGCAGCCGCGCCGTGTTCGTCGATCAGATGGCCGGTATAGAAACGGTCCAGCGAGAAGGCCGCGTTCAACGCGTGCGGTTCGTCGCGCGCGATGGTGTGCGCATACGCCCAGCCCGAGCCCGGCGTCGCCTTGAAGCCGCCCGTGCCCCAGCCGCAGTTGAAGTACAGGCCCTTGACGTCGGTCTTGGAGATGATCGGGCAGGCGTCCGGCGAGACATCGACGATGCCGCCCCACTGGCGGTTCATGCGCACGCGCGAGAACACCGGGAACATCTCGACGATCGCCTCCAGCGTGCCCTCGATGATGTGGAAACTGCCGCGCTGCCCGAAGCCCGTGTACTGGTCCACGCCCGCGCCGATCACGAGATCGCCCTTGTCGGACTGGCTGATGTACGCGTGCACCGCGTTCGACATCACCACCGTATTCACGACCGGCTTGATCGGCTCGGACACGAGCGCCTGCAACGGATGGCTTTCGAGCGGCAGGCGCACGCCGGCCATGTCGGCGAGGTTCGTCGTGTTGCCCGCCGCGACCACCGCGACCTTCTTCGCCTTGATGAAGCCCTTGGTCGTATCGACGCCCGTGACCTGGTTGCCTTCACGGCGAATGCCGACGACCTGGCAGTTCTGGATGATGTCCACGCCCGCGCGATCCGCGCCGCGCGCGAAGCCCCACGCCACGGCATCGTGACGCGCGACGCCGCCGCGCCGTTGAATGGACGCGCCCAGCACCGGGTAACGGCTGTTGAGGTTGATGGTCGGCTCGATTTCCTTGATCTGCTGCGGCGTGAGGAACTCGGCATCGACGCCGTTGAGGCGGTTCGCGTTCACGCGGCGTTCGGTGTCGCGCACGTCCTGCAGCGTATGCGCGAGATTCATCACGCCGCGCTGCGAGAACATCACGTTGTAGTTGAGGTCCTGCGAGAGGCCTTCCCACAGCTTCATCGCCTTTTCGTAGAGCGCGGCGGATTCGTCCCACAGATAGTTGGAACGCACGATGGTCGTGTTGCGCGCCGTATTGCCGCCGCCGATCCAGCCCTTCTCGAGAATCGCGACATTCGTGATGCCGTGTTCCTTCGCGAGGTAATACGCGGTCGCGAGACCATGGCCGCCGCCGCCGACGATCACCACGTCGTATTCGCGCTTCGGCTCCGGACTTCTCCACTGGCGTTCCCAGTTCTCGTGATACGACATGCCGTTGCGCAGCAGGCTGAATATCGAGTAGCGGCTCATGGTGTTTCCTTCTTCGTGCAGGGTGTTATGCGTTGAATCAGAATCAGCATTCGATGACGTTCACGGCGAGACCACCGCGCGACGTCTCCTTGTATTTCGTCTTCATGTCGGCGCCGGTTTCGCGCATCGTCTTGATGACCGAGTCGAGCGACACGTAGTGCGTGCCGTCACCTTTCATCGCCATGCGTGCGGCATTGAGTGCCTTGATCGCGCCCATCGCGTTGCGTTCGATGCACGGAATCTGCACGAGCCCGCCGACCGGATCGCAGGTCATGCCGAGGTTGTGTTCCATGCCGATCTCGGCAGCGTTCTCGACCTGCGCGGGCGTGCCGCCCATGACTGCGGCGAGTGCGGCGGCGGCCATCGAGCAGGCGACGCCGACTTCGCCCTGGCAGCCGACTTCGGCGCCGGAAATCGATGCCGTTTCCTTGTAGATGATGCCGATGGCCGCGGCCGTCAGCAGGAAGCGCACGATGCCTTCGTCGTTCGCGCCGTGCATGAACTTCACGTAGTAGTGCAGCACGGCGGGAATCACGCCGGCGGCGCCGTTGGTCGGCGCGGTGACGACGCGGCCGCCCGCGGCGTTTTCCTCGTTCACGGCCATTGCGTAGAGATTGACCCAGTCGAGCATCGAGAGCGGATCGCGCAGCGACTCTTCGGAGCGCGAGCGCAGCGACGCGGACAGATCCGCCGCGCGACGCTTCACGTGCATCGGACCGGGCAGCTCGCCGCGCTCCTTGCAGCCGCGCTCGACGCAGGCGGCCATCACGCGCCACA
This sequence comes from Caballeronia sp. LZ035, assembly GCF_031451175.1. Classification (NCBI taxonomy): domain Bacteria; kingdom Pseudomonadati; phylum Pseudomonadota; class Betaproteobacteria; order Burkholderiales; family Burkholderiaceae; genus Caballeronia; species Caballeronia sp. LZ035. Next base: position 311,521 of record NZ_JARUXS010000004.1, read on the forward strand.
CGGCCAGCATGCCTTCGCGCACTTCGGCTTCGCTGCGGCTCGCGCATTCGTTCCGCATCGTCACTTCGGCGATGGAGAGACCGGTTTCGCGGCACACGCGCATGAGGTCCTCACCGGTACGGAACGGATGCGGCACCGTGCCGCCCGCGCGCACGCCGTTGACGCGATCGCCCTCGCGATTCACGACGAAGCCGCCGCCGACCGAGTAATACTCCTTCTCGACCAGCAACTGGCCGTTGTCGTCGAACGCCTGGAAGCGCATGCCGTTCGGATGCACGATGCTCGAACCCGGCGCGCCCGGCATCAGCTTGCGATAGAAGCCGATGTGCTCGCGCTCTTCGAACATGACTTCGTGCTTGCCGAGCAGCATCAGGCGCTTGCTCTTGCGGATGGCGTCCAGACGCGGTGCGATCAGGTCGGGATCGATCAGATCGGGCAGATTGCCTTCGAGGCCGAGCAGCACGGCCTTGTCGGTGCCGTGGCCCTTGCCGGTCGCGCCGAGCGAACCGAACAGCTCGACGCGCACTCGCGTGACGAAGGCGAGCAGATTGGCGTCCTCGATGTGGGACGCGAACCGGCACGCCGCGATCATCGGTCCGACGGTATGCGAGCTCGACGGTCCGATGCCGATCTTGAACAGATCGAAGACGCTGACGTTCATGAGCGAGTCCCTTTGCTTGGGTTTGACTGGGCGCGGCGCGGTGGGCGCGTGCGTGGTTTCGGTATGGCGCTCATTGCACCAAACCGCAAAAAGACTCGATAGAACAAAAACGCCGTCGAAATGGGATGGCGGCGTCAGCGCGCGGTCCGGCGTGCGCGCCTCGGTGTTATCCCTAGGTTTCTGAAGCGGCCGACGCGTTTTCTGACGCGGGTGCCGAACGCCGCGCGCGAGTGATATGCTCGCCGGATAACTTCGAGCCGCCGCACGTCACGCGCATGAACCCCGCAGAGTCCCTTCCACCGCTGTCCATCGACGGTCAATCGAAATCGCGCATCCGCTTCGGCATCATCCTGCTGCCGAACTTCACGCTGACCGCGTTTTCCGGTTTCGTCGACCTGTTGCGCCTGTCCGCCGACGAAGGCGACTTCAGCCGCCCCGTGCGCTGCTCCTGGAGCGTGATCGGCGAGACGCTTGCGCCGGTCCGCGCAAGCTGCGGCATCCAGATCACGCCGTGGGAAACCTATGAGCAAGCCGAGCCGTTCGACTACGTAGTCGTAGTCGGCGGCCTGCTGCATTCCGGTCCCGCGACGAGCGATGCCACCTTGCAGTTCATTCGACGCGCGGCCGCGGCGGACGCGACCATCGTCGGCATGTGTACGGGCGTCTTCTCGATGATGCGCGCCGGCGTGCTCGAGGGACACCGCATCTGCGTGAGCTGGTTTCACTACTGGGACTTCGTCGAGCGCTTTCCGCATGCGGATGAGCAGGCGCTGGTTGCGGACCGTCTGTTCGTGATCGACCGGCGGCGCATCACGTGCTCGGGCGGGCGCGCGTCCATCGACGTGGCCGCGGCCATTCTGCTGCGCCACTTCGAGACCGCGACGGTGCAGAAGGCGTTGCGCATCCTGCTCGTCGACGACATGCAGAAAGGCAACGCGCCGCAGCCGCATCCGCCCGGTCTCGCGCCGGCGACGCATCCGAAAGTCAAACGTGCGATCCTGCTGATGGAGCAGCATGTCGGGCGGTCGCTGACGCTCGATGAGCTGGCCCACAAGCTCGACATGTCGACGCGTCAGCTCGAGCGCCTCTTCAAGGCGGAGACGGGCAAGGCGCCGCAAGCGTATGCGAAGCAGGTGCGGCTGCGTACGGCGGCATGGCTGTTGACGAGTTCGGACAAGACGGTGGCGGATATTGCGTCGAGCTGCGGCTTCTCGGATGCCTCGCATCTCGGCCGCGAGTTCCGCAAGCAGTTCGGCGTGCCGCCGATGATGTATCGCGAACAAGGCGGTGCGCAGGACGCGCAGGCCGCCGAGCAATCGATGGACTACGACGAGACTTTTCCGGGCCGCGCCCAGGCGCTATAGAGCGTCTTCAGAGCACTTTGTTCACGTTTTCCGCGGCTCATCACACCAAGGAGGAACGGCATGGCGACTCACGGATACTCGCAGGAAGAATGGCAGGTACGTTGCGATCTTGCGGCGCTCTATCGCGTAATCGGGCATTTTCGCTGGACCGACATGATCTTCACGCACATTAGTGCGCGCGTGCCGGGATCGGACCATCACTTTCTGATCAACCGCTATGGCGTGCTGTTCGACGAGATGCGGGCGTCGGATCTGGTGCGCATCGACAGCGAAGGACGGCCGGTTGAACCCGGCGCCCGCGACGACCCGGAGCGTTATCGCGTGAATCCGGCGGGTTTTACGATTCATTCGGCGATTCACATGGCGCGTCACGATGTGGCGTGCGTCGTGCATACGCATACGGCGGCGGGCGCGGGGGTCTCGGCTCAGAAGCGCGGGCTGTTGCCCATTAGTCAGCATGCGCTGAAGTATTACGGGCATCTGGCTTATCACGATTATGAAGGGATTGCGCTCGATCTGGCCGAGCGGGATCGGTTGGTGAACGATCTCGGTTCGCATAACGCGATGATTCTGCGTAATCATGGGTTGTTGACCTGCGGGAAGTCGATTCCGGAGGCGTTTCAGGAAATGTATTTTCTTGAACGGGCTTGTGAGATTCAGTTGCGGGCGCTGGTGGGAGGCGGGGAATTGAACTGGCCTTCGGAGAAGGTGTGCGAGGTGACGGCTTCGCAATATCGACGGGATGAGTCGGAGGGGATTACGCGCATGCAGTGGGAAGCGGCGTTGAGGATGATTGAAGGTGGGGCGAGGACGGATTATCGGAGTTAGGGTGGTTTGGTGATTGCTGACTGTAGTTTTCCATGCCCTCGATTCTGTTGATCGAGGGCATTGTTGTTTTACAAAATGCGATGCATTGCAAGACGGGATAGCGGTACTGTTTGGTTTCTAGAACTGCTGGACAGAGCCGGGTATATGAAGCGAGTCCCGCTTAGCATATTGCTGACTTTGACCTTTCTCGGCCTCACTTATCGCGCAGGCATCGCGCTGGCGGTTTTCATCATCCAGCAGACGCCGGAAATGCCAGACTGGCTCGATGACACCATTCGATTCGGGATTGAGCTTACGCATTCGGACGTCAGCGAACCTGAAGATATAACCACGATCGCTAACCTGGCTACGTTTGTCGTCAGCTGGATTGTGGTAGGGGTTATGTTGAGTGCAGCCTATGGACTGGCTTCCAGATTCTGGCATCGCAGGCAGCAACTACCAGCTAATGCGGATTATCAACGTTAGAGGGCGAGGTGGCTTTCGTGTTGCTCGTGGCCGTACCCTCCCCTTTGTCAATCGTAACTATGTCTGCTTCACGGAGCTTGAAGACGGTATCCTCGATTACACCCAATCTTTTCTCGGGCGGGCAGCGGCGTGACCGCAAGACGCCTTCGATTCGGGCCATTGCTTGCGGGAGCAGTCGTACTGCTCATGCAACTGCCATTTCTGCAGCCGGAAATCGACTGGTTTCGGCATTCGCAAACTGCTGAGGGAGTGGTACTTCGTCTGCGCGCGGGAAATCATAAGCCCGATGTTGCATTTACCACCGTCACCGGCGACCGTCTTTCGGTCGCAGGAAGCAGTACGTGGTGCAAGTTCCGGGTGGGCGATCAGGTGACGGTGCGCTACGACACGAGATCACCCACACTCGCCCGAATCGACGGCATATTCAATCTCTGGGGCTGGCACGTCTTCCTCACTGCGCTGGCGTTGTTCGCTTTTACAAAAGGGATTTCGGGTGTCAGTCAAAAAAAGAGAATCGAATAAGCGGCATGAAAAGAATGCGCAATTTCAAGACGATAGGCTTGATTTCGCTATGGTTCTTTCTTTCCTACAAGCTGGGCATCTTCCTTCTCCGTTATATCGATGCCCATATTGAAGCGTGCCCGGAATGGATCGAACGGAGCGTGCGTTTTGCACTCGATTCATTCGGCTACAGTGACGTGCGGGATCCCGAAACGGTCGGCGCCGCTTGTGGCCTGTTCGCGCTAGTGCTCTGCTGGATATTCGTCGCGATGGTCTTGCTGATTGGATATGGATTGATTGCCCGATTGATTCGCAACCGCTGACACACGTGCGTTCTCCGTCCATGCCTTTTTAGTGCACGTTAAATTGTCAGGCAGCAAGAAAATCATGCGCGCAAGCAACGAGTCTCTTCTTATAGGCGCCAACTCAAAGCGTATTCGATTTTCTTAAGTAGTGGCGGCAAGCGATTTCAAAATTTATTACAGAAGTTCTCACACTGCATAGCAGTCAACCGCTATTGTTATGAACGCGATTTTATTATCTCTACGAAGCGCGCTTAGAAAATCAATGCCAGTCAGCTGTGTATTCAAACTCAATCGACAGGTTTCCTCCGACCTCGCGTGCACAGGTTTTGGCACCATCGAGGCTTATTCGGGAAAAGACATTGGTCGCGACAATCCTGACGCGGTTGCACTTCAAGGCATTGGACCCATTCCGCCAGGTCGCTACTACATTATCGATCGACAGGCAGGCGGTCGCTTGGGACGAGCCCGTGACCTAGTGGCGAAGTACGGGTTTGGCAACGACCATGCTAAGTGGTTCACCCTGTGGAATCGTAAAACCGGCGACGAGACAATTGTCAACGGAGTCACGCGTGGCAGTTTCAGACTGCATCCAAACGGTTTCGGCGGTTTGAGTGAGGGGTGCATTACCGTTGTGGACGAAAAGGATTTCGACAGACTGAGGAAATTCATCCGTTCGGGTCGACCGACTGTTTCTATCCCGGGCTCACTGCACAAGGCCTACGGTGTGGTGGAAGTTCGATGAAACGAATCCTCTGGCTAGCCCTTCGGACCTCGCTCTGGCTAGTACTTTCGTACAAACTCGGTGTTGTCCTTTTTCGATACCTCAACACGCGCGTGGAAGAAGCGCCGGGATGGATTGAATGGACCGTTCGTTTTGCGCTCAAGATTTTCGGTTACCACGACGTGCAGGAGCCTGAGACTATCGGCGCCTTGTGTGCCCTCTTCGCGCTAGTCCTCTGCTGCATATTCGTGGCGATGGTCTTGCTGATCGTTTACCGATTGATCATCCGAATTGTTCGCAGTCGCTCAGAAATTGGCGATGGGCAAGCTTGACCATCTCACAACGAAGCTCTTGCTCCGCCAAGCCCTTCTCATATCACTCTGGCTCATCCTTCCGTACGAACTCGGCATCGTTGTCTTTCGTTATATCGATGCTCACGCTCAAGGGTGTCCGCTATGGATTTATAGGATCGTCAGATTCGGACTGGATACATTCGGTTATAGCGATGAGAAGGATCCCGACACCATCGGCGCCTTCTGCGGCCTCGTCGCCCTAGCGCTCAGCTGGATCTTCTCAGCCTTGGCCCTATGGCTGGCCTACCGCTTGATCACCCGCGTCGTCCGCAGCCGACATCAATAACACGCTTCTATTCACTATAAAACTCACCCCCATGCACTCCGACATCCTCCTCAACCTCCAGGGCATCGACGGCGAATCGCAGGACAAGGCTCACCCGAAAGCCATTCAAGTCATCTTCTGGGAATGGACCGTCTCCCAACCCTCCTCCACGCACATCAACTCAGGCGGCGGCTCCGGCAAAGCGTCCTTCTCCGGCCTCGAATTCAAGCACGAGATCGACCGCGCATCGCCCAATCTGTTCCTCTACAGCGCCACCGGCAAGCACATACCCAAAGCCGAACTCATCATGCGCAAAGCCGGCGGCACCGCGCTCGAATACTTCAGGATCACCATGGAAGACGTGTTGATCACGAAGGTCCACCCATCCGCCGACGCCGGCTACGCCATCGAAAGCGTCGGCTTATCCTTCGCAAGGATAAAACAGGAATACGTCGTGCAAAACGCCCAGGGCGGCAGCATGGGCGCAGTCACTGCCGCCTTCGACATCAAGGCCAACAAGGCCTTCTGAGACTCAATTCGCCCCCGCCACATAAGCCTTCACCGCCGGCAGCCCGTCCTTCCCGTCGAATGTCTTCACACCCGCAAGCCATTTGTCCAGCACCGTCGGATTGGCCTTGAGCCACTCGCGTGCCGCCTTGTTCGCATCGGTCTTGTTCATGATCGGCAGCATCACGTGATTCTCGATATCCGTCGTGAACTGCAGATTGGAAACCAGCTTCGCGACATTCGGACAACGCGAATCGTAATCCGTGGGCGTCACGGTCAGCACTTTAGCCTCGCCGTAGTTGGGACCAAAGACGTCATCGCCACCCGAGAGATAATCGATCTTCATCTGCACGTTCATCGGGTGTGGCTCCCACCCCAAAAATACAATCGGCTTCTTCTCGCGGACCGCGCGATTCACCTCGACCAGCATGCCCGCCTCGCTCGATTCCACCAGCTTGAACTTGCCAAGCCCGTACTGATTCGAATCGATCATTTTCTTGATCAGCGCATTGCCATCGTTGCCCGGTTCGATACCGTAGATCTTGCCATCGAGCTTGTCGTAGTTCTTCGCAATATCGTTGAAGTTGCGAATACCCGCCTGATACGCATAGTCCGGCACCGCCAGCGTGTACTTCGCGCCCGTGAGATTCGGCGTCGCCAGCACCTTCACCTGATTGTTCTTCCTGAACGGATCGATGATCGGGTCCATCGTCGGCGACCAGTAGCCGAGGAACACGTCGATCTGCTTGCTTTTCACGCCCGCGAACGTGATCGGCACCGAGGCGATCGTCTTCGTCGGGTTGTAGCCGAGACCCTGCAGGATCGTCGATGCGAGTCCGGTCGTCGCCGCGATATCGGTCCAGCCGACATCGGCAAAACGCACGTTCCTGCACGCCGCAGGCTCGGCCGCGTGCGCCACGCTCACACCCGCCAGCATCGCCGCAGCGAGCGACGCGATCCACAAACGCTTCATGTTTTTCCTCTCTCTCAGGTTCATCAGGACGCAAGTCAGCCCGCGCGGCCCGTCACAAACCGGCGCGGAACAGAAGATTTTCAGACGATGGACGCGCTAGGCCGAAAGGCGCCGCTCCACGCTGGGAGCGTGCCCGAACTGCGCGCGATACGCCTTGCTGAAGTGACAAGGCGAATGAAACCCGCACACACTCGTCACGCGTGCAATCGATGCATCCGTGTTGCGCAACAGTTCGCGCGCGCGACGCAGCCGCAGCGTGAGGTAGTAATGCGTCGGCGAGACGCTGAGGAACATCTTGAACATGCGCTGCAAGTGCCGCTGCGACAGATGCACGAGCCGCGCAAGCTCTTCGAGCGAGAGCGGCTCCTCGATGTTCGCCTCCATCAGCCGCACCACTTCGACGAGTTCGGCGCGCGAGAAACCCACGCGGGCATCGACGGGGATGTGCTGGTAATCCGTCGAGCCGCGTATCCGCTCGACGATAAACTGTTCCGACACCTGCGCCGCATGCGCCTGTCCCAGCCGCATGCCGACGAGATTGAGCATCAGGTCGAGCGGCGCGGTGCCGCCCGTGCACGTGAGACGATCCCGGTCGATCACGAACAGTTCGTCGGCGAAACGCACGTGCGGGAAGCGCTTGTTGACCGGTGACATATCTTCCCAGTGCAGCGTGCAGCGATAGCCGTCCAGCAGCTTCGCAGCCAGCAAGGCGTACGGCCCGGTGCAGATGCCGCCCAGCGGAATGCCCGCCTCATGCGCGCGTTGCAGAAGGCCGATCACCTTGTCGTCGACGTAATCGGCAACCTGCCAGCCCCCGCAGACGATCAGCACATCGGGCATGCCCGCTTCGTCGATCGTCGTGGCCGGCTTGACGGTGATGCCGTTGCTCGCGCGCGCGGGTTCACCGTCCGGCGTGATGATCGACCATCGATAATGCTGCGCACGGCCGACGTAATTGGCCATGCGCAACACCTCGACTGCGCTCGTGAACGCGATCATCGAGAAGTTCGGCAGCGTCACGAAGCCGAAGTGCGCGAGATTGGACAACGGTGAATCCACAGCCGCCGGGACGATCGCGTCGCGCTTCATGCACAAGCCTCTCAGCTTTGTTGGGTCGCCGGCGTGCGGCGCACTTTCATCACGCTCTTGAGACCGGCGAACAACGGAGCGCGCGCCATGCCGGGCGAGCGGCCGAAGCTTTCCGTGATGCGGTCCAGGATGATAGCCAGCAAAACCACGGACAAGCCGCTCTCGAAGCCCAGCCCGATGTCGAGGCGCTGGATCGACGCCAGCACGTCGTTGCCGAGACCACCCGCGCCCACCATCGACGCAATGATCACCATCGACAAGGCCATCATGATGGTCTGGTTCACGCCGGTCATGATGGACGGCAGCGCGTTCGGGACCTGCACCTTGTAGAGCAACTGCCACGGCGTGCAGCCGAAGGCCTGGCCGGCTTCCACGATCTCGCGGTTCACGTGCTTGATGCCCAGCGACGTGAGACGCACGGCAGGCGGCATCGCGAAGATCACGGTGGCGAGAATCCCCGGCACGCGGCCCAGGCCGAACAGCATCGCGGCCGGAATCAGGTAGACAAATGCGGGCATGGTCTGCATCAGGTCGAGCACCGGACGCACCATCATTTCCACCGTCCTGCTCTTCGAGGTCCAGATGCCGAGCGGAATGCCGAGCAGCAGACTGATGAAGGTCGAGGACAGCGTGAGGCCCAGCGTGATGACCATCTGATCCCAGAAGTTGGTCGCGTAGATCAGCAGCAGCGCGGCCAGCACGAACGCCGCGAAACGCCAGCCGACCCGCCATAGGCCAATGCCCACGAAGATCGCGATCATCAGCCACATCGGAATGGCCTGCAGGCCATGCTCGACCGCCGCGGCGAAGGTTTCGATCACCTTGCCGATCGAGTCGAAGGTTTTCGCATCGTGATCGAGGAGATAGTGGACGCCGTGGTCCACCCAACTGCCAAGCGGAATGATTTCAGACATGGGAACCTCGATGGTGCGTAAGGACCTTCAGGACGTTGGCCTTGTTGATCGAACCGCAGTAGAAGCCGTCGGCATCGACAACGGGCAGCGGCGCCGGACTCGCGACCACACGGTTCACGACATCGTCGAGAGCCATGCCGCGCTCGATGCATTCGATGGGATTGATCTGCGGCACCGCATTGCCATTCCCGTCGCGGCCGACGAAGCCGCGAATGCGGCGCTCGCCGTCCATCACGAACGCGTAGTCCGCGCTGCCGTTGAGCGTCGCCGCAACGCTCGACGCGTCGATCTGCGGCGCATGCTTGATGAGCGGCACGGCGTCGGTCTGCATCAGGTCGCCCGCCGTCAGATAGCGGCTCGTGTCGATGCCCTCGAAAAAGGCCTCGACGTAATCGTCAGCGGGGTTGGTGATGATTTCCTGCGGCGTGCCGATCTGCACCACGCGGCCGCCTTCCATGATCGCGATGCGCGTGCCGATGCGCATCGCTTCTTCCAGATCGTGCGACACGAACAGGATCGTGCGGCGCTGTTCGCGTTGCAGATCGAGCAGCACGTTCTGCATTTCCTTGCGCTTGAGCGGATCGAGCGCGGAGAAGGCCTCGTCCATGATCATCAGCGATGGATTCACCGCCAGCGCACGCGCCAGTCCGACGCGCTGCTGCATGCCGCCCGATAGTTGCGCAGGCAACTTCTGGGCGAACGGCGCGAGGCCGACTTGTTCGAGCACGGTCATCGCCCGTGTCTCGCGCTCCTTCTTGCCGACGCCCGCGACCTCGAGGCCGAATGCGGCGTTGGAAAGAACAGTGCGCTGCGGCATCAGTGCGAAGGACTGGAACACCATGCTCATGTCCTTGCGGCGCAGTTCGGTGAGTTCCGAGCGGCGCACGGCGGCCACGTCGCGGCCGTCGATCAGCACCTTGCCGGCGGTCGGCTCGACGAGCCGGTTGATGAGGCGGATCAGCGTCGATTTGCCGGAGCCGGACAGGCCCATCAGCACGAAAATTTCGCCTTCCTTGACGTCGAACGAAACGTTATGGACGCCGACGATCTGCCCGGTGCGCTTGAAGACTTCTTCCTTCGTCGCACCGCCGGCCAGCATGTCGAGCGCTTGCTTGGGACTGTTGCCGAACACCTTGCACAGTCCCTCGACTACCACTTTGGGGGAATTCATCGAGTCTCTCCTGGCGGGGCGGACGTGCGTCCGCGCTGTGCATACATAGTTGCCAGAAAAAAGTCACGTCAGCCGACTAATTGCGACAGGCACATGTGGAAATACGACACTGGAATAAGGGCGTGTGCGTGTCATGCTCGTTGGCGCCTTGCTGGACAAGGCTTTGCGGCCAGCGGCTGGAAACTGCGCGGGAATTTTGGCGTGTCGCGTCAGGACAAGTCCGGATGCTCGATAACGATGCAGGCGGGTTGCGGGGTCGACGTCAGATAAACGAAAGGAGGGGAAATACGTTCGCGCACGAAAGGGCGCGTAGAGAACAGCAGGGGAATGCTAGAAAAACTACATGAACAGATGACTGGGCGGGCGGGTCGTACGGCAAGCGCCGTCGTGTATTGCTTGTGTTGTGTTTCCCGCGCCGCCTTTAGCGACGCATTACAGGCGAACGCCGAAAGCCGTGCCGCGTGCCTTGCGTTGACGCTCCGCATCACGGAAACGCGCTTGGTACGAATAGTCCTTGTCCAGCGGAAGGTTCGGCGATTCGAACAGCGAAACAAATTTTTGCAGCAGGGCGAAGAGGTAGCTCATGTCTGGCTCCGGTTAGTGATAAAGGGTTTTCCCTTAGTACGCATTATAGGGTTTGCCCTGACTCGAATCTAGTGCGTCGCAGCATTTTCGGAGAAATTTGTTGTAGTTTTTCTACATTTTACCGATTCAGCCGGTCGATCTGGCATCCGAGAATGTGGGGACAGCCCGCGAACGCCCGTGCGGTCGCTCATCGGCACCTGGACGCGCGAAAGCGCGACACGCCGCCGCAGCGCGTGTCGATGAAACGGGAAGGCGGTTGATCAGCGCGCCGCCGAATCGGCGTGACGATGCGCAGAACGCGCGTGCTTTTGAGACGGATAGTCCGGGCTGACCGCGCTCACCGGCTGCACCGGCGAGGCATCGGCACCGTATCGGTCTCGCGCATCGGGGGCGTGGCGCAGGCTGACAGTGTCCGAATCAGTGTCGAAGAGCGAGGCAAGCGTCGCCTGCTGGCTGAGCATCAGTTGCTCCATGCGGTCCCGCTGCAATTTGCCGTCGCGGCCCATGTGCACCAGCAACACGGTCTGCGCAATACCGGTTGCCACAGTCGCGAGCATCGCGCACACGATGATCGACAACATCGCCTTCATGCGGCGCGCGTGCGCGGTCGCGGACATGCGCTGCTCGATCATGACGGCGTGGAGCGTTTCCACCGTGTCGGCAAACGCCGCGGCACGCGCGCCGTCGAGCTCGGGTGCGGCGCCGGCATTGACTTCTGGCGATACCTCGCCAAGCGCTTCGGAGGGTTCCGCCGGCGGCGACGCCACCTCGGCGCCATGCCCGTCGAGCGCGACGCAACTGATGCTCGCCGCGCGCGGCACAGCGGCGGCGAGCGCGCAGGATTTCGGGGGCTCGGCGCCATCGCCATCGCCGGAGGGAGACAGCGGCGCTTCGTCCTGAAACAGCCCTTGCACGGGTTCAGCCGGCGCCACATGGGCCTTCAACGCCCGTTTCGCCTCGGACGACGGCGCGGCTTGACTCGACTGCACCGCAGCAAGAAACACCTCAGGCAGCTCGAAGCCTTCAAACGTGCCCTGCCGGATGTCGGTATTCAGTGCCTGAAGATGCGCGCGCTCGGCGTCTTCGGCGAAGAGGTCGAGCGTTTCGCCATTGCGCGCGTCGTCGCTCGGTTGCGCGAGACGCTGCGCGGAGCGCGCCGCGCGCGCGAGTTTCTTTTCGGTGTCGACGCCGTCCTGCCGGGCCGGCGGTTCGGGCTCCGGTCGCACAGGAGCAAGTGCGACGGTGTCGCCCGGGAGCGTGTCAGGCGTTTTGTTTGCAGCGGAATCTGGCATAGGTTCGAAAGGCCGCGGCCGCGACCCTGGACGCGAGGTGGTCCGGCGGTCGCGGCGAATGCTTCGAGAGGCCGCATTGTCTCACGCGGCGGGGCGCCACCCGTATCCCTCAGGCAAATTCAGCTGGCATCGTCCTCGCGAAATTCGCGTACGACGTCGAGATGCCGCAGACGCTCGCAGATCGCCTGATATTCCATCGCCGATGCGCGCGACAGTTCCACGCGCACTTCGTCCAGCTCGGGCGAGTCATCGCTCTGCTGGACGACGAACTGCTTCACGCGCACGCTGCCGGGCCCGAGCGCCTCGTGCAGCCCATGAAAAGTCAGCCCGCCGCGGTCGACCAGCATCGTCAGTTGCCGGCGCTGCTTGACGCTGATGAAACGCCGCTCCAGCGGCTTGATGCCCGCGAGAATGACGAGGATGATTGCCGTCGCCGCGATCGACGCCGTGTACAGGCCGCCGCCCACCGCCAGCCCGATGGCCGCAACCGACCACAGGCTCGCCGCCGTCGTCAGTCCGCGCACGATCTCGCCGCGCAGGAGAATCGAGCCTGCGCCGAGAAAGCCGATGCCCGACACCACCTGCGCCGCGACCCGCGATGGATCGAGCACGACGTGATCGCCCTTCAAGGCTTCCTCGAAACCATAGGCCGACACGATCATGATCAGCGCCGAGCCGACGCACACGAGCATATGCGTACGCAACCCCGCTGCCCACGAGAGCCGTTCACGCTCGAAGCCGATCACGCTGCCAAGCGCCGCCGCCATCACGAGCCGCGAGATGATTTCCAGATTTCCCAACATCTTGTAGTCCTCGGGTCGAAAGCCCGGCGAGCCGCCTCAGGAACCGGTCGGCGCCAGGCTGGTTTGTTATGCTTCCGTGCTGCGCGCCCCGGGCACAAGGGCGCGTCCCCTGGGTCCATCCGAGTCTATCCATGCAGGATCAGCCAACCAACGCTCAATCCCACGCTCAATTGCCGCTGCAAGCGGTGCGCCCGGATTCCGCCGCCGCGCTGCGCGCGCATTATGCGGACGTCGTGTTGCCGATATGGCGCGGTCCCGGCTTCAACGCCGCGCTCGGCCTGGCGTTCGAGGCCGTCGCGCCGCACGACCATGCGCCGCTGCCGCCCAGGCGTTATCGCGCGATGGCCTGCGCCCGGCAATTGTTCGCTTTCACGGACGCCGGCGACCTCGCGCATGCCGCCACGCTGTTCGAATCGCTGCGGCACTATTTTCTGGACCGGCAAAACGGGGGATGGTTCTATAGCGTCGACGCGCACGGCGCGCCGCTGGAGCGCCAGAAGGATCTCTATACCCATGCTTTCGTGGTGTTCGCGTGCGCGCACTACGCCAAGCGCAGCGGCTCGTCCGACGCATTCGCGCTGCTCGACGAAACCTCACGGCTGATCGAAGCGCGCTTTTCGAGCGGCGGCGATCTGCTGAACGCGGTGCTCGCCGAGGACTTCGGCACCACGCTCGAAACGCCGTTGCAGAATCCGCTGATGCATCTCGCGGAAGCATGGCTCGCCGCGCGTGAAGCCACCGGCGACGCCGCCTACGACCGGCGGCTGCTGCAACTCGCACGTTCAGTCGCGGATGCGTTCGTGCACGCGCCGAGCGGCTCGATCGCCGAATTGCCGATGGGCGCGCCGGGCAACCGGCTGGAGCCGGGGCATCAATTCGAATGGTATTTTCTGGCGCTGGGAAGCCGGCACGAGGCGTTCGAGGCGGCCGGGCTCAACGAAGGACTCGTGCGCGCCTTCGAATTCGCACAACGTCACGGTGTGGACCCGGAGACGGGCGGCGTGTGCGCGGCGATCGACGAAAGCGGCCGCGTGATCGACGGTACCCAGCGCATCTGGGCCCAGACCGAATATCTGCGCGCGCTGGTCACGCGCGGCGATGCACCCGGCGCACAGATCGCGCGCTTTGGAGAGCGCTTCCTGCATGACAAGGGCTGGGTGGAAGCGCGCTCGGCGCAGGGAGATATCGTTCGCGCCGAGATGCCGTCGACGACGCCGTATCACCTCGCGACGTCGTACGCGGCCTTGCCTGCCTGACAGGCGGGGTCAGTTCCGGGTTTTGCTTTTGGCGCAGGTTCAGCCGAGCTGGAACACCGACACCGCCGCCTTGAGCTGCCGCGTCTGCTCATGCAGCGACGACGCAGCGGCCGCCGCCTGCTCGACGAGCGCAGCGTTCTGCTGGGTCATCTCGTCCATCTGCGTGACGGCCTGATTGACCTGCTCGATCCCGACGCTCTGTTCGAGCGACGACGCGCTGATCTCCGCCATCATCTGCGTCACGCGTGAAATCGACGCCGATACGTCGCGCATCGCCGTGCCAGCGCGTTCGACGAGCACCGAGCCATCGCTCACCTGCGCCACCGACTCGCCGATCAGCGCCTTGATTTCCTTCGCCGATTGCGCGGAGCGCTGCGCGAGGCCGCGCACTTCTCCCGCCACGACCGCGAAACCGCGCCCCTGTTCGCCCGCGCGCGCCGCCTCGACGGCCGCATTCAGCGCGAGGATGTTGGTCTGGAACGCGATGCCGTCGATAACGGAAATGATCTCCGCGATCTTGTCCGAGCTGGCCGCGATGCCGCGCATCTTCTCGACGACGTCATCCACGACGTTCGAGCCGCGCGAGGTTGCCTGGAGTGCTTCGCCCGCCAGCGTGTTGGCCTCGCGCGCGTGCTCGGCGTTCTGCCGCACCGTGGCGGTCAGTTCTTCCATGCTCGATGCCGTTTCTTCCAGCGAGGCCGCCTGGTTTTCCGTGCGCGCGGACAGATCGGCGTTGCCGCTCGCGATTTCGTCGGCGCCGAGGTTGATCGAGTCGGACGTGGCGCGCACCGCCTTCACCGTGCTCGCGACGCTCGCCTGCATCGTCGCGAGTCCGGCGAACAGCCGGCCGATCTCGTTGCTGCCGCCGCGCTCGATGCGTTCATCCAGACGCCCGTTCGCGATGCGTTCGAAGTGCCGTCCCGCTTCCTCCAGCGGCGCGATCACGCCACGGCGCAGCGCCACGTGCGTCAGCGCGATGCCGGCCACGAGCGCCACCACAATCACGATACCGACCGCGCGAAACCATGCATAGCGTGTGTCGATCGACGCGAGATAGGCGCGCCCGGCTTCATCGCCGAAATTGACGAAGTTCTGCTGCTCCGCGAGATAGCGGTCCTGGAAACCTTGCGTCGGTTGATCCAGGAACGCCTGGATGTTGCCCGCGTCGAGATACTGGACGAGTTCCGCCAGCGCCTTCGAATATTCCGCGTACTTGCCTTGCAGCGCGGTCGAGTGCGCGACGTTCTCCTCGCCTGTCTTGGGTGCATTCAGGAATGCGGTGAAGGACTTGTCCGCCGCAGCGATCTGCTCGCGCGCGTGCTGCACGATGTCCGTCGGTTCGCTGCCGCCGCGCACCATGCGGGTGCCGGCGCGGGACAGGTTGATACGCGC
Organism: Caballeronia sp. LZ035; assembly: GCF_031451175.1. Lineage (NCBI taxonomy): Bacteria > Pseudomonadati > Pseudomonadota > Betaproteobacteria > Burkholderiales > Burkholderiaceae > Caballeronia > Caballeronia sp. LZ035. Next base: position 326,966 of record NZ_JARUXS010000004.1, read on the forward strand.
ATCCATCAGATGCTGCGTCGTCTGATTGACTGCATTGACCTGCTTGAGCGCGATGTCGGAAAGATTGCCGACATCGTCGTGCGTGCGTGAGAGGGACCAGAAACCAAGTCCTTCGGTGACCAGCTGAAAAAGACAAAACACCACCAATACCGCCAGCAAACCCGTTGAAACCTTGATCCTTGCGAACATCACCCGCACTCCGAATTTGCGAAATTACACCCGCCCGAGCGGGAACAGTGAGGGTTTACGGCAATGCCTTCAGAAAGCTTGAATCGTTTGCGGAACCGGCTGTCTACGCGAATGCGGAGATTCGCGCGGCTTTGACAGGGCATCGCCGAAGCTGCGCATCACGCGGCCCGAACGCTCCATTGCACAATATTTGCAGGAGTTTCTTGCAGTGCGCGCGATCGCTTTCTATTGTCTTTGCAGGACGGCACCGAACCCACCCAAGGAGTGTCCGAATGGCCGAAATAGTCGATATCGCGCGCGGTGCGCTGAATGCGCAACCGTTCAGCGCCTTGCTTGGTACCAAACTGATGCAGGTCGATTCAGCGAGTCTCACGCTGTGTCTGACCATCAGGGATGAACTCAGGCAACAACATGGCTTCGTACACGGCGGGGTGGTGAGTTATCTCGTGGACAACGCGCTGACCTTCGCCGGTGCGCTGCGGCTGGGCCCGAAGGTCGTGACGGGCGAATACAAGATCAACTACCTGCGCCCGGCAGTCAGCGGCACGCTGATGGCCCGCGCGCGCGTCGTACATGCCGGCATGACGCAGGCCACCTGCCAGTGCGATGTGTTCGTCACCGATGGCGGCGCCGAACGGCTCGTCGCCGTTGCACAGGGGACGATCACGCGCATCAGTGAAGGCGTCGCGAGCGAGCCGCTTTATCACGCCTGAGCCGCTTTCTTCTCTCATCCCGTCGTCCAGAAAAAAACCTCGCCGCAGCGAGGTTTTTTTCGTTGAGCCACCGAGCTTACTTCGCCGCGACGGTCTTCTGCGTCTGCTCGCCGAGCCCTTGAATACCCAGCTTCATCGTCTGACCGGCCTTCAGGTACACCGCGTTCGGCTTCACACCCATGCCGACGCCCGGCGGCGTGCCGGTGGAGATGACATCGCCCGGCTGCAGGCTCATCACCTTCGACAGATACGCCACCAGTTGCGCGACCGTGAAGACCATCGTCTTCGTGTTGCCGTTCTGATAGCGCTTGCCGTCGACTTCGAGCCACAGGTCGAGCTTCTGCGGATCGGCGATTTCGTCCTTCGTGACGACCCACGGTCCGATCGGGCCGAAGGTATCGAAACCCTTGCCTTTGTCCCATTGCGTGCCGTGCTCGAGCTGCCATTCGCGCTCGGAGACGTCGTTGATCACGCAATAGCCCGCGACGTAATCGAGCGCGCTGGCTTCATCGACATACTTCGCTTCCTTGCCGATCACCACGCCCAGCTCGACTTCCCAGTCGGTCTTGACCGAGTTGCGCGGGATTTCGACGTCGTCGTCCGGACCGCAGATCGCGCTGGTCCACTTGTTGAAGATGACCGGCTCGGTGGGCACCGGCAGGTTCGACTCGGCCGCGTGATCCGCGTAATTCAGCCCGATGCAGACGAACTTGCCAATCCGGCCGACGCACGGTCCGATGCGCGGATTGCCGTCGACGACCGGCAGCGTCGCGACATCCGTCGCGCGCAGTTTCGCCAGGCTCGCCTCGGTCAGCGTTGCGCCGGTGATGTCATCGACGACCTTCGACAGATCGCGAATCCGGCCCTCGGCGTCCAGCAGACCCGGTTTTTCCTGACCCTTGGGGCCGTAACGAAGCAGCTTCATCTGAGTTGTTCCTCCTGGTTCCGAAAAAGAACGATGACCGGTCAGTTCGACCAGCCACCATCGATGATGTGAATCTGACCCGTCGTGAACGACGAGTCGTCCGAGCCCAGATACAGCGCGAGCGCGGCGATTTCCTCGGCGCGGCCGACGCGTCCCATCGGCTGGCGGGAGACGAAAGCGGCCTGCACCTGGTCGACGGTAGCGCCCTGCGCCTTCGCCTGTTCCGCGATGCGGTCCTTGAGCGACGGCGACTCCACCGTGCCGGGACAGATTGCGTTGCAACGGATGCCGCGCGTGACGAAATCGGCGGCGACGGACTTGGTCAGGCCGATCACAGCGGCCTTCGATGCGCCGTACACGAAGCGGTTCGGCACGCCCTTCACGCTCGACGCCGCCGACGACATGTTGATGATCGACCCTCCGCCCTTCTCCAGCATCTTCGGCAAGAACGCGCGAATCGTACGATACATGGCCTTGGCGTTCAGGTCGAAGGCGAACTCCCAGTCTTCCTCACTCGCTTCGAGAATCGAGCCGGCGTGCACGTAACCCGCGCAGTTGAACAGCACGTCGACCGCACCGATTTCCTGCGCGAGCGCGTTGACCGCCTGCGAGTCGCGGACGTCGAGCCTGCGCACGTCGAAGGGCTTGCCGTCAAGCGACTCCGTGCGGATGTCAGTGGCGATGACGCGTGCGCCCTCTTTTGCGAAGAGCTCGGCCGTCGCGAGTCCGATGCCTTGTCCCGCCGCCGTGATGAGCGCCGTCTTGCCTGCCAGTCTTTGTACCATCTACTGCTCCAGTCGAAGTTGTTTTTGAGACATCTTGGCTATAAGAGCCGGATCGGGGGTTTTTTGAATCGCTTCAAAGTCGATAAAACTTTTGGGCATTTGCGCCGAATATCGCGTCTTGCGCGGCTTGTTCGAGATGCGCGGTGAGACTCGTTGCCGTGGCGTGCCACGCGGCATAGTCGCCATTGAGGTTGAGCACCGGCCAGTCGCTGCCCCACATCAGCCGTGCGGACCCGAACTGTTCGATCAGATGCGCGACATAGGGTTTCAGCGTCGCTTCGGTCCAGCCTGCGTTGGCTTCAGTCGCGAGACCGGAGATCTTGCAGTGAAGTTGCTGCGGCAATGCGGCCAGTCTCGCGATGCCATCGGCCCAAGGCTGCCAGCCGGATTGGATGCCATCGCGGATCGGCGGTTTGGCCGCATGATCGACGACGACTCTCAATGTCGGATAGCGCGCGACGAACTCGATCAGCGACGGAATATGCCGCGTGAAGATGAGTGCATCGAAGGCGAGGTCGAGATCGATCAATCGATGGATCGCGGCCGGGTGCGGCGCGTGTGCGATCCATGCGTCGTCGGGCAGATCCTGCAGCATCGGTCGCACGGCCTTGAACTTCGGCTCGCGAGCGAATGTGTCGATCATCTGCACGGCATCGGGTGAGTCGAGCGGCACCCAGCCGACCACGCCGGCAATCGAATCGTCGGTACGGGCGAGATCGAGCAGATAGCGCGTTTCATCGACGGTCGGCGCGGCCTGCACGACGACCGTTCGAGCGATACCGGTTGCTTGTCGCAAGGGCGCGAGGTCATCGGGTGCGAAGACGCGATAGAGCGGCTTCATGTCCGGCGTGAGCCAGCCGTAATCGCCTCGCGCAGGATCCCAATAGTGTTGATGGGCGTCGATGTTCATCGCGGCACCGGCGCATTCGCATGCAGCAGACCTTCGGCGCGCAATGCATCCCATAGGCCTGGCGGAACCGGTGTCGCAAAGGATGCCGCGTTCTGACGCACTTCATCCGGATTGCGGGCACCCATCAGCACCGTGGCCACAACTTTATGCGCATAAGGAAACTGGATGGCGGCGGTCGACAGCGCTACGCCGTGCTCCCGACACACGCGCTCCAGTTTGCCGACGCGCTCGACAATGTCCTTCGGCGCATCGCCGTAATTGAACTTGAGATCGCCATGCGCTTGATGATCGAGACCACGTGCAAGAATGCCTGAGTTGAACGCGCCGCCCAGCAGAATGCTGACGCCGCGTTTTTCGCATTCGGGCAGGAGATCGTCGAGGGTGTTCTGTTCAAGCAACGTGTATCGTCCCGCGAGCAGCGCGCAGTCGATGTCGTACTCGGCCATCATCTCGCGCACAGCGGCGCCTTCATTCACGCCGAGTCCAACAGCCTTCACTCCGCGGGAGTGCTTCAACTCGTCGAGCGCGCGAAAGCCGCCTTCGTTAGTCAGTTGCTTCCAGTAATGTGCGTTGTCTGCGCCATGGGTGACACGGCCGATGTCGTGAATCAACACGATATCGATGTCCTTCATTCCAAGGCGCATCTGGCTGTCCTCGAAGGAACGCAGGATGCCGTCGAAGGTGTAGTCGTAGATGGCTTGGAACGGGAGCGGCGCGGCCCAGCCTTCGCTGCCGTCGTCGGGCGTTGTGCGTGGAACGAAGCGGCGCCCGACTTTGGTAGACAGCACAAAGTCTTCACGCGGATAGCGTCGCAGTGCATCGCCGAGACGATGTTCCGCCTTGGTGTGGCCGTAGTGCGGCGCCGTGTCAAAGAAACGAATGCCGGCTTGCCACGCGGCGTCGACCGTCGAGCGCGCTGCTTCTTCGGTGAGCTCGTGATACAGGCCTCCGAGCGGCGCGGTACCAAGCGACAGCGCGCTCACTTCGAGGGGCGTGCGGCCAATCTTGCGTCGGCGCGAAACAGCCTGGGTGTCTCCGGTCATGTGCAAGCCTCGGTGGTTTCCTTCAATATGAAGCGCTCTCCGCCGTGCGAGACGCCACAGTAACCTGTCGCGCTTCGCCCCGCAAACTCGCGGGCCCGGACCGTACGAGTAATCCGTCGTCGGGGGCTGCTTGCGACGTTCGAACTGCGAGTGGGTCGAGATCGCATCCGTTGGGGCGGTGGTGATAGGGGCAACTGCCCGTCGAAGAGATCCACGAAATCGAAGGCGTGGACGGTGTCGCGAAAGTTTGTGGTGAACTCTGCCTGGAGGCGATGCGGGCATTTAGCCGTATTCGTCGCCGCCACGGCAGTGCAAACGCCTTTCGCTCCGACAGCGCGCGACAAATCCTGACACTGCATCAACGTTCTGGAAGCACTCATGACCTCCTGAAGCTGTGTGGGCGCGTGTTCGCCAATGGATCTACGGGTGCACATGCAAGCGCTCTGTCAGACATCACTTTTCGGTGCGTTTATTCATCAGTGAACGTAATATTCATATTCGCACGACGCGAAGTCAAGGAAGCCGTGCGTCTGAAGCGCAAGTAGTTTCCCGGACGCGCAAGGAATGTGAACGCTCAACGCGGCCTACACTGACACGCCAGACACACAAAAAACCCACTCATACTGAGAATGCCTTCCGAACTGATAGAGCAGGACGGCGATGCCGACCGCTACCGCGCACCTGCGCTCGACAAAGGGCTCGACATCCTCGAACTGCTGTCCGAGCAAAAGTCAGGGCTGACGCGCGCGGAAATCACGAAGCTGCTTGGGCGCAATGCGAGCGAGATGTATCGGATGCTGGAAAGGCTGGTTGCGCGTCAGTACGTCGTGCGATCGCCGGAAGGCGATCGTTACTCGCTGAGCCTCAAGCTGTACGCACTGGCGCATCGTCATCCGCCGATGAACCGGCTGATTGCGGCGGCCCTTCCGGCAATGCAGCGTTTCGCCGACGCCGCCGAGCAGTCCGTGCACCTCGTGGCGTACGAGCGCGGCAATCTGCTGGTGATCGCCCAAGTGGATGGGCCCGGGACGTGGGGCATATCGGTGCGGCTTGGCGCGCGCGTCGGTCTGATCGATACCGGCTCGGGCCGCGTGATGCTTGCCTTTCAGACGGACGAGCAACGCGAACACATGCTTGCCGAACATACGAAGGTCAAGGGTGAAATGACGGTGGACCGCGCAGTTCTGGAAGCCGACTACCCGCGAATCCGCGAGGCGGGCTTTTCGAGGAAGGACAGCCAACAGACTTTCGGCGTGACGGACGTGACGTTTCCGTTATTCGGACCTTCCGGCGAGGCGATTGCCGCCCTCACCTGTCCGTATATACGGCGCATCGACGACTACGTGGCGCCGTCCATTGAAGAAGTCAGTGCCTTGCTGAATGACGCGTCGAACTCGCTTTCAATGACGCGTGACTGAGGACCGTACGCGACGCGTTAGAATGGCGACCCTTCTAAAAGGCAAGGCGTCATGACGGCGCATTGCCGTGGTCAACCCGACGCATTTCCGATGGCGAAACTCCTTTCCGATACCGAATTCCTGCGCTTCTCCGAGCTCCAGCAAAAACAGGCCAGCTTCACCATCACGTCCGACGAAGCGGACGAGCTGCGCGAGATTGTCGCTCGCGCACAGAAAAAGCGCGACGATCGCGCGGCCGCGATGCAGTCGATCGAAACCTACATCGCGCAGTTCGACATCTCGCCGGACGAACTCTTCTCGGCTGAGCAGATCGGCGAAGCGGCGCGTACCTTCGGCCTCATTCCGGCCGCAAAAAAAGAACGCGCATTGCCGCCGCAGTTGACGCACAACGGCAAGCCGTATCAGTGGACCTCGCGTGCACTGCCCGAGGAGATTCGCGCGCCGCTCTTCGATGCGTTCGTCTCGGGACAGTCGGTCAAGCCGTTCATCGCGACGCTCAAGGACACATCGCGCTGCGCGTTGACCATTGCGCGCCTCGAGAAGGAAACAGGAAATTCGTATGCCGAAGCATTGCTCGACGAGCTCTCGATTTCGCGCGCGCAGGTCGATGACGCACGAGACAAGTTGGCGGCCTAGTTCGAAGGCGGCTGATTCGGCTTAACGCCCAGCCGCATCTTGAAACCGACGACGCCCGGATCCTCGGTCTTCGTCACCTCGAAGCCGGCACGACGCGCAAGCGCGATCATGCCGGCATTCTCACGCAACGCCTCGCCGACCAGCCAGCGCGTGCCGCGCTTTCTCTCGTAGTCGATGATGCGCGACAGCAAGAGTCCGCCTAACCCCCTGCCTTTCATGTCCGAGCGCGCCGCCACGGCGAATTCGGCGGTCTCGTTGTCCGGATCGGCAATCGCGCGCGCGACAGCGAGCGTTTCGCCTGTGCCCGCATCGTCGATGCGAGTGACGATCAACGCCATTTCCCGGTCGTAATCGATCTGCGTCATGCGGGCGAGTTGCGAGTGATCGAAGCTACGCACTGCACCGAAGAAGCGAAGACGCAAGTCTTCCGCGGTATTGGCCGCAACGAAGGCGCGATGGGCGTCCTCGTCTTCAGGTCGGATCGGACGTACCGTAATGCGCATGCCGCGCCAGTCGAGCGTCTCCTCGAGGCAACGCGGATAGGGGACGATCGCCAACGGCCTGCGATGCACACCGAGTGTGAGCTGCGCTTCGTGCGCGGAAACAGAATCCCGCGTCACGCGCAAAACCAGGCGAAATGCGACGATTTCCTCGATATGGCAAACCAGTTGCGAAAGCGCGGTGAGCGCCGCGAGCAGCAACTCCGCAGGCAATTCGCGCGAGCGCGGCGTGCGCATGACTAGATCCCGCGACAACACTGGATTGAGCGGCGGGAGCGCGAATTCGTGCAGCGCATCTGCCAGGCCCAGTGCGCCCTCGGCCTTGAACTCGAACACAGGACCGAACACACGATGGTTGAGTAAGCGAGTCTGAATCTCGACAGCGTCGCTCGCCAACGCATTCGACGGTCCGGGTTTGACCGAAATCCCGAAGCGTTCCAACGTGCGTGCGGCTCTTTCGCCATCCAGTTCGGCTACGCCGTTCGCCAACGCAGCACGTATGTCGGTCTGAGCGGCGTGAAGATCTCGCGGAAGTTCGGCCGGCTGACCATCGGGCGTTTGCATCAGCAGTTCGCGTCCCTGGCGAAAGTCGACGAGCCGGGCAAAGGCACGCGCCAGCCGATGCGGCGTCGTATGGACCGGAATGCCGTTCGCGTGCAGCGCGTCGCGCGTCGCGGAATCCGCGCAACCGAAAAAGCACGCCAGCAATCCGCGATAGGCGTGATGGCGCTCTTCAATGAGCGCGCGTGCGACGTCCGCTACGGGCGCACTGTGCGTCGGCGCATGCACGACAAAAGCGGTGCCGGACTCGCGATGACTTGCAAGCGCCCGGATGGCAGAACTGAAGTCAGCGGGGGTGGCGTCGTCGCCAAGGAGCAGCGGATTGCCGGCATGCGCGCGGGGAAGAGCCGCCGCGATGGCATCGCGCGTGGCGGAAGGCCAGTGAGCGAGATCATCGCCCGCGCTGCTGAACGCATCCTGCGCAAGCGCGGCGACACCACGATCGCTCGTGATCAACGTGGCAACGTCACTCGACGCGACCCGTCCAATACCCAGCGTTTCGACTTCGTCGAGCAGATCATCGAGCGAATCGACGCGCACCAGACCCGCGCGGCGAAATACGGCGCCGTAGAGTCGATCGAACGGATCGTCGCGACCGGTACGCAGGACCAGCACGGGTTTATTACGCGCGGCAGCGCGGGCCGCGGAAATGAACTTGCGAGCCGAAGTCACTCTCTCGATGGCAAGCAGGATCGCCCGTGTGGAGGGATCGCTCGCGAGGAAATCGAGAATGTCACCGGAGTCAACGTCGGCCTCGTCTCCCAGGGCGATGACTTTCGAGAAACCGAGCCCGCGCGCTTTCGCCCAACCGAGAACGCCGTTCGTTAGCGCATTCGATCCGGATACCCACGCAACCCCACCCGGTTTCACGTTGCAGGCAGGAGCTCCAAGGCACGCGCCGATGGCGGGTGTCACGACCCCTAGACTGGATGGTCCGATGATGCGCATCAAGAAAGGACGGGCGGCAGCGAGAGCCCGTGCGGTCCACTCTTGATTGCCAGGGCTTGCTGCTATCCGCTGATCTTGTTGCGTGGCCGTGGAGCATCTCCCTTGCCGATCGGCCTCACCGACGATCACTACCGCTTTGGTTCCTCGTTTGCCCAGTTCCTCGATGAGAGCCGGCCAGGTCTCGGGGCGAGTACAAAGTATTGCGACGTCAGCGCACTCGGGCAACGCGGTAACAGTTGGATAGACATGGGCGTCGTTCAGCGTTTGATACTTCATGTTGACGGGCCAGAGCGATCCGGTGAATCCACCACACAGCGCGCGGGTCCAGACCATCTCTCCAATACTTCCCGTCCGTGATGATGCACCGACCACAGCGATCGACTTCGGTCCGAACAGTGTGTCGAGATTGCGAACGGTCATGGCAACTCCAGCGTCAGTGCGTGCAATAGAGCGATCAAGGATAGGCGATTTCGCTGGATGGTATGGACCACCTAGGAGGGTCGCGAACGGTGGCTTTATGCGCATAAAGCCACCCCTGGGATCGTTGAGGAACGCCACCGTGCTCGTTTTCATATCGTTTGTGAAACGGGGCACTGCGCCTTTATGCGCATAGAGCGCGCGGTCACTGGAGCGCGCATGGACGCTATGTCTGTTATGCAGCGAGAGGCTAGGCGGAAGTTTTGTCTCGTGTGAAGCCGTCGCTGCTTATTGCAAGCAAGAGTCAAAGCGTTGCCTTGCCTTCGATCAATCAAAACATCAACGCTCGCGCAGACCAGAGTAAAGCTCGAGCATGTCGTAGCCAGCCGCAGACTCAATCCGGGTCAACTGATCCGACACGAAGCTTTATGCGCATAAAGATGTCGAATGCCGCGAGTGAGGACATGCGGCTTCACCATTTGCGAAACGCAGGGGCGCATTCCCGTCATCCGCGCAGCAGTTGCGCCTTCGACGGCAACGCCTATCGTCGTGACTACCCAATCTCTTTGCTTAGCTTCGGCAGAAGTGAAGCTTTATGCGCATAAACCTAGGCCAAAAGGCCAGCGCATGTCGAGTTTCACTAATTTGACTGGAAAAAATACTACGTCAATGTAGAATTCAACGAACTTCAAAAAACTCGGAGCAAAACGTGGCAGCGGAAATCATAGCGATCACGCAGCAGAAGGGCGGGGTCGGCAAGAGCACCATTGCGATGCACTTGGGGGCAGCTTTTCACGAGAAGAAGAAGCGAGTTCTCGTCGTGGATGCGGATGGTCAAAACACACTGGTTCATTGGTCCAGCGCTGCCTCAGACGGTGCTCACGGGATTCCGTTTCCTGTTGTGAATTTGTCGGAAGCAGGGGGACAGATCCACCGCGAGATCAAGAAGTTCATCAATGACTACGACATCATCGTGGTAGATTGCCCGCCCTCGATCACAGAGAAGGTTTCGGGCGTGGTTCTACTTGCAGCGAGCGTCGCTGTTATTCCGACGTCTTCCTCACCAGCGGACTACTGGTCAAGCGTAGGTCTGGTCAAGCTGGTCCAGCAAGCGCAAGTCATGAACGAAGATTTGCGCGCCGTCTTCCTGCTCAACAAGACCGAAGAGAAGCGCATGCTGACGCGCGAGCTCAAGGTAGCCCTCGAAGAGCTTGGTTTTCCCTTGCTCAGAACTCAAATCCCCACTCGCGAGTGCTACAAGCAGGCGATGGCACTTGGCCAGACCGTGCTTCAGATGACCGATCGTGGTTCACGTCTCGCTGCGATAGAGATTCGCGCCGTCGCCGATGAGATTCTCGGCATGCTCTCCTGAATTTATGCGCATAAAGGACCCTGAATGAAACCGTCCCAGTTTGCAAAGGGCTTCAAGGCCCGTCCCGATTCCACGAGCAGCGAGAAGCGCACGGCACTTGACCGCCTCAATGCGATCGACGGAATTGTCGATATCCAGCAGGCAAGCCAGGCCGCTGCAAACGGCCGCTCCAGCGCCTTTGCTGCTGACGACACCGTCGATGCCATCAGCGGCGCCGAAACCGATGAATATCGAGCCTGGAGACGAGCGAACCGCTATACCACCGGCCAAATCATCGAGCTGCCGCTCAAGTCGATCAAGCCGAGTCCATTCAATCCCCGCCACTTTTATCTGAAGACGTCGATCGCCGAACTTGCTGTCAACCTCGCGAAGCAAGGGCAGCAACAGGCTATCCACGTCATCCCTGACTACACCAGCCCAGGAACCTTTTTCGTCAGCGACGGTGGCCGTCGCGTGCGCGCGCTGAAGGAGGCAAACAAGGAGACGGTCAAGGCAGTGGTTGTTGACTTGCCTATCGGCATCGAGAGTTACAAGCTGGGCTACGATCTGAACGTCCAACGCGACTCGCAGACGGTGTTCGACAATGCGGTGGTATGGCGGCGGTTCCTCGACGAGAAACACTTCCAGAGCCAGCGCGAATTGGCCGAGCATCTCGGACTCGACGAATCGACGATCGCCGTGGCTTTATCCATCGCCAAGCTACCCGAGACCGTTATGCAGGAGATGGTCACACGACCGGACCGTTTCGGCTCGAACATGGCCTATCAAATCACGCGCTACCATACCGCGCGGGGTAGCGAGGCGACGCTACGCCTCATCAACAAGATCACATCCGACGATCTCAGCACACGCCAAGTGGCCGATATCGTAAAAGGACGCGCAAGCGGTCAGGCTGCCTCCAAGACGCCGAGTCGTCAGCGCTATGCCCAGCGACTCGAAATCAAGCTGGACGGCATCGCGGTAGGTGATTTGAAGTCTTACGGAGAAGATCGACTCGAACTTCGTTTGCGTGGCTTGTCGCGTGAAAAGCGCGATGAACTGCTGCATCAGATCGAGACGATGCTCGAATCGGGACAGCTCAAGAAATGAGAGTCGCCTGTCGTCGGGGCTGGGCCCTGACGACGCTACGGGACGGTTTCCCTCCAGCCGCGCCGGGATTCAGCTGGCGCGCGACTGGCTCAGCGTGAACGAGAGAAGATCTCCATCGGTGGGCTCGCCCCAGGTCTTTCGTGCAAGCCAGTCGAAGAACGACGTCTCGCCCAGCTTCGAATCCAGGCCGCGCTTGCGCCAATCCTCGCGCATATGCGCCCCCAGTCCCGGAAGCACATCTTCTTCGAACGACTGCCGCGCGACTTCCCGTTCATCCTCACCTTGCTCGTCGTAGAGCACGCGCGCTTCCTTGCGTCGATAAGCCGAGAACTCGCTCAGCAGGCGCGCCTTGAGATCGTCGGCGCCATTGACCGCCGCGGCCACGGCTGCACGCGGCGCGGCACCGTTCGCAACCGGCGGAACGGTATCCACGGGGGGCGCGTAGCCTTTCTTCAGTGCATCCTTGAACAAGGCAGCGGCGCTCCGAACCGCCGGCAACGTCGTGCTGCGCATGCGTTGCTCCGTCATCTGCAAGGCCGCGCGAATCCGGTTCTCTTCACTGTCCGCGTAGAGCGTCTGCGCATCCTTGAGCGGGATACCGATCTTCACCATCCGATCGACCAGCGTGCTATCGAAGACATTCGGATGCTCGTCCAGCGCCAGCATGGGCTGTTTCCGCTCGGTCACGCGAAACTGGATTTCAGCGACTCGACGTCCCTCTCTGTGTTCCACCAACTCGACGAAGATGTTCGTCACCGCGTTCACTTCAGCGATGGCCGGACGCAAGTAATCCCGCTTGAAGTATTTGTACTCTCGCTTGGCTTCGTCGCCCGCTTCCGTGTCCGGCGTACCGGATAAGATCGGCCGCCACCACTCCCAGGTCTCGCGCATTGTCAGATGGCTGGGATTGGTCAGGTATCTCACGCAAATCTCATACAGCGCGAGGCCGGCGCTGCTGCGCAATTGACTCTGAAACTGAAGGCTCAGACGAGCGTACTGGACAGGATCGAGCAGCTTTTTCTTGATCTTCGGCGCGAAAGAAAATTCCACCCAGACTCGACGGGTCGTCGGGTCCTCGAGAATTTCAGCGTCAGCGATGAGCGTGGATATGCCCCATTTGCGTCCAGGCTTCTGACTTGAGGTACCCGTACTCCATTCGACCTGCACCGAGACCATGCGCCGCAAATGTTCCTTGACCAAGGCCGTGTCATTCGAATCGAATGCAGAGTTGGCCACAATGTCCGACAACAGCGCGCGATAGGTGTCGCCGGACTCGTCCGCCTGCTGTGCAACGGCTAGAAGCACGTTGAACAACTTGCGAGTAAGCAGGGTGATCTTTCCGCTTTTCGGCTGAATTGCAATGGCTTCGACGGCCTTGCGTAGCTCCGCCGAGCTTGGGCTGACGACGTCGGTTTTCTTGGCGCGCTTGGTTGCCATGCGGTAAACAAATTCGAGGTTGCGGGAAGCATACCGACTGGGGTGAATGACGTCTATAGGGTCAACCTCACCGTAGAGCGGTGAAGCCTTGTATGGGGCGTCCACTCACTGCGGTGCGATCCCGCAAACCCTCACCACTCACCAATCGACCGCATCCAAGCAGTGCCGTATCCGCGCGGGTAAACGGGGAACGCCGTTTTGTTGAGGTTTCCATGGCTCGCTTGATGACTCCCGAAAATGCTCACGTTAAAAATTTTTTCGCGGCGCCCCTTGTGGCGGCGCTGACACGGCGTACCGGTGGTGGCCATGCAGCCGACGATGTGCTGGTGTCGAATGAAGCCGACGAGTGCTCAGAGTGACTTCTTTGCCCGTCCGACGCAGAACATCTCCTGAAAAACCTCACCTTTGCACCAAAAAGACTCGATGTATGCTGCTTCACGACGCTCAGTTGGCCTGCCTTCATGCCTGACTCGCTCCCGATTTGCCTCACCTTAGGTCAAGACAGGTGGTGCGAAACCTCGAAGCGACCGTATCTGATCTCCCGAAAAACCTCACCTTTCAATAGCTGCAAAACAAAAAACTCGTCTTTGCAGGCACTTATCTCGCTTTCTTCACGCTCGTTCGAGTGCGAGCACTCCCGTGGAACCTCACCTTTACCTGCTACTTGCCGTCGTAGCGATGGATGTGACAGCTCCTGAAATCTCTCACCTTTAGCGCAGCGCAAATCATCCCAAGCTCGATAAGCCATTGTTTCAAATATACTTTTATGAAGTCGAGCGGACTCTATTCATATGTGAGAACTGCCGAGAACGCGTTACGTCCCGTAAATTCTCACCTTTCTCATGGGGATTCTCCCCGAAATGGAGCGTATTGGCAGGCCTATGACGCCCCGAAAAGTCTCACCTTAAGCTCAATAAAGGCCTCCAGAGGGGCGGGCGATGGTGAATCTGCCCCTAGCGACTCCTGCAACCTCTCACCTTTGCCGCTCTTATCGAGTGAAAATCAAAGCCTGGAGCCGTTCACAGCCCGAAAAGTCTCACCCTCATGATCCTTCGAGTCCCGAATCGCCTCACCAATACGTAAAAATTGCCGGTTGCAACCCACGTTCAGAGCATTCTGGCTGGTCCCGAAAACGCTCACCCATCAGCAGGGTCCGCAAACAACGAGCAATGCGTGCCTCAACGGATCGGAGCTGCCAAGCTCCCGGAAAGTCTCACCCCACCAGAACGGGCGGTCCCTGAATCCGCTCACGATGTCTCCTGTTGGTTCTCACGATGCTCCCCGAAGCCCATCACCGCAGACTCCCGCAGACCTTCACCATCCATCCCGGAGGCTCTCACCCAACCTCTCGCAGAGCCTTATCCAGCAAGGGTTTCGCCAGGCGTTAACGCTTTTAACAAGGTTCAAAGGTGTTTACTTTCTAATACTCTCAACGGGTGCCGAGTCTTCAGAAAAAAAATGAACGCAAACGACAATCTCGCTTCGTGAAACACTAGCGCTCGCAACGAGCCAGAGTAAAATGCATAAAAAACATAGAGTTAAGGCTCTTAGCTCATTATGTTTCACGAATAGGCCATTCCGGGAGCCATTGGAAATGAGGCAATCCGTGCAGCGTGAGTGGAAACCAATGCATCCCCATCGGAAAACTTGAATTTAGTATCAAACAGAACGTAAAACGTTATGATCGATACCTCGACCTTGGCGTTTTAAGCTATGAATCCAGACTTTCGCACTACCCTCAGAGACGAAATCGAGGCCATGCGAGCCAACGGCGCGCGCCGGCAAGATCTCTCCTTGCACGCTTGCAAGCGTCTCTTCTTCGACTTCGGCATCAGGCCGTCGGTGACGACGGTCCGTGAAATCACGCAAATCGGCAGCGCGAGCGATATTCCCCGAGATATCGATGCCTTCTGGACAGAATTGCGGTCTTCGCTTCGTACCCGGCTCGATGCCGGCGCGATCCCGGATTCACTGAGAGATCGCGCCGGCGAGCTGTTCGCAGCGCTCTACGACGATGCACTCCAGCACGCCCGCAGTGCGCTGGCAGAGGACAAGGCCCGTCTTGATACTGCCATACGAGCGGCCGAGTCTCAGGCTCGCGACGCAGATATTCGCTGCGAAGCGACCGAGCAGGCGCGAGAACGGGCCGATGCCCGCGCAGAAGCCGAAGTCGCGCGTGTCGCCGTGCTCGAGGCCGAGCTAAACGCACTTCGGAGCCAGCGGGTGGAAGCCCAGACGGGCCTGCGCGAGATTGTCGCTCGTTGGGAGACGGAAAATGAGGCGCTTTCCGTTCGTCTGCAACAGGAGCAGTCGACGGCGGCACGTCTGCACGACCGGGTTGACGAGTTGCAGAGCGAGATGCGTCAGAGTGCGGAACACTACGCTCAGCAAATCAAGGATGCCGTGAAGGAAGCCGAACGGCGCGTGAGGCCCATGCTCGTCGAGCTCGATTCCCTGCGCGGCATGGCGGCCACGTACCAGACGGGCATGCGCGAGACGGGCCAAAAGGAATTCGACTTCATTCAACAGCTGAGCGCAGCCAGAAGCCGCGTCGAGAGGCTCGAGTCCCAAGTGCGCGTTCAGTCCGATGAGATCGACGCGCTTGTGCGCGAGCGCGATATCCGGGATACCCAGGCGAGCGTGAGCAACGAAATCGGCGAATTGCTTGCAGCACTGGCGGTGGACGGGCGCCTGACCACCACGGAAATCGCCGGGCTCGGCACTCAGGTCGATATGCACGTCGTCACGCCGATCATCTGTCCGGGCTGCGCTTCGGGCGAACCCGAAATGCAGCGCCACGAGGATGAGTTCGAACTGTCCTGCCCGCAGTGCGAAAGGACGTCGGGCGCCGTAGCATCGAAACTCGCGGCAGTCGATGAGTTTTTCCGCTCCGTCCGCGTCAGCCATCCCTGAAAGACAGGAAGACAAGTTGCCCGAAAATCAAAGGTGAGGATTTTCGGGACCGTTGTCGAGCCATGATGAGCTCACGCATTGGCGCCGGTTTCATGGGCGTGCGCGAGATCCCGCTCCCGTATTTGCTCACCCATCCAGTCCTGCCACGCGCGATAAAGACGGTGTGCCGACACTGTCTGCTGAAGCCCGAGCCACTGTCCGACTCTGTCTGGATCTGTTCCGTTCTCGAATAGTTCGGCAGCGTAAGTGTTACGCAGTGTTTGCGGACTAGCCCTGGCGACGCGCGAGGCCGCAATGCCGGACGCGTCCACGACGGCGTCGATCGCACGCAGCATGGTCGCCTTGTGCATCGAACGACCGGACAAAGCCGCGGGAAACAGCAGGTCACCGGCATGACCCGCTGTCTTGCGTTCTGCCAGCCACGGGTCGAGCAGATCGAGCGCGAACGGCGCTAGCCGCGCCTGTCGAATCAGCAACGGGTTGGCCGCGTCCACGGTCAGATAGGGCGCGCCCGCTGCGTAACACTCGACGGTCAACTGCGCCGCTTCGCCCGTCTTCACGCCGGCGCCGAGAAAGGCCGCCACCAGCGCCCGGTCGCGCCGCTCCCGCCAGCGCGGGCCCGCCAGCAGCGAGCCCAGGGGCGAGTGCAGATGCGCGATGAGCAAGGCACGCTCGTCGTGCGTGAGAAAGCCGGTGGGCTCGTTGTCACGGGCCTTGCGCCATGCCGCGTCTCCATCCTGAGCGATGAACCGCGCAGGGTTCGTTGCCGCCGATTCGACTTCCCGCACATGATCGAGCACGCGCTCGATGAGTCTCAGATAGCGCATCCGCTGCGGCCGGCGAATGTCCAGCTGCGCCACGAATTGTTCGATAACGGGCCGCTGCACGGTGTTGAGCGTCGCGCGACGGGACGTCAGCCACTCGAGAAAGTTGCCCCATTGCGCACGGTAGACATCCGCCGACGATGCTCGAAACTCCTGTTGAGCCAGCCATGCGTCGAAGGCGGAGTGGGGGTCGGCTTGCCAATCAGCGCGCTGTTGGTCGAAGAGATCGGAAGTGTTCGGCATGGTGTCGGTAGCGCGTGCCTCGCTGTGTTGCACTGTGGACAGGGTCGTGCCTCGTGTCCCGCACGTCAAGCACGGGTGTGATGATTCTCGGAATGTTCGTCCGTGGCGATCCCAAGGCTATGGCGCCTGCGCGGACCAAACGCGATGATGGTGCCCGTATAGACCACCGATGAGAGAACTCCGATTTCTCGGCAAACATCGTGTGGAAGCGTCGGGCGGCCTTAGCGACAACTTGATGTGTCGGGCACGCGGCTTGTGCCGCGTGTCGGGAAACTTCGCCTTAGTGCGCGGCGATCGCCAGTTGCGGTCGGCCATGTCGAGCAGCGCGCTCGTAGGCATCGACAGCAAATGCAAACACGGCGGGTAAGGCATCGGACGAAGCGACATCGACTACGTCGTCGGTTTCGGGGAAATGGAAATCGTCAGGTCGCGCGAAGAGTTCGCGAAGCGTGGCTTCGTGCCGCCCGGCGAAGCCCAGATCCGCCACCGCCTCTGCCTCGATGGCATGCAGGAGACGCCAGGTCAGCGGCACGCCCTTCTCTATATAGCGACTGGCGATTTGGCGTGTGATGCGTTCCAGATCATGTACTGCGCGGGCAAACTGCCTTCTGCTGAGACTTTCGCCGTTCGACTCCATGATTCACCCCTTTGCGAGCTGGTCTTATTGTACTGTATAAACATACAGTACCGGTGCGATGAAACTAGCGTCGCGCTACTGGTCGCGGCTGTATGTGCGATTCCGCCTACGCGTCTTTCAGACATCCGCCGCTATGCGTGTTTGCCAACGAAGCGCACTGTGGAGTCATGCTTGGGAATGGTCCTGGGCGAGGTGCGCAGCGAGCGGTGGAGTACATGTGAAATGCATTGCGCACCCATCACGCTGCAAGACACGGGAGAACCGAGATGAATAAGGATCAAGTGGAAGGCGTTGGTAAGCAGGTCAAAGGCAAGATCAACGAAGGCGTTGGCAAGATGACCGGCGACAAGGTCCAGGAAGCCAAGGGCGATATGCAGCAAGCCGCAGGCAAGGTGCAAAAGGGTGTGGGTGACGCACGTGAAGACCTGAAGGACAGCGTCAAGAAGAATCCCTAAGCGCATCTGATCGGGCTGACATAGGCGCGTCACTGGCGCTGCTCGAAGCGGGACGCTCATCGTTGAGCGTCCCTTTTTTATGTTTGTCAGGGTGGGGATACCTCAGACGTTTATGCGCATAAAGTCTGTCGGCCGCAGGGCCGCAGGGCCGGCAGCCCTCAACCATGAATCACGATCAGCAGCGCCTTGGCTTCCGCGCGTCCGACGTTGCAAATCGCATGCGCTTCATCGGCCGCGTAACGTGCGGTATCGCCTGCTTTTAGTCGACGCGTTGCCCCCGACGCTTTGATCTCGATGGTCCCGTTCAGCACGGTGAGATGTTCGCGCGTGCCGGGTTCATGTGCTTCCGAGGTGAGCGACGAACCGGCTTGCAGCGTCAATTCATACCATTCGAATTTTCCAGCAAGCTCGATAGGCCCCCAAACGCGCAGTTGATAGCCACCGTTGTCTCCGGTCAAAGTCGGAATGTCGTGCGGGCCGGCCACTCGAATGGCTTCCACCGGCCTTTGTTGCATAAACAGCTGATCAAGGCTGATGCCGAGCGCGTTGGTCAGTCGCCATGCGACCGCAATGGTTGGATTGGCTTTATCTCGTTCGATTTCCGACAACATCGATTTCGACACCCCCGCCGCGCGAGACAGGTCGTCAAGTGTCAGCTGTCGCTCACTGCGCAAGCGCTGAATCATCTCCCCGACGCGCGGTGGAGTCGCACCGGCGAATTCGCTTGCCTTTCCTTCCGCTCCTGAACTTGCCATGACTCCCACAATCCCTTAGAGTGTTCGGTATATTGGAATTTTGTTCGAAATATCGAACTCGTCCAACGTATTGAATGGACTATAACAGGGCTATGGGTTACGCGAGCACGTCTGTCGGACTGCGTGCAATCTTGGCCGGCCGCCACGAACGAGGATTTGCCATGAACGATCGATACCTCAGTCATCTCCGCGGAACACTCGATGAAATTCGAGCAGCCGGTTTTCACAAGACCGAGCGCGTCATCGCCAGCCCGCAGTCGTCAGACATTCGCCTCGCAAACGGAAGTGGCGTGCTGAACTTCTGCGCAAACAACTATCTCGGACTTGCGGACGACCGCCGCTTGATCGATGCAGCCAAGGACGGCCTCGACAAGGATGGCTTCGGCATGGCATCGGTTCGCTTCATCTGTGGTACGCAGACGGTGCACAAGGAACTCGAGCACGCCATTGCGGGATTTCTGAAGACCGACGATGCCATTCTCTATTCCAGCTGTTTTGACGCCAACGGCGGTCTTTTTGAGACGTTGCTGACCGAAGAGGATGCAATCATCAGCGACGAGTTGAATCATGCGAGCATCATCGACGGCGTACGCCTTTCAAAGGCCAAGCGGTTGCGCTACAAGAACAACGATCTCGCGGACCTCGAGGCGCGTCTGCAGGAAGCCGACGCGGCGGGCGTCCGCTTCAAGCTCATTGCGACAGACGGCGTATTTTCGATGGACGGCATCATTGCCAATCTCGCCGGCATCTGCGATCTCGCCGACCGTTATCAGGCGCTCGTCATGGTTGACGACTCACATGCTGTCGGTTTCATCGGTGAGCACGGACGCGGTACGCCCGAACACTGCGGCGTGCTTGATCGCGTGGACATCATCACGGGCACACTGGGTAAAGCGTTGGGAGGCGCATCCGGCGGGTATGTCGCGGCAAGCAAGGAAGTCATCGACTTGTTGCGCCAACGCAGTCGGCCGTATCTGTTCTCGAACTCGCTGGCGCCAAGTATTGCGGCGGCATCGCTGAAAGTGCTCGAGCTGCTCGCCAGCGATGAAGGTGCTTCATTGCGCAAGCGGGTCAAGGAGAACGGCAGGCGTTTCCGCGAGGCGATGACATTGCTGGGCTTCAATCTCGTGCCCGGCGAGCATCCGATCATTCCCGTCATGTTGGGTGATGCACAACTTGCGTCGAAGATGGCCGATGCACTGCTCGATGAGGGCGTTTATGTCATCGGCTTTTCATATCCGGTCGTACCCAAGGGGCGCGCCCGTATTCGCACTCAGATGAGTGCAGCGCACACGCCGGAACAGATCGATCGCGCAGTCGACGCATTCGCACGCGTCGGACGTACGCTCGGCGTTGTCCGCTGAGCACTGGGGCAGGCTTTATGCGCATAAAGGCCAAGGCCACCCGCGGAAGCGCCGCTGGACGCGTGCCCGGTCACAAGCCTGCACAAAATCATGCACGCGACGCCAGGACAAACCGTCAAGACCACCGTCAGGACCCAAAGCAATGAAAGCTCTCGCCAAACTGGAACGCGCCCCGGGCCTCACGCTTACACGCGTGAAGCGGCCCGAAGTCGGCCATAACGATGTCCTGATCCGCATTCGCAAGACCGCGATCTGCGGGACCGATATCCATATCTGGAAATGGGACGAATGGGCGCAGCGGACCATTCCTGTGCCGATGCATGTCGGACATGAATACGTTGGCGAGATCGTTGAGATGGGACAGGAGGTGCGCGGTTTTGCCATCGGCGATCGCGTTTCCGGCGAAGGTCACATCACATGCGGCTTCTGCCGGAACTGTCGCGCAGGGCGGCGTCATCTGTGCCGCAATACGGTTGGCGTCGGAGTGAATCGCGAAGGCGCGTTTGCCGAGTATCTTGTCATTCCCGCCTTCAACGCGTTCAAGATTCCTCCGGACATCTCGGATGATCTCGCCGCGATCTTCGATCCATTCGGCAACGCAACCCATACCGCCCTCTCGTTCAACCTCGTTGGCGAGGACGTATTGATTACCGGCGCCGGACCCATCGGCGTGATGGCGGCGGCGATTGCACGGCATGTCGGCGCACGTAACGTCGTGATCACCGATGTGAACGACTACCGGCTCGAACTCGCGCGCAAGATGGGTGCAACGCGTGCCGTCAATGTGGCGAATGAAAATCTGCGCGACGTGATGAATGAACTCGGCATGACCGAAGGCTTCGATGTCGGACTGGAGATGTCCGGCGTACCGAGCGCGTTCACGGCGATGCTGGAAGCCATGAATCACGGCGGCAAGGTCGCGCTGCTGGGTATCCCGCCGGCACAGACCGCCATCGACTGGAATCAGGTGATCTTCAAGGGACTCGAGATCAAGGGAATCTATGGACGCGAGATGTTCGAGACCTGGTACAAGATGGTCGCGATGCTGCAAAGCGGTCTGGATCTCTCACCCATCCTCACGCACACCTTCCCCGTCGACGACTATCAACGCGCGTTCGACACGATGCTCTCCGGCAACAGCGGCAAGGTAGTACTGGACTGGACCGCCGAAGCGGTCTGAACACTCACTGCGCCGAGTCCGCGCGCGGCTTCGAAAACTCGGCCTGAATGGCGACGTGCACATCGTCGCCGACTGCCGGATACCACGTCGTCAGTCCAAACTGCGAGCGGTTGAAGTGTCCATCGGCCGAGAAGCCCAATGTTTCCAGCTTTGTGAGCGGATCCACCGCGTGGCCGTTGAAGCTGACGTTCAGGCTGACCGGCCGTGTCGTGCCGCGAATGGTCAGATCGCCCGTCAGCGTGCCTTTGTCGTCACCGGTGCGCTGGAAGCCCGTACTGACAAATACGATTTCCGGATAGCGCTCCACGTCGAACATATCCGGTCCCTTCAGCATGCGGTCCAGCAGCGGTACATTCGTATTGACACTCGATGCATTAATGGTCGCTCGCACGGAACTGGCGGACAATCCGTCCGCATTCCAGTCGAGTTGCGCCGTTGCCTTGTCGAATCGAATGACGAAGCGCGAGTAATGAAGATGATCGACGTCGAAACTCACATTCCAGTGATGTGCATCGAGTTGATAGTGTCCTGGCGGAACGCTCGATTCGCTCGACGACACATGATGCGTGACTACCTGCAACGGCGTGCAGGCCACCATCGACGCGACAAGACAGGTTGAAACCAGCGTCTTCAAAACTTTCATCGCTCACTACCTCGAATACGGAAAATACGAACTGGAAGATCGCGCCGGAAGCCTCGGAAACCCATGCCCGCCGTCACGTCGATTTCGCGCGCCCACACGATAATGACGCGATCCGGTAGAGTTCGCCTCGCCCTCTCTCTTAAAAAAAGGCGCCGTCGCTGCCGCGCGATGGCGGAGAACCTATGCGTCTGTCGTTACCCTGGCTCAGAACGTTTCATTCCGTGTTGCTGACCATTGCCACACTGCTGGCGTCGGGCTGGACATCCGCGGCTCACGCAAGCCTGTGTGGCGACGGTCTCTGGGTTGACGCGATGATCGCATCGCATCACGTGCATCCCGACAAGGATTTCGAGCAGTTCAACCCGGGAATCGGCGTCGAATGCTGGGTCGCGCCACAATGGGCATTGACGGGCGGCTACTTCCGCAATTCCCTGTCGAAGCCGTCTTTCTATGGCGGCGGTGTCTGGGGACCGGATTTCCTGCACTGGCAGTATGTCCGTCTCGCGGTCATGGCCGGACTGATCTCCGGCTACGACTACGGCAGCTACGGCATCGGCCATAACCACACGGTCGGCCCTGTGGCCGCGCCGCTCATCATGCTCGAATACAAGCGGGTCGGCGCCAACATCATCCTGATTCCGCCCATTCCATCGAGCGATCTCCCGTTCACGCTCGGCTTCATGCTGCGGGTGAAGTTTTAAAACGATTGAAGCAGTTGGCCTTCACACCACCCGTGCCGCATCCCTCAGACACTCGACCAACATCGTTGCGGCCGGCGTCAGCGGACTGTCGCGCCGCGTAATCACGCGCACCGACACCGCCGGCAACGGATCCGCCACCGGAAACACCGCGAGCCCTTCACGCGCCCACGGATGATCGAGCAAGCCTGCGGGCATCGACGCCACCGCATCCGATCCGCGCAACAGCCCATGCGCGATGATGAAGCTCGGACATTCGATCACCCGTCGCGGCACGGCGAGCCCGCGCTTCGCATAGGCATCGAGCAGCGCCTGCGTCGAGCTCTCGGGCGACGGATTCAGCAGCCATTCGGCCTCCGAGAGTTCAGCGAGCGACGTGGCATGACGCAACGGATGATCCGCGCGCCCGACAATCGAAGAGCGGCTCTCATACAGCTCCATGTGATCGAATTCGGGAGCGAGAAGCTCCGGCACGACCACCGCCACGACGAAGTCGAGCGACCCGTCACGCAGACGCGGCATCGCCACGCCGGGAAAGCCCTCGATAAAGCTCACACGTGCATCCGGCATCTGCCGCCTGAACGCCCGGTACGCCTGCGGCAGGATCGAGAGCGCGGCGGTCGGTGT
This sequence comes from Caballeronia sp. LZ035, assembly GCF_031451175.1. Classification (NCBI taxonomy): domain Bacteria; kingdom Pseudomonadati; phylum Pseudomonadota; class Betaproteobacteria; order Burkholderiales; family Burkholderiaceae; genus Caballeronia; species Caballeronia sp. LZ035. Next base: position 350,248 of record NZ_JARUXS010000004.1, read on the forward strand.
GACGGCAGCGCTGACACTGCCCGCGCCGGCGCCCTTCATCTGCGCGATGTCGTCTTCGGCACGGCGCATCTCGCTCACGATCAGATGGGCGCGTACCCGCAACTGTTGACCGAACGCGGTGAGTTGCACGCCGCGCGCGGTGCGCAGCACGAGCGCCACGCCCAGATCCTGTTCCAGTTCCTTGATGGCCTTGGTCAGCGCTGCCTGCGACAAATGCAGAGTACGCGCCGCGGCGCGAATGCTGCCTTGCTCGGCGGTCGTCAAAAAAGCGCGCAGCTGGTGGTACTTCATGCTCATGGGCGACACCCTAGGGTTAGCACCGACAACTACCGGTAATCACGCACTCAATTTACCGTCTTTTAGTTGGCTTTTCGTCTTTATATGCTTGACGCACATCGAATCGCATCGAGCAAGGAGGAGCCTTCATGTTGTCAGTCGAACCCGTCATTCCCGGCATCGCCGCCATCGCGCAGGAATTTGTCGAAGTACGCCGGCGCATTCACGCGCACCCGGAACTGGCCTTTGAAGAAACCCAAACGAGCGAACTCGTCGCTGGCCTGCTCGCGCAATGGGGCTATGAAGTCCATCGCGGTCTGGGCCGGACGGGCATTGTGGGGGTGCTGAAGCAGGGTGAGGGCGGCAAGCGCATCGGCTTGCGCGCGGACATGGATGCGCTGCCGATCGAGGAAGCCACCGGGCTGCCGTACACGAGCCAGCACGCTCGCACGATGCACGCGTGCGGACACGACGGTCACACCGCCATGCTGCTGTGCGCCGCGCGCTATCTTGCCGACAGCCGCCAGTTCTCGGGCACGCTGATCGTGATCTTCCAGCCCGCCGAGGAAGGCGAGGCCGGTGCGCGCGCCATGCTCGAAGACGGACTCTTCGAACAGTTCCCGTGCGATGCCGTGTTCGGCCTGCACAACATGCCCGGTCTGCCGGCCGGCGACATGTTCTTCACACCTGGCCCGGGCATGGCGTCGTCGGATCGCGTGAATATCGTGGTGCGCGGCGTCGGCGGCCATGGCGCGATGCCGCATGCCGCGCGCGATCCGATGCCGGCCGTCGCATCGATCATGCTGGGGCTCAACAGCATCGTGGCGCGCGAAGTGGATGCGCAGAAGCCCGCCGTGGTCTCGGTCGGCAGCGTGCAGGCGGGCGAAGCCAACAACGTGATTCCCGAAACCGCGCTGTTGAAGCTTTCGGTACGGGCGCTCGATGCAGGCGTGCGCGCGCTGCTGCAGGAACGCATTACCGCGCTCGTTCACGCGCAGGCACTGTCCTACGGCTGCACGGCCGAAATCGACTACGAGCTCGGCTATCCCGTGCTCGTGAATCACGAAGCACCAACCGCCTTCGCCACCGAGGTCGCCGTGCAGATGCTCGGCACACAGCGCGTCGAGCCGGCAGCGAAACCGTTGATGGGCAGCGAGGACTTCGCTTTCATGCTCGAAGCGTGCCCGGGCGCGTATGCATGGATCGGCAATGGCGTCGGGTCGAAGGGAGGCTGCATGGTCCATAACCCGGGCTATGACTTCAACGACGACATCCTCGCGACGGGCGCGAGCTACTGGGTGCGCCTGGCCGAAGCCTGGCTCGCCGACTGACCTTCGGTCCGACATCGCGGAACTCATGATGAATATGTCCACACTGGCCAGCGCCACTTCCTCGTCCATTGCACCGGCCCCCGCCAGCCGGGCGGCGCGCATGCGCCTCGTTGCGGCGGCGGCCGTCGGCAATGCGCTCGAGTTCTACGACTTCACGGTCTATGCGTTCTTCGCGCTCGTCATCGGCAAGCTGTTCTTTCCGGTGCACGATCCAGTCGGCCAGTTGCTGCTGGCCGTGGCGAGCTTCGGCGTGGGCTTCTTCACGCGTCCGATCGGCGGCTTGTTGATCGGCATGTATGCGGATCGCGCCGGGCGCAAGAAGGCGATGCTGCTGACGCTCGGCCTGATGGCGCTCGGCACCGCGATGATCGCGGTCGCGCCGACCTTCGCGCAGGCCGGCCTCGCCGCGCCGCTCATCCTCGTGCTGGCGCGGCTGATCCAGGGATTCTCGGCGGGTGGCGAAGTGGGCGCATCCACCACGCTGCTGCTCGAACAGGCGCCCGCCAACCGGCGCGGTTTCTATGCGTCGTGGCAATTCGCCAGCCAGGGTTTGTCGGCGCTCGCGGGCGCATTGACCGGCGTGGCGCTCACGGCCTTGCTGACCCAGGCGCAACTCGAAAGCTGGGGCTGGCGCGTGCCGTTCATCATCGGCACGGCCATCGTGCCGGTCGGCTGGTGGCTGCGCCGCACGATGGAAGAAGCGCCCCGCAACCCCCTCGAAGCCGCGCCAAAGACGGCGAAGCTTCCGCTCGTGACGGTGTTGCGCGAACATGGCCGCGCCGTGCTCAATGGCCTCGGTCTGACGATCGGCGGCACTGCGGCGCACTTCATCATCGTGTTCTATTTGTCCATCTACGGCGTGAAGACGCTCGGTCTGCCGGGCTGGACGTCGATGCTGTCAGGCTGCGTATCGGGCGCGATTCTCTTCGTCGTCGCGCCGATCGGCGGTTATCTGTCGGACTGCATCGGCCGCAACCGGCTGGCGCAAACCACCCGCATCGTGCTGATGATCGCGATCTGGCCGGCCTTCGTGCTGCTCAACCAAGTGCCGACCACCGGTACCTTGCTCGCCGTCGTCACGGTGCTGTCCATCGTGCATTCGCTCAATGTCGGCCCGACTGGCGCGATGCTCGGTGAACTCTTCCCGCGTTCCGTGCGCGCAACGGGCGCGGCCATTGTCTACAGCCTCGGCGTCGCGATCTTCGGAGGCTTCGCGCAGTTCTTCGTCACCTCGCTGATTCTCATCACGAAGAACGTGATGGCGCCGGCGTGGTACGTGATGGGCTGCGGCGCGCTCTCCGTGATTGCGGTGGCCTGCATGCGCGAGCGTTCACGGGAGACGCTCGACTGAGCGTGGATCGTCGCGCCGCAATCCGGACCGGACAGGCGAACGAGGTGTATAACTCGACCTGTCCGGCGCACGCGAGCCCTTGACGCTGGACCCCACATCCTGAAACAGGCCAATGAAGCAGGCCAACAAGAAAAGGGGACATCCATGCGCAAGCTGCGTTCGCAAAGCTGGTTTGGCGGCAACGACAAGGACGCGTTCATCCATCGTTCGTGGATGAAGAACCAGGGCATTCCGCACGACGAATTCGATGGCCGTCCGGTGATCGGCATCTGCAACACGTGGTCCGAACTGACGCCCTGCAACGCGCACTTCCGTGAACTGGCCGAATACGTGAAGCGCGGCGTGCGCGAGGCGGGCGGCTTGCCGCTGGAGTTTCCGGTGATGTCGCTCGGCGAATCCAATCTGCGGCCCACGGCCATGCTGTTTCGCAATCTCGCGTCGATGGACGTCGAGGAATCGATTCGCGGCAATCCCATCGATGGCGTCATTCTGCTGGTCGGCTGCGACAAGACCACGCCCGCGCTGCTGATGGGCGCCGCGTCGTGCAACCTGCCTGCGCTCGCGGTGTCGGGCGGACCGATGCTCAACGGACGCTTTCGCGGCGGCACGATCGGCTCCGGCACCGGCGTGTGGCAGATGTCGGAGGAAGTGCGCGCGGGCCGCATGACGCAGGAGGAGTTCGTCGACGCCGAGTCGTGCATGAACCGCTCCCGCGGCCATTGCATGACGATGGGCACGGCATCGACGATGGCTTCGATGGTCGAATCGCTCGGCATGGGTCTGCCGCACAACGCGGCGATTCCCGCTGTCGACGCTCGCCGCCAGGTGCTGGCTCACATGGCGGGGCGGCGCATCGTGGACATGGTCAGGGACGATCTCACGATGGACCGCATCCTCACGCGCGAGGCCTTCGAGAATGCGATTCGCACCAATGCGGCCATCGGCGGTTCGACAAATGCGGTCGTGCATCTGATCGCGCTGGCGAAGCGCATCGGGGTTGAACTGACGCTCGAAGACTGGGAGCTTGGCAGCGAGGTGCCGTGTCTGGTGAACCTCCAGCCATCGGGCGAATTCCTGATGGAAGACTTCTACTACGCGGGCGGACTGCCCGCGGTGCTGCGTCAGCTGGGCGAGCAGGGACTGCTGCATCGCGACGCGCTCACGGTGAACGGCCGCACGCTCTGGGACAACGTGAGCGACGCGCCCAACTACGACGAAAAGGTCATCACCTCATTTGCGCAGCCGTTCAAGCCGCATGCCGGCATCGCGGTGCTGAAGGGTAATCTTGCGCCGAACGGCGCGGTGATCAAGCCTTCGGCGGCAACGCAGTCGCTGTTGAAACATCGCGGCCGCGCGGTGGTCTTCGAGAACGTCGAGGAACTGCACGCGAAGGTGGACGACGACGCGCTCGACATCGACGAGCATTGCATCATGGTGTTGAAGGGCGCGGGGCCGAAGGGCTATCCGGGCTTCGCGGAAGTGGGCAACATGCCGCTGCCGCGCAAGGTGCTGCAGAAAGGCATCACGGACATGGTCCGCATCTCGGACGGCCGCATGAGCGGCACGGCCTATGGCGCGGTGGTACTGCACGTGTCGCCCGAGGCGGCGGCGGGCGGGCCGCTGGCGCTGGTGCAAACCGGCGACATGATCGAACTCGACGTGGCGGCGCGGCGACTGCATCTCGATGTATCGGACGAAGAACTGGCGAGACGCCGCGCCGCATGGCAAGCGCCTGAACTGCCGCGACGCGGCTATTACCGTCTCTACGTCGAACATGTGTTGCAGGCAGACCAGGGCGCGGACCTGGACTTTCTCGTCGGTTCGAGCGGCGCGCCGGTGCCGCGCGATTCGCATTGAGCGGAGGGTGATTCATGTCCACGCCATTGCTGCCTCCGCCTCCGCCCGGCATGTGGCCGGTGCTCTACGCCTATTTCGATGCATCCAACCAACTCGACACGCGTGCCACGCGCGCGCAGATCGACGCGACGCTTGCAGCCGGCGCGCCGGCCATCGTGACACTCGGACTGGCGACTGAAGTGAATCGTCTGTCGGACGAGGAAAAGCGCGTGATGATCGATGTGTGCGCCGCGCACATCGACGGCCGCGTGCCGCTCGCGGTGACGATTTCAGGCGATAGCGTCGATGCACAAGCCGCGCTCGCCGACCATGCGCTCGAACGCGGCGCCTCCTGGCTGATTCTCCAGCCGCCTTCGAAGCGCGGCGAGCCCGAGTCGTTCTACTACGACTTTTTCGCGGCCGTGCTCGAACGCACGGGCGCTCAGGCGGGCATCCAGAACGCGCCGGAATATCTCGGCGTGGGCCTGTCGCCGCAAGCGCTTGCGCAACTGGCCGGCGAGCGGCCTGGTTTTCGTCTGCTCAAGGGCGAAGGGCCCGCCGTGACGATACGCGCGACCATCGATCATCTGCACGCACTCGGCCAGACGCTTTCCGTGTTCAATGGCCGGGGCGGACAGGAACTCGTCGATAATCTCCGCGCGGGTTGCGACGGCCTGATCGTGGCGCCGGATGCGTTCGATCATCAGGTCGCGATTCACACCGCGTTTGTCGAGGGCCGTGAACAGGAAGCCGAAGCACGTTATGCGGAGGTGCTGCCCGAGATCGTCTTCGTGATGCAGTCCCTGGAAACGCTCACCTGTTACGGCAAGCGCATCGCTGCGTGGCGCATGGGCTTCGACGTGGCCTTCGACCGTGGCGCAAAGCCCACGGCGTTCGGCATCGAATGCGCGCGGCGCTTCGCGCAACGTCTCGGGCCGACGTCGCGCGCCGTCAGGCGTTGAACTTACTCAGCCCGGTGACGTCGAGCGCCGCGTGAAGCGCTGCTCTGTCACCGTGGCGCCCCATTGCGTGCCTTCGGCCTCTTCCGCCAGCGTGAAGCCGAGCGACTCGTACAGATGACGCGCGGCATCGAGACTCTTGAAGGTCCAGAGATAGGTTTCGTCGTAATGCGCATCGACGAAGGTCATCGCGCGCGACATGAGTTGCCGTCCCATGCCGCTGCCTCTCAAACTGCCGTCGACGATGAACCAGCGCAGATGCGCGACGCGCTTCTTCAGATCGCCGTCGATGGCGAGCGAGCCGAGCGTGCGTTCGCCTTCCATCACGAGCCACAAGGCCCGGCCCGGCGCCGGCAGGCCTTCAGCGAACGCGGCGAGTTCCGTGGCGACCTTGCGCTCGAAGTACACGCCGAAGCCCGCATGATGCGCATAGAAACGCGCATGCAGGCTGGCGATATCGCCGATGCAGCCGGGCCGGTAGCCATCGACGATACGCGCGCTGCTCACAGGCGGCGCGGCTGTGCGCGTGCGCTCGTGACCTTGCGCGAGCGCGTCCGCATACAACGCGAGAGAACGCACCAGCGTTTGCTGATCTTCAGGCACGAGGCGGCGCAAGGCGTCGGAGACCTGGTCGGTTGCGAACTTGTCGATCTTGCGGCGCAGTTTCTGTCCTGCCGCGGTGAGGTAGAGCTCGGACGAGCGGGCGTCGTCGCTCGATGTCTGACGCATCACGAGTTCGGCCGCTTCTAGCCGCGCGATCTGGCGGCTCGCATTCGACTTGTCGAGACGGAGAATGCTGGCGAGATCGCGCGCCTGGATGCCGGGCTTCGCGCCGATCTCGATGATCGCGTGTACCGCCGAAGGCGCGAGGCCGCTGTCGGCGAGCGTATGGCGCATGAAGCCCAGTTCGCGCACGAGCTTGCGTGAGAATTCGCGCAGTTCGAGAATGGTCTGCGCGCGCGGCTGAAGGGGTGTATCGATGATATCCATGCTTGCTCCGTGAATCACGCGACTGGATTCGCGTAGCTGGATATTAGTTGCGATGTGCAACTTTCGCAAGTCTTCGGTGTGCTGGCATGGCTCCCGAAAACGCTCACCTTGAAGGCAATCTATCGTCTGCGGATTGCATGCGTGGACGAGAGCGCAAGAATCGGCGTGCGTCCGTGCTGCGCAAGCGCGATGCTGGTTAGTCTCGCTTGAGGAGCACGTCGATGATGAAGCCCATTACGCTTTTCCTCTGCATGTGCATTGTTTCGCATGGCATGGCGCATGCAACGCAGGCCTCGGCGCCTGACGCGGCGTCGGCAGCCGAGCCCAAGACGCTCAAGGAACGCTTGGGCGACAAGTCCAGCGACGAGCAACGCGTAGACAATTGCCATGTCCCGCCGGAGCGTCGTGGCACAAAGGTGCGCCCTGATGCATGCGCGCCCTGAGGCGCACCCGATTGTGATAACGTTGCCGGGCGTGTACTGAATCGTACAAATAAGGAGAGCCTGCTGTGTCATCTCAATCGACTTCTTCCGTGTTGCGTGTTGGCGTTCTCGGCGGCGCGAACATCGCGCGTCAGTTCACGCGCGACGTCCAGCCGAGCCAGACGGTGCGCGTCGTCGCCGTCGCGAGCCGCAGCGATGCGAATGCGCAGGCGTTCGCCGAAGCCAACCATATCGATACCTGGTTCGGCAGCTATGACGCCATGCTTGCCAGTCCGGACATCGACGCCATTTATCTTCCCTTGCCGAACAGCCTGCATGCAGAGTGGGCGATCAAGGCCGCGAATCACGGCAAGCACATCCTGTGCGAAAAGCCGCTCGCGCTGGATCGCGATGAAGCCGCACGCATGTTCGACGCCGCCGACCGCAACGGCGTGATGCTGCTCGAAGCGTTCCCGTTCTACTTCCAGCCGCAGACGGCCGCGATGATGTCGCTGATCGGCGAGGGCGCCGTTGGCGAGGTGCGCGCCATTCAGGCGTGCTTTGGCTTCACGGTGGGCAATCCGGGTGCGAACATCCGCATGAAGCCGGAGCTCGGCGGCGGCGCGCTGCTCGACGCAGGCAGCTATCCGCTGAGCCTGATTCGACTCGTGATGGGCAGCGCGCCGAGCCGTGTCGATGCCGTGGCAACGTGGGCCGACAGCAACGTCGATATCAGTCTCATGGCGACGCTCGTCTATGAAGACGGCCGGCGCGCGCAGGTGTCGTGTTCGATGGATGCCGCGAATCATCGCTATGCAAGCATCATCGGCACGCAGGGCACGATCGATACCGAGTACCTGAATCACACCAGCGACGAGGCGTCCGGCGATGCGGTCGGCTATTTGCCGAGCCAGTTGCGCGTGCGGCGCGGCATTCCGAACTCGGTGCCGTTCGAAGCAGTGCAGGCAGCAACGGGCAGCGGATTCCTGTTCGCGGCGGAAAGCTTCGCACGCATGGTCGCGACGCACGACACCGCCGCCATCGACTATTACGCGCAAGTCAGTCTCGACAACGCGGCGACGCTTGCGGCGATCATCGCCAGCGCGCGCAGCGGCAAGCCGGTCACGCTTTAGCCGGCTTCACGCGCCGGTCAGACCCACGACGAGATCGAGAAACGCGCGGGTCTTGGCCGGCGGATGATGCCGCGACGGATGATATGCATAGAGCGGGAAGCGTTCGTCGGGCCAGTCGGGGAACAGGTCGATCAGCTTGCCGCTCTCGATCAGGTGTTCATGCCCGAGCGCGAGAATCTGCGCGATGCCATAGCCCGACAACAAGGTGTTCAGCATCGTGCCTGGATCGTTCAAGGTCAGGCGCCCGCGCGTCTCGACCGTCAGGCGCTTCTTCTTGCGATGAAACTCCCACACAAAGGGCCGCCCCGTTTCAGGATCGCGGAACTCGATGCAGGTGTGCGCGTCATCGGCGAGTGCCTGCGGCGTCGCGGGCTTGCCGCGACGCTTCAGATAGGACGGCGCGGCGACCGTTCGAACCGGTGTATCGAGCAGCTTGCGCCCGATCAGGCTTGAATCACGCGGCGCGCCGAAACGGATGGCGAGATCGAAGCCGTCCGCGATCATGTCGCCGAGCCGGTCACTCGTGATGAGTTCCAGTTCGAGATCCGGGTGCGCCTTCAGGAAGGCATCGAGCTTCGGTCCGAGCAATAGCCGCGAGAAGATCGGATCCACATTCACGCGCAGGCGTCCGCGCACCAGGGTCGCGCCGCCCGATGCCATCGCCGCGGCTTCCTCCAGACCGGCAAGATGCGGCATGACGTGTTCGAAGAAACGCCGGCCGTCGTCGGTGAGCGCGACGCTGCGCGTGGTGCGGTCGAACAAGCGGATCTTGAGGCGTGCTTCCAGCCGCGCAATGGCACGGCTCACGCCGGGCTGCGACATGCCGAGGCGGTCGCCCGCTGCCGCGAAGGTGCCCGCATCGACGATCGCCGCGAACACGCTGATGCCGTTCAGAATGCGTTCATTGAAGCCGGCCATTCATGCCTCCGCGTCATTGACCCTATGTCATTCATGTTATCGCGAAGCCGGATGATTGCGCGCAGAATGAGTTCGGTTCAATTGGCTGAAACAAGGGAGGCAGTACATGGCGCGCATCTTCATCACAGGATCGACTGACGGACTCGGCGCCATGGCGGCGCGGCTTCTGCTCGACGAAGGACATCAAGTCGTGCTGCACGCACGCAATGCGGCGCGCGCCGATGACGCACGAGCCGCCATGCCGGAAGCCGAGGCGATCGTGACCGGCGATCTTGCAGGCATTGCCGCCATGCGCGACGTCGCCGCGCAGGTGAACGCACTCGGACGTTTCGATGCGGTGATTCACAACGCGGGCATCGGTTACCGCGAACCGCGTCGCGTTGAAACCGAAGACGGACTGCCGCAGGTCTTCGCCATCAACGTGCTCGCGCCCTACGTGCTGACGGCGTTGATCGACAAGCCCGCGCGGCTCGTGTATCTCAGTTCGGGCATGCATCACGGCTCGCGCGCGAACCTCGGTGATCTCGCCTGGACGCAACGGCCCTGGCGCGGCGCGCAGGCTTATGCGGAAAGCAAGTTCATGGACGTGCTGCTGGCGTGTGCGGCCGCGCGTTACTGGCCAGGCGTGTTGTCGAATGCGCTCGAACCGGGATGGGTGCCGACGAAGATGGGCGGCGCATCGGCTCCGGATGATCTGGATCTCGCGCATCGCACGCAGGCGTGGCTCGCGGTCAGCGACGATCAACCGGCGCGCGTGACGGGCCGCTACTTCTTCCACATGCGGGAGCGGGACTGCGATCCCGCTGCGCGCAACGAGGCGTTGCAGGATGCGCTGATCGAACAATGCGAGCGTCTGTCCGGCGTGAGAATCGAGCGCTGAGCATAAAAAAACGGGCCCTGCAACGCAAGGGCCCGTCCAATCACTCCAGCACAACCTGTCTTACGCGTGGCGCGCCTTGGCGACCTTCTCCACGTTCATCGAGTCGGCGCGCAGGCGCTCGTACTCCTGTTCGCTCATCGGCACCGCGTCCTTCTTGCCCAGATCGTTCAGGCGGATGCGATACGTCTCACGTGCCGAGTACGCTGCAATCGCGGCGATGATCGTCACGCCGAACGCAATCGCGCCGACCGTCAGCGGGATGTTGTTCGATCCCGGCGGCGCCACTGCGGCAAACAGCGCGGGCAGCAGAGCCGTGATGGTCGTGCCGATGTTCTGCGCAATCGCCATGGCCGAAACACGCGAGCGGGTCGGGAACAGTTCCGGGTAGAAGCTCGGGAAGATCGCGTTATAGCCTTGATACACGACGCCCCACATCAGCAGCGACATCAGGAACGCGAGGGGCACGTTGTGGATGCTGATCGCATACAGATAGCCGAACGACAGCAGGCCGGAGACCAGGGAACCGCCGATCATCATCGGGCGTCGGCCGATCTTGTCCGACAGGTTGCCGACGAACGGAATCACCAGCACCGCAACGATGTTGCCGACCACCGGAATCCACAGATACACGCTCTTGTGGAAGCCGATGCCGTACGAAGACTGCACCGCATACGCCGCACCGAAGATCGTCGCGACGACCGGGATCACGTTCATCAGCGCCATGCAGACCACGCGGACCATGTCGGGCGAGCTGTTGGCGAACGCTTCCTTGATCGGCGATTTCGGCAGGTCGCCGTGCGCGCCTTCGGACGTGAAGGCCGGCGTTTCATGCACTTCCTTGCGGATGATGTAGCCGGCCACCAGCACGAATGCCGACAGCAGGAACGGCACGCGCCAGCCCCACGCATTGAACATGTCTTCCGGCATGAACGTGGCGAGCGGCAGGAACACGGCGGCCGCGAGAATCTGGCCGGCCTGCACGCCTTGCAGCGTGAAACTCGCGTAGTAGCCACGGCGTCCGAACGGCGCGTGTTCGAGAATCATCGAGCTTGCACCCGAGATCTCACCAGCGACCGCGAAACCCTGGACCAGGCGCAGCACCACGAGCAACGCGGGGGCGAACATGCCGATCTGGTGATACGTCGGCAGGAGACCGACGGCCATCGTCGAGAAGCCCATCAGGAACATGCAGATCAAGAGGACGTTCTTGCGGCCGTGCGTGTCGCCCAGATGGCCGAGCACGAATGCGCCGATCGGACGCGCCACGTAACCCACGCCGTACGTCGCCAGCGACGCGATGATCGCCACTTTCGGATTGCCCGACGGGAAGAACAATTGCGGGAAAATCAGTGCTGCCGCTTGTGCGTAGATGAAGAAGTCGTAGTACTCGAGCGCCGAGCCGATCCATCCGCTCGCCGTCGCTTTTTTCGCCTGGCGGCCGCTGTGCGCGTCTTCCATCGGGCTAGCCATAGAAATGTCTCCGAAATAGGTTTATGGAGTTGAGCCTGGAAACTGGCCGAGCGGCGGAGAGTCGAGTCTTGAAACACGCGTCGCTCTGAAAGTGATTGGAGAATAAGAGCGCAACCCCTTTCAATCAACATTCTGTGATAGATTTTGCGCGATTATCGTACGCGTGTGTGCGTTAATCGAACGCTTTTGGGGTTAGCACTAGCCAATGCGCACCCTCTGCGTCCGAAACAGCCGTTGTTCCATAACTAAACAAGCATGTCCGCATGACTAAACCTGCACTCGACAAGCGCGACTGGATTGCGGGGCTGGAGAAGGGCTTGGCAATCCTCGAAGCCTTCGACGATCAGCACGCCCGCATGACGCCCACCCAGGCCGCCGTGCGCACCGGCCTCACGCGCACGGCCGCGCGCCGCTATCTGCTGACGCTTGCGCATCTTGGCTATGTGCAGACGGATGGCAAGCTCTTCAGTCTCACGCCGCGCGTCTTGCGCATGGGCTGGTCCTACTTCGAGTCGGCGCGTCTGCCGCGCATCGTGCAGCCGTATCTGCAACAGCTGAGCGCGCTGATCCACGAATCGGTCTACGTGAGCGTGCTCGACGAGTGGGACCTCGTCATCATCGCGCGCAACGGCTCCACGCGCGTGATGACCACCGGCTTCGTGCTCGGCGCGCGCGTGCCGGCCGCATTGATGTCGGGCGGCATTGCGATGCTTGCGTATCGGGAGGAAGCAGCCGTGCGTCAATGGCTCGACGACACCGAGTTCAAACCCTTCACGCCGCTCACGATCACCAACAAGGCGCAGCTCTACGACAAGATTCGCCATTCGCGTGTCGAGGGCTATGTGGAAATCGAGCAGCAATTGCAGATGGGTGTGCGCGGCGTCGCGGTGCCGATGAAGAACCGTCATGGCGAAGTGGTTGCCGCGCTGTCGGCCAACATGCCGATCGGAAAGGAAACGCGCGAGGCGGCGCTCGCTCGTGTGCTGCAGCCGTTGCAGGAAACGGCGTTGTCGATGTTGAACGTGATCTGAGTCTTATCCGTCTGGCAGACGTCTAAAGGTGAGCGTATTCGGGATCGGGCCGCACTCGCTCGAACAAAGCCCCTTATATAAAGGGTTTGCGCCGCCCGCAAACCGGCCAAAGGTGAGGGTTTTCGGGGGCAATGCAAAGCCCTCATTCTTCGCTCATTCACACTCCCTACACTCGTCCTCATGGTTGCAACAGCGAAAGCGCGCAACTCCATCCGAACATCGAACGAGGAAAAGGGGAACCGACATGAGCCAGAACGTCAACGTACAACATGCCGCGCATACGCACCTTGGCGCGCGTACCGCATTGCTGCTCAAGCTGTCCGTCGTGAGCGTGGTCACTGCGCTTGCACTCGGGGTCGGCTCCGCGCCGGTCTATGCGCAAGCGCTGCCGATGGAGAGCGACACTGCCATCCACGTGCAGCCGGTCAACCTGCGTACGCTGCATGATCAACTGAGTCTCACGCCCGATCAGGAAGTGCAATGGCAAGCCGCGCTCGATGCCATGCGTGACAGTCATGCCGCCGAGCGCATGAACGCCGACCAGATGCAGTTGCGCATGCAGGCCTTGCTGAAGCAGCCGATCCTCGATCTTTCCGCACTGCACGCGCTCGACCAGAAGACGGCGCAGCAGGACGCGCCCTTGTCCGGGCAGTCGGCGAAGGCATGGCTGACCTTCTACGGCTCGCTGAACAATCAGCAGAAGCAGACCTTCAGCGATGCAATGCGTCCGCAGTTCGAGAACATCGCGCATCATCCGGCGCGTCCTTACGATCCGAGAACCGGCCTTTGATGCAGCAATGTGCTGCACGCGCAGCGCAAAAAAAAACGGGCCGGTGCGCAAGGCAGCCGGCCCGGTCGCATCGCGTCAGTGGCAGGCAGCCGCGATGTGACGCGATCTCTCATGCATGCGGCGTGCCAATCTTCGCGCAAAGCGCTTGAGCCTTGCGCAACAGGGCTCACGTCTTGAGACGAGAAAACGTGCTGTCTCATGCAGCCCAACGCACCCGCTAAGCCTGTGCGGCCTCAGCCAACAGTCGCTCAATGCGCTGTAGCCATCGATGAATCCGCCTGACCTTCGCCGGTGCGGATCGCGATCACCGCGAGCAACGCGGCCGCGAGCGGCACGGCGAGCACGAGATAGAAGCCGCTCGGTCCGCCCAGGTTCAGGAACATGCCGCCGACCGCCGAGCCCACGATCGCCCCCACACGCCCCATGCCGATGGCCCAGCCGGTGGCGGTGGCACGCAGGGTCGTCGGATAGGCGCTGACCACCAGATAGTTCAGCGCGATCTGCTGTCCGCCGATGCCAAGCCCCGCCGCGCCCGCGAGCGCGAACACCCATCCCCAAGACGTACCCGCATAGGCCAGGCCGAGCGCAATGGCAATGCCCAGCGCCAGCAGCGCGATCAACAAGCGCCGCGTGCTGATCTTCGGTAGCAGGATGGAGAGCGGAATCGCGCAGACGATAAACACCGCGTTCACCACGACCGTACCGAGCGGCGCTTGCGCGGCGGGCAGGCCGGAGGCCTTCAGCACCGTCGGCAGCCACGAAAGGAACATGAACCACGCGATCCAGTTGAAGCAGTACACGGCCCAGATCGCCACGGTGTTGCGCGCGTTGCCTTCGCGGAACAGCGCGCCGACGCTCGCGCGCGCGGCGGCTTCATGCACGGCAAAGCGCGCATCAGGAGCAAGCGGTTGCGACACGATGCGCGCCAGCACCGCACGAACGGCGCGATGATCGTCGCGTGAACGCGTCACGAGAAAGTGGAGCGACTCGGGCAGCACGAACCAGAGCAAGACAAGCAGCGCGAGCGGCGCCGCGCCGCCCGCGACGAACACACCCTGCCAGCCGATCACGGGCAGCATGCGCGCGGCGAGCAGGCCGCCGAGCATCGCGCCGGCCGGCAGCCCGAGCAGCACGCCGGTCATGATGGCGCCACGATGCCGCGCCGGTCCGTATTCGGCCGCGAGCGCGAGCAGAACCGGCGTGCAGCCGCCCATGCCAAGCCCGGCGATGAAGCGCAGCGCGAGGATCTGCGTGGTATCGCTCGCGAAGGCCGTCGCGAGCGAAGCAAGGCTGAACAGCGCGACGCCGCCGAGCAGCGCAGGACGCCTTCCGACGCGGTCGCCGAGCAACCCGAGCGTCATCGCGCCAAGGGTCATGCCGAGCGTGCCCGCGATGAGAATCGGCGCGAGATCGCCGGGTGCGAGTCCGAATGCCGTGACGATCGCCGGCCCGGTATAGGCGATGGCCTGGGTATCGAAGCCATCGAACAAGGTGGTGAGGAAGCAGAGCAGGAAGATCGTCCACTGGAAAGGACGGACGCGTTCGCGGTCGATCAGCGACGCGATATCGAGAGGCGGTCTCATGAAGTCTCCGTTGTGATTGGCATGCCGGAGAGTAAGAGCGCGATGCGCCAGCCGTCCAATACCGATGGGGACTGAGGCCATACCGTGGGGGTATCGCGCTCATCTTCCGCTCATTCTGCGTTCCTACGATGCAAGGCAAAGGCGGTGCGCTTCTTCCACTCATCCGTACGGCCTTTCCTACAGCACTTTGATCGAGGAGTAGAGCCATGCGTCACTATCCATCGGACAGCCCGCGTGCGGCGGCGCGCATCGTCGTGATGTCGCTGATCGCGGACGGACATATCAGCGGTAAAGAAATCGAAGCGCTCGAACGGCGCGGCTTTTACAGACGGCTCGGATTGCATTCGGGCGAACTGCACGAGGTCGTGCGAGAGGTGTGCGAGGACCTGACACAGTCTTCCTATCTGACGTGGGACGAAGCCTGCCGGGTCGATGCGCGCGTCGTCGAACAACTTGCGAAGGACGTGCGCGACGAGCGCATCAGACGCGAGGTGCTCATGCTGTGCGAGACAGCGGTCGTCGCGGACGGTCACATCACCTGCACCGAGGCGATCGTGCTCGATGCCGTGAAGCGCGCGTGGCTCATCCACTGAGGCAGGTCATTGCAAGGAGGCGACATCATGCAGCAACATATCCTGGTAGCCGTGGGCCCGAGTCTCAGCCATGCCGCGCTTGCGCTCGGCATCGCGCGCGCCCGCGAAAGCAATGCGCGCCTGACGGCGCTTCATGTCGTGGACCGCTTGCCGTTCTGGGCGCTCTCGTCGGTGCAACACGACTTCGGCACGTCGATGGCCTGCATCGAGCAACAGGTGCGTGAAGTCGAGAAGCGCACGTTGCAGGCGATACTTGCATCGAGTGTGAACGGCGTGTGCGTCACGATCGACCTGCCTAGCGGCGCGACGATCGCACGCACGATCGCGCAGGCGGCGCGCGAGTTCGACGCGGACCTGATCGTCATCGGCCGTGCGCGGTCCTTTGCGTGGCGCTTCTGGCAGGAGCGCATGGCCGACGCAGTGAGCCGTCACAGCAATCGCCGCGTGCTGATCGCGACGAACCGCGAGCCTGACGACGCGGCTGCTGCAACAAAAGCGACACCATTGCGCTTTACCATCACCGGTTCGACGCAGCGCACCCCTGCCCCATCGTACCGTTCGAGAGGAAGCTCGCCATGCCGGATCGCATCGTCAAACCGTCCCGACGCACCTTGTTGAAGGGTCTTGTCTCCGGCACCGGACTCGCGCTCAGCGGCGCGGGTCTGGCCGATGCACTGGCGCAAGGGGTCGCGCCCGCCGTCATCGCCTCCGACAAGTTGCGTCCGCAACTACCCGGCGGCGTGATGAGCGGCGACGTCACCGCAACCAGCGGCATTGTCTGGAGCCGCACGGACCGGCCGGCGCGCATGATCGTCGAGTACTCGACGAGCGAGAACTTCAGCACCTTCCAGCGGCGCATCGGGCCGGCGGCGCTGGAGGGCAGCGACTTCACGGCGCGCGTCGACCTGACCGGCCTGCCGCCGGGCGCGGACCTGTTCTATCGCGTGCGCTTCCAGGATCTCGTCGATGGCAAGGCCATCAGCGAACCGGCGACAGGACGCCTGCGCACCTCGTCGCTCGATGCGGCCAAGCCGGTCTGCTTCGTCTTTTCCGGCGATGAAGCCGGGCAGGGCTGGGGCATCAACGAACGCTTCGGCGGTTATCGCATCTACGAAGCCATGCGCCTTGAAGCCCCGGACTTCTTCATTCATCAGGGCGATCAGATCTACGCGGACAGCGTGATCGAAGCCGAAGTCAAACTGCCGGACGGCACGCTGTGGACCAACCTCGTGACCGAAGGCAAGTCGCACGTCGCGCAAACGCTCGACGACTATCGCGCCGCCTTCGCCTATAACCAGCTCGACCGCAACAAGCGCCGCTTCGCCGCCGAGGTGCCGTTCCTCGTGCAATGGGACGATCACGAGGTGCGCAACAACTGGTATCCGGGACAGCAGATTGGCGCGGCGGAGAAGCGCTATCAGACGCGCGCCATCAATCTGCTCGAAGCCCGCGCGAAGCAGGCGATGTTCGAATACAACCCGTACCGCATCAATCAACTGGATCCGGAGCAGGTGTATCGCGGCTTCCAGTTCGGTCCGTTGCTGGACGTCTTCATGCTCGATGAACGCTCGTATCGCGGCGCCAATTCGCCGAACCGGCAGACGCGTCTCGATGCGGACGCCGCGTTTCTCGGCTCGCAGCAGACGGCGTGGCTGAAGGCATCGCTGAAGGCTTCGCGCGCGACTTGGAAGGTGATTGCGAGCGACATGCCCATCTCGCTCGTCGTGCCGGATGCGAACCCCGATGTCCCGAAAGGCACCTTCGAAGCCTGGGCCAACGCCGACAACGGCGCACCGCTCGGCCGCGAACTGGAGCTGGCGGAGATCCTGCGCTTCATCAAGCAGGAGAACATCGAAAACGTCGTCTGGATCACGGCCGATGTCCACTATGCCCAGGCAACGCACTACGATCCGTCGCGCGCGAAGTTCACCGACTTCAAGCCGTTCTGGGAATTCGTCGGCGGGCCGATCAACGCGGGCACCTTCGGCCCGAACGAGCTCGACACGACCTTCGGTCCCGAACTGCGCTATGTGAGCGTGCCGAAGGACAATCCGCAGAACCGTTCGCCCGCGGCGCTGCAACAGTTCTATGGCCGCGCGAGGATCGACCCGGTGAGCCGCGCGATGACCGTCTCGCTGCACGACCTGAATGGCAAGTCGCTCTATGAGGTGAAGCTGGACGTCGAGGGGTAGAAATTGGCCTGCCGGTTCCGGCGCCATGCATGCATGGACGCCGCCGCCGCGCCTTCGCGACAATTCACCCGACATTGAAACGGAGACGCCCAAGCCATGACCCTTCACGCCTTGTTCAGCGCGAACCTGCTGATTGCCTGGTCGGCGTACTTCGTCGGCACCGCGAGCCCCGGGCCGAGCAATCTTGCGATCATGTCGATCGCAAGCCAGTCCGGCCGCCGCCCCGCGTTCGCGTTCGCGGCGGGCGTGATGTCCGGCTCGTGCTTCTGGGCGATGCTCGCGGCGCTCGGGCTGTCGGCGGCGCTCACCGCGTATTCGGGCTTTCTCACGGGCGTGAAAATCTGCGGCGGACTGTACTTGTTGTGGCTGGCGTTCAAGTCGGGACGCGCGGCGCTGCATCCGCCGGTGCGTTCTTCCGCCGCGCCCGCGCGCGATCTTGGCGGCCGCGCGCTCTATGTGCGCGGCGCGTTGCTGCATCTCACGAATCCGAAGGCGATTCTCGTGTGGATGTCGGTAGCGGCGCTCGGCTCGTCGGCGGGTGAGGGGCCCGGTCATATGCTTATAGTGGTGGCGGGCTGCCTGTGTATCGGCGCGAGCGTGTTCGGCGGCTATGCCGCGCTGTTCTCGATGCCGTCCGCGCGACGCATCTACCAGCGCATGCAGCGCGGCCTCGACGGCTGCCTCGCGCTCGTGTTCGGCGCGGCCGGCATCCGTCTTCTGACATCGCGTTCCTGACTCGCTGCGCCGCGGCTACGATGCGTCGCCGATGGCGCATCTGCAACGCCCGATGCAATTCTCTCGTCAATTGTTTTGCGCTCGGCTCCGCTGGCGACTACGCTCAAGCTAAACGCCAGACGGATCCCGAGCACGATGCCGACCGACGATTCACCCCGCAGCACCCCTTCCATCGAGTCCCGCAGCATGGCCCTGGGCGCCGACGTCGCGCGCACGGTGCGCGACGCCTTCGTGTCGCTGGGACGCGAACTCGCCGCCTTCCGCCCGACGCCCGCGCGCGCACTCTTCGCGACACAGGCCATGCTCTCGGTGGCGCTGGCCGTCGCATTGGCCTACGCGTTTCACTTGACCAACATCTGGTGGGCCGCCATCAGCGGCTTCGCGGTCATGCAGTCGAAGTTCTCGGCCTGCGCTCAACGCGGCGTGCATCGCGTGGTCGGGACCGTGGCGGGGGCCATCATCGGCGCGCTTGCCGGGCCGGTGATCGGCGACGTGCCGTGGATCTTCGTGCCGCTGCTCGGCGTGATCGCGGGCGTCTCGGTGTATCGCGCGCTCGCGTCCGATGCGGGCTATGCGTGGGTCCTGGGCGCGGTGACGTCGATGATGGTGACCTTCGAGGCGCATCGGCTCGTGTCCGCTTCCGCGACGGCTTCGTTCGCGCTGTTGCGCGTTGCGGAAGTGGTGGTGGGGACGTGCGCGTGCGTGGCGGTGTCGGCACTGTTTCACGCGGGCCTGCAACACTTCCGCCGCAGGCGCGGCGCAGCGCCGGTGCCGCGCGCGCAGGCGGCGTCCACGGTGGATCGCGTCGATGGCGCGGGCACGCAGGCCATCACCGTGATGCCTTCGGACGCGGCGCAGGCGGTGCAGGCCGTGTCGGCTTCACACGTTGCACGCGCCGCGCAGGTGGCCCGTGAAATGCGCCGGAGGCTCGCCTGGCAGAGCGCATGGGCGGTCATGATCCTGGCCGCGCTGGCTTATGCGTGGAACCTGCCCGGCTTCGCGCAGGCCATGGTGACTGCCGTCGCCGTGCTGATCCTCCCGGCCTCGGCGCTCGGCAAGCCGACGCGAAAGCCCGTTGCGGAGCGCATGATCCAGCGCTTCATCGGCTGCCTGCTGGCAGGGGCGGTGAGTCTCGCGCTGTTGCCCTTGCTCGGCGATTCACCGTGGCTCTGCATGATTGCGCTGTGCGTTGGCGTGTGGATCGGCTGTCACGTGCAGACCGGGGCGCTGGGTGCGAGCTATGTCGGCCGGCAGTTCAGCATCGCCTTCATCATGGTGTTCGTGCAGGATCACCACTGGTCGTCCGACCCGACGCCCGCCGCGTTGCGGCTCGCGGGCATTCTCGGGGGAATCGTGGTGCTGTCCGCCGTGATGGCGGCCAGTGCCGTCTGGTGGGAGAAGCGAACGGTGCGCACGGCGATGCGGTGACCGGAAGCGGTCCGCATCGCCATGCTTATTGCATCAGGCCTCTTCTGACCAGGCCAGGTTCTCCCGCGCCATCAGCGCGCTGGATGCCGCCGGCCCGAAGGTGCCCGCCGTATAGCCGCGCGGACGGTCGCCGAGTTCCTTCCAGCCGTTGAGGATCGGTTCGACCCACGTCCAGGCCGCTTCCAGTTCGTCACGCCGCATGAAGTGCGTGAGCCTGCCGCGAATCACGTCGATCAGCAGCCGCTCGTACGCCTCCGCGCGACGCTGCGTCATGGCCTGCTGCAAGTCCAGATTGAGCGTCACCGGCTGCATGTGCATGCCGCTGCCCGGTTCCTTCGCCATCATCTGCAACTGGATGGATTCCTCCGGCTGCAACGTGATGGTGAGACGGTTGCCGTAATGACGCGGGCCATCGGGGATGATGGAGAACGGCAGATCCGCGAAATCGATGACGATCTCCGAACGGCGATTCTGCATGCGCTTGCCCGTGCGCAGGAAGAACGGCACATTCGCCCAGCGCCAGTTGTTGATATGCGCACGCACGGCGACGAAGGTCTCGGCGCGGCTGTCGGGCGGCACGTTGGCTTCCTCGAGATAGCCCTTCACCGCCTCGCGGCCTACTGCGCCCGCCGTGTACTGCCCGCGCACGGTGTCGCGCGCGATGTCGGCCACGCTCATCGGCCGCAGCGACTTCAGCACCTTGAGCTTTTCGTCGCGCACGGCGTCCGGATCGAGCGAAACGGGCGGCTCCATTGCGACGATGCACAGCAGCTGCAGCAAGTGGTTCTGCACCATGTCGCGCAATGCGCCGGTATGGTCGTAGAAGCCCGCGCGGCTGCCCACGCCCACCGTCTCCGACACCGTGATCTGCACGCTCTTGATGTACGGCGCCTGCCACAGCGGGCCGAAGATCGCGTTGCCGAAGCGCAGCACCATCAGGTTCTGCACCGTCTCCTTGCCGAGATAGTGGTCGATCCGGTAGATCTGCTCTTCCTTGAAGTGCTTGCCGACTGCATCGTTGATGGCTTGCGCCGACGCCAGGTCGTGGCCCAGCGGCTTCTCCAGCACCACACGCGCGTGCTCGTCGAGGATGCCGGCGCTGTCGAGGTTGTCGCAAATGGTGACGAACAACTCGGGCGAGGTCGACAGATAGAACACGCGCTGCGAGCCCGGGCGCGCGGCCTGGCCGAGACGCTGGAAGTCGGACGGATTCTCCACGTCGACGCGCACGTAGTCGAACAGCGCGAGAAATTTGTCCCACGACTGTTCATCGAACACCTTGTCTTCGATGAACGGCCGCGCTTGCTCTTCCATGAAATTCTTCAGATAGTCTTCGCGCGTCCAGTCCTTGCGGCCGATGGCGAGAATGCGCGTGTCGGCGGGCAGGTTGCAGTGCGAGTGCGCCATGTACAGCGCGGGCAGCAGCTTGCGTGCCGCCAGGTCTCCGCCGCCGCCGAAGATGATCATGTCGAGCGGGCGTTCGTTCGAGGGAGAAGTCGGTTGGGTCATGGTGCGTGAGCCGTGAAGGAGTCTGAGAAAGCCAAAGGCGCGGCGATCGGTCGGGATCGGACGAGACAGCTATGTTGCATGTTTTGCCGGTTTTTTGCACGGCAGCGTGCCTGACGGCCGTTCGATTCGACGCCGTCGCGCCCGCGTCCGGCCGGTCGCGCCGGGTGTTTAGCCGGTGTAGCTCAACGAGGGATCCGCGCGCAGCGTGGCCACCGCGAGATCGAGGAACGCCCGCACCTTCTGCGCGACATGGCGGCCTTCGCGATGCACGAGATGAACGGGAATGGCGGGCGGCTCGAATTCCGGCAGCACGATGGCGAGCCGGCCTTCCTGCACATGCTGCGCGACCTGATACGACAGCAGTCGAGCGATGCCGAAGTCCGCGAGCGCGGCGCCGATGGCGGCGTCGTTGGTGGTCGTGGTCAGGCGCGGATGCGCGCGCACGGTCACCTGGCGCTCGCCGTCGTAGAGGCGCCATTCGGGCGGCGTCGATGCCCCGGTGGACGAGATGATGACGTGCGCGGCGAGATCGTCGGGATGACGGGGCGTGCCGTGTTCCGCGAGATACGCGGGCGATGCGCACAGCACGCGCCGCACGCAGCCGACGCGGATCGCCTGCAACGACGAGTCCGGCAGTTCCGCGATGCGCACCGCCACGTCGATGCCTTCGTCCACCAGGTTCACGACGCGGTCGACGAACCAGCAGTTGGCATCGGCTTCGGGATAGCGGCGCAGATAGTCGATCACGACCGGCGTGACGTGCAGGCGGCCGAACATGACCGGCGCGGTGATCGTCAGCACGCCGCGCGGCGAGGTGTGCGTGCCGGTGGCGGACAGTTCGGCGGTGTCGATTTCGCCGAGGATCCGGCGGCAGTCTTCGAAGAAGCCGCTGCCGGCGTCGGTGAGGCGCACGACGCGCGTGGTGCGCGTGAGCAGGCGCACGCCGAGATGTTCCTCGAGTTCCGTCACGACCCGGCTCACGACCGACGGCGACACCTCGAGCTTGCGTGCCGCCGACGCGAAGCCGCCGGTTTCGACCACCGTGACGAAGGTCGACATTGCCTGGAATCGGTCCATGGGAGAAGCGCTGCATGCCGGCTGAAAGGATGCCGTGCATTCTCGGGGATATGTGCGCGCGGCACAATCCACCGTCGCTGTCTCAGGCGCTTTTCCGGCTTCACCGATCTCAGAGGTCGAGTTCGAGCGCATCGCTCGCGTCCGCTGCCGGCACGGCGCAGCAGATCAGGGCTTCGTCGTCGCCGACGTGGAACGCCGGTTCATTCTCGTACGTCACCGCGCCTTTCGCGATGCGCGTCCGGCACGTGCCGCAGGTGCCGCCTCGGCAGTTGAATTCCGGCGCGAGGCCGCTCGCTTCCGCGAGATCCAGCAGCGAACCGCCCTCCGGCTGCCATTGCGCCGTCGTGCCGGACTTGACGAACTGCACCGTCACCGGTTCGGCGGCGGCGGGACGCAGCGGCTTCGCGTCCGCACCGCGATCCGCCGTGCGTCGCAGCGCCGACGGACCAAAGGCTTCCGCGTGGATGCGTGTGTCCGCGACGTTGAGTGCGCGCAGGCCGTCGTAGAGCGTTTGCATGAACGCACCCGGGCCGCACAGATAGAAGTCGTAGTCGTTGAAAGGCAGGCGGCTCGTCAGCAGATCGAGGTCGATTCGGCCCGACGCGTCGTAGTCGCGCCCGAGGATGGCGTCCCGCGTGTCGCTGAGCACGCGGATCAGGTTCACCGCGCCGCCCGAGCTTTGCACGAGCGCGTCGATCTCCTGCGCGAACGCGCGGCTGGCAAGCGCATGCGCCGACACGATCATCCAGGTCGGACGCACGCGGCGCTTGCGCAGCCCTTCGTAGACGATATGCCGCAGCATCGCGAGCATCGGCGTGATGCCGACGCCCGCCGCCATCAGCACGGCGGGCCGCTTTTCCAGTGCATCGATCGTGAAATCGCCGGCCGGCGCGCGCGCCTCGATCGTGCTGCCGGTTCGCAACGTGTCGTGCAGCCAGGTCGAGACGCGTCCGTCGCGCTTCACGCTGATGCGGTACACGCCGTCCGACGGCGCCACGGAGAGCGTGTAGGTGCGAATCAACGGTTTCGCTTCGCCCGGCAGCGTGACACGGATCGGCAGATGCTGGCCCGCCCGGTGCGGCACGAGTCCCGCACCGTCCGCCGGTTCGAGATGGAACGAGCGGATCGAATCGCTTTCGTCGACGATCCGGCTCACGCGAAACACGCGCCACGCATTGGCGAGCGCGGCGGCCTTCAGGCGCTCGGACACCTGCGTCCAGTCGCCGGTCATCAGCGCATTGGGCGACGCGCCGTCGTCGCGCGCCGTCCAGTGCAACGGCAGCGCATCCTCGCGGTACACGATGCGGTGCGGCTTGAAGCGCCACAGCCGCTCGGCGCCCTGAAACGCCGCGATCTCCGGTGAATCCAGCAGCACCTGCGCCTCGCCGGTGAGTTGCAGCAACGTGCCGTGTTCGAAATCCGCGAACACGAGGCCGGCGCGGCCGTTCTCGAGAATATTGCCGAGCGTGTTGAAGAACAGGTTGCCGGCGAAATCGGGAATGGTGAGAAAACCGTCGTCCGAGAGGCGCACGAAGCCCGGCTTGCCGCCCCGATGCGACACGTCTACCTGCCTGCGCCCGTCATCGCGATCGAAATACGACGCGACGTAGAACGAATCGGCGCCCGTGATCATGGCTTTGGCGCGCGGCGTCAGCGCGTCGAGTTCGACCGGCGCCACTGTGCCGGGCGTGCCCGGATCGCGCACGAATTCGAAGTCGCGCAGCTGGATGTATTGCGGGCAGTTGCCGTAGCTCTGCTCCACGGCGACGTCGAAGCGCGTCTGCGCGACGTCGCGATGGATCACGCCGTTCATGCGGTTGCGGCGGCGCGTGTGCAACTCGATGCCCAGCATTCCGATGGCCGCGCCGTCCGCCATGCCGGCTTCGGCGGGATCGAACGGGTCGCGTGCGTGGCCGATGCGCAGCGTGTGCGCGTCGGGGGTCTGCATGAAGCCGGGATGCCCGGCGATCAGCGTGGCCCAGGGATCGCCGCGGCTATCGACCGTGCCGACGACCATGAACGGCAGTTGCGCGAAGAACTGGCGATGCTGGTCCGGCATGTAGTCGCGCACGACGCGCCGGCCCATGCTGTCCATCCGCTCGTACACGCCTGCGGCCTTCTGCAGCGCGATCTCGCCGCGATGCCACGGTGCGGGAGCGACTTTGGGAACAGGATTGAGAACCGCTGGGCTGGACATGATCGTATGCCTCCACACGCCGGTGGGGCGGCGGTGCCGCCCTGGATGACTTTACGCCGCGAGTCCCGCGGCTGTCTTTTTGAACGGAACGAAGCCAGGCAGCGCCTCGACACGGCGCAACCAGGCGTTCACATTCGCGTAACCCGACAGATCGACATTGCCTTCCGGCGCGCTCGCGATATAGCTGTACAGCGCGACATCGGCGATGGTCGGATGGGCGCTGCCGATGTCCGCGATCCAGTCGCGCCGGGCCAATTGCGCATCGATGACGCCGAGGATCGAATGGGCGCGCGCGATGACTTCTTCCGCGTTGAACTTGGCGCCGAAGACGGTCACGAGGCGCGCGGCAGCGGGCCCGAAGGCGATTTGTCCCGCCGCGACCGACAACCAGCGCTGCACGGCGGCTTCCTTGGCGGGATCGTGCGGCAGCCAGTTTGTATCGACCGACTTGCGGGCAAGATAAACGAGAATGGCGTTCGAATCGGCGATGACGTGCTTGCCATCGACCAGAACGGGAACCTGGCCGAAAGCATTCAGCTTGAGGAATTCCGGCGTTTTGTGGGCGCCCTTTGCGAGGTCGACGACTTCTTCCTCGTGCTCGATCGCCAGCAGGTTGATCATGAGGCGCGCACGGTGCGCATGCCCGGACAACGGAAAGGTGTAGAGCTTCACGGCAAGATCCCCTGGGTTGATTGTCGGCCGCGTGGCGGGTGCGGCCGGTGAATCAAGTATGGGTTCTTGCCTTCAAAGGGAGAATGGAACGGAAAATCAAATCACTCTTCTCGAAACGAGAATGGTGATGGCTGGATCGTTCGAACACTCACCACTTAAACAAGTCAGTTCGAAGCCGGCACGTTCGCCTTGTTGCCCGCGAGTGGCGAGCCATAGCCGCCGCTGTTCGCGTTGTTCGGCAAGCCGTTGACGAGCTGCGCGCGGGGATCGGACGGATTGAGGTTGAGCTCGCCCGCCTGTGCATTGCCGTGCGACGGATATTGGCTGCCGAGCGGCGCGTTCGGCATGAGCTTCGTGCTGTTCTGCGGCGCGTACATGTCCGTTTCCGGGCTTGGGTGAAGCTGTGCGAACGCAGCGGGGGCCGCCAAGGTTGCGGCAAGAGCGAAGGTGAGGGAAGTGCAACGCGGAATGCTCACTTTCATGACAGGCTCCTGTGAGGATGGGCCGTACGGAAATCCAGTGTAGTCCTCCGGGCGCGGGCATTTCCGCATCACCCTACCGCCGACCAGTCCAGCCTTTGTTCCTTATTTCTTCTTGTGTTTCTTGAGTTTGGCCTTGCGTTGCGATTGCTCGTCGATGATCCGCACGCGATGCTTGTCCTTCATCTTCTTCCACTGTTTGCACTCGTCCTTCGTGCGCATGCAACCGATGCAGAAGCCGGTCTTGTCATCGAACTTGCAGATGCCGATACAGGGTGATTCGACTGCCATGATGTCCTTGTATGTCGTTTCGCAAAGTTTGGTAGGCGGCGGCCAGACCGTCGCGCGGCATTGAAGGAAGCACGACGCGCTCCCGCATGTCCTCACCGTTGCAACGAATGCAGTAAAATCCGGCTCCCGCATCGCCTCACCTCAAGCGCCGTCGAGCAGCGCCCAGCGGCACGCGCCTTGCTTTTGTCCAGGGAGCCGGGCATCGATGCCGGCTGCGCTCCCGCCACGCGGTGCCCCTCAGCCTATTTCAAGAAGCGAGCCGACTCCATGCCGCAAGCTCCCGGCCCGCGCCGGCCACCCGCCAAGATCCTGCCGCCCGAGGCGCCCGGCGTGCGCGCGCTGGCCTCGCTGATTACCGGTGTCGTCGTGATCTGCGCGCTGTACTTCGGGCGCGCGGTCATGATCCCGATCATTCTCGCCATCCTGCTGAGCTTCCTGCTTGCCCCGTTCGTCGATTTCCTGCGCCGCCTGCGCTTCGGCCAGGTGCCTTCAGTGATTGTCGCGGTGATCGTTGCGCTGTCGGTGCTGACGGCCGTGGGGGCGCTGATCGGCGCGCAGGTGGCGCAACTCGCCGGCGATCTGCCGAAATACCAGGTCGCCGTCGAGCGCAAGATCGACGCTGTCCAGCGCGTCACCGTAGGTCGCGCCGACGAATTCCTCGGCCGCGCCTCGCGGGCGTTGAAGCGGATTTCGCCGGCCCGCGAGCAGGAACAGAAGAACGAGGACAACCCGGCGGCGTCGCCGATCGACCAGCCGATGCCCGTCGAAGTCCACGAGCCGACGCCGACTCCGCTCGAACTCGCGCAGCGCTTCCTGTCGCCGGTCATCAGTCCGCTGGAAACCACCGGCATCGTGCTGGTGGTCGCGATATTCATCCTGTTGCAGCGCGAGGATCTGCGCGACCGCCTGATCCGCCTGTTCGGCTCGCGTGACCTGCATCGCGCCACCACGGCCATGGACGAGGCCGCGCGGCGTCTGTCGCGCTATTTCCTCGCGCAGCTCGGCATCAACATGGGCGTGGGCATCGTGATTTCCATCGGGCTCGCGATCATCGGCGTGCCAGGCGCGCTGCTGTTCGGCGTGACCACCGCGCTGTTGCGCTTCGTGCCGTATGTCGGAACGTGGATCGCGGCAATTGTCGCGGTGGTTTTCGCAGCGGCCGTCGGCCCCGGCTGGGCGATGCTCGTCTGGACCATCGTGCTGTTCGGCGTGACGGACATCGTCGCGGGGCAGGTGGTGGAGCCGCTGCTCTACGGGCACAGCACCGGGCTGTCGCCGTTTGCGGTGATCGTCGCGGCGATCTTCTGGAGCTGGATCTGGGGGCCGATTGGCCTCGTGCTGTCGACGCCGCTCACGCTCTGTCTCGTGATTCTCGGCCGTCACGTGGACCGGCTGGAATTCCTCGACGTGCTGTTCGGCGACCGGCCCGCGCTCACGCCCGCCGAAAACTTCTATCAGCGCCTGCTCGCGAACGATCCCGACGAAGCTTTGGTCCAGGCCGAGACGCTGCTGAAGGAGCGCTCGCTGATCGCGTATTACGACGAAGTCGCGCTGGAAGGCCTGCGCTACGCGCACAACGACGTGCTGCGCGGCGTGGTCACGGCCGACCAGTTGCGACGGATCAACGAGTCGGCGCTCGACATCATCGAAGGCCTGGAAGATGCCGCCGATACCGCCGTGACCGCCCTCCCGAAGGAAGACCTGCCCGCGAGCTTCGAGACTCACGACGACATGCCCGCGCTCCGGCCGGAAACGCCGCCCGCGCGCTTCGATGCGCAGAAGGAAGGGCACACGGCGTCGGTGCTGTGCATCGCGGGTCGCAGCGAACTCGACGACCTCGCCGCGACCATCGCCGTGCAGTTGTTCCGCAAGCACGGCCTGTATGCCGATCTCGCCGGCTACGAACGCTTCTCGCGCGGCCGCTTCGGCGAAGTGGACCTGTCGGGCGTGACGATCATCTGCGTGGTGTCGTTCGATGCGGCCGAATCGCCGCCGTATCTGCGCAACCTGCTGCGTCGGTTGCATCAGCGCGCGCCCGTGGCGGAGCTGATCGTCGGGCTGGTGTTTCCGGATCGCGAACTGCAGGGCGAAGTGCTGGTGCGCACGAGTTCAGCGGCGGTGTCGTTCCGGGAACTGGTGGAGGCGTGCGTGGCCGCCGCACGCCGTCAGACCACCGATGGCGCGCCGTGGGCCGGCCTGGGCGGCGCGGACGGCGAAGCCGCGCTCAACGGCCCGCCCGCTCCCGGCGACGCCCGCGAGGATCTGCCCGAACTGCGCAACGCGTGATACCGCAGCTCAGCGGTTGCCGTCGAAGAGATCGTTGAGCATGGTGTCGAAGGCGGCCTGCGCGTCTTCGAGTTCCTGAAGCGCGGCGTCAAAGGTTTGCAGCGCCATCTGTGACGGACGGCCGTCGCCTTCGGGCGGAAACTGGGTTTGCAGCGCCAGGAAGGCGGATTGCACCTGCCGCGTGGCGTTGACGATACGTTCCATCGCTCGCGCTTCTTCCGCGCGATTGTTCTCTGCGGTCATCGGAGACACTCCTCGTGGGTCTTGCTTCGGCAATGCTCCGATAGTACCAAGCGATGCGGGTTTCGCGTTCCTGCCGCGGCGGCGTTCCGCTCAAACCCGGGCAACGGTGAACAGCCGCACGGCTTCGTCGAGCACCACGGCGCGCTCCGCGAGCCGCTGGGCGGTGGCCGCCGCCTGTTCGACGAGCGCCGCGTTCTGCTGGGTCGAATCGTCGAGATGCGCGACGGCCTGATTCACCTGCGCAATGCCGTCCGCCTGCTCGCCGCTGGCCTTTGCCACTTCCATGATGATCGTCGACACGCGGTTCACCGCTTCGTCGATGGCGCGCATCTGGCTCGTCGTGCGCGTGACGAGGCTCGTACCTTCCGCGATCTGCGCGACGCTCGTTGCCACGACGCCCTCGATTTCCTTCGCCGACGCCGCGCAACGCTGCGCGAGATTGCGCACCTCGGTCGCGACGACTGCGAACGAGCGGCCCGCTTCGCCCGCGCGCGCCGCCTCGACGGCCGCGTTCAGCGCAAGGATATTGGTCTGGAAGGCGATGCCGTCGATGACATCGGTGATGTCCGCGATGCGCCGCGACGCCGCCGTGATGCCGGCCATCGTCTGCTCGACCTGGCTCGCGATGCGTCCGCCGTCGTCGGCCGCGGCCTGCGCTGCGCGGACAAGTTCGAGCGCGCGCACGGTGGCGTCGGCGTTGCCTTGTACGGTCGTGGTGAGCTGGTCCATCGTCGCGGCGGTCTGTTCGAGCGAGGCCGCCTGCATCTCCGTGCGGCGCGACAGATCCGTGTTGCCGCTCGAGATTTCGTTGGCGGCGTCGAGCACGCCGCCAATCTGTCCACGCACATCAAACACGATGGCTGCCAGATTCGCCTTCAACTGGCCGAGCGCGCGTTGCACGTCGCCGAGATCGTCGTGGCGGGCATCGGGCATGTCGACGGTCAGATCGCCGGCCGCCATGCGCGCGGCAAAGCCGGACATCGTGCGAACGGGCGCATCTACTTGTCGCGACAACGCGAGCCAGCCCGCCAGGCCGACCGCCGCGCTTGCACCGAGCGCGCACCAGAAGGGCAGCGGCGGCGCACCGCGCCAGCCGGCCAGCGCGGCGAGCAGCATCGCGACGGGCATGGCCGCGAAGCCCAGCCCCAGCCGCATGCGGACCGGCAGGTTCGCCAGCGCCGCGAGTTGTCCCGCGAAACCGTTTCTCACGAGCGCGCCGCGCACCAGCCGATGCGACGCGTCGCCCGCCTTCAGTTGCGCGTACAGCGTGGCGGCTTCGCGCACTTCGTCGTGCGTCGGCTTCACGCGCACCGACAGATACCCGACCACCTTGCCATGCTCCATCACCGGCGTGACGTTCGCGCGCACCCAGTAGTGATCGCCGTCCTTGCGGCGGTTCTTCACCAGCGCGGTCCACGGACGGCCGGCGCGGATGGTCGCCCAGAGATCGGCGAATGCTTCGCGCGGCATGTCGGGATGACGGATCAGATTGTGCGGCTGGCCAATCAGCTCTTCGCGCGAGAAGCCGGAGACCGAAACGAAGGCGGGATTGCAGTACTGGATGTTGCCGGAGAGGTCGGTGGCGGAGACGAGCATCTCCGAGGCGGGAAATTCGAACGCTTGCTGAGTAACAGGTTGGTTGTTGCGCATGATGTCCTTGCTTCGTTCTCAATGCGCGGCCGTTCGTCGAGAACAGCGCGCCGTGAATTACAAGGACATAACGGCTATATCCCCACATTCTTGAGGGATATCCGAGCAAAACGCTCAAGTGCGGCGGGCTTTGTGCCGATAACGTGCGCCCGCCGCCGTGAGCTTTTTATTGCGCGCTCCAGCCGCCGTCGATCTGCAGCGCCGAACCGCGCATTTCGCTGGCGGCATCGGAGCAGAGGAACACGGCCATGTCGCCGATCTGCTGCGCCGTCACGAATTGAGCCGACGGCTGCTTGTCGCCGAGCAGTTTGGTGCGCGCGGCATCGGCGGAGAGCGACTCGCGGGCGGCGAGATCGTCGATCTGCTTCTGCACCAGCGGCGTCAGCACGAAACCCGGGCAGATGGCGTTGACCGTCACGCCGCTGCGCGCGTTTTCGAGCGCGGCGACTTTGGTCAAACCGAGAATGCCGTGCTTCGCGGCCACGTAGGCCGACTTGCCCGCCGAGCCCACCAGCCCGTGCACCGACGCGATATTGATCACGCGGCCCCAGTTGCGCGCACGCATCTGCGGCAGCGCGACGCGCATGGTGTGAAACGCCGAACTCAGGTTGATCGCGATGATGGCGTCCCAGCGGTCCACCGGAAACTCGTCGATGGTCGCCACGTGCTGGATGCCCGCGTTGTTCACGAGGATGTCGACTGCGCCGAACGTGTCGTTCGCGAAGGCGATCATCGCTTCGATCTCGTCCGGCTTGGTCATGTCGGCTGGGTGATGCACGGCTTTCGCGCCGGCTGCCTCGATCTGCTTGAGCGCGCCTTCGACATCGCCGAAGCCATTGAGCACGAGGTTCGCGCCGGCGCGGGCGAACGCCGTCGCGATGCCGAGACCGATGCCGCTCGTCGAGCCGGTGACCAGCGCCGTCTTGCCGGCGAGCGAAGTGTTCGATGCGGTTTGAGTCATACGCGGTGAATTTCCTTCGGTTGAATGTGGACTTCCGCGGAAGTGTGGGGCGTCGTGCGCGCGACGTGAATTGGGGTTGCCGTGGGGAAGGTCGCGGCAACCCGGCGCGTCAGAGCGTCAGACGAGGCCCGTCAGGTAGTAGACCGTGATGACGAAGAAGACGGCGAGCGTCTTGATGATCGTCACGGCGAAGATGTCGCGATACGACTCGCGGTGCGTCAATCCGGTCACCGCCAGCAGCGTGATGACCGCGCCGTTGTGCGGCAGGGTGTCCATGCCGCCGGATGCCATCGCGACCACGCGGTGCAGCACTTCGAGCGGAATGTGCGCGGCCTGCGCGCCGGCGATGAACGTGTCGGACATCGCGGCCAACGCGATGCTCATGCCGCCCGACGCGGAACCCGTGATGCCCGCGAGCGCGCTCACCGAAATGGCCGCGTTGACGAGCGGATTCGGAATGCTCTTGAGCGCATCGGACACGACGAGGAAGCCCGGCAACGCCGCGATCACGCCGCCGAAGCCGTATTCAGACGCCGTGTTCATGGCCGCGAGCAGCGCGCCCGCGACCGCCGCGCGCGTACCCACGGCGAAACGCTCTTTCACCCGACCGAACGCGGTCAGCAGCACGAGCACGATGCCGAGCAGCAGCGCGCCTTCCACGGCCCAGATCGCGACGACGGTCTTGACCGCCGTCGTGACGGGCGCGTGGATGCCGGGAAGCACCTCGGGCGCGACGGTGTAGCTCGCGCCGTACCACGTGGGAATCCACTTGGTCAGCGCGAAGTTCGCCACGCCGACGAGGATCAGCGGCGCGATCGCCAGCACCGGATTGGGCAGCGAGGTCGACTCGACGCGTTCCGGCTCGTTCACGAGCGACGTGCCGTAGCCTTCGCCCTTGGCCATGGCCGAGCGGCGGCGCCATTCGAGGAAGGTCAGGCCCACCACGATGATGAACACCGAGCCGATCACGCCGAGCCACGGCGCGGCCCAGCCGGTCGTCTTGAAGAACGTGGTCGGGATGATGTTCTGGATCTGCGGCGTGCCGGGCAGCGAGTCCATCGTGAAGGAGAACGCGCCGAGCGCGATGGCGCCGGGCATCAGGCGCTTCGGGATATTGCTCTGGCGATACATCTCCGCCGCGAACGGATAGACCGCGAACACGACGACGAACAGCGACACGCCGCCATAGGTGAGCAGCGCGCACACGGCGACGATCACCGCATTGACGCGCGACCTGCCGATATAGCGGATCGCCGCGGCGACGATCGACTCGGAGAAGCCCGACAACTCGATTACCTTGCCGAACACGGCGCCGAGCAGGAACACGGGGAAGTAGAGCTTCACGAAGCCGACCATCTTCTCCATGAAGATGCCGGAGAAGACGGGTGCGACGGCGGCGGGATCGGTGAGCAGGACGGCCGCGAGCGCGGCGATCGGGGCGAACAGGATGACGCTGTAGCCGCGATAGGCGGCGAGCATCAGGAACGCCAGGGCGGCGAGCACGATGAGGAACGACATTGAGTCTCCGTGAATGGTTTGTTCTTGAACGTCCCATGCGCCTTTTCTGAAAGCGCCGGAGGCCGTTTCGACGCGGGTGACGCGCCGCGCGGGCAAATGCAGCTTTCGTGCCAGATCAGGTGCGGCAAGGCGGGACGGGCTTCCGGCAAGCATGATCGCCCGATATTTCAGGACGATGTCTCCGAACCGGGACGATTCGAAAGCTGCAAGCTTCCTTTCGACCCGGCTTCATCCGCCCAAAACTAGTGTCAATGCGGATTGCGCCTCAGTCTCCGAATTGAGATAGTCAGTCTCGAAAACGAGATGAGGAGACATGCACGGCATGCGCAACGACTGGATCAACGTCCCTGCGGACTATAGCGCCGTGATGCGTCGCGCGATGGAATCGCTGTTCAAGACCTTTGAGAATCTGAGCGAAGGCACCTTCATCGTCGACGCGGACGCGCGCGTCGTGTGGATCAACAAGCGCTATGCGGCGCGCTTTGGTTTTGAAGATCCGCTGGATGCGATCGGGCTCGATTGCGAAAGCGTGATCCCCAACAGCCTGATGCGCGAAGTCGTGGCGACCGGCAAGCCGATCCTGCTCGACGTGCTCGAAACCGATCGCGAGCCGCTCGTCGTCACGCGTCTGCCGCTCAAGGACGAGGCGGGCACGACCATCGGCGGCATTGGTTTCGCGTTGTTCGACGAAATGAAGGCGCTCACGCCGCTCTTTGCGCACTATGCCCGCGTGCAGCAGGAACTGATCGCCACGCGGCAATCGCTCGCGCAGGCAAGGCGGGCGAAGTACACGTTTTCGAGCTTCGTCGGCACGAGTCCGGCGAGCCTCGAAGTGAAGCGGCAGGCGCGGCGCGCAGCGCTGGTCGATTCGCCCGTGTTGCTGCTCGGCGAAACCGGCACCGGCAAGGAACTGCTCGCACACGCGATCCACGGCGCGTCGACGCGCGCCGGCAAGCCGCTCGTCACGGTGAACGTCGCGGCGATCCCGGACACGCTGCTCGAAGTGGAGTTCTTCGGCGCGGCCGCCGGCGCCTATACGGGCGCGGAGCGGCGCGGGCGTATCGGGAAGTTCGAACTGGCCGACGGCGGCACGCTCTTTCTCGACGAAATCGGCGACATGCCGCTGCCGCTTCAGGGCAAGCTCCTGCGCGTGCTGCAGGACAAGGAGTTCGAGCCGCTCGGCTCGAACCGCATCGTACGGGCGGATGTGCGCATCATCGCGGCGACGTCGGCGGATTTGCCCGCGCTGGTTGCGGCGGGGCGCTTTCGCGCGGACCTGTTTTATCGTCTGAATGTTCTGACGATTCACGCGCCGCCGCTGCGCGAACGGCTCGACGATATCGAAGCGCTCGCCTACGCCATTCTCGAAGACCTTTCGGCGGATACGCGGCCGGGACACGTCGGCCACTTCGTGCTGCACAAGGATGGCTTGCGGCTGCTCGAGGCGTACCCGTGGCCCGGCAACGTGCGCGAACTGCGCAATACGCTCGAACGGGCGCTGATGCTGTCGGAGTCGCAGCACATCGACGCGCGCACGCTGAGCACGTTCATCGATGCCAATCGCGTGGTGCTCGCGGCGCAGTCCGAGCCCGCCGTGCCGGACAACCCTGAACCGCCGCTGTTATCCCACGCTGATGCGATGGCGGATTTCGAGCGGCGCTACCTCTCGGATGCGCTACGCGCGAGCGGCGGGCGCGTGGCGGATGCGGCGGAGCGGATCGGCATTGGACGCGCGACGCTTTACAAGAAGATCGCGGCGCTGGGCATTGCCGTCTGAGGGTTGCCGCGCACAACAACAGGGGCGCGAAAGCTCCGCGTGGCATACTCGCGAAATCGAAAATAACGACCAAGAATCAAAGGGGTAAGGGATGAAGATCGGCACGTCATTCGGCCTTTCAGTCATGCTCGCGGGCAGCGCGTGGGCGCTCGCCGGATGCAGCAGCGCGCCGCCGCTGTTTTCCGCCGATGGACGCCCCACGCAGCAGATCCAGTGTCCCGGGTACGGCGGCTGGCGCAACTGCACCGACAACGCGAAGGCGCTCTGCCCGAGCGGCTACGATGTCCTCGATCAATCCACCGATAACAATCAGAACACGCTGCTCGTCGCCTGCAAGGCGAGCCAGTAACCCTTCAGTGTTCAATCGTGCTGCGTCTCGCGCAGCATCGTGAGGTCGTAGCCGAGCGCCTGCGTGCGTGTCATCAGCAGCCGGCGCAGTTCCGCCGATGGCTTCGCGTCGCGCGTGAGAATCCATAGATAGCGTCCGCTCGGCTCGCCGACGATCGACCAGGAATAGTCGTCGGCATGATCGAGGATCCAGTAGTCGCCGACATAGAACGGCCCGAAGAATGACACCTTCAGTTTGGTTCCGTTCGAGCCTGGAACGACCTTCGCCCGTCCCTCGGCGGAACGATAGGGGCCGTCCAGCCCGCCTTGTCGACAGCCATTGATGACCGACACGAGCCCGTCTTCGCGGCGCGCGTAGTTCGCCGTGACCGCTTCGCAATTTCGCTCGAAGCGGTTTTCATAGCGCGCGAACTCGTGCCAGTGACCCAGATAGCGATCGAGATCAACGGCCTTCGACGGCTCTGGAACGTGTTCGTTGCCCTTTTTGCGCGGCCCGTTCGATGCACACGCGGCCAGCGCGCCTATTCCGCCGATCAGCACGAGCGCTGCAGCGCTCCAAGCCAGGGCTTTCTTCATTGTCATGTCGCGTCAACGTGTGAGAAGTGTTCGAAAACAGGGATGCAGCAAGCTTTGTTCCGAATCGGAGCGCTCCCGAAGATTCTCACCTTTGGCGCGATCCATGCCGGCATGCGCGGTCTTGTATGGGTCCGGCAGAGCCTGAATACGCCTGAAAGTGCCCTAAAAAGGCTGATTCGGGGAGCTCGCACGACGGCGGCGGCTCACCTTTCGCGACGTCCCGAATTCCCTCACCTCAAACCGGCTGGGTGATCCGACGCACCTTGCTTCAGCTTTTTGACCGATCGCGATTCGTCCCGACGCGCGGCGGCGCATGAATCTCCCTGCTCAATTTAATGCGTTCTGAAACAGAGACTTGCATGGCGCACTTAAACACGTGAATCAGCTTGCTCGAATGTTTCGATATCCGTAAGGATAAGGCTGGAGTGAGCCGCCCGTGCATCCGGCCGCTCACCGTTGCCCGCCTCCCGCAACGTCTCACCTTTTTGACTCGCGGTATCCTCTCGCACCTTCCCGGACACGCTCGTCACCGCCTTGCTCACGCCGCTCTTCACCATCATCCTGCCCGTCTTCGGTCTGATCTTCGCCGGCTACGCGTGTCGCAAACTCAACAAGCTGGGGCCATCGGCTGCTTCGGAACTCAATCGCTTCGTCGTCTATCTCGCGCTGCCCGCGCTGCTGTTCGACATCATGGCAAGGACGCCATGGACCTCGCTCGACCAGCCGGCGTTCATCGCCGCGTTCGGCATCGGCTCGGCGGTCATCTTCATTGCGACGCTCGTCGTTCGCCTGCTTCAGGCACGGCCGCTTGCGGACGCCAGCATCGACGGACTCAACGCCGCGTATCCGAACAGCGGTTTCATTGGTCTGCCGCTCTGCCTGCTCGCGTTCGGCGACGCGAGTCTTGCACCCGCTGTCATCGCGATGATCATGACGGTCTGCGTGTTGTTCGCCATCGCGATCGTGCTGATCGAACTGGGGCTTCAGAGCGAGAAGCATCCTTGGGCGACGCTCGTCAGCGTCGCGAAGTCGCTCGCAAAGAATCCCTTGTTGATCGCGCCGCTGGCGGGCGCGCTGGTGAGCGGCGCCGGCGTGCATGTGCCGCAGGGCGTCGAGGCGTTGCTGAAGCTGCTGGGCAACGCGGCCAGTCCGGGCGCGCTCGTGGCGCTCGGCCTGTTTCTCGGTGCGAAGACCGGGGCGCACGACAAGCGGACCATCGGCGCGCTCGTGATGCTCAAGCTGATCGCGCAGCCGTTGCTGACGTGGTGGCTGGCCTTTCATCTGTTCGGCCTGCCGCCGCTGTGGGCGAAGACCGCCGTGATCCTGAGCGCGTTGCCGACCGGCACGGGGCCGTTCATGCTGGCCGAGTTCTATCGGCGGGAGGGCGGCGTGACGTCGAACACGATTCTCGTCTCGACCGTCTGCTCGCTCGTCACCGTGACCGCCTGTCTGACGATGCTGCTTTGAGCCGATGCCGCCGCGCAGGCAAAAAAACGCCCGGCGCGGGAGCGTCGGGCGAAACCACCTTCTGTTCGATGGTGGAGGAGGGAGGGCTCAGACTGGCTTCCTCTGAATGCGTGGCGCGAGCGATCAGCGCGTGGTGTGGCCGTTGTCGGCATCGGCGCGCAGTTGCTGCTGCGCATGGCGTTCCTGATACGGCCGCAATTGCGGGTAGCTCAGGGCGTTGACGGGGTCGAGATCGCCGGCGCTGCGTGCGCTTGCCAGCTCCGCTCGGACTTCAGCACGCGTCTTGCCGGCAAAGGCCGATTGCGCGAAGGCCGGAGCCGTCGCGAGCAGCGCGGACAGCAACACACCGCCGATCAGCGTAGTCCTGGCGTTCTTCATGTCAAACCTCCTGAATCCGTATCTGCGCCGGGTTGACGCTTGAGGAAAGTCTAGAAGGAAACCTATTGGACAAAAATACCGATTGAGCCAACACATTGTTGTCGATTGCGGTTGAATCGCTGGGCTACGCTCGGCAGGTGGCTGTGCTGCAATTGTTGCAATGGAAGTAATGATCAGCTGATCTCTTGCGATTTTGTATGCAGAAGCTTCAAAAATGCGGTTGAATGCGTGCCCTGCCGCGAAATTGATTCGGCGTATCAAATGACGGGGTTTTTTGTCACATAGATTGCTCCGCTGACCTGGTTTGCCGCAGTAGACGCCACGCTACGATGCGCTCGCTAATCCGGGCGACTGAGCGCCGATCCCGCTTCGCACGGCGCTTTCCGGCCGATGAGCGGCCCGAATCGCGCAATCGAATCCGCAGTTGATTCGTTTGCGCGAGGCGCTTTGTTTCGTTTGCGTATCAAAACTAAACATGCCTTAGGCCTGCGTTCAACTTATCCACAGTTTCTGTGGATAAAGATGGGGATAGAGGGGCGGGAACCGCGTCGCCGTGCGGTCCGGACTGGATTGCTCAATTCTTCGCAAAAATAGGCGCGCGACGAAATCCAGGCGTTTTCAGCTTTCACGCGATCCGCCTATCATGGGCACGCGCGCGTCGCCCTCGACCGCGCATGCGGACCGCTTCATCGTCCGTGTCACCCACCTTTGCATTCCTTGACGGGGAGATCTCATGGCCTTGAAGATCGCGGTGATCGTAGGAAGCCTGCGGCGCGAATCGTTCAACAAGCAACTCGCGCACGCACTCGTTTCACTTGCACCAGACGATTTCTCATTCGAGTTTCTCGATATCGGCAGCCTGCCGCTGTATAGCCAGGACTACGACAGCGACTACCCCGAGCCGGCGCGCGCGCTCAAGCAGAAGATCGCGGACGCCGACGGTCTGCTGATCGTCACGCCCGAGTACAACCGCTCGATGCCCGGCGTGCTCAAGAACGCGCTCGACTGGGGCTCGCGGCCGTGGGGCCAGAGCGTGTGGGGCGGCAAACCGGGTGCGCTCATCGGGACTTCGGTGGGAGCAATCGGCACGGCGATCGCGCAGTCGCACCTGCGCGGCGTGTGCGCCTACCTCGATATCGCGCTGATGAACCAGCCCGAGATGTACATCAAACACGATGACAAGCGCATCGATGCCAGCGGGAAGATCATTGCGGACGACACGCGCCAGTATCTGCAAGCCTTCATGGACAAGTACGTCGCATGGGTGCGCGAGCGCGCGGCGGCTTGATAGCGGACGACCGCCGATCGCTCGGCGGTTGAAAAAAATCGGCCCGCATAAGCGGGCCGATTGTCGTCGGTCAGGGGTGGAACTCAGACGTGATGATGGCCCGTCACACGATCCCAGCCATGACGCACGGCGGCCTTGAAGCGCTCCCACGTGTGGCCTTCCGGATGCCGGCTTTCCCAGTCGCGCTGCATCTCGTAATCCATTTGCTCGTCCCACGCGCGGTTGCGGAAACGATCGTCATTGCCGAGCATCGCGCCATAGCGATACGCGCCCTGATAGTCCTCATACGGCTCGCCGGTCGCCATGTATTTCGCGTCGTAGTCGGCGCGGAAATCCTCTTCGTATTCCATGTACTCGTTCGGCATGGCTGAAGGCGCTGCCGATCCGCCCGGACCCACCGGACCGGCGGCCTGCGTCCCGGCCGAGGTGATCACCGGATCCGGCGACGACCCGACCGCGCGCGCCGTGGCCGCCTGATACGGCGCGGCCGGTTCGTCGAGCGGGCTCAGCGGCTCGACCGAGCGCCATTCGGACCCCGTGTCCGTGCGCACACCCGGCAACGGTTCGCGCTGCCTCATCGATTCGTCCAGGGCGGCATGTTCCGGAGGAACGGCGCCAGTCGTGCGCAGCGGATTGCGGCCGGCGAGGGCATCGCGTTCGGACACCGAGTCGCTTCCCAGTCCGCCTGTGGTTCCGGTCAACGGATCACGCACGCTGCCCAGCGACTGGCTCTGAGTCTGTGACTGACCCATCGACTGACTTTGCGACGGCATCTCGCGCCCGAGCAGCGGATCGTCGGCGGGATCGCTGATGTAATCACGCGGTGCCAGCGCGGCCGCGTCGCGACGCGTCAGCGGGTCGCCCAACGGATCGGCGAGCGGATCCAGCAGCGGTTCCGCGGCCACGTCCGAAGCATCCGTGCGCGGATAGGCGCGGGCACCCGACCAGGTCATGCTCGGATCATTCACCGGTTCGCGGCCCGGCACGGCGCTACCGCGTCCGAGGCCGAGTTCGTCGAGCACCGAGTGATCGCGCTCGTCCTCCGCGCGCAGCGGCGCATCCGGCGCGCCGTGTTCGAGCGTGGTCCAGCTGGCGGCGCGTTCGTCGATGTCGATGGCACCCTGGTCCGTCAATGTGGCGCGCGCGATATCGGCCTGCTCGACGCTGGGCGTATCCACCGC
The DNA here is from genome assembly GCF_031451175.1 of Caballeronia sp. LZ035. Classification (NCBI taxonomy): domain Bacteria; kingdom Pseudomonadati; phylum Pseudomonadota; class Betaproteobacteria; order Burkholderiales; family Burkholderiaceae; genus Caballeronia; species Caballeronia sp. LZ035. The sequence goes on from NZ_JARUXS010000004.1 coordinate 390,064, forward strand.
CACCAGCACCGCGCCACGTCGCACGGCCTCCGAGTAGTGCGCCACTTCGGGCGGCTGATCGCGGCCGCCGAACAGCATGCTGAAAAAGCGCTCGATGCTCGCCAGCATGCCGGGCTGCTGATGCGTTTCGGCGTCGGGCATGTCGGAGGGCGCGGCGGCATCGTCGCGTTTCGGGTTGGCCTGAAGCTCGATATCCGCGCGCGCGAAGCCGGCCGTCATAAGCGCCGAGCGTGCATCCTCGGCCTGCGCGTAGGTGTCGAAAACTCCGATAACGGTGTGTCGCATGTGCGCCTCCTGAGGATGGGCGAAAGGTCGTACCGGCGGAAGAGTGCCGCCGCACATGGACGAGTTCACGCAACTCGCGTGCCGGATAGCTGCACATTGACGGATGGCCCGGCGGACGCTCGGCAGCGGACGCGGCTTTTACAACATCGTGTGCAAAAAGCCGGCTTTCAGAGGCGTGGATTATCGGTCGATGGAACGCGCGTCGCGCTCGGCGGCGGAGGAGAGATCCACGCCCTGCGTGCGTGCGAGGATTGCGCGCAGCAATGAATCGAGCAAGGCGATGTCGAAGGGCTTCGACAGCACGCGCGCCCCCACTTGCCGCGCGCGGTCCAGTTCCTCGGCGTAACCGGTGACGAGAATCACCGGAAGATGCGGTTCGAAGTGCTGCAAGCGTTCCGCCAGATCGATGCCGTTCAGTTGCCCCGGCATATGGATGTCGGACAGCACGACGTCGAAGGGAAAGTCCGCGGGCGCCTGCTTGCGCGCGGCTTCGAGCACCGTCACGGCGGTATCGGCGTTGAAGACGTAGGTGACCTGGTGGCCCATCATCGTGAGCAGCGCCTCGGTGCCGGCCGCGACCTCCTCGTTGTCCTCGACCAGCAGCACGCGCAAGCCCTCCGCTTCCCCGGCGGCCGTCGGCTGTCCGGCAACCGGCGCGCCTTGGGCGGCCGGCGCCGCGCGCGGCAGGAACAGGCGCACGGAAGTGCCCGCGCCGATCGCGCTGTCGATCGTCGCAAGGCCGCCCGCGCGCTCGCAGAACGCAAAGACCTGCGGCAGCCCGAGCCCCGTGCCCATGCCCTTCGGCTTGGTGGTGAAGAGCGGCTCGAACGCGCGCGCGAGCACCTCGGCGCTCATGCCAGCGCCGGTGTCGTCCAGCGCAAGCCGCGTGAAGTCGCCGGTGATCGGAAAACCGTCTTCATGGCGGAACTGCACGTTGTCGGCGCGCACGGTGAAAGTGCCGCCGTTGGGCATGGCATCGCGCGCATTCACCGCGACGTTGATGAGCGCCAGCTCCAGCTCGGCCGGATCGACGCGGACAGGCCACACGTCCGGCGCGACATCGACGTTCAACGCCACTTTCGCGCCGAGCGAGGCGCGCAACAACTCGCGCACCGACGGCACCCATTTGCCGAGTCCGATCGTCTCGCTGCGCAACGGCTGCTTGCGCGCGACGCCGAGCAACTGCCGCGTCAGCGACTGGCCGCTCTTCAGCGCCCGTTCCATGGCCGTGAGTTCGCGGTCGAGTCCGGGTGCGCCGCGCCGCCGCGCGATCTGCACGTTGGTCGAGACGATCATCAGCAGATTATTGAAGTCGTGCGCCACGCTGCCGACGAGATTGCCGAGCGCTTCCATCTTGCGCGCCTGACGGTAGGCGGATTCGATCGAGCGGCGCATCGACGCTTCCGCCTGCCAGCGTTCCCACGCTTCCTCTTCGATGGCGAGGCGCCGCAGCGATTGCGCGATCACGCCCCACAGGACGATGCAGGGCGCGAAGATCGACAGGGCAAGCACGCTGAGATGGCTGTACCAGTCGGACCAGATCGTCGCGATGGGAAAGCCGCTCGACACATAGAGCGGATAGTTGCCGACCCGGCGGAACGCGACGATCTTCAGCTGGTTGTCGAGTCCCGACACCATCCGCACGACGCCGCTGCGCAGTCCGGCGCGATAGGCGTCGCGCAGCGGCGAGGCGGGTGCGAGCGACATGCGGTCGGGCGGGCGGGGCGGATACCACGCGAGCACTTCGCCGTCGGTGCGCGCGAGGCCGAGCGACACACTCGGATTCTCGCCGATCAACTCGCGATAGAAATCGGAGAAGTAGGCGGGACGCAGCGCGATCGACACCATGCCGTCGAACTTGCCCGCCGGCGTGGTGCGCGCGACGGCCGTATTGAAAACCTGCTCGCCCGCGACGCGTCCTGTCATCACGCGGGAAATCTGCGCGAGTTGCTGTCCCGCGCGCAGGCCGGTGAAGTCGTCGCGGGTCGCGACGGAGATGTCGGGCGTGGGAAACGTGCGGCTGGTCGCGAGCAGGGCGCCGTCGGCCCCGAACACCGACGCCGCGGCCACTTGCGGATAGGCCCCAGCGATGCCCTTCAGGCGCTGATGCAGGACGGCGCTGTCGCGGCGGATGGCGCCGGCGTCGAGGTCGTCGAGCAGATCGACGATGCGCGCGTTGAGCGTGACATTGAGGTCGAACACCTTGAGCGCGTGCTCTTCGGCGACGCGGGCGGTACGGCCGACGAGTTCGGATGCGTTGGCGACGCGCTCGTGATAGCTGGTCCACGCGATGACCGACACATAGATGCACGGCAGGACGATCGCGGCGACCAGCAGTGCATAAAGCGTCATGCGCTGCGCGGCGAAGTTGCGCTCCGGAACCGCCGGCAGCGGCGATTCGTCCTGCCGCATGTCGGCGGCAGGTCCGGCATCGGACTCGTCACGTTGCAGCGTCATTTTTGGCAGCGAGTTGGAAACTTTACCCGGGCGCGTGGCGCCGGGACGTCGTGCAAGCGGGCGGAACGGCCGTCACACCATCGTTTCGACGGTCCAACCGCAAAGAGCACGCACGAAACGTGCCGATGGGACCCTGCGCGAGAACCAGCGAGATGCCCGGACCGACAGTACGGCAGGCAAGTTAGCGAGATTATGGGCAGCGCAAACGTACACAAAAGTGACAACTTCACATCGCTCGCAAGGTTTGAGATGAATCATCTCATGAAAATAAAACTTGTACCGATATAATCCTCGCCGTGCCTTTCAACGAGTTGCTTTGACATTCTGATAGTCAGACAATGTAATCCTCCGATGTATGCGCCGTCAGAGCGTCTCGGGGAACAAGCAGCCTCGTGGCGCGTACGGGGGAAGCAACGGGCTCGAAAAGGCACAAGCCGGCGAGCCACGCGACCAGACGAGGGACAAAAAGGCCAAGGTCCGTTCATCAGCCGGATCAAGCAGGGGGCAGGCAACATGACGCCGTTCGAGACCCACACCGCCGCGCGCCCCATGCACATGGCCGCTGCGCCGCGCACGCCTGCGGGCTGGCGCGCTTACGTTCACATGCGCCGCGCCTGGCTCATCGCCGACGACCTCTCCCGCCGACAGCGTTCCTCCGGCCGCCGCGCCAAGGTCTGCGCGCTGGTCAATCCATGAAGTGCCTTCTTAAAGATCGCCCCGTGGATGCCGTAATGAATTGCGAGCGCATGCCGTGTCGGTCGACATGAATGTCCTCAGCCCGAAACCGCCTAACCATTCCGCCGCCCATGCCGTTGCCGATTGTCATTGCCGATGATTCCCTGCTCGCGCGCAAGGTGCTGACGCGCGCGCTGCCGCCGGACTGGGACGTCGAGATTTCCTACGCCACCAATGGGCGAGAGGCGCTCGAGCACTATCGGGCGGGCCGCGCGTCGGTAATGTTCCTCGATCTGACGATGCCCGACATGACCGGCTATCAGGTGCTCGATGCCTTGCAGCACGAGGATCTGAATACCTTCGTGATCGTCGTCTCCGCCGACGTGCAGCCGCTCGCCCAGGAGCGGGTTCGCGCACTCGGCGCGATCGCCTTCCTGCCGAAGCCGGTGACGCCCGAGGCGTTGCGTCCCGTTTTGAAGGAGTACGGTATCCATGGCTGACACCGCCCCGAACGAAGCCCTGAACGAAGATCAGCGCGACGCGCTCCAGGAAGTCGCCAACATGGCGATGGGCCAGGCCGCGACGCGCCTCTCGAAGCTGCTCGGCACCTTCATCGAGCTGTCGGTGCCGCGCGTGCGCGTGGTGAGCGTGGCCGACGCGTCCGCCGCGCTGAGCGAGATGACCGGCATCACGGATACGGTTACGGCGGTGCGCCAGGGTTTCCGCTCCGACATCAAGGGCGAGGCCATCGTGCTTTGCAAGAGCGCCAGCGTGGAGCAGTTGTGCGCGCTCGTCGACGATCCCTACACGCAGTCCACTTACGAGGCGACCACGCGCACCGAGCTGGTTTTCGACGTGGCGACCGTGCTGATGGGCGCGTGCGTGTCGTGCATCCTCGACCAGCTGGGACGTTCGCCCATCTTTTCGCCGCCGGGCATGCTTGGCGAGGACATCAGGCTGGACGAGGTCTTTCAGCCCGCGATGCTCGCGTGGAAAACCGCGCTGCTCCTCGAAGTGAACTTCGCGCTGGAAGATCACAGCTTCCGCGCCCATCTCGTGATGCTGATGGCCGAAGACGCCATCGCGCACATGAACGAAGCGCTCGACGCGCTTCTTTCCAGTCTCTGAACGCGCCAGGATCCGGGCATGAACGAATTGCGCCACGTGCTGAGTGAACTGGTGATCGAGCGCGTGGGCTTCGGCATTTTCGTGCTGGACCGCGACCTCAACGTGCTGATGTGGAACCGCTTCATGGCGGATCACAGCGGCAAGACGGCCGAGCAGGTGATCGGCAAGTCCATCTTCCTGAGTTTTCCCGAGCTGCCGCGCGTGTGGTTCACGCGCAAGGTGGAGAGCGTGTTCCAGCTGGGCAGTTTCACGTTCAGCTCGTGGGAGCAGCGGCCGTATCTGTTCAAGTTCGATCATGACCGGCCCATCACGGGCGGCGTCGACTACATGCAGCAGGACTGCACCTTCATGCCGCTCACGCACGAGCGCGAAGTGCGCGCGGTCTGCGTGACGATCTCCGACGCCACGCACGCGAGCATGATGCAGCGCGCCCGCGACGAAGCCGTCGCCAAGCTGCAGGAGTTCGCCGACCGCGACGGCCTCACGGGCATCGCGAACCGGCGTTATTTCGAACTGCGCCTCGGCGATGAATTCCAGCGCTGGCAACGCTACGGCGGCGAGATGTCGATGCTGCTGTTCGACCTCGACCACTTCAAGCGCATCAACGACGAACTGGGCCATCTCGTCGGCGATACCGTGCTGCGCGTGATGGCGGAGCGCGTCGCCCGGAGCGTGCGCGTGCAGGACGTGTTCGGGCGTTTCGGCGGCGAGGAGTTCGCGCTGCTGCTGCCGTGCACGAACTTCGAGGACGCGATGGTCGTCGCGGAGAAAGTGCGCCGTGCGATCGGCGAGACGCCCGTCGACGTGCAGGGCGCGCGCGTGCCGGTCACGGCGAGCGTCGGGGTGGCGCGTGCCCGTCCGGGCGTGACGTCGTCCTACGAGGCGCTGATCAACGAGGCCGACGCGGCCCTCTACACGGCCAAGCGGGAAGGACGCAACCGCGCGATCGGGTTCGCCTGACGAGCCACGGCGCGCCGCAGCGCCCGCCCGGCATGGCCCGGGCGCAACCGTCGAAACTATTGATATACTCTGAGCCGCTTTCCGGCGCAGTCGCAGCCGGTTCGCGCCGGCCTTCCTTTTCGATCAGCCCCCGGTATCACACAAGCGCCAGGTCGTTCCGCGCGCATCGGGCTGTTTCCGAAGCCGGCGCCCGATCCCTAAATTTGCCCGTGGGGGCGCCACAGCGGAGTCCGTCTTGGCCGTTTCCAACATCGTCGCTGAAGAAGAACCCGCGCCCGACGCCGCCAAGGCATCGTCGGGCAGCTCGTTCTATCTGGCGATGCGCATCCTTCCCGCCCGTCAGCGGGACGCGATGTACCAGATCTACGCCTTTTGCCGCGCGGTCGATGACATCGCCGACGAAGGCACCCTGCCGCGCCGCGAACGCGCACTCGCGCTCGACCGCTGGCGCGAAGACATCGACGCCTGCTATGCGGGCACGCCGAAACCGTCGCTGCAGGCACTCACACAGCACATCCAGGCTTTCCAGCTGTCCCGCGACGACTTCCAGGCCGTCATCGACGGCATGGCGATGGACGCCGCCGGCGACATCGTCGCGCCCGACGAAGCCACGCTCGACCTGTATTGCGACCGCGTCGCGAGCGCCGTGGGCCGTCTTTCGGTGAGGATCTTCGGGATGCACGAGGACGCCGGACGGCGCCTCGCGCACCATCTTGGGCGGGCGCTGCAACTGACCAACATCCTGCGCGACATCGACGAAGACGCGGACATCGGCCGCGTGTACCTGCCGCGCGAACTGCTCGCGCGCGAAGGCATTTCGACGAGCGACGCGGCGAGCATCGTTGCCGACGCCCGTCTGCCGCGCGTCTGTGCTGTACTCGCCGAGCGCGCCAAAAGCCACTACGCCCAGTCCGACGCGATCATGGCCGCCTCGCCGCGCGCCCAGGTGCGCGCGCCGCGCATCATGTCGGCCGCGTATCGCACGGTGCTCGACGCCAATCTGAAACGCGGCTTCGACCTGCCGCGCAATCGCGTGCGCACGCCGCGTTCGCGCCTGCTGTGGATCGTGGCGCGCAATCTGTTCTGATGTCCCGGCGGGTCCACGTCATTGGTGCGGGCGTGGCCGGTCTGGCCGCGGCGGTCCAGGCGCAGCGGCGCGGCGCGCGCGTCGTGCTGCACGAAGCCGAGCCGTTCGCCGGCGGCCGGTGCCGCTCGTTCTTCGACGCCCGACTCGGCGCCACCATCGACAACGGTCGTCATCTTCTGCTGTCCGGCAATCAATCGACGATGGCGTATCTGCGGGCGATCGGCGCGACGGATGCGCTGACCGGGCCGGCGCACGCGGACTACCCATTCCGCGATACCGCCAGCGGCGACGCCTGGTCCATCCGCATGTCGCCGGGGCGGCTGCCGCGCTGGATCTTCGACGCTCACGCACGCGTGCCCGGCACCCAGCCCGCCGATTATCTGTCGCTGCTGCCGCTGTTCTTCCTGCGTCCGGGACGCACCGTGGAGGAAGCCGTGCGCAGGAAGGATCGCGCGTGGGAGCTGCTGGCGCGGCCGCTGCTGCGCGTCATGCTGAACGCCGATCCCGCCGAGGCCAGCGCCGAAACGGCAGCCGGCCTGCTGCGCGAGACGGTCATGGCCGGCGGTCACGCCTGCCGGCCCCTGGTGGCAAAGAACGGCTTGTCGCACGCGTTCGTCGACCCGGCGCTGCGGCTTCTGCAGTATGGCGGCGCGGATATCCGGCTGGGCGTGCGGGTGGCGGGCATCCGGGTATCGGGCACGGATTCGATGGAGCGTGTAAGCTCGCTGGCTTTCGAGCGTGTGCCGGGAAGCCTGGGCGACGCAGCGGAGCCGCTGGAACTCGCGCCGGAAGACGGCGTCGTGCTCGCCGTGCCCCCGGCTGCGGCGCGCCGGCTCGTACCGGACCTGAGCGCGCCGGCCGCGTCGCGGGCTATCGTCACCGTGCATTTCCTGACCGATGCGCCGCACGGATTCGAGCCGCTGACGTGTCTGGTCAATGGCCTGTCGGACTGGCTGTTCGTCGCCGACGGACGCGTGACCGTGACGTTCGCGAGCGCGGACCGCTGGCTCGCAACGCCGCACGAGGAACTGGCGCGGACTGCGTGGCAGGAAGCCGCCCAGGCGATGCGCCTGCCGGCCGCGACCATGCCGCCCTGGCAGGTCGTCGCGGAAGCGCAGGCGACCTTTGCCGCGGTGCCGGCGCAGGAAGGCTTGCGGGCTGCGACGCGCACGCGCTGGCCCAATTTCACACTCGCGGGCGACTGGACGGCGACCGGCCTGCCCGCGACGATTGAAGGCGCGATCCGCTCTGGCCAGAAGGCCGCGGATGCGCTGCTGAACCCATCGATGGAACGCAGATGAACGACTTGTCCCTGTCGGCCGTGGGCGCGCAGGTTTCGAAATCCACACTCGATACCGCGATCAACCAGGCCACCGACGCGCTGCTCGCGGGGCAGCACCCTGACGGCTACTGGCTTTACGAACTCGAAGCGGACGCGACGATTCCCGCCGAATACGTGCTGCTCGTGCATTACCTGGGCGAGACGGCGGACCTGACGCTCGAAGCGAAGATCGGCCGCTATCTGCGCCGCATCCAGCGCGAAGACGGCGGCTGGCCGCTGTTCGACGGCGGCAAGACAGACGTCTCCGCCACGGTGAAGGCGTACTTCGCGCTGAAGATGATCGGCGATTCGCCGGACGCCGACCACATGCAGCGCGCACGCGGCGCGATCCTCGCCGCCGGCGGCGCCGAGAAGGTCAACGTGTTCACGCGCATCCTGCTGGCGCTGTTCGGCGTGGTGTCGTGGCGCGCGGTGCCGATGATGCCCGTCGAGATCATGCGTCTGCCAATGTGGTTCCCGTTCCATCTGTCGAAGGTGTCCTACTGGGCGCGCACGGTGATCGTGCCGATGCTGGTGCTCAACGCCAAGCGCCCGCGGGCGCGCAATCCGCGCGGCGTGCGGATCGACGAGGTGTTCACGAATCCGCCGGTCAACACCGGCATGCCGGCGCGCGCGGGGCATCAGAAGCGCGGCTGGTTTGCGTTCTTCCGCGTGGTGGATTCGCTGCTGCGCGTCACCGATCCGCTGCTGCCCAAGGGCGGGCGCGAGCGCGCGATCGATGAAGCAGTGCGCTTCGTCGATGAGCGGCTCAACGGCGAGGACGGTCTCGGTGCGATTTTCCCGGCGATGGCCAACTCGGTGATGATGTACGACGTGCTTGGCTATCCGCCCGAGCATCCGAACCGCGCGATTGCGCGCAAGTCGCTGGACAAGCTGCTGATCGTCGATCCCGCCGACGACGGTGAAGCGTATTGCCAGCCGTGCCTGTCGCCGGTGTGGGATACGTCGCTGGCGGCGCACGCGCTGCTCGAAACCGGCATGCCGAAGGCGCGCGCGGCCGTGAAGCGCGGTCTCGACTGGCTGGTGCCGCTGCAGATTCTGGACGTGCGCGGCGACTGGATTTCGCGCCGTGCGCATGTGCGGCCGGGCGGCTGGGCGTTCCAGTTCGCCAATCCGCACTATCCGGATGTCGACGACACGGCGGTGGTCGCCATGGCGATGGAGCGCGCCGATCGCGAGAACGGCACGGCCATGTACGGCGAAGCGATTGCGCGGGCGCGCGAATGGGTCGTCGGCATGCAGAGCAGCGACGGCGGCTGGGGCGCGTTCGAGCCGGAGAACACCCAGTTCTACCTGAACAACATTCCGTTCTCGGATCATGGCGCGCTGCTGGATCCACCGACCGTGGATGTCTCGGCGCGCTGTCTGTCGATGCTCGCGCAGCTCGGCGAAACCTCGTTGAACAGCGAGCCCGCGCGGCGTGCGTTCGAGTACATCGTCAACGACCAGGAACGCGACGGCAGCTGGTACGGACGCTGGGGCATGAATTACATCTACGGCACCTGGTCGGCGATGTCCGCGTTGAACGCCGCCGGCGTCGCGCCGACGGACCCGCGCATGAAGCGCGCGGCGGACTGGCTCATCGGCATCCAGAACGCCGATGGCGGCTGGGGCGAAGACGGCGAGAGCTACAAGCTCGACTATCACAGCTACGAGCCGGCGATCAGCACCGCCTCGCAGACGGCCTGGGCGCTGCTCGGCCTGATGGCGGCGGGGCTGGTGGAGCATCCGGCGGTGGTGCGCGGCGTCGACTATCTGATGCGGACGCGGCAGGCGCACGGCCTGTGGGACGAGACGCGCTTCACCGCGACCGGCTTTCCGCGCGTGTTTTATCTGCGTTACCACGGCTATCGCAAGTTCTTTCCGCTGTGGGCGCTGGCGCGCTACCGCAATCTGACGCGCGAAGGGCTCACGCGCGTCGTGGCGGCCATGTGAGCGCAGACGCGGGCCGTGCTGCTGCCGGCAGGCCTGTCGTGGCCGTGACCGGCATGGCCTTCGAGGCGAAGATCGTGCGCGGGCCGGGCGTGGATGTCGTGTTCGCGGCGCGCAGCGACTGGCTGGAGCGCGCGCTGTCCGACGCCATCGCGCGCGGCTGCTCCGGCATCATCAGCTTCGGCACGGCGGGCGGCCTGGCGCCGGATCTCGCGCCGGGCGCGCTGATCGTCGCGGATGGTGTCTGCGGGCCGCTCGGCGAAGTGCCGACCGATCCCGCCTGGTCTGCGCGCATCGTTGCCGCGTTGACGGGCACGCCGATGGAACGGCTCACGCGGCGCGGCAAAATGGCGGGCGTCGCGGCGCCGGTCACGAGCGAAGCCGAAAAGCACGCACTGCATCGTGCGACAGGCGCGCTGGCCGTCGATATGGAATCGCACGTTGCGGGCAGCATGGCCCTGGCGCGGGGTCTGCCGTTCGCCGTGTGCCGCGCGATCGTCGACCCGGCGTGGCGCAGCTTGCCGCCCGCCGCCACGGCTGGTCTGCGCGATGACGGCACCACCGCCATCGGTCCCATTCTGCGTGAATTGCTGCGCCAGCCGTCGCAACTGGGCGGCCTGCTGCGCCTCGCCGGCGACGCGCGCGACGCCCGCAACTCCCTCGTTCAGGCTCGCCGTGCCCTCGAAAGGGCGCAGGCGCTCGTCTTCGACTGACGCCTCATTTATTTCTTGCTTTCTGCGGGTTAACCCTTATCTCGATATAATCAGGGAAAACCCTAATCATCCGCGTCCGCCGATCTTTGTCGAAATCGGGGCGCAAGCAGCAGAAAGTGAGGTAACAGATGAATTTTCATACCCGCAAGTGGGTCAAGCCGGAAGACCTGAATCCCAATGGCACGTTGTTCGGCGGCAGCCTGTTGCGCTGGATCGACGAAGAAGCCGCCATCTACGCCATTTCTCAACTGAACAATCAACGCGTCGTGACCAAGTACATGTCGGAGATCAACTTCGTCAGCTCGGCGCGGCAGGGCGACATCATCGAACTGGGCATTGCCGCGACGCATTTCGGCCGCACGTCGATCACGCTGCGCGCGGAAGTGCGCAACAAGATCACGCGCAAGAGCATTCTGACGGTCGAGAAAATGGTGTTCGTGAACCTGAACGCGCAGGGCGAGCCCGCGCCGCACGGCCGCACGAAAATCCGCTACGCCGATGAACTGTTCGAAGCCTATCGGCGCGATCAGGGGCCGGTCGAAGCGCCCGCCATGTCGGGCGAAGATCTGTTCGAAGCGCAAGCCGAGGAAGCGGCGCATTGAGTGAAAAGGGCGCCGTCAAACGGCGCCCTTTTCATCTGGAGGGGCTTACTTGGCGGGCTGCGCCGCCGGATCGTCGTACTGCGGCAGGCCTTGCGCCTTGCTCGAACTGGGCGAGGGCGCGCCCTTCGGTGCATTTTCCGCAGGCGCGGGCGACTTGCCGCCGACACCGCCCGCCGGTGCAGCCGCCACGCCCGGATCCGCATAGTTCGGCAAGCCTTGCTCCTGGCTGCTTCCGCCGCTCTGTCCCGGCGGCGCACTGGCGCCTTCCGGCGCGCTCGCGCCTTCGTCGCCGTAATCAGGCAGCGTGGAGGCGCCGCCGCCGGTCAGCAGATACTGGCGGCGCTGCGTGTAGGCATCGCGGACAAACGCGTATTTGTCGAGCGCGGCCGCCGAGAGCAGGTCGGTCGCGCCGATCAGATCCGCCCGCGCGCTGACGAAGTTCACGCCATACAGCGGCCAGCGGATCTCGGCATCCGTATAGCTGAGCGGGTTCACGCGCCAGTCGACCAGCCAGGTGGTCGAGTCGCGGAACGAGCTCGGGCCGAGCAGCGGCAGCACGAGATACGGACCCGACGGCACGCCATAATGCCCGAGCGTCAGGCCGAAATCCTGGTGATGCTTCGGCAGACCCGCCGGCGACGCAATATCGATCAAACCGCCGAGGCCGAAGACCGAGTTCATCGCAATGCGCATCAGATCTTCCGTGGCATCGGTGATCTTCAGCTGCAGCAGGTTATTGGCGAAGTTGGAGAAGTCGCCGAGATTCGAAAAGAAATTGCTGACGGCGGTGCGGAACGGGCTTGGCGTGTAATCCACGTAGAACTGCGCGACGGGCTTCGCCACATAGGTGTCGAGCGTGTCGTTGAACGTGAAGATCTTGCGGTTCATCGGCTCGAGCGGATCGCGCGGATTGCGATCCGGGCCGGTCGCGCAGCCGCTGGTGGCGAGCACGCCCGCGATCGCCAGTCCCATACCGAGGTTGCGCACTGCGCGAGCGGTCAACACCGTCGATCCCGACTTCATTCTTCAATTCCTCTTAGGTTGTCATGCCGTCGTGCCGCGCGCAGTCTGGCCCGGTCGGCGGCGCGTACGCGGCGCGGCTTGCCCATCAGGACGGGCTGGAAGACCACGGCGCCGACCAGCGTGCAGAAGAGCGACAACGCCAGCAGCCGCCCCATGCTGGAAGTACCCGGATGATGCGAGAACCACAGGCTGCCGAACGCGGTTGCGGTGGTGGCCGCGCTGAACATCACGGCGTGCGTGAGGCTCGATTGCAGCAGCCGCGTCTGGCCCGAGCGCCACGCCATCACGAAGTAGATCTTGAACGCAACGCCCACGCCCAGCATGAGCGGCAGCGCAATGATGTTAGCGAAGTTGAGCGGCATCCTGAAGACAACGCACAGCTCCAGCGTGACGATCGCCGAAACGAGCAACGGTACCAAAGTTCTCAGAACGTCGCCAAAACGGCGTAGTGCGATCCACAGCAGCACCGTGATGGCAGCCAGCGAGTACAGCGCCGCCTGCTGGAACGACTTGATGATGGTCTCCGCCGAATGGCGTACCGAAATCGGCCCGCCGATCGCATCCGGCTCGGCCTTCTGGACGGCATCGGCGAAACGGGCGAGCAGCGCGTCGTTGTTCGGATCGGCGCCCGGAGGAATTTTCGGCGAGACATCGACGAGCGCCTGTCCCTGCGGCGTCACCCAGGTCTCGACCATCTGCGCGGGCAAGCTCGCGCGGGTGATTTCGCTGGGTGTCAGCAGCGAACGCAATTGCGCAAGCGCGATGCGCAGCGGGTCGGCCAATGCGTGCTCCGCGCGGTCGCGCGTGGCGGCGTCGGCCTGGGCGAGCTTCGCGAGCGTCTGCGACAGCTGCTTCGCTTCCTTGTCGCCGGGGCCGGGATGTTCGTCGGCGGCGAGCGACAGCTGGCTCGACACGCGCTTCAGCGCCGCGACCCTGATCTCGTCCGTCACCGGGGCGGCCGTGGGCTGATCGAGCGCGGGCAGCAGCTGGTCAGCGGCCGCCTTGATGAGTGCGAGCTTCTGCGGCTGGTCGCCGGGAATCAGCGACGACAACGTGGTCGCGCGCCCGACTTCCGGCAGCTTGTCCAGCTTCGCCGCGATGCGATCCGCGTCGGCAAGCGAAGGCGCGAGCACGGCGACATCGTTGACCGCGCCTTCGGGCGAATCCTTGAGCGACAGCAGCGTTGCCATCGACTCGGTGTGCGGATCCTTCAGGTGCAGCGGATTGAAGTCGAAACGCAGATTGAACAGCAGCGGCAGCGCGCCGATCACCACGACCAGCGTGCCGATCAGCACCGGCTTGCGATGCTTGTCGAGGAATTCATCGACGGGCGCGAGCACCGGAAAGCCTGGCGAATGCGCCTCGCCGGGCGGCGCGAACACCTTGATCAGCGCGGGCAGCAGCGTCATGTTGGTGAGATACGCGACGAACATGCCGACGCCCGCGATCAAGCCCAGCTCCGACACGCCGCGATAGGCCGTCGGCAGGAACGAGAAGAAGCTCGCGGCGGTCGCGGTGGCGGCGAGCGTCAGCGGCACGGCCACATGGCGCGCGGTTTCCGCGAGGGCAACATCGAGCCGCTTGTGCTTGTAGCGCTCCTCGCGGTATTTCACGCCGAACTGGATGCCGAAATCCACGCCGAGCCCGACGAACAGCACCATGAACGCGACCGAGATCATGTTGAGCGCGTGGACCATCATGAGGCCGAGCGCGGCCGTGATCGCCAGGCCGACGAACAGCGTGATGAACACGGCGAGAATCATGCGTTTCGAGCGCAGCGCGACCCACAGGATCATCAGCACGACCAGAAAGGTCAGCACGCCGTTGAGCGCGGCGCCGTCCTGCACCGAGGCGAATTCCTCGTCGGCGAGCGGCTGCGCGCCGGTCAGATGAAGGCTGGCGCCATACTTTTTGTCGAGCCCGAGTTCGGTGGCTTTCGCGCGGATCTCGTCCGACGTGCCCGCCGCCGCCTTCAGCGCGTTGAAGTCCAGATCGGGCAGGACGGTGATGAAGGCACGTCCCGGAACATCCTTGCTCGACGAGCCCGAATCCGCCAGCTGGCGCCACGAAAATGCGGCCGGCTGATTGGCCAGCACTTGCGTCAGCACGGTGTTGGCATGGCCGAGCAGGCCGGCCATCTGGCCGAGATTGACTTGTCCCAGCGTCAGCGGCAGGTTCAGCGTGGTGTTGAGGGTTTGCGCGAGGCCGGTGAGCGTCGGATCGTGGGCGAGCGTATTGATGAGCGGACGTGCCGACACGAGCTGCTTCGTCACCTGCTCGACCTTGTCGACGGGCAGATAGAGCAGGCCTTCGTGCTCGAAGAACGGGCCGCCCGAAGGCTGCGACACCGACTTGAAGCGCTCCGGTTCCTTGGCGAGCGCGGCGGCGAGCTGGTTTGCGGCGGCATCGGCGAACTCTTGCGCGGGCGCCTCGACGACAATCAGCAAGGTGGCGCCGCGCTGCGGAAAGGCCTGGTCGATAGCCTTGCTGCGCGCCGCCCACTCGGGCTCGGTCTCGATCAGCTGGCTGACGTCGGTGCTGATCCGGAAATGATGAACGACGTAGATCGTGCTCAGCACGCCGAGCAGCAGCGAAACGGCGATAATCCAGGCCGGGCGGCGGATGGCGAGTGTGACGAAACGAGTAATGTTGGACGTCAGCATGAAGACGCTACCTGTGTGTCCTGTTATTTTTGCGCATTGCTGTGCGCGAAGTGCATGATGCCGAGCGCCGGAAAGCGCACCGCCCGGGTGAAACGACGCGGTGTGCCGCGCAAGTATAGCGGGCGCTTCGGCAGCGTCTGTTCTTGAACTGTTGCGGCGCTGCGGTGTCGGTATACTGATTTCACCAAACGGCGGCTGCCGCAGTCCCCTTGCAACGCCCGAGGGCCGCAGAGCCCGCGCCAACAAACCAGATCAGAGAACGGGTGCCATGAAACGCTATCTGTCCATTTGCTTCGCTTTCCTCCTTGCCTCGGTGGCCTTCACGGGCGAGGCAGTCGCACAAACGAGTCCCGACGCCGTCGTCAAGAACGCGGTGGAGGGCACGGTCGACGCAATGAAGGCCGACCCGCAAGCGCGCGGCGGCGACATGGCGAAGATCACGCAACTCGTCGAAACCCGCTTCCTGCCCGCCACCGACTTCCAGCGCACGACGCGCATCGCGGTGGGCAAGGCCTGGGCCAGCGCCACGCCCGAGCAGCAGAAGCAGCTTTATGATCAGTTCCAGACGCTGCTGGTCCGCACTTATGCCGCGTCCCTGTCGCAATTGCGCGACCAGGACGTGAAGTTCAAGTTCGACTCGCCCAACGTCGATGCCAACACCAAGGACACGGTGGTCGAATCGCACGTCATCTCCACGGGCGGCGACAACCCGGTGCGCTACCGTCTGCAGAAGACCCCGCAGGGCTGGAAAATCTACGACATCGACATGATGGGCGCGTGGCTCATCCAGGTCTATCAGCAACAATTCGCGGGGCAGTTGCAAAAGGGCGGCGTCGATGCCCTGATCAAGTTCCTCGCCGAGCACAACGCCCGTTCGGCAGGCTGACGCGCTAGCGTCGGCGGTGTTCCACCGCAAACTTGATCAGCTCGGCCTGTCCGTCTATGTCAAGTTTGCGCTTCAAATTCAGCCGGTGCGTTTCGACCGTGCGCACCGACAGCCCGTGCTGTTGCGCGATCTGCTTGCTGGATAAGCCTTGCGCCAGCGCGTCGAGAATCTCGAGTTCGCGCGGCGTCAGGCGTTCGAGCGGGGTTTGCATCGAACGTGCCTGGATCATGCGTGCCGCCACGCCGGCGCTGAAGAAGGTCCGGCCGGCGAGCACCGCGTCGATGGCCTGGATGATTTCCGTCGCCGGCGAATCCTTCAGCACATAGCCGCTCGCGCCCGCGCGCACCGCCTGCATGACGTACTCCACGTTGTCGTGCATCGACAACATCAAAACGCGAATGTCCGGAAAGCGCTCGTGGAAGCGCGCCGCCAGTTCAATCCCGCTCATGCCCGCCATGCCGACGTCCATCAGCACGAGATCGGGCGGATTCGCTTCGTCGGCGGCGAGCGCGAGCGCATCCGGGCCATTGCCCGCTTCGCCGATCACCCGCAGATGCGGCACGGAATCGAGGCGCGCGCGCAGGCCGTCGCGCACCAGCGGATGATCGTCGACGAGAATCAGGCGGGCGGGTTCAGCGCTCATCGGCGTGTCCTTGGAGATTGGGTACGGCGAGCGGCAGCGGCACGCTCGCGGCGATCGTCGTGCGGCCCAGCTGCGCGTCGATGCGCAGCGCACCGCCCAGCGTATCGAGCCGCTCCCGCATGTTGCGCAGACCGAGGCCGCGCATGGGATCCGACAGCACGGCGGGCACGTCGAAGCCGACGCCGTTGTCCGTGATGTCGAGCGTCACCGCGTGCTTCGCGACGGCAAGCGTCAGTTGCGCACGCGACGCCTTCGCGTGCCGCATGATGTTGTTGAGCGCTTCTTGTGCGATGCGGAACAGCACGGTGTTCACGGTGTCCGGCAGGCTCTCGCCCTGGCCGGTTGCGTTGAAACGCACTTCGATGCCGTCCTGCCCGTCGGATTCGCGCGCGAGTTGTTCGAGCGCGGCGGCGAGGCCCAGATCGTCGAGCATCGCGGGGCGCAGCGCGTGCGAGATGCGCCGCACTTCGCGCAGCGTGCCGGCGAGGCGTCCGAGGCCGGTCGAGAGCGCGGCTTCGGCGGTGGGTTCGCGTGCCGCGCCGCGTTCGAAGCGCGCCAGCGCCGATTCGAGCAGCAGCTTCACCGACACCAGCATCTGACTAATGCCGTCGTGCAGCTCGCGCGAGAGGCGCGCACGTTCCTGTTCCTGCGATTCCACCACTTGCCGCGCAAGGCGCCTGAGCTTGGCGTCCGCGCTCCGATGCTCGCTGATGTTGAGCACGGCGGCGCAGATCGCGATGACGGCGAGCGCCGCCAGCGCAATGACGCCGATCCATGTCAGCGTGCGCGCGATGTTTGAGGCGGCGCGGTCGTCGATGCGCGCAAGCGTCGTTTCCACGTCTTCAAGATAGATGCCGGTGCCGATCATCCAGCCCCAGCGTTCGAGCGGCACGACATAGCCGAGCTTGGGCGCGAGCAATCCCGTCGATGGCCTGCGCCACAGGTAGCGCACATAGCCGCCGCCTTGCGATGCCTGGCGGACGAGTTCCTGGATGGTCAGTGCACCGTTCGGATCACGCATCAGCCACAGATCGCGGCCGACGAGATCGGGCTGACGCGGATGCATCAGCGAGAGGCCGTGCATCGTGTAGACGAAGAAATAGCCGTCCTGGCCGAAGTCGAGCCGTTGCAGCGCGTCGAGTGCGAGGCGGCGGCGTTCTTCGTCGCTGCGCGAATCGCCGGCGGGCGGATCGTAATAAGGCGCGATGGTGCTCCTCGCGATCTCCACGTAATGCCGCAGCTCGATTTCCTTGCTCGACACATACGCGGCCTGCGTGGTCGCGTGCTGGACCTGCGCGAGCGACTGCGCCTGCTGACGCACGCCGTAGGTGATGCCGCCGATCGCGAGTGCGAACGGCACGATGGCCAGCAGAAAGATTTTTGCCTTGAGATTCATCGAAACAGGGTTTTCCGCTACGTGAAGGCACGCAGCGCGCGTACGTAGTCATGCGCTTGTAAGCGTTCCAGCGAAAGCGAATACTACCGCCCAATGCGTCATCGCGGCGCATGCCACGACGACGGAGCCTGGCTCCGAACGTCATACAAACAAGGAGACACCATGAATCGGGCTTCAGGATTCCTGGTCTGGATCGCGCTCGCGCTGCTGGGCGCGTTCGCATTCGGCACCATCGCGCTCGCGCACGGCGAACGCATCAGCGCACTGTGGATCGTCATCGCGGCGGTCTGTGTCTATCTCATCGCTTACCGGCTCTATTCGCGTTTCATCGCAGGCAAGGTGCTGCAACTCGACGGCCTGCGCATGACGCCGGCCGTTCGTCACAACGACGGCCTCGACTACGTTCCCACCAACAAATACGTGCTGTTCGGACATCACTTCGCGGCCATCGCGGGCGCAGGTCCGCTGGTCGGTCCGGTGCTGGCCGCGCAGATGGGCTACACGCCCGGCATGCTGTGGATTCTCGCCGGCGTGGTCTTCGCGGGCGCGGTGCAGGACTTCGTGATCCTGTTCATCTCGACACGCCGCGACGGCCGCTCGCTCGGCGATCTCATCAAGATGGAACTCGGCACCGTGCCCGGCGTGATCGCGCTGTTCGGCACGTTCCTCATCATGGTGATCATTCTCGCGGTGCTTGCGCTGATCGTCGTGAAGGCGCTGACGAATTCGCCGTGGGGCACGTTCACCGTCGCCGCGACGATTCCCATCGCGATCTTCATGGGCCTGTACACGCGCTATATCCGTCCGGGACGAATCGGCGAAGTGTCCATCGTCGGCTTCGTGCTGCTGATGCTCGCGATCACCTTCGGCGGACATGTGGCGGCATCGCCGGCCATCGCGCCGTGGTTCACGTTCACCGGCACGCAGCTCGTATGGATCCTGATCGGCTATGGCTTCGTCGCGTCCGTCCTGCCGGTGTGGCTGCTGCTCGCCCCGCGCGACTATCTCTCGACCTTCCTCAAGATCGGCACCATCGTGGGCCTCGCGATCGGCATCCTGATCGTCGCGCCCGAACTCAAGATGCCGGCGTTCACGAAGTTCGTCGACGGCAGCGGTCCGGTGTGGTCGGGCAATCTGTTCCCGTTCCTCTTCATCACGATTGCATGCGGCGCCGTATCGGGCTTTCATGCGCTGATCTCGTCGGGCACGACGCCCAAGATGATCGACAACGAAATCAACATGCGCTTCATCGGCTACGGCGCGATGCTGATGGAATCGTTCGTCGCGATCATGGCGCTGGTCGCCGCTTGCGTGATCGAGCCGGGCATCTACTTCGCGATGAACAGCCCGGCCGCGCTGCTCGGCAGCACGCCGGAAGCGGTCGCGCAGACGGTATCAGGATGGGGCTTCATGCTGACGCCGGACATGCTGACATCGACGGCGAAGGCGGTGGGCGAGACCACCATCGTCGCGCGGGCCGGCGGCGCGCCGACACTCGCGGTCGGCATGGCGCACATTCTTCATCAGGTGATCGGCGGCGAGGCGATGATGGCGTTCTGGTATCACTTCGCCATCCTGTTCGAGGCGCTCTTCATCCTGACGGCCGTCGATGCCGGCACGCGCGCCGGCCGCTTCATGCTGCAAGACCTGCTCGGCACGTTCCATCCGGCGCTGCGCCGCACGGAATCGCTGCCGGCGAACCTGATCGCGACGGCGCTGTGCGTGGCCGCCTGGGGTTACTTCCTGTATCAGGGCGTGGTCGATCCGTTCGGCGGCATCAATACGTTGTGGCCGTTGTTCGGCATCTCGAACCAGATGCTCGCGGGTATCGCGTTGATCCTCGGCACTGTCGTGCTCTTCAAGATGAAGCGCGAGCGCTATGCATGGGTGACGCTCGTGCCGGCTGCTTGGCTGCTGATCTGCACGCTGACTGCGGGCTGGCAGAAGATCTTCGATGCCAATCCGAAGATCGGTTTCCTCGCGCACGCCGGCAAACTGCGCGACGCCTACGACGCGGGCAAGGTGATGGCGCCGGCCAAGTCGTTGCCGGAGATGCAACGCATCATCTTCAATGACTATGTCGATGCGGCGCTCGCGGGCCTGTTCATCTTCGTGGTGTTGAGCATCGCGGTGTACGGCGTCATGACGGTGCTGCGCGCGCGTCGTGAAGCCCGGCCGACGGTGCGCGAAACGCCGTTTGAGCCGATGCCCTCGGGTGCGGCCGCGGCAGTGCGCTCGGGACATTGAGGAAACGGTGATGTTCGACGACCTTCGACAAGCGGGACGGTATCTCGGCCAGGCGATGCGCCTGATGGTCGGGATGCCCGACTACGATGCCTACGTCACGCACATGCAGGCGACGCATCCCGACCAGGCGATGATGTCGTATGCGGAGTTCTTTCGCGAGCGGCAGGAGGCGAGGTACGGGACGGGGGCGGGGAAGTGTTGTTGAGGTGAAGCGGGTGCTTCGATGTTGGAGAGAACGCGACGGTGATGAGCCGTCGCGTTTTTATTTGCATCCCGCGAACAATTTTTGACGCGCTTGCCACCCTAAACGACGAAACAGTTCCCTTAGACTTTGTTCGGAATGGTTCTAATCGGAGTCTTGGAGGAGCAGTTGCAATGACTGAAATTGAACAGCGTAAAACCAGTGAGCCTCTGGTGAACAACAACTCTCTCTCGCTGCTTGAAGAGTTGCGGGGAAGTGTTCTGTTTTATATCGACCCATTCAAACCCGTGGGCCTCGAAGACTGGAACGCGCTCAAAACCCGGAAGCGAAAGAAACGAAAAAAGGGCGGATGACTGACCGTCACCCGCCCTTCATTCTCACAAGAACGCAGCCGCCTTAATTCGCCACAGCCGCCGTTTTCGCACCCTTGTTCTTCTTCATGCGTCCGATCTCTTCCAGCTTGATCTCCACATGCTTCGAGAACACGAATTCAGCCGGGCGCTGCTTGTCGAACGGCAGATCCTTCGCGAACGCGCCCGTCGTGCGCGGGCCCCGAAGCGCAATCTTCGCCGCCTTGAGCGGATGCGCCACCGTGTCCATCACGGCCGTTGCTTCGAAGCCGCAGTGGACCATGCAGTCCGCGCACTTCTCATACTTGCCCGTGCCGTACTTGTCCCAATCAGTGGTTTCCATCAGTTCCTTGAAGGTCTTCACATAACCTTCGCCGACCAGATAGCACGGCTTCTGCCAGCCGAACACCGTGCGCGCGGGGTTGCCCCACGGCGTGCACTCATACGTCTGATTGCCCGCGAGGAAGTCGAGGAACAGCGTCGACTGGCTGAACGACCAGTTCTTGCCGTTGTTGCCGCGCTTGAAAATTTCGCGGAACAGCGTCTTGGTCTTGTCGCGGTTCAGGAAGTGCTGCTGGTCCGGTGCGCGCTCGTATGCGTAGCCCGGCGATACCGTGATCCCGTCCACGCCGATGGGCCCGAGCGTATCGAAGAACTTCGCCACGCGCTCCGGCTCCGCGTCGTTGAACAGCGTGCAGTTGATGTTCACGCGGAAGCCACGACGCTTCGCTTCCTTGATGGCCGCGACTGCCTTGTCGTACGTGCCCGGCTGCGACACCGAGTGATCGTGCGCTTCGCGGTCGCCGTCCAGATGGACGGACCAGACGAAATACGGGCTCGGCTCGTAATCGTCCATCTTCTTTTCCATCAGCAGCGCGTTCGTGCAGAGGTACACGAACTTCTTGCGCGCCATGATGCCCTTCACGATCTGCGGCATTTCCTTGTGCAGCAACGGCTCGCCGCCCGCGATGGAAACCACCGGCGCCCCGCATTCGTCCACCGCGCCGAGACACTCTTCCAGCGACAGGCGCTGGTTCAGGATCGGATCCGGATAGTCGATCTTGCCGCAGCCATTACAGGCGAGATTGCAGCGGAACAGCGGTTCGAGCATCAGCGCGAGCGGATAGCGCTTGTTGCGGCTCAAGTGCTGCTTGAAGATGTAGGCGCCGACACGCGCCTTCTGAAGCATGGGAATAGACAATTGCCTGCTCTCCTTATTCTTCGCGAATGGCCGTGGCCGCGACGGCGGCGAGCGGCTGCATGAGCTTCGCGGGGAGTTTGAATTCGACCTTTTCCTCACGGCCGTTCATCGTCGTGACTTCGACGGGTCCGAACGCGCGCAGGGCATCGATCACATGTTTGACCATTTCTTCGGGCGCCGATGCGCCCGCCGTGATGCCGACCGTCTGCACGTCGGCGAACCATTCCGGCCTGATCTCCGAACCGTCCGCCACGAGGTAGCTCGGCACGCCGCTTTCGGCGCCGATTTCCCGCAGACGGTTCGAATTGGAACTATTGGTGGCGCCAACCACGAGCAACACGTCCACCTGGTCCGACAGCTCGCGCACCGCAGCCTGCCGGTTTTGCGTCGCGTAGCAGATATCGCGCGTATCCGGCCCGACGATATCCGTAAAACGGCGCTGCAAGGCGTCGATGATGCCACGCGTGTCGTCTACAGACAGCGTGGTCTGCGTGACGTACGCCACCGGGGTATCGATGTCGAGCGTCAGCTTCTCGACTTCCGCCTCGCTCTGCACCAGCACGACCTCGCCTGGAATCTGACCGACGGTGCCTTCCACTTCCGGGTGTCCCGCGTGGCCGATGAGAATCAGCGTGCGGCCCTGCGAGACATATTGCCGCCCCTGCACGTGAACCTTGGTGACGAGCGGGCAGGTGGCGTCGAGTACGTCGAGACCGCGCGCGTCGGCATCTCTTTCGACGCTGCGCGCCACGCCGTGCGCGCTGAAAATCGCCACCGCGCCATGAGGCACTTCGTCCAGCTCTTCGACGAAGCGTGCACCCTTGCTGCGCAAATTGTCGACGACATGACGATTGTGAACGATCTCGTGACGCACATAGACGGGTGCGCCATGTCGTTCGAGGGCCCGATCGACGATCTCGATCGCACGGACCACGCCCGCACAAAAGCCGCGGGGTTGAGCAAGGATGATACGCATATTCGAACGAACTCCGACTGACGCGGGTTTCGGGGTTGGCCGGCGGCGAGCTCGCAGGGTTCCGGCGCGCTTTTCCAGCAATTCAGGCTGCATGACGACTGTTGAACTCGACACTTGAAGCAACGGCGAAGAAACCAAAATAGCAGACCGGAAAAAAAGACATGTTGGGGACGGGTCTGCGCGCCGAAGTTGACCGCGTATTCTAACGCGTTCCCTTTTTGGGTGCTCACTGCCTGCCATGGCCGCCGGTGCGCCGCGGCGCATGCAAATACGGCGCTTTTCAGAATTCAGTAGACTGTCGGTCGTTTTCGGCCGAGCGCCGCCTTGCGGGGTGGCGCGTCCAGGCAGGGCCACGCTTGAGCCCGGTCGATGTGTCGGCTGCGCAACGCCGGTGGATCGAACCGCTCCGCCACGCTTTTCCCGTTCTTACCCAGCTAAACACCTGAAACATGCTACTGATTGCCTGGCTGTCCCTCCTGATCTGGCTCGTGCTGCTGTTCGCGCGCGGCGGATTCTGGCGTGCCGAGCCCGCGCCGGCGCTGTCCGGCACGACCATTCACGCCGTCGGCAGCGCGGAGATCGCGCGGCGCGGTGCATGGCCGGCGCTCGTCGCGGTCGTGCCGGCGCGCAACGAAGCCGATGTCATCGGCCGCGCGGTCGGCTCATTGCTCAAGCAGGACTATGCGGGCGCGTTCCACGTGATCGTCGTCGATGACCACAGCACCGACGACACCGCCGGCGTCGCGCTCGCCGCCGCGCGCGATCTGGGACTCGAAGATCGCCTGACCGTGTTGACCGCGCAGCCGCTGCCGCCGGGCTGGTCGGGCAAGGTGTGGGCGCAGTCGCAGGGCATTGGCGCGATCGATTCGCTGGGGCTGCCCGCCGAATATCTGCTGCTCACCGACGCCGACATCCACCATCCGGCCGATGCCGCCACGCAACTCGTCGCGCGCACGATTCTCGAAGACCGCGATCTGGTGTCGCTGATGGTCCGTCTGCGCTGCGATTCGCTGTGGGAAAAAGCGCTGATTCCCGCCTTCGTGTTCTTCTTCGCGAAGCTTTATCCGTTTGCCTGGGTGAACGACGTGCGCAAGGCCACCTCGGGTGCTGCGGGCGGCTGCATGCTGGTGCGGCGTTCGGCGCTGGCCGAGGCGGGCGGGATCGAATCGATCCGTCAGGAACTGATCGACGATTGCAGTCTTGCCGAGCGCATCAAGCATCGTTTCGGCCGCAACGCCGCGCGTCCGATCCGTCTCGATCTCGCCCACACCAGCGAATCGCTGCGTCCGTACGACAGCTGGCGCGACGTCTGGAACATGATCGCGCGCACGGCTTTCACGCAACTGCGTTACTCGCCGTTGCTGCTGATCGGCACGGTGATCGGCATGGCGGTCATCTATCTGGCGCCGCCGCTGCTGTCGCTGGCGATGGGCGCACGCGCGTGGCCCGCGTGCGTGGCCTGGGCGCTGATGTGCATCGCCTACGGGCCCATGCTGCGCTACTACCGCAGGTCGCTGCTGTGGGCGCCGCTGTTGCCGCTGGTCGCGTTGTTCTATGTCAGCGCGACGATCGGCTCCGCCGTGCGTTACTGGAGCGGGAAGGGCGGGCAGTGGAAGGCGCGGGTGCAGGCACCGACGCAGGAAGGGTCGTAAATGCCGGGCGGCTTCGCGACGAAGCCGCCTTACTTCTTCGTCAGCATGGCGTACAGCTCGATCACCATGTTGGGCGAAAACGTGAACGGCACCCAGCCGTGTCCGCCATGGCGCAGGACCAGTAGCCGGTCGCCGTTGGCGTACTTCTGCGAAGCCATGACCGGGTTCTTGGTTGCGGCGAAGCGCCAGCCCGGCGCGATCCCGGCGGGCTGTTCCGGCGACATCGAAGCGCGCACGTTCGACAGTTCCTCGATCAGTTCCGATACCCCTTCCGGCCCCAGCTTGACCGTTTTGCCCGCAATCGTCATCTCGATGGCATCGCGATCCGGCCGCGACACAACGAGCCTCGGCGCTTCGTTCAGCGCGGGCGGTTCGGCGGGTGCGGGCGCGTCGCGGTTGAGCGCGGGCGGTTCGCCGGGGGCGCTGTCGGCGGCAGAAGCGGTGACAGAGGAAGGGGCAGAAACAGAAGCAGAAGCGGAGGCGGTCTGAAGGAGCGTATCGAGGCTCGACTCCAGCGCGCCAAGCTGGTCGTGTAGGTTCATGCGAATGGTGTCTTTGACTGGCGAGCTTGCGGCGAGGCACCGATTCTACCCGCTCGTCTTTGGCGGGGCCGGTGCAGGTTGTAACCAATTGCTCTGAGCGTGCGGATCACGCGACAGTTTTCCGCCGTCACAAAAAACAAGACCGGCGTCCCTTCCGGGAGGCCGGTCCATCGGAAGCGCATCCGCATGATGCGGATGCGCCGCTACTGCCTTACTTCGCGCTGGCCTGCTCCAGTGCGGCGTTGAGCGTCTTGCTCGGACGCATGACGCTTTCGAGCTTCTTCGCGTCCGGCTGGTAGTAGCCGCCGATATCCGCTTCCTTGCCCTGCACCGCGTTCAGTTCGTCGACGATCTTCTGCTCGTTCTCGGCGAGCGTCTTCGCGAGCGGCGCGAAACGTTCGGCCAGTTCGCGGTCTTCCGACTGCGACGCGAGTTCCTGCGCCCAGTACATCGCGAGATAGAACTGGCTGCCGCGATTGTCGAGCTGGCCGGTTTTCGGCGACGGGCTCTTGTTGTTGTCGAGCAGCTTGCCGGTGGCGGCATCCAGCGCCTTCGCGACGAGCTTCGCCCGCGCGTTGTCGTTCTTGATGCCGAGTTCTTCGAGCGACACCGCCAGCGCGAGGAATTCGCCCAGCGAGTCCCAGCGCAGGTGGTTTTCCTGCACGAGCTGCTGCACGTGCTTCGGCGCCGAACCGCCCGCGCCCGTTTCATACAGGCCGCCGCCGGCCATCAGCGGGACGATGGACAGCATCTTCGCACTGGTGCCGAGTTCCATGATCGGGAACAGATCGGTAAGGTAGTCGCGCAGGATGTTGCCCGTGACCGAGATGGTGTCCATGCCGCGGATCACGCGTTCGAGCGAATAACGCATCGCGCGCACTTGCGACATGATGTGGATCTCGAGGCCCGTCAGGTCATAGTCCTTCAGGTAGGTCTCGACCTTCTTGATGAGTTCGTTTTCGTGCGGACGATACGGGTCGAGCCAGAACACGGCCGGCATGCCCGAGTTCTTCGCGCGCGTGACGGCGAGCTTGATCCAGTCGCGGATCGGCGCGTCCTTCACGAGGCACATGCGCCAGATGTCGCCCTTTTCCACGGTCTGCGTGAGCGCTTCGATGACTTCGTTCGTCGCGTTGTCGACGATGCGCGCCGTGCCGTCCTGCGGAATCTCGAAGGTCTTGTCGTGCGAGCCGTACTCTTCGGCCTTCTGCGCCATCAGGCCGACGTTCGGCACCGTGCCCATGGTCTTCGGGTCGAACGCGCCGTTGGTCTTGCAGAAGTTGATGATTTCCTGATAAATGCGCGCGAACGTGCTTTCCGGAATCAGGCACTTGGTGTCTTGCGGACGGCCGTCGGCGCCCCACATCTTGCCGCCGGCGCGGATCATCGCGGGCATCGATGCGTCGACGATCACGTCGTTCGGCGCGTGCAGGTTCGAGATGCCCTTGGCCGAATCGACCATGGCCAGCGCCGGACGATGCTCGTGGCACGCGTGCATGTCGCGGATGACTTCGTCGCGCTGCGATTCCGGCAGCGTTTCGATCTTCGAATACAGATCGACCAGGCCGTTGTTGACGTTGATGCCGAGTTCCTCGAACAGCTTGGCGTGCTTGGCGAACGCGTCCTTGTAGAACACCTTCACGGCGTGACCGAAGACGATCGGGTGCGACACCTTCATCATGGTCGCCTTCACGTGCAGCGACAGCATCACGCCGGTCTTGCGCGCATCTTCCATCTGGTCTTCATAGAACTCGACCAGCGCCTTCTTGCTCATGAACATGCTGTCGACGATCTCGCCGTCCTGCAGCTTGACCTTCGGCTTCAGCACGATGCTTTCGCCGCTCTTCGTGACGAGTTCCATGCGGACTTCGCGGGCCTGGTCGTTGGTGATCGACTTTTCGCCGTGATAGAAGTCGCCATGCTTCATGTGCGCGACGTGCGTGCGCGAAGCCATGCTCCACTCGCCCATGCTGTGCGGATGCTTCTTCGCGTAGTTCTTGACGGCGAGCGGCGCGCGGCGATCCGAATTGCCTTCGCGCAGCACCGGGTTCACCGCCGAGCCGAGACACTTGGAATAGCGCTGGCGAATGGACTTTTCTTCGTCGTTCTTCGGCTCTTCCGGAAAGTCGGGCAGCTTGTAGCCCTTCGACTGGAGTTCCTTGATCGCGCTCGTCAGCTGATGCTGCGAGGCGCTGATGTTCGGCAGCTTGATGATATTGGTGTCGTCGAGCTGGGTCAGGCGGCCGAGCTCGGCGAGGTTGTCGGGGACTTTCTGCGCGTCGGTCAGGAATTCGGGGAATTCGCCGAGAATGCGCGCCGCGACCGAAATGTCGCTGGTCTCGACATTGACGCCGGCCGGCGTCACGAAAGTACGGATGATCGGCAGAAAGGCGCTGGTTGCGAGCAGCGGAGCTTCGTCGGTCAGGGTGTAGATGATGGTGGGTTGCTGATTACTCATCGCTTGTCTCGACATCCGAAAACGGGTTGGAAAAAACCGCCGGCCTGAACCAGCCCTCCGGCAACAAACCGCTATTCTGCCTGAAATTGCGTGGCTCGCGTGTGAAAGTAGCCCTGTCAAATCCGCAAAAACAGGAGTTTATCTTGCTTTATCAATAACTTAACATTTTCTGAGTCTTATAGAAGACTTGCCATGTTTGTCGCTTGCGACCGATGCCGGACCGTTTCACGGAATGATTCGATGCTTCACACCGTGAGATATCCGTTGGTGCGGAACCAGTCGAGCGCGTCTTTCAGCCCTTCGCGATACGGCCGCGCGCGGTAGCCGAGTTCGCTTTCGGCGCGTGCCGACGTGAAGTACATCTTGTTCTTCGACATACGTAGTGCGTCGACGGTCACCATCGGTTCCTTGCCGCTGAACTTGGCGAACAGCTCAGCGCCGATTGCGACCGGATACAGCGGCCCGCGCGGCAGTTTGATGGTCGGCGGCTTGCGCCCGACGAAGCCCGCGATGTCCGCAAGCATCTGCTGCAAGGGCAGGTTCTCGCCGCCCAATATGTAGCGTTCGCCGATCCGCCCGCGTTCGAGCGCCAGGAAATGGCCGTTGGCGACGTCATCGACGTGGACGAAATTGAGGCCCGTATCGACGAAAGCCGGGATCTTGCCCGTCGCCGCTTCCACGATGATGCGCCCGGTCGGCGTGGGACGCACGTCGCGCGGGCCGATCGGCGTGGACGGATTGACGATCACGGCGGGCAGCGCGTTCTGCGCGACCATGCGTTCGACGGCGCGCTCGGCCAGCACCTTGCTGCGCTTGTAGGCGCCGATGGTGCTCTGCGGGTTCGAGGGCATGGTTTCGTCGGCAATGGCGCCCGAACTCGTCACCTTGAGCGTCGCAACGCTGCTCGTATACACGATGCGCTCCACGCCTTCCGCCAGCGCGGCGCGCATCGTGGCCTCGGTGCCTTCGAGATTGGTGCGTTCGATCTCGCTCGGGTCCGGCGCCCAGATGCGGTAATCGGCCGCGACGTGGAACAGGAAGCGCACGCCCTTGAGCGCGGCGCGCATCGAGGCTTCGTCGCGCATGTCGCCGACCACGATTTCCGCGTTCAGCGACTCGACGTTCTTGCGCGGGCTGGTCTTGCGCACGAGCACGCGCACGTTGAAACCGCGTTCGATGGCGAGCCGCGCGACCGCGGACCCGACGAATCCCGAAGCGCCGGTGACGAGCACGCGGGAGCCGGAAAAATCAGTCATTCTTACCTCGTTGAAAAAGCGCTTGCTGAGCTGTTTTGTAACATCTGCCGCGCCGAAAAGCGGGCCTTGCGGGCCGCGGAGCCCGATGTGACAAGGCCTTGCGCGGCATGCTATGGTCCGTGCCTGCTACCGGCGCGAGCTTCGCGCAAAACTCGAACATAACCGGTGAACGATGCCTCAAGCCACTCGGAACCTCTCTTCCTGGATCTATTTCGCGATTGCGGTGACGCTCGCCGTGGTGTTCGCCATCGACGTGCTGACGCCGATGCGCGTCGCGATCTGGGTGTTCTACATGCTGCCGGTCGTGATGTGCGTCTGGGTGGACCGGCCGGCGGTGCCGGTCGTGACGGCGGTGGCATCGTCGGCGCTGATGATCGCCGGATATGTCCTTTCCGCCGCCGATCCGAGCGCCAGCCACGACGTGCTGCAACTCAACCGCGCGATGGGCATTCTCGTGCTGCTCGTGCTTGCGGCGGTGGCGCACCTGTATATCAAATCGCGGCTCGCGGTACAACGCACCGCCTGGCTGCAACAGGGCATCGTGCAGCTCGGTCTGCAACTGCGCGGCGAGCAGTCTCCTGCTTCGATCGGCGTGAGCATTCTGCGTTCGATCGTGCCGTATGTGGAAGCCAAGGTCGGCGTGGTCTATGCACTCGACGGCGACGCGCTGGTGCGGGTCGCGGGCTGGGCGCTGCCGGAAGACGATAGCGCGCCGCGCCGCATCGCGCGTGGCGAGGGGCTGGTCGGTCAGGCACTCATCGAAGGGCGTCCGCTCGAATTGCGCGACGCGTCGTCCCATTATCTGAAAGCCGGCTCCGCGCTCGGCTCGGCGGCGGCGACACGCGTCCTGATCGCGCCGCTGTTCGCGGACGGCGAGGCGGCCGGCGCGCTGGAACTCGGGTTCGTCGGCAATGAAGGTCGTTTCGACGATGCCCGCGCGCTCCTCGACATGGCGTCGGAGCCGATCGGCATGGCGCTGCGCTCGTCGCGCTATCGCGCGCGTCTGGTGGAACTGCTGGAGGAAACGCAGCGCCAGAGCGAGGAATTGCAGGTGCAGCAGGAAGAGCTGCGCGTGTCGAACGAGGAACTGGAAGAGCGCGGCCGGGCGTTGCAGGACTCGCAGGCGCGTCTCGAACAGCAGCAGGCCGAGCTCGAACAGACCAACGTGCAGCTCGAAGAACATACGCAGCATCTGGAGCGGCAGAAGGCGGAACTGTTGCAGGCCCAGCAGGAACTGACGGCCAGCGCACTGGAGATGGAGCGCGCGAGCCAGTACAAGTCGGAATTCCTCGCCAACATGTCGCACGAATTGCGCACGCCGCTCAACAGCTCGCTGATCCTCGCGAAGCTGCTGCAGGACAACAAGCAGGGCAATCTCTCCGACGAACAGGTGCGCTACGCGGCAACCATCCATTCGTCGAACAGTGACCTGCTCGCGCTCATCAACGACATTCTGGATTTGTCGAAGGTCGAGGCCGGGCAGATGGACGTGCAGTTCGCGCCCGCCGCCGTCGATTCCCTGCTGGATGCGCTCAAGCAATCCTTCACGCCGGTCGCCGGCAGCAAGGGACTGGAGTTTCTCACCGAGCGCGGCGCGGGCGTGCCGGATTACTTCGTCACGGACAGCCAGCGCCTCTTGCAGGTTCTGCGCAACCTGCTGTCGAACGCGTTCAAGTTCACCGAGCGCGGCAGCGTCACGGTGGCGGTGCAGCGTTCGGGCGACAACGCGCTGCGCTTCGAGGTGCGCGACACCGGCATCGGCATTGCGCGCGACAAGCAGGACCTGATCTTCCAGGCGTTCCAGCAGGCGGACGGCACTACGAGCCGCAAATACGGCGGCAGCGGGCTGGGGTTGTCGATCTCGCGGGAGTTCTCGCGCCTCTTGGGCGGTTCGGTGGCGGTATCGAGCGAACTGGGCCGTGGCAGCGTGTTCTCCGTCACCCTGCCGATGAGCACGCGCGAAGGCATCGTCACGGCGAAGCTCGAATCGGCCGCTCCGCTGAGCGCGCCGGAACCGGCGCTGATCCCGCCGCCCGCACCCGTGGCGGCGCCCGTGCCGATGCCACCGGCCGCGACGTTTCCCGAAGCCGTGGGCATCGCCGACGATCGCGCGCAGCGGCGTCATCCCGACCGCGTGATCCTGGTCATCGAAGACGATCAGCCGTTCGCGCACATCCTCTACGACCTCGCGCACGAACTCGAATTCGACTGCGTGCATGCCGCGACCGCGACGCAAGGCGTGGAACTCGCGCGCTCGCTGCAACCGAACGGCATCCTGCTCGACATCGGCTTGCCGGACCAGTCCGGTCTGACGGTGCTCGAATGGCTCAAGCACGATCCGCTCACGCGCCATATCCCGATTCACATCGTGTCCGCGACGGATCACGCCGATGTCGCGCTGCATCTCGGCGCCATCGGCTACACGCTCAAGCCGAGCGCGCGCGAAGATCTCGCCAACGCCATCCGCAAGCTGGAAGCGCGTTCGTCGCAGGGCGTGCGCCGCGTGCTCGTGATCGAGGACGATCCGGCGCTGCGCCAGAGCATCCACGCGCTGCTCGCGAGCGAAACGGTGGCGATCGTCGGAGCGGGCTCGATTGCCGAGGCGCTCGATGAAATGCAGCGCGGCGTGTTCGACTGCATCGTCATGGATCTCGCGCTGCCCGACGGCTCCGGCTATGAACTGCTCGAACGCGTGTCCACGACAGGCGGGTCCGTCGCGCCGCCGGTGATCGTCTACACGGGGCGTCTGCTGTCGCAGGAAGAGGAACAACGCCTGCGCCGCTATTCGAAATCGATCATCATCAAGGGCGCGAAGTCGCCGGAGCGTCTGCTCGACGAAGTCACGCTGTTCCTGCACAGTGTCGAGAGCGCATTGCCGCCCGAGCAGCAACGCATGCTGCGCGCGGCACGCCAGCGCGACGACGTGTTCGAGGGCCGCACGATCCTGCTGGCGGAAGACGACGTGCGCAATATCTTCGCGCTGTCGCGTGTGATCGAACCGCTGGGCGCGACGCTCGAAATCGCGCGCAACGGCCGCGAGGCGCTGGAAGCGCTGGCGCGCCGCAGCGACATCGACCTCGTACTGATGGACATCATGATGCCGGAGATGGACGGCCTCACCGCGATGACCGAGATCCGCAAGCGCTCGGAGCACGCGCGCCTGCCGATCATCGCGCTGACCGCGAAGGCCATGCAGAGCGATCGCCAGAAATGTCTCGAGGCGGGTGCGGACGACTACATATCGAAGCCCATCGACGTGGATAAGCTCGTGTCGCTGTGCCGCGTGTGGCTGCGGCAGCGATGACCGGACCAACCTCTGCAATGAACGAAGCCAGGAACGAGGAAGAAGCGACGTTCGACATCGAACTGAAGCTGATTCTGGAGGCAATCTACCTGCGCTATCAGCACGACTTCCGGCATTACTCGGTAAGTTCGCTGAGGCGCCGGCTCGCGCAGGCCGTGCATGATTTCAACGTGCCGACGCTGTCGCATCTGCAGGAGCGCATCCTGCGCGACCCGGCGCTGTTCGCGCGGCTGTTCCAGTACCTGACGGTGCAGGTGAGCGAGATGTTCCGCGACCCGCAATACTTCCGTGCGATCCGCGAGCAGGTCGTGCCGATTTTGCAGACGTATCCGTCCATCAAGGTCTGGGTGGCCGGTTGCAGCAGCGGCGAGGAGTTGTGGTCGCTGGCGGTGCTGTTCGCGGAAGAGAAGATCGCCGAGCGCACCGTGTTCTACGCCACGGATATCAACGCCGAGGCGCTGCGCCAGGCGGAAAGCGGCATCTATCCGCTGGAGCGCTTGGCGGGCTTCAGCCAGAACTATCTGGCGGCGGGCGGCAAGCGGTCGCTCTCCGACTACTATCACGCGGCTTACGGCGCGGCGAAGTTTTCGCAGACGCTCAAGTCGCGCGTGGTGTTCGCGGATCACAGCCTCGCCACCGACAGCGTGTTCCTCGAAGCGCATCTGGTGTCGTGCCGCAACGTGCTGATCTACTTCGACCGCGCGTTGCAGGACCGCGCGCTCGGCCTGTTCAGCGACTCGCTCGTGCGGCGCGGGTTTCTCGGTCTCGGCAGCAAGGAGAGCCTGCGCTTTTCGACTCATGCCGATCGTTTCGCGGACTTCAATCCGCGCGAACGGCTCTACCAGAAGGTGTGACGATGTTCGACGCGCAGCGTATCGAAGCGGTCGTGATCGGCGCCTCGGCGGGCGGCGTCGAGGCCTTGAGCCAGCTGTTGCCCGCCTTGCCGGAGAACTTCGCGGCGCCGGTGCTGGTGGTCGTGCATGTGCGCCAGGGACAGCCGAGCCTGCTGCCGGGACTGTTCACGTCGCGTTGCGCGCTTGAAATCGCGGAGCCGTTCGACAAGGATGAGATCGCGCCGGGCCGCGTGTATTTCGCGCCGCCCGGGTATCACATGCTGGTCGAGGCGGAAGGCGGTGCGGCGCCGTCGATCGCTCTGTCGGTGGATCCGCCGGTGCGCTTTTCGCGGCCGTCGGTGGACGTGCTGTTCGAATCGGCGGCACATGCCTGGCATGAGCGGCTGCTCGGCATCGTGCTCTCGGGCGCGAACGACGACGGCGCACGCGGCGCACGCGCGATCCGCGCGGCGGGCGGCGTGTGCTGGGCGCAGGACCCGGCGACGGCCACCGCTCCAGCCATGCCGCAGGCGGCGATCGCCGAGGGCGAAGTGAGCGAAGTGCTGACGCTGGACCAGATGGCGCAGCGGCTCGCGCAGTGCACCGGCAAGACGCCTGGAGCACGCCAATGAGCACGCTGATGAATTCGCCAATGAACGCAGCACATGACACAGGCAAGGCAAGGAGTCACCCGATGACGCAACCCATCCACGTGCTGATCGTCGACGACATCCGCAACAACATCACGGCGCTCGAAGCCTCGCTGGCGCGGCCGGATCTTTCGGTGCTGAAGGCCGAGTCAGGGCCGGCGGCGCTCGAATTGTTGCTGAAGCACGAAGTCGCGCTCGCGATCCTCGACGTCAACATGCCCGGCATGGATGGCTTCGAGCTTGCCGAACTGATGCGCGGCAGCCCGCGCACCGCGCACGTGCCGATCATCTTCCTCACGGCCACGGCGCAGGAAGCGAACCGCACGTTTCGTGGCTACGAAGCGGGCGCGGTGGACTTCCTGTACAAGCCGTTCGACTCGCGCATCCTGAATTCGAAAGTGGATGTGTTCATCCAGATGGAACGGCAGAAGCAGCAGCTGGCGACGCAGCTCGCCACCGTGCAGCAACTGCTCGACGCCAACGAGATGCTGATGGCCGTGCTCGGCCACGACTTGCGCACGCCGCTGTCGGCGGTGATTGCATCGGCGGAATATCTCGCGCGCTTCGTGCAGGACGAGAATGTCGCGAACATCGGCACGCGCATCAAGTCGAGCGGCATGCGCATGGTGCGCATGGTCGATCAGCTGCTCAACCTCGCGCGTCTGCGCGGCGGGCGCGTGACCTTGCAGCCGCGCGCGGTCGAACTCATCACGCTGGCGAAGAACATCGTCGACGAATACGAGGCGCGCGTGGGCAAGGGACGCATCTTCGTGCTGCGCCAGGGCGACACGCTCATGCAGGGCGACGGCGACCTGCTCTCGCAAGTGTTCTCGAACCTGATCGGCAATGCGCTTCAGCACGGTCTCGAAGGCTCGGCCATTCAGGTGCGCCTGGACGGCCATGCCGACGACGTGAGCATCACCGTGCAGAACGCCGGCGCAATCCCCGCCGACGTCCTGCCGACCATCTTCGCGCCGTATCGCTCGGGCCGGCGGCAGCATGAGTCGAGCGGACTGGGACTCGGGCTCTACATCACGCGCGAGATTGCCGAGATGCACGGCGGGGAGGTGCGCGTGCGCTCGACCAACGACACGGGCACTGTGTTCGAAGTGACCTTGCCGCGCGTGCCGCGTCCGCGCACGGGCGAGAGCCCCGATGTCGCGCAGCCGTTCCGGCTGAGCTGAGCGCTGATGGCTGACCGGCCGCGACGCGCGTCGCCGCGCGTGTCTACAATGCGGCCTATGACCAGCAAACAAGGGAGAACGCGATGACCGTTCCAGACCTGGATACGAGAATCGAAACCTACTACGTGCATGTGCGAGGCGTCGTGCAGGGTGTCGGCTTTCGTCATCACACGGTGCGCCGCGCGCATGCGCTCGGCGTGCGCGGCTGGGTCGCCAATCTGGAGGACGGCTCGGTCGAGGCGGTGGTGCAGGGCGCGGCCAATCAGGTCGACCTGATGCTCGAATGGCTGCGGCGCGGACCGCCGCATGCCCGTGTCACCGAATTCCACAGCGAAGAGCGTCACGTCGAAAAGCGTTACGAGCGCTTCGAGCAGCACTGAACGCCGCGCTTCGACGCGGCGCGACCCGCACCACCTCAGCGCACTAACGCGCCACCAGCAGACTTTCCGCGAACTGCCATTCCTCGTCGAGCCATTGATGCGTGCATTCGAAGCCCGCGTCGGCGGCGATCGGCGCGACTTCGTCGGCCGCGTACTTGTGGCTGCTTTCCGTCCAGATCGTCTCGCCTTCACGGAAGCCGACGCGCAGATCCGCGCCGCGCACCTGCACCGTGAGCGCGCGCTTGGCGCGCAGATGCATTTCGATGCTGCGCGCGTCCGGATTGAAGCGCGCGACGTGCTCGAAGGCATCGATCGGGAAATCGCCGCCCAATTCGCGATTGATGCGCGCCAGCATGTTCAGGTTGAACGCGGCGGTGACGCCGATGGGGTCGTCGTAGGCGGCGATCAGGACCGGCAGCGGCTTGATGAGGTCGGTGCCGAGCAGGAGCGCGTCGCCGGGCTGGAGCATGCCGCGGATCGAACACAGGAAGCGCGTGGCCGCGAGCCGCGCAAAATTGCCGATCGTGCTGCCCAGGAATAGCACGAGCAGGCGCTCACCGTCCTTGCGCTTCGCGCTGACTTCGGAGAGACCGGCGAGGTAATCGCGCTCGTGTCCGACGATGGACACCCGCTCGATGTCGCCCAGTTCACGCCGGCACAACTGCAAGGCGGTGCGCGAAATTTCAATCGGATGGTAAGCAGTGGGCTGTTTCTTACACAGCGCTTCGAGAATGCGGCGCGTCTTGCGGCCGCTGCCGCTGCCGAGTTCGGCGACCTGGACGTCGCCGGGCAGGGCCGCGACGATGTCGGCGGCGTGGTCCTTCAGCACGCGTTCCTCGGCGCGCGTCACGCCATATTCGGGCAAGGCGGTGATGACTTCGAAGAGCGCCGAGCCCACTTCGTCATACAGATACATCGACGGCAATTCTTTCTGCGGCTGCTTGCTGAGGCCGGTGTGGACCGCTTCGGCAAAGGCATTGGGAAAGCGGGGCGACAGGGCGGGTTGAGTCATGACGTCTCCATTCATGCGGCGTTTTCGTGAGCGCCGTCGCGGGCATCGGCGACGGTGGCGCGGCGTGGGAGTGCGGACAATGCCGCGGATGCTGTGACGTGAACGGGAACGAGCCGGCAGGCTGCCGATTCGCCAAGGATGACCGGTCGTCGTGACCGGCCGAAGACACATCGGACCGTCGTGAACCGTCAGAGACACGGCTTGCGCGGCGAGGTTCAAGCGAATGCGTGACCACCTGAGGGTGCGGGACGAGCAACACGGGAAGCAAGAAGCGGGCACACTGCCGCGCGTTTCCGGAACGCGTTGGCCGGGGAGCAGACCCTCGGGACGTTTAGAATGCGCCTTTCTCGTCATTCCGGCAGCAATGGCGGGCTTACCCCTTCGGCGCACGGCGCTTCTCTCGATGAATCAGCATGACCTGGGGCGCGGCATCGCGCTGTCCGTGAGCGCCTCGGCGCTGTTCGCGCTCATGTCGGGCTACACGAAGTGGCTCACGCCGCTCGACGGACTCGATATTTTCGCCTGGCGCGTCGTCTGGACGCTGCCGGGTGCGCTCGCGCTGGTTTTTTTGCGCAGGCGCTGGCCGCAATTTCGCGCGCTTGCCGCGAAGCTGGTGCGCACGCCGCATCTGATCGCCGGTTTCATGGTGGCGGCCGCCCTGCTCGGCGTGCAGTTGTGGATCTTTCTCTGGGCGCCGCTGCACGGGCGGGCGCTCGAAGTGTCGCTCGGCTATTTCCTCCTTCCCCTCGCGATGGTGCTGCTCGGGCGCTTCCATTACGGCGAGCGGCTCGACACGTTCCAGTGGGCGGGCGTGGCGGCGGCGGCGGTCGGCGTGGTGCACGAGCTGGCCGTGACCCATGCGTTCGCCTGGCCGACGCTCGTCGTCATGCTGGGCTATCCGCCTTACTTCATGATCCGTCGCCGGCTCGACGTCGACCCGCTCGTCTCCTTCGCGATGGAGATTCTGTTGATCGCGCCCGTCGCGGTCATCATGCTGTGCGTGCGCGGATCGTTCGGCGCGGTGGCCGGCGCGCCGCACCTGTGGCTGCTGCTGCTTCCCGGACTCGGCGCGCTGAGCACGCTGGCGCTGGCTTCCTATCTGCGCGCCAGCCGGCATTTGCCGCTGGCGCTGTTCGGCATCCTCGGTTATGTGGAGCCGGTGCTGCTCGTGGGCGTCGCGGTATTGCTGCTGGGCGAGCCGTTCTCGACAGGCCAACTCGGCACCTATATCCCGATCTGGATCGCGGTTGTGTTGACGGGCATCCACAGCGCGCGTCTGCTGATGCGCGAACGCTCGATGCGGCGGATGCTGCCGGTGAGCGAACACCACGCAGGCGTCGAACACGAGACGGTGGCGGAGGAGATCGAGCGCACGGATTGATCAGCGCGTAACGGTAGTGCCGGCATGGATGGCGACGTGCAGATCGCGCCGCAGTCCCAACGCCGACAGCAGTTCGACCAGAATGAAGAGCGGTCCGATCAAAAGGCCGATGACGTCATCGACGAACGCGGGCTTGCGATGTTCGAAGCGCAGATGCCCGACGAACTGGAAGACCCAGCCCGTCACGAACATGCCGACGCCGATTGCCAGCCAGAGCATCGTGCTCTGCGCCGCGATTCCGTGTCCGAACCACGCGCTTGCCCCCGCTACGATGGCCATGCCGAAGCCGAGCGGCAGGTCGAGCCTGAGATAGAACAGCGTGGCAAGCGCGAACAGGATGGCGGCAGGCGTGAGGGAAAAGGCGCCGGAGAAGACGGGCCATGCGGGCCGGCTCGACAACGCGGCGATAGCCAGAACGATGAGCGGAATGCCGATGATATGCGTCGCGACATTGCGCGTGTCGCGATGATAGGCCGCGTACTGCGACAGATGCTCGGTCAGCGTGCGCATGACGTTCAGCTCCCGGTTCCCTGAGTTGCCGTCATGATAAGCCGCGACAACGCATTGCTTCTAACTTGCGGATGCGCCAGGTAAAAAAAGCGAGCCCGCAGGCTCGCTTGAATCGAACGCACCGGATTCTTTCTTACGCAGCACTCCGGTGCGCGATGCCGTGATGACGCGGACCTCCCTTACTTCTTTGCCGCGTCGATCTTTGCATCGGCGGCCGCCTTGTTTGCGTCGCTTTGCGCCTCGACTTTTTGCTTGTCGGCCTTGGCTTGTGCTACGTCGGCATCCTTGGCCGCGTCCTGTTTCTTCTTGTCTGCCTTGGACTGTGCGGAATGCTTCTTCTGGTTCGCCTTGGCTTGCGCCTTGGCGGCGTCGCCGCGCGCACCGGAAGCCTGCTCCGGCGTGGTCGCCTGCGCTACCTTCGCGGCTTCCTTGTTGGCATCGGCCTGTGCCGATGCCTTATCTTCATTCGCGGATGCCTGAGCCTTCGCGGCATCGTGCTGCGCGTCCGCCTTCTTCTGATTGGCCGTAGTCTGAGCTTCGGCCTTTTCGTGGTTTGCCTTCAGTTGTGCCTTGCCAGCATCGGTAGTGGCCGTCTGAGCGAAAACGGTAGTCACGAGCATGGCGGATGCGAGAGCAGCGACGAGCTTCTTCATGGTTTGACACTCCCTGTTCTTTTCTGGTTGACGCGTGGCGCAGTACGCCGCGCTGACGGACATAACGCCAGGTCGCCCGGCGCAGTTGACGTGTTTCTCGTGACAAACGGTAACCAGTGGATAGCAAGTGAAACGGCGCAGGTAAGCATGATTCGCTCATCGGGGCCTCTGCGTTTTGCTTTACCGGTACTAAGGGCACAACTGTTATCCATGAGGCAAATTCAATTCCATTTGTAACTCCGCGACGTTAGTTTGGGATCCCTAGCAGATGAATCAGCCAAGCAATTTTCCAAACGAATTTGCTAGAGAAATGCTTGCCGGCCAACTTGTAATTTTTGAAATGCGCGGTTACCAACTGCATCAGTTATTTCTTAGACAACTGCTTAAGATGACTTCCATCAACCCGGCTAAACGGGAACTGGAGAAGCTCATGAAACGCGCAGCACTTGTGTTCCTGATGATCGGCAGTCTGACGATGGCAGGCCAGGCCTCGGCACATGGACGCGGCGGCTATGGTGGTCATCACGGCGGTGGCGGAAATGGCGGCGCGATCGTCGGCGCATTGATCGGTGGCGCGGTGCTGGGTGCGCTGGTGTCGTCCGTGGCGAATGCACAGCCGGCGTATGCGCAGCCGGTGTATCAACAACCGGTCTATCAGCAACCCGCTTATGCGCAACCCGTGTACGCGCAACCGGCGCCGCCGCCGGGCTACTGCTACGACAACTATCGCGGCGCTTATGTGCCGTGCGGTTATTAAGATGGATCACCGGAGATGCGCGGCACGTCGCTTGCGCTAATGCGAATACGGCTGCAGCGGCAAGAACATCGCCGCAGCCGACATGCGAACTCTGGAGATCGGAAATGAACGCGACTACGAAAAAGCTGGTGATATCGGCGTTGGTGCTGGGCCTGTCGGGCGGTGTCTATGCCCAGGCGGGAGGCGGAGGTGGAGCAGGTGCAGGCGGCGGTGCGGGTGGCGGGGGCGCCGCAGCGGGCGGCTCGGCGGGCGCGGGCGGCAATGGCTCCTCAGGCGCGGGCTCGGGCGCTGCCGGCAAGGGTGGCGGCGTGGGCATGGGCGGGACCGGCATGGGTGGCTCGTCCGACGGCACGACCGGCACAGGCACAGGCGCCAAGAGCGGCATGGGCAACGACGCGACCAACGGCATGGGCACGGATAAGGGCACCGTGCAGCGCAGCGCCCCGAATAACGGCAACATGAATTCGGGCGGCATGAAGTCTAACGGCAGCGGCACGCAGAAGGGCTATTGATGAACCGATGAACACGCCCCGATGGGTGCGATCGCCGCGACGTCGACAGGACGTGCTTGCGGCATCCGCCTGGCGGCGTTGCTTGACACGATTGAAACGAAGATTGATGGAAGCGTGAGGCGCCCGAGCAGGCGCTTTTTTATTTTCCGGCAGCGGATGCCGGTTCCGCCGATGCCGCCGGCTCGAACGTCCTGGCGCGCAGGCTGACCTTTTCAGCATAGGCGCGCGATCCGCCGTAGCTCTTCAGCGCGGCATCGAGATCGCCCTGTGCGGAGGTCATGTAGCCGTGCAGAATCGCTGAACCTGCCTCGATGTTGTCTTCCGGATCGGTCAGGTCAATATTGCGCACCAGCGACTTGTGGGCCGATGGCACTACTTGCATGAGTCCGGTCGCGTGGTTCGGTCCGCGGGCGGTTTCCTTGAAGCGCGATTCGATGGAAATGATCGCGAGCAACAAGGCGGGCGGGAGCGAATATTTGGACGCCGACGTCATCACCGCCGAAGCGATGGTCTGCGCCTTCTCGCGCGCCACGCCAAACTTCTGAATCAGATATTCCGAAATCTTGTGACTCGCCTGCTCTGCCTTCGGGTCCTGCTGCACGGCGGGATCGCCGGCCGCCGGCACGGTCTGCTGCGCGAACGCGGCGGACGCGGAGCTCAGCGCGATGGCAAGGACAGCGGAGAGGACAAGGTTTCGACGCATCGGATGGGGGAATCAAAGCGGAGCCGCATTATAGCCACATAAAAAATCCTTGTGGATCATGGACTTGTATTTAATCTGAAGTTTGTTTCAGATATCGGAACGATTTACGTCGGCCCCGCGCGCTTGGCGGCCGGGGCCGAAATGCCTTCGCCAGCGTCGGAAGAGAGCCGCAGGAACATTGGCAGGGACGCGAGCACCACCAGCGCGATGACGACAAAACCGCACGCCAACTGCCAGCGTTCGGTCTGGACACTGCCGGAAGCCAGCATGGTCGCCTGGATCGTGCCGGACGCCACCGTGACGCCGAGCGCCTTCATCAATTGCTGCGCGGTGCCCTGGAACGACGTGGCGGCGGCGAGGCGCGGCTTGGGCACGTCGGCGAAGGCGAGTGCGCCCATCGTCGCGAAACTGAGCGAGCGGCCGAGGCCGCCGACCAGAAGAAGCAGGAAGATCGCGGCGGCGGGCCAGGCTTGCGACATCGTCGAGCAGGCGAGCAGGACGGCCGCGAAGCACACGCTGCCCGCGCACAGCACCGTGCGCACCGAGAAGTGCCGCAGCGCGAGCGCGGTCATCGGGCGCATGCAGAACGAGCCGAGGGCGCTCGCGAAGGTCACGAGGCCGCTGGCCGTCGCGCTGTAGCCAAAGCCGGTCTGCAAGGTCAGCGGAACGAGAAACGGCAGCGCGCCGGCGCCCGCGCGGAACAGGCTGCCGGCGACCGTCGCGGCGTGGAAGGTGGGAATGGACAGCAGCGAGAAGTCGATGGCCGGATTTTCCGCCCGGCGGCAATGCAGCACCGTCGCGCGGAACAGCAGCAGGCCGACCGCCATGCAGACCCAGGGCACGCCGTCCGGCAAGACGCCGCGCCCGGCGCTCTCGATGCCGATCATGAACAGACTCAGCGATGCCCCCGACAACAGCATGCCGCGCAGGTCGGGCGGCGTGCGGCTTTCGGGCGGCGATGGCGGCAGCAGCTTCCACGTCAGCACCATGCCGGCGATGCCCACCGGCACGTTCACCCAGAAGATGCTGCGCCAGCTGAGGGCATCGGTCAGGAAGCCGCCGAGCGGCGGCCCGAGCAACGGGCCGACGAGCGCGGGCATCGTGAGCCAGGTGGTGGCCTGGAGCAGTTCCTCTCGCTTGACGCCGCGAAACAGGATCAGCCGACCGACCGGCACCATCATCGCGCCGCCGAGGCCCTGGACGACGCGGGCGGCCAGCAGTTGCGGCAGGTTCAGCGCGGCCGCGCAGGCCACCGACGCCAGCGTGAACGTCGCGATCGCCCACATGAACACACGGCGCGCGCCGAAGCGGTCGGCGACCCAGCCGCTGGCGGGAATGAAGACTGTCAGCGCGACGAGATAGGCGGTGATGGCGCTGCTGAGATGAACGGGATCGACGTGCAGGTCGCGGGCCATGGTCGGCAGGGCCGTCGCGACGATGGTGCCGTCCATGTTCTGCATGAACAGCGCGCTGGCGACCACGGCGGCGGTCAAGCGGAAGTTGCGCTCGGTCACGATGCCGCGTCCGGATGCATGCCGAAGGCTTGCTGCAAGCTTTGCTGCCTGACGTCCGTATGACGCGCTAAGGAAAAGGGTCGCATGCCGCACAGTCTAGCGTGATAAGCGCACGGCCGTTTCCGACCGCCGCGCGCCCTTAATCCGCGATACGCGCCACGCCGGCCACCATCGTCATGAAGTGCGGCAAGCCGGGCGTGATGCGCGCGGCATCCTTCGCTTCGTCGTCCCAGCGACGCAGCGCGAGCGCATCCTGCGCGTAGGGACGGGCGAGGAAGGCATGCGCGGCGTCGTCGTCGAAGACGCCGCCCTGCAATTGCAGGCTGCGTACCGAATCGGCGGAGAGCCGCGCATGATAGGACGCATCGATGGCGCACAGACAGCGCTTCGCATCGACGTGCAGCCGGATCGGTTCGAGCACGGCGTCCGAAAACAGCGGCCGCAGAAAGGGCAGTGCGTAATACTGGTGCAGATCGTCGATGCCGCGTTCCGTCGGCGTCTCGCCTTGCTGATTCAGCAGATGGCCCAAGTCATGCAGCAACGCGGCCACGATCAGTTCGGGGCTCGCGCCGGCCTGTTCGGCGAGCGTCGCGCTTTGCAGGGCGTGCTGCAATTGCGTGACAGGCTCGCCGCTATAAGCCATGGAACCGTGCGTGTCGAAGAGATGCTGGATGTCGTCGAGCGTAAGGGCCATGGTTGAGCTGAGCGATGTTGCGTCAAACCCGACATCATCGCGCCGCTTCATGACACGACGATGGCGCGCTGCAATGCGACAAGGAGCCGCCCAATGCCTCTCTCTTTTCGCCGCCGTCCCGAACTCGCCGGCCTCGATCTGCGTTCGCGGCGCGAGGTGCGCCGCATTGCGTGGCACTTCGCGCAACGGCACTGGACGCTGCACGCGCCCGCCTTCGTGTGGATGCTCTTCGTTCTGCTGCACGTGCGCTATCACTTCGTGCCGGAGCGCCCCGACTATCTGGCGATCACGCTCGTGCTTTTCATCGTGGCGGTGGCGAACATCCGCTTGCATATCGCGCGCTATCTGAAGGCCGCGCGTGCTGTTTTCGACCGTATCGGCAGCGCGTTTCCTGTGAGATGAAGCGACGTGCTGCGCTGCCGCATCGAGGGCGAGCCCGTGTTAGGATGCTCGGCGACCCGTACTCACCGAACGCACTATGGCCACGCTATACGAAACGCTCGGCGTGAACGAGCACGCCACTGACGAAGAAATCAAACGCGCGTATCGCAAGGCTGCGATGCGCTGCCATCCGGATCGCAACGTGGGCAACGAAGCCCAGGCCCACGCGCAGTTCCACGAGATCAAGGAAGCCTACGCAATCCTGTCCGATCGCAGCCAGCGCGAGGTGTACGACCGTACGTTCGCGGAAGAGATGCGTCGTTGGGAAGAGCGTGTGCGCCAGGAAGAAGCGGAGCGCGCGGCACGCGAAGCCAAGGAACGCGAGGCGCGGGAAGCGCTGTATGCGGAGCGCGTGTCGCTGGCGATGCGCTTTGCATCGCTTGGACATAATCGCGATGTCGTGTTCGGCGTCTTGCTTGGCGCCGAGTGCGATGAACCTTCAGCGCGGCAGATTGCTGACAGTGCGATTGCCTTGCACGAGTCGCGTCAGCAGAGCAAGGCGAAAGTCGTCGAAGAAGAGGGAGAAGCCGAGAAGAACGAAGAGAAAGAGACAAGCGCCGCTGGCCCGGTGAATCCGCTCGGCGCGATGTGGTTTCAGTTCCTGAACAACCTGCGGCTTTGAACGTTACCGCTTATGCCGCCAGCATCTCGCCGCGCATGTTGCGCTGCCGGGGCGCGGCGGGATACACACACCAGTGCCCGTCGTCGTGACGGAAAAAGAACAGCGCTCGCGACGCCTGTCCTTGCGATGCCTCTACACACACATAACGCCGGCCATCGGAACGGGTGCGGCTGAACTGCCTGACTCGCACCGGCATGCTTCCGGGCGCCAGCCATTTATCCACCTGGTAACGAAGGGACTGCTCGTTCGCGCATTTCATTTCAGTCTCCAGCATGCGGCCTTCATGATCCGGATTACGGCGAGACGCACACCGGTCTGAACCACTCGAAAACCCTTGCCGCAACGCATCACGTTCCTCACAAAGCGCTTTAACTCTACGCCCCTCGCCCTTGAGCGGAGCCGTTTTTGCAAAATAGCAACAGAGAGC
Organism: Caballeronia sp. LZ035; assembly: GCF_031451175.1. Lineage (NCBI taxonomy): Bacteria > Pseudomonadati > Pseudomonadota > Betaproteobacteria > Burkholderiales > Burkholderiaceae > Caballeronia > Caballeronia sp. LZ035. The sequence goes on from NZ_JARUXS010000004.1 coordinate 434,317, forward strand.
CTCAAGCGCCTCGCCCCGTTCATGCATCAAGAATCCTTACTGCCGATGGACCTATGCTCATGCAACGCGATGCGCGGATATGTACGCGAACGGTCATATCAAATGGCCGATGCGTACGCTAACCGTCATTGAAGATGAAGCGAGCCGCATGCCCGAGCCCAACGCGCTGTGTGCTTTCAGAGTGGACGCGCGAAGCTCAGTTCATGACCGTCGGGGTCGGTGAGATGGAAGTAGCGTTCGTGCCAGGGCGCATCGCGCGGTTCGAACTGCGGTTCGATGCCGTTGGCCTTGGCCCTTCGATAGAACGCGTCCACGTCGGACACATGGATGATGACGCGGCCCCAGAAGTGGACGGGCGCGTGGGTTTCGCTGGTGAGATTCAGATACGAACTGCCGAGCGCGAACGAGCTGAACGTCGCGTCCCCGCCGCCGTATAGAAGGCGCAGGCCGAGCGCTTCATAGAAGCGCACGGCGCGCACCATGTCGCCGGTGGCGAGCGTGATCGCGCTCAGGCTTTCGACGCATGCTTCGTCGTCGTGATGCAGGGGTTCCGGCGCGTGCGAGTCAGTCATGCGTGATGAGTCATCCCGGGTGTGAATGGTGCGAGACGAGCGGCAGCACCGAAAGATCCGGATGCGTGCCATCGATGATGCTCTTGCCGATATGCCGCGCCTCATCGACGGCATCGGGCGCGCTCCGGTATGCGTCGTCGCCGTCGGCATGGAAATGGACCGCTTCTCCCGGCACTTCGGCATGCGCGCCGGGCCGGCACACATGGCCAATATAAACGAAGCGGTCCACCGCGCGAGGCGGCGCATGCTCGGGCGTCGGCTTCAACTGAGGCAGCACGTGGATCTCGAAACCCTCGTACTGGAACACCTGCCATTGAGCGGGATCGTCAGGCATGATCGCCTCCTTGGTGTGGTTCGCTCGTCGATCCACGTTACTCCTGTTGACGCGTCGAATCCATCGGGCATTTGCTTTCGCGAAAGCGTCAGGCACCCTGCGCGTTCTTCAGCGCGATGCGGATCGGTCCGCCGATGCTGTTGAACAGCAGGTCGCCATCGGGAAGATATTCGACCACGCCATACGCGCCATTGCCGAGGTTGCCCTGCCCGAGCGAGACGCGATGCACCGTCGCACCCGTATTCCAGTCCATGCCAGTGATTTCCCAGCCGCTTTGCGGATAGTAGCCGTTCACGAAAACCATGCTGGACCCCGTGCTGATGCTCGGCACCATGCTGACCGATACCACGTCGCCACGCGCCCAGACGGTGCGCCAGCGATGCGCCCGCGGATCCCACTCGAAGCGTTCGACGCCCGACGCCGGCGGATTGACGGGACCGAGCGCAAGCACGTCGACGAGCCTGTCCTTGTCCCGCTTCCGGGCGGCATTGTTCGCCACGAACGCGCCGTATCCGCTCACCGCCACGGATCGTCTGGACTGGATGACATCGGGAAGTTTCGCGAGCCCCGCCGTGACCGGAATCTGCCCGGCAATGCGCACGGACGGCGTGCCGGGGATCTGCTTCCACCCGGCGGGAATCGCGTCGCGCCAGAAGGCAACGAGGTTCATGCGGGGCGCGCCGTCGGTGATGACGACCAGCTTGTCCGCGTCCTGACCGTTGCCCATCAGGGTGAGCGTGGAGCCGGTTCCTTCACCGTGTTCGTAGGACGCCTTCCAGGCGCCGTCGGCTTCGTCTTCGGAAAGCTTCGTGCCGGTCCACACAAGCTTGTGCAGCGCGCGGCTGGAAGCGACATAGATGCCGCCGTGGGCGTCGATGCAGAACGAATTGCTCACGACCTCGTCCGGCGCGAAGCGCACGGTGTACGCCTGCCCTTCGAGCGAACGGTCCAGCACGCTGAGCGTGGTGGTCGACGCAACCACGAACTTGCCGTCGTACGTCATGCCCATGCCGACCAGTAATGACCGGCCGATGATCGGCGTCATGTCGATGGTCTTGAGCAGCCTGATGCCCGCTTCGGGATGCGTGTCGTCGAGCAGCCCGAACATGCTGATCTTGCCGTTCGTGCTGTTGAAGTAGACGTGGTTGTCGCGATCGACGAGCGAGTACGCGCCGTTGACCGCACGCGTCCAGTCGACGCCGTAGGCGTCGGACACCGCCTTGCGAATCTGTTCGACCGAAGTGAACGGCTGGTCGAGCACCCTGGCGTGCGTGGCGGCCGAGATGAGCCGGGTGTGCTGTGCAGGCATGCGCGCCACTTCGCGCAGGCGTCCGCCGGAGACGTCGATATAACTGACGCCTTCGCTCGATACGCCCCACATGTATCCCGGCGATGTCGATGCAAGCGTCATCACGTTCACCGGACCCGCCACGACGCGCGGGAACGCGCGCGGATCGACGCTGAAGAAGCCGCGCCTGACCGGCCAGGAAAACGCGTCGCTCTGGGCGGAGTCGAAATGCGTGATCGCGAGCCGGGGCGCCGCGAGATACGGATTGGCGGGCGCTTGCCCCGTGGACTGAGCGGCGGCAAACCCGGCGACGCACAGCAGCGACGCGGCCAGCGCGCGGCTGGACTTGCTGAATAGGGTTGACTTCATCGTTGGGGAGTGGAGGCGGCGCGCGGGCCGTGACTGAAGGTAGTGCGGTGCGAGACCTGCGTGACTGTCCGCTGGACGGTGGCGGAAAACAATCGGCCGGTTCCTATAAAACAGGTGCTCCCGTTAAAGAAGCTGAAGCAGACGCGATAGCCGCCAAATTGACAGTGCGCGCGTGCCTGATGGATACTTTTTTCGCTTCGGCTTTGCACGAATTTTCACAGTCGTTTGAAGCAGGCCGAGGCGCTTCTGCTGCAGGAAGCGACGCATCCGTTCCCCATTCGTCAGCCGTTTCGTTGCCCATCCTCGGGAGGGCGCCTTGAAGCCAGGCACGACCGAATCCACCGTACGCATGCGCGCAATGCCGCGCCTCACCGCCCTCGCCGGCGACGTGACGGCGGGCACCGTCTCCACGCTCGTCATGCTGTGCTACGCGATGAGTCTCGGCACGCTGATCTTCAGCGCCGACCTCGCGCGCTATGCCGAACTCGGCGTGCCCACCGCGCTGGTCAGCTGCATCGTCACGGCCTTCGTCATCGCGCTCACGAGTTCGATGCGCATGAACATCGGCGGGCCGGACAGCAATGCCACCGCGTTTCTCGTCGGCGTGGCGGCGGGCGTCGCGAGCAGTGTGCGCGCCAACGGCGGCTCACCCACGGTGATCCTGCTGACGGTGCTAGTTGCCATCGCGCTGTGTTCGCTCGTCACGGGCCTGATCCTCTTCGCCATCGGCTCGTCGAAGAAAAGCCGCTCCCTGCAATTCCTGCCCTATCCGGTAATGGGCGGCTTTCTCGCCGGCACCGGTTATCTGCTGATCGCGGGCGCGTTTCGCGTGCTGACCGGACTCACGCTCGACTGGCACACGCTGCCCATGCTCGCCCGCCTGTCCTGGCTCGCGTGGGTGCCGGCGCTGTTCGTCGGCGCGCTCGCCACGCTACTGGCGCGCCGTTGGCGCCATGCGGCCGCGATGCCCATTACGCTCGCCATCGGCATCGCGCTCTTCTACGGGCTGCTGCACCTCGCGGGCATCTCGCCCGAGGAGGCGCGCGGCATGGGCCTGCTGCTCCAGCACGTGCCGGTTCATGCGCTGCACATACCGGAGCTGCATCTGCCGTCGACGCTCGCGCGCGGCGAGATCGACTGGCATGCGATCGTCGCGCATCTGCCGGAGACGCTCATCGTCACGTCGGTATCGGCGATCACGATCATCATGAACTCCACCGCGATGGGCGCAGCGACCGGACAGGACATCGACCTCAACCGCGAGATGCGCGCCGCCGGACTCGCGAACATCGCAAGCGGGCTGTTCGGCGGCATGGTCGGCTATCAGTCGTACAACCGCTCCATGCTCAACGCGCGCGCCGGCGCGACGAGCCGCGTCGCCGGCGTGTTCGCGGCGCTCGCCTGCCTGTTCGTGCTGATCGCATCGCCCGATCTCGTCTCGCTGTTTCCGGTGCCGGTGCTGGTCGGCATGCAGTTGTACATGGGCCTGCGCCTGATGATGGACTGGCTCGTCGGCGCGTATCGCCGACTGACGTGGCACGAGTATCTGCTCGTGCCGCTGATCCTCGGCGTGATCGCGTTCTATGGCGTAATTGCGGGCGTCGTGGCGGGCGTGGTGGTTGCGTGCGTGACCTTCGCGCTGCTCTATGGCCGGGCCGGCTGCGTGCGCATGGAGTTCGACGGCCGCACGCGGACGTCGAACGTCGAACGCAGCATCGAGGAAACGCGGCTGCTGATGGACCGCGGCGACGAAATCTGCGGTGTCTGCCTGCAAGGCTTTCTCTTTTTCGGCTCGGCAAATTCGATGTTGCAGCGCATCCGCGAGCGCATTCGTGGACATACGCCGCGACCGGTCCGCTATGTCGTGCTCGACTTCGCCTGGACCAACGGCATGGATGCATCGGTGTCGCTGGCGTTCGTGAAGCTGCGCCAGGCGTGTGTTTCGATCGGCGCGGACCTCGTGCTCACGGCGTTGCCGGACGGCTCGCGCGCGCTGCTGGCGCGCACGGGGGCGCTGGCGCTCGGCATCCGCGAATTCGGCTCGCTCGATGCAGGGCTCGAATGGATCGAGGCGCAACAGCTCGCCGCCTCGACGCAGCGCGTGGCGGCCTGCGCGGCATCGTCCGACTTCCGCACGCTGCTCGCGCCGCACTTCACCGAGCGCGCGCTGGCGCAACTGGCCGCCCGGCTGGACCTGCGCGAGATCGGCGCGGGCGAGGCGCTGTTCCGGCGCGGCGACGCGGGCGATGCGCTCTATATCGTCGAGGCGGGACGCGTGACGGTGTCGCTGCCGTTGGCAGGCGGACGTTCGGTGCGGCTGCGCTCGTTCGGGCCGGGCACCATCATCGGCGAGATGGCGGTGTACACGCATGCGCCGCGCAGCGCGGACGTGGTCGCCGACGAGCCCGCCCGCTTGAGGCGCATGACGCTCGCGGCGCTGCGCGCGCTGGAGCAGGACGATGCGCTGACGGCACAGGAGTGGCATCGCTTCGTCGTGAAGATGATGGCGTTGCGGCTGGCGGTGGCGGACGAGGCGCTGCGGGCGGCGTCCTGAGTGCGCCGCGGACTTGATCGGCGAGGAGATGACCGGTATGTTGAACGCGGCCGCTCAACTCGAGACTCCGACCATGATCCGCAGATTCCGCGCGCCGCTGGTGTTGCTCCTGGCGCTTTCCGCTACGGGGCTGCATGCGCAGACGGCGCGGCAGACCATCGCGATTCCCGATTGCACGCTGATCGACGACAACGCCGCCTATAACGATGCCGCCACCAACCGCGATCAGGCCGCGCGCCTCGCGATGGTCAGCGGCGCATTGCGCGACGACCTGAATCAGCGCGGCCTGTTTCAAGTCGCCGACAACGCCGGCGCGCGCGACCTGATTGCGTCGCTGCAAGGCGCGCAGGACATGAGCGCCTGCAACGGCTGCGAGCTGCGCGTGGCGAAGCAGCTCGGCGCCACGCGCGCGGGCGTGTGTTGGGTGCAGAAGATCAGCAATCTGATCCTCAACATCAACCTGCGCGTCGAAGACGCCGCCAGCGGCAAGACGGTGTTCCAGCGCTCGGTGGACATGCGCGGCAACACGGACCTCTCATGGCAACGCGCGGCCAAGGCGCTCGCCGATCTCGTCGCCGCCGATCCTGCGGCCACACGCTGACGCCGCACACGACGCACTAAAACCGCCGGGCGTGCGGAATTCGGGAGTTTCTCCCGGCCTCGAGCGTTGCCAGTGCCGCGTCGATTGGGCTAAGTTGGCCTGAGCAGGCCGCCCACACATCGTGCCGGCCAGAATCGCAACCGCTGGAGACAAACATGCAAGTCAGAATCAGGGCGGCGCGCCTTGCCTGCGCGTCGGTCATCGCGCCGTCGCTGGCCCTCGTGGCCGGCCTCGCGCAGGCCGCCGCGCCGACCGCCTACGTGACGACCGAAAACGCCGGCGTCGGCGTCATCGATCTGGACAAGCTGTCGCTCGACAAGACCTGGGACGTGGGCAAGGACGGCCCGCGCGGCCTGTCGCTGAACAAGGACGGCACGCGTCTCTACGTGGCCAACAAGGCGACCAGCGATCTCTCGGAAATCGATACCTCGACGGGCAAGGTCGTGCGCCGCGTGAAGATCGGCAAGAATCCGGAGTTCGTGCGCGTGTTCGGCGGCTATGCCTATGTGACCTACGAGCCCGGCGAAAGCGGCGGTCCGCCGAAGCCCGGCGAGCCGGAAAAAGACGACGATGATCCGAACTCGCCGCCGGCCGAGATCGCTATCGTCGATCTGAAGAGCATGAAGGTCACGCACTCGGTGAAGAGCGGTCACGAGACCGAAGGCGTCGAGTTTTCGCCGGACGGCAAGCTGATCCTCGTCACCAACGAAGGCGACGATACGGTGTCGGTGTATCGCGTGGGCACGGGCAAGCCGGTGCGCACCGTCAAGCTTCCGAAAGGCTCGCGCCCGCGCGGCATCAAGGCGACGCCAAACGGCAAGGGTTATGTCGTCACGCTGGAGAACGCGAACAAGTTCGTCGTGCTCGACGGCGGCAGCCTGAAGGTCATGAAGACCGTCGACACGAAGACGGGCCCGTACGGCGTGTCGTTCGATCCGTCGGGCAAGCGCCTGCTCGTTGCCGCGTCGCGCGACAAGACGCTGCAGGTGTTCGACGGCGCCACTTACGAGCACGTACAGGACGTGCCGGTCGGCCAGCGCTGCTGGCACTTCAGCTTCACGCCGGACGGCTCGAAGCTGCTGCTCGCGTGCGGACGCTCGAACGCCGTCTATGTGCTCGACGGCGCGGACTACAAGGAGATCAAGCAGATTGGCGACTTGCCGCTGGCGTGGGGCATCGTCACGTATCCGCCGAGTGCGGGATCGATCGTCGGGCGCTGACCGCTGAACTCGCAAAGCAAAACGGCCGCCTCCAGGGCGGCCGTTTTGCTTCCAGCATCAAGTCACTTCCACGCGTAGCGCATCCCCACCCAGACGCCGCGCGGCGCACCCACCCCGAGGAACTGTTCGTTCACCGTGTCGCCGCCATTGAAGGTGTGATTCGGCCCGTTGAAGAAGTTCTCGCCGAGAATCGCGAAGTTCGCATAACGCTTGTTGAGCAGGTTCTTCACGGTCGCATACACCTGCAACTGCTTGGTGATGTTGTAGGTGGTATCGAGATCGATCAGGAAATAGCCCGCCACGCTGCCGTTCGTATCCTGGTTGTTCTCGTCGCCGCGCGCGAAGATGTTGCTGCGGTACGCGACATTCGTGCCGATGTTCCAGCGCGCGAACGGATTGTAGTCAACGCGCATCTTCACCGTGTTGGCGGGAATGCCCGGAATGCGGTCGCCGGAATGCACGGTGATGTTGCCGTTCTCGTCGGCGCTTGAATTGGACGCGCTGCTTTCTGTCCAGGTCGAACGATAGGTCGCGTTCACGTAGCTGTAGCTCGCCGCCACGCCGACCGGTCCCCATTGCGTGCGGCCCGCGAGTTCGAAGCCCTGGCGGCGCGTCTTTCCCACGTTCTGGAAGTAGCCGAGGGTGCTGGCCGCGCCCTCGCTGCTGACGAACTGGATGTCGTCGGACAGCGTCGTGCGGTAGGCCGCCGCGCTCCAGGTCGTGTGATTGCCGAGCCGGCCGCGCGCGCCGATCTCGAAGGTGCGCGAGATGACGGGCTTGAGATCCGGGTCGGCGATGAAGTCGTTCGGCAGCGAGCAGGGCGCGGCCGGGTCCGCGCACGCGAGTTCGATGGCCGTCGGCGAGCGCATGCCTTCGTTGTAGGTGGCATAGGCGGTGAAGGCCGGCGTCGGATTCCAGTTGAAGCCCACGGCCGGGTTGAAGCGCGAGAACGTGTGCCGGCCGTCGAGCAGCGGCTGCACGCCGCTTTCATCGCCGATGGTCGCCTTGGACCAGTTATAGCGGCCCGCGAGCGTCATCGACCATTGTTCGGTGAACGAGAAGGTGTTCTCGAAGTAGATGCCCCAGTTCTCGTTGCGCGTCTTGGCGTCGGTGGTCGGCACGAAGGGCCCGGTGCCGATGGTCGCGCGGTTGTCGGTGAACTCGGCGGCCTGCTCGGCCTGCGAGAAGTGCGAATTGGCGAAGTCGCCCGCCGCGCCAAGAATCAGCTGATTGTCATGGCCGAACAGCTTGTTCAGCAACGTGAGTTGCAGGCTCGCGCCGTAGCTGTCCGTGACGATCACGGACTGGTCGTTGAAGGCCTGGGTGAGTTAGTAGGCATCGTCTCCGTCCGTGTCGAAGTCGTCGTTGACGTTCGAACTCACGATCTTGTTGCGAGAGTGCCGGTAATACACATTGCCGCTGATCTGGATATTCGGCGTGATGTAGTGTTCGGCGTTGATCGTGATATAGCCGACCTGGTTCTCGTTCGTATCCGGGAACGTATAGGCCTGGCGGAAGTTGTCCATGAACGAGCGCGGGATGGTCTGCGAGCCGTTCAGCGTGTTGTCGGCGCCGCCCATCGAGACCGAGATGGTCGTGTCCGCATCCGTGTAGCGGATCTTGCCGAAGGCCTGGCGCAGCTTGCTCGAATTGTGATCGGCCCAGCCGTTGTCGTTCGTGATGTTGGCGGTGAAGTAGTAGTCGAGATGATCGCCGATCACGCCGCCCTGCTCGATCTGCGCATACTTGCGCCCGAACGAACCGAAGCCGACATCAAGATTGCCGCCCGGATTGCTGCGGCCGTTCTTGGTCTGCACCGCAATGGCGCCGCCCAGCGTGTTCAGGCCGAAAGTCGGGTTCGAGCCGGGAATGATCTGCATCGTCTGGATGGCGGCCTGCGGAATCAGGTCCCAGTTGACGACATCGCCGAAGGGTTCGTTGATGCGCACGCCGTCAAGAAAGACGGACAGTCCCTGCGGCGTACCGAGCAGCGGCGAAGCGGTGAAGCCGCGATAGTTGATGTCGGACTGCGAGGGATTGCCCTGCGCGTCGTTGATATCGATGCTCACGACGTTCTTCTGCAAATAGTCCGTGGTGGTTTGCGAATGCTGTGCTTCGATGTCCGCGCCCCGGATGGTCTGCACGTTCGCGGGCACTTTTTCGAGCGGCGTGCCGACGCCGACGAGCGGTGTCGTGCCGACCACCACGACATTGGGCAACTGTACGGTCGGCGGCGCGCTGGCGGCCGCGACCGGCGCTTCGGCGGTGTCCGGTGCGGGCGGCGTCTGCGCCCATGCGGCCACCGTGATGCTGGCGAATGCGCTGCCGAACACGAGCCGCAATCCTGCTCGGGGTTTGAACGGATGCGCGGGCGCGCGCCTGCGCGGCATGCTCTTCATCGTCATCTCCACTTGTCGTTATTCGATCCACGCGAAACCACACGAAAGGAAGCTTCCCTTAATGAAAGCGTCGCATAAGAACACGCGCGTGGACCGGGAGCTTTTCCCGATCGCGCAGGGAAGGGTTCCCAATCGCGTCGCGCATGACACAAGCGACACCGCCGCCGTGCGTAGAATGGATTCCGTGATGCCGACCGAATCCCTTCCTTCTTCGCAAACACGCGACGCAGACGATCAGCGCGCGCTGCCATCGTCGCGCTCTTCCGTGCGTCGCGATCTCGCGCTGGTGCTCGCACTGACCTGCATGGCCGGCGCGCTGTTCGCCCACTTCGACTTCAGCGAATATGCCTACCGCCTGACGCGCGGCGCCGAGCGCTTCCAGCTCGACGAGCTGCCGCTGACGCTCGTCGTGCTGGCCATCGGTTGCGCGTGGTTCGCGTGGCGGCGCTATCGCGAGGCGCAGTCGGAAGTGCGGCTGCGGCGCGCGCTGGAGGAGGAGGCCGAACATCTGCTCGCCGAAAACCGTCGGCTGGCCAATCAGGCGCTCGCCGCGCAGGAAACCGAGCGTCGTCACCTCGCGCGTGAACTGCACGACGAGCTGGGCCAGTACCTCAATGCCATGTCGCTCGATGCAGGGCGTATCCGCGATTTATCGGCGGGACGCGAAGTGGAGATCCATCGGCTGGCGCAGTCGCTGATGCAGAACGCGACGCATGTGTACCGCGAGATCGGCGGGATGATCCGCAAGCTGCGGCCGAGCGGACTGGATGAATTCGGCCTGCCCACGGCGCTCGAACATTGCGTCGATGGCTGGCGCGAGCGTCTGCCGGAGGCGCGCTTCACGCTGGCCGTCGACGGCGACTTCGACAACCTGAGCGATGCGCTCAACATCACGCTGTACCGGCTGGTGCAAGAAGGCTTGACGAACGTGTCGAAGTTCGCGCGCGGCGCGCGGGTGGAGATCTATCTGGCGCGCGCGCCGGAAGAGATTGTCGTGACGATGGCCGACGACGGCCCCGGCGTCGATCTCGCGAAGCCGCGCAAGGGGCTGGGCCTGATTGGCATGCGCGAGCGCGTCGAGGCGCTCGGCGGTGCATTTCAGATCGCGAGCGAGCCCGGCTCAGGCTTTCTGTTCTGCGCGCGCGTGCCGTCTCAGGCGGGTCTGCCGTTGCCCGTGACCGGTGAGAACGAAGCAAGCGAAGCCAGCGACGCTTCCGCCGACGTAGCGAAATCGGCGAAGTGAAGCCCCAGCCGGTTGGCGATCTGCGCGAGCTGCACGCCGTTGTCCACGCCGAACTTCTGCCGGATCACTGATTGATGATTCGCCACCGTCTTCTGGCTCAGCCCGAGCTTCTCCGCGATGCTCGTCAGCGTATAGCCCTGCACGAGCAGACGCAGCACCTCGAACTCGCGCGCCGATAACTGGCGTCCCGGCGGCCCGTCCTGGATCGTGGCGCGCAAGGCCAGCGCCTGCGAGATATCCGGGCTCAGATAGCACACGCGCCGCGCCACCGAACGCACGGCTTCCACGAGCACGTCGGGCGCGCTTGCCTTGGTCACGTAGCCGCGCGCGCCGGCATCGAGTGCGCGGCGCACGAAGATCGCTTCCTCATGCACGCTGAAGATCAGCACATGCGCGTGCGGCTCGCGCGCCAGCATGCGGCGCATCGCCTCGATGCCGCTCGCGCCGGGCAGCGCGAGATCCATCACGACGACATCTGGCTGCAATGCACAGAACTTCTGGTAAGCCTCGGCGGCGTTCGCGGCCTCGCCCGCGACGTTCACATCGGGGCTGAGTTCGAGCAGACGCTTGTAACCTTCACGGACGACGGCATGGTCGTCCACGAGCAGCACGGAGATATCGGCAGTCATGGCGTGTCTTCTCCTTCTTCTGAACCATTTGCGCGGGCTTGCGCCGCGATGCGCCGGGAATTCGCATCGTTGCGGAAGACGATGGGTTGCTCCTGCGGTTCCTGCCTGACGGATGCTGCGCGCACCACTTCGATGACGCGCTCGTGATGCGGAGACTTGTCGCAGACCGGGTCTGCGTTGGCGGGGTCTTGCGTGAGCAGGTAGGCCTGACAGCGGCACCCGCCCATGTCGATGGACTTCTCGTCGCAACTGCGGCACGGCTCCTTCATCCAGCCGAAGCCGCGAAAGCGGTTGAAGGCGTCGCTTTCGTACCAGATGTCCTTGAGCGGTGTCTCGGTCACGTTCGGGAATGTGAGGCCCGGCAGCGAGCGCGCCGTGTGGCACGGCAGCGCCGCGCCGTCCGGCGCGATGCCGAGGAACACCGAACCCCAGCCGTTCATGCAGCGCTTCGGGCGGCGCTCGTAGTAGTCCGGCACGACGAAGAAGATCTTGCAGCGGTCGCCGATCTCCTGCCGATAGCGTTCCACCACGGCTTCGGCTTCGTCGAGCTGTTCCTTGGTCGGCATGAGTTGCGCGCGGTTCGTGTGCGCCCAGCCGTAGTACTGCGTGTTCGCGAGTTCGAGATATTCGGCGCCCATCGCGAGCGCCATGTCGATGATGCGTCCGATGTGCGGCAGGTTATAGCGATGCAGCACGCAGTTGAGCACCATCGGGAAGCCATGCGCCTTGATGAGGGTGGCGACGCGCTTCTTGTAGTCGAAGGTCTTGGTACTGGAGAGGAAGTCGTTGAGTTCCTGCGACGAGTCCTGGAACGACAGCTGGATGTGATCGAGCCCGGCCTCCTGCAACGCGCCGATGCGCTTCTCCGTCAGCCCGATGCCCGACGTGATGAGGTTCGTATAGAACCCTAGCTTGCGCGCTTCGGCGACGAGCGTTTCGAGGTCATCGCGCAACAGCGGCTCGCCGCCCGAGAAGCCGAGTTGCGCCGCGCCCAGCGCGCGCGCCTGGCGCAGCACGTCGAGCCATTGGCCGGTGTCGAGTTCGCGCGTGTGGTCGGCGTAGTTCACCGGGTTGTAGCAAAACACGCAGTGCAGCGGACAGCGATAGGTGAGCTCGGCGAGCAGCCACAAGGGCGGCGCGATGGGCGTGCCTTCGTGTTCGGGCCGGGTGATGGGTTCGGACAGGTCGGTCATGATGCTACTCCAGCCAGCCTCGTGCACGCGCGCCGGCGATGAACGCGCGCACGTCGTCGCCGAGGTTGCTTGCGTTGAACGCTGCCTCCAGGTCTGCGACAAGCGCCGGAATGTCGCGCGTGCCGTCGCAACGCAGAAGAATCTGCGCGGCGCTCTGATTGAGCTTCACCATGCCCTCGGGATAGAGCAGCACGTGCGCGTCCTGCGCCGGTTCCCACTGCAAGCGGAACAGGCGTTTTAGTTGCGGATGCAACGAATCGTCCGGCGCTTCGACGGCTTCCTGCTTGCGTTGCGTTGGGCTGTCGCTCATTGCGGAAAGGCCTTTTCGATGGAATCGAGCATGGTCCAGAGGATGTCGAGCTTGAACTGCAGGATGTCGAGCGCGCGCTGCTGTTCGCGGCGCGTCGTGAAATGCGCGAGCGTCACTTCGAGCCCGTGCTCGACATCGCGCTGCGCAAGCGACACGCGCGAACGGAAGTACGCAAGTCCGTCGGGCTCGATCCACGTGTAATGTGCGGGCCAGGTGGCGAGGCGGTCCTTGTGGATCTGCGGCGCGAACATCTCGGTCAGCGACGAGCACACGGATTCCTGCCAGGGTGCGCGCCGCGCGAAGTTCACATACGCGTCCACGGCGAAGCGCACGCCCGGCGTCACGAGTGTGAGCGACCATAAATCGTCGCGCGAGAGGCCGACTGCATCGCCGAGCCGCGCCCACGCCTCGATGCCGCCGGGCTGGTCTTCATAGCCGTCGTGATCGAGAATGCGCAGCACCCAGCGACGCCGCGTGTCGCGGTCGGGACAGTTCGACATCACTGCCGCATCTTTCAGCGGAATGTTGATCTGATAGTAGAAACGGTTCGCGACCCAGCCGCGTATCTGTTCCTTCGAACAGCCGCCGCCGTTCATCTTCACGTTGAACGGATGATGGATGTGATACGCCGTGCCCTTCGCGCGGAGTTGCGCCTCGAACTCCTCGCGGGTCCACGCGGGTCCGTCCTCGATCACTTTCGTGAAGAGCGGGCCGGTGGTCGGGTTCAGCATCGGATCGAACATCAGGCGGTCTCCAGTGCGAATGTCATAGCTCGAAGCTCATGCCGTCGTGCGCGACTTCGATGCCGTGCTCCGACAGGATGCGTCGTTCAGGCCCGTCCTTGATGAGAAGCGGGTTCGTGTTGTTGATGTGGATCAGCACTTTGCGCACGCCGGGGCGATCAATCGAATCGAGCACCTCGATCATGCCGCCCGCGTCGCTCTGCGACAGATGGCCCATGTCGCGGCCAGTCTTCTTCGTGAGGCCGAGCCGGATCATTTCGTCATCGGTCCAGACGGTGCCGTCCACGAGCAACAAGTCCGCCGTGCGCATGGCATCGAGTATGTGCGGCTCGAGCGCGCCCAGTCCCGGTGCATAGAAGGCGCGCTTGCCGGTCACGTTGTTCGTGAACATGAGGCCGATGTTGTCGCCAGTTTCAGGCGCGTCGCGATGCGGCGAATAAGGCGGCGCCTTGCTCGAGAGCGGCAACGCGTCGATGCTCACGCGCGGCAGTTCGGGTACCGCGAACGCAGCGCCGTCGAGCGCGATGCGCCGGTGCTCGACGCCGCAATAGTGCGAGAGGATCGAGGTGAGCGGAAAGCCGGTCGAGAGGTCCTGCCAGACGGCGTCGGTGGTGTAGAGCGGCAATGGCGTACCGCGTTCGCGCAGCATCAGCAGGCCGGTGACGTGATCGATCTGCGCGTCCATCGTGATGACCGCCGCGATGCCGGTATCGCGCACGCGTCGCGCCGGTTGCAGTTCCGGATTCGCGGCGATCTGCGCCAGGATGTCCGGAGACGCGTTGACGAGCAGCCAGTCTTCGCCGTTATCCGTCACGGCAATCGAGGACTGAGTGCGCGCGCGGGCCGCGATCGTGCCGCGCCGCACGCCGTCGCAATTGCGGCAATTGCAGTTCCATTGCGGGAAGCCGCCGCCCGCCGATGAGCCGAGGACACGAATCTTCACGGCCACATCCTCCGCAGGAGACCGTCGCGGTCAATCAACTGATGTTTCATCGCGCCGAGGAAATGCAGGATGACCAGCGCGGCCATGATCCACGCGAGATAGCCATGAATGCCGAAGAAGATCTCGCGCATGTGTTTGTCGTCGGAACCCCATTGTGGCAGCGCGATGCCCCACAACTTCGTGCCGAACTTGTTGAAGGACGAGCCGAGATAACCGGTGAGCGGCATCGCCACCATGCCAACGTATAAAAGAGCCTGCGTAATGCTCGCGGCGGCGCGTTGCCACGTTCGCATCGGCGGCAGAGGCGGCCGGCCATAGGCCAGGCGTACCAGGATGCGGATCAGCACCAGCAGGAAAACCGTGATTCCGAGCGACTTGTGGAAGTTGACGAGGTCCGACTTGAACGGCAGCCCGCGCGGCAGGCCCACCATATAGAAGCCGATGCAGAGCATGGCGATGATCGCAATGGCGATCAGCCAGTGCAGCGCGATGATCGGGCGTGCGTAACGCTCGCTGGCCGCGCCGTAGCGGCCGTTGCGCGTTGCGGAGGTCCGCGCGGTGCTCATGAAGTCTCTCCCGTGAAAGTGGATTTCGTTCTACAGGATACAAGTTTCATTTTTTCCCGCTGGCCAAGAATTGGCGATCAGCAATTCCCCCCGGCCATCCACGGCAAGGTCGCCCGCGTAGCGTCGCGGCAACACATGGCCGGAGTATGTCGAAAAGGATGCCTTTGCGGGATCCGCTTCGCGCGCGAGCATTCGGACGAAAAGTCGCCAGAAGACGTCGAAACCGTGGCCGCCTTCGGTAAAGGTAGGTGGAATGGTTGCGGGCGCGTGCGCGAGCAAGATCGTGCCGCGCCGCATGCCGTAGCCCGGATGCGCGCCGACCTTCCCGCCGATGCATACCGTCCCCGCAATCAGGCGCGAAGCCGCGAAGTCGCCGGCATCGCCGCTGACGAGCACGGTGCCGCGCCGCATGCGGTCCGCGAGCCGCGCGCCTGCGTTGCCGAGGATCACGAGCGTGCCGCCCGCCATGCCTTCCATGTCGCCGGGCAGTGCAGCGGCGGCGCAATCGCCGGTATTGCCCTCTATGGTGATGCGTCCGCCCTGCATCTCGCACGCTGCAAAGAGCCCCGCGTCGCCGGCTACGCGCAAGGTCCCGCCCGACATCTTCAGGCCCGCGTAATCGCCTGCATGGCCGTGTACCGTCAGCGCGCCTTCGGTCATGTTTGCGCCGAGACGGTCCAGCCAAGGCACGTCGCCTTCTATCAGCAGAGAAGGCAGGTCGGCATGCTCGTGGCGGATGTCGAACAGGTCGCCCAGCGCGCAGCGTTCGCCCGCGCCCTGCAACACGATGCGGGGCAAGTCAGCGGGCGCGGTGGCGGCGAGCGTCTCGGGCAGTAAATTCGACGCGTCCACGCGAAAGCCCGGCGCAGTTTTGACACGCAAAGTAATGGCGCTCATGTCCCGCTCCCGTCGATATCGCGCGCCAGCTCATGCAGCTTGAAGTGATACGGCCCGAGCTTGCCGCCGTAGTTGCCGGCGGACACGCGCAGCACGCCGCCCGCGCGGCCGATGCGCGTCGCGGCCGCGATGCCCGCGGTCATGGCGGCGCCGACGTCGGCGTCGGTGAGGCCGTCGATCACGATCTCCAGCACGCAGCCGATATCGGGCGTCAGTTCGCTCTTGTGCGAGAGGCCGACGAGCGTCGGACAAAAGGCGTCGTTGGTGGACGCCGTGGCGCCCGCATATTTCGATCCGATCTTCGAGCCCGAGCGCACGACGCCGCCGGGGAACGGCGTGATGATGTTCGGCAGCGCGTGCATGGCGGTGACAGCGGCTTCCGCGGCATGCAGTGCGCTGTCCATGTCGCGGGCGAGAAACAGCAGATTGCCGCCGCCGACCGCTTTCACGGTCGCGGTGAATTCCTCGCAGACGAATTCGCCGTCCATCACCGGCACACGCCAGTAACGCGTGCCGTCGAGCACCTTGGAGATCTGCCAGCCGTCGCCGAAGAAGCGCAGCGCGGCGCCGAGCGGTGCGTTGTCGGAGAGCGGCGCGCGGCTCGTCGCGGGATCGATGCCGCCATATACCGCTGTGGTCGGACACGTCAGCACGCATTGCCCGACCCGCCGTGCAATCTGCTTCGCCAGTTCCTTCGACGAAATCGCGAAGATCAGCACGGCAACGCCAGGCCGGCCGTCGGGGGTGTCGTCGCCTGACAGATCACGCTCGATGCCCGCTTCGCAGCCGCAGTCGATCACGGAGGTCGCAAAGCCGGTCAGCGAGTTCGCCGCGTGGCGCGCCCACACGGGTGTATGCGCGGTGATGACGAGGCGCGTGGCCTTCATCGGGAAGGCTTCGGCGAAGGTGTCGTCGATCTGCGTGTCGTTGATCTGCATGCGCTAGCCTCCGCCCGCCGAAAGGCACGCGACCGGCAGCAACCGGCCGCCGTTGCAGCAGGCGCAGATTTCGTCATCGCCGATGGCGATGTTTTCGAAGCGCGTGGCGAGATGCGCCTCTGCATAGTCGCGCACACGCTTTTCGATCGAGCGGTCGTAGTCCGGGCTGACGTAATGAATGCCGCCGGTGGGTGTTGCGAGCAGCGTGCCGTCGCGCGCGATCAGCTCGCCGTCCTTGAACACGTAGGCGGGCGAGGTGAACATGCGCTCGCGGTCGGCGTCGTCGCGGTACACGGCGATGTCCGCCGCCGCGCCGGCGCCGAGATGCCCGCGATCCGTCAGCCCGAGCAGCTTCGCCGGGCCTGCGCGCGTGATGATCGCGATGTCGTACAGCGAAAACTCACGCGTGATCTCGGCGAGTGCGCTGGCCGTTTTGGCATCGGCGTGCAGTGTATCGAGCTGGGCATCGCGGAAGGACTTGTCCATCAGCAGCCGAATCAGGTGCGGATAGCTCGTGAACGGACCGCCGTTCGGGTGATCGGTGGTCATCGAGACGCGCCAGGGATCGTCCACGAGCAGAAAGATTTCGAGCCCGATGATCCATTGCAGCGCGTTCACGAAGCTTTGCTCGCGATACTTGAACGGCACGATGCCGCAGCCCGCGTCGCATTCGATATCGCCGAGGATCCATTTGCGCGGACGGGCCATCGGCGTGTTCCTGAACTGCATCATCGTGTCGCCGGACGCGGTGACGGTCTGGCCGAAGATGACCTGACCCACGTCGATGGTCACGTTGGGACGCGCATTGACCGCTTCGGCAATGGCCCGCGCGCCCGACGAGAACTTGCGCGGCCCTTCGGCGCCGTAGCTGTGGAACTGGATATGGGTCAGGTGAATGGGCAGGCCTTCGGCGGCGTCCATCGTCCTGATGGTCGATTCCACGTTGCCGGGCACACCGAGATTGCTCGTGTGGACATGCAGCGGATGCGGCACGCGCAGCTCGGTCAGCGCGTGCGTGAGGGTGCGCAGCACGTCGCGCGGCGTGATGCCGTAGTGGACGTGCTTCTCGTCGACATCGAGTGAGCGCTGATTGAACTTGAACGCCGAGATGCCGCCTGGATTGACGACTTTCACGCCGAGCGCCTTGCTCGAATGCATTGTCCAGCCGACGTAATCGCGCAGATGACCGAAGTCTTCCTGAGCGGCGAGCATCTGGAGGAACAGTTCGTCGTTGCCCATCATCACGTAGGCGCCGTGATCGATGATGGGGGTGTCGCCCATTTCCAGATGCGCGTGGCGCGCGTTGGACGCGATCATGGCCGGCTCGAAGGCGGCGGTGTAGCCCATTTCCGCATAGCGATAGCCGGTCGCGAGCGTGCCGGGCGTGCAGGTGCCGCACGAGGGCAGCCGCAGATAGCGGCCTTCGTTGGGACGCTCGGGGACGGCGCGCGGGTCGTCGCGATGATCTTCGGGTAGCAGCAGACGCGAGAGATTGGTCTTGCCGCCGCAGATATGCGAATGCAGGTCGATGCCGCCGGCCATCACGACCATGCCGCGCGCGTCGAAGTCGCGTTCCGGGGCGATGCTTTCTCCGTTTGCATCACCGACGATGCGACCGTCGCGGATCAGGATATCGCGTGCTTCGCCGTCGATGCCGTTGACGGGATCGTATAGCGTGCCGCCGCGGAGTCGCGTGAGGCTCATGAGTGTTTCCTCGCCTGCGTGAGGTGTGCGGCGATGGTGGCCACGCTGGGCAGGCTGCTATCGCGCGCGGCGGTGAGGCGGGCGACGACGGAGGTATCGATGCGGAACAGATGTCCGCCGCTGTCGATGCCGGGCGTTGCGACGGGGATGAACACGGTCGAGCCCTTGCGTGGCGGCAGTTGGGTTGCGGGATGACCGAGCACGATGACGGGGAGGTTGTCGTCGAGGGCGGCGGGGAGGGGTTCGGGTGTGAAGCTGGAGACCCAGAGCAGCGTGTCGACTTCACCGCGGCTGAGCAGTGTGTGTGTTCGATAGCGATATGGATCGTGATCGAGCGGCATGCCGTAGGCGACGCGAGTGCGCAGCGGGAAGCCCGAGAGCCAGGTGATGGCTTGATTGACGGAGAGGGCGCCGTCGTCGCCGGAGAGGGCGAGTGCGCCGGCGCGGGTGGTGCGATTGAAGGCCTTGACGATGCGTTGTAGCGCTTCGATGGCGAGCGCGGCGTGGGGTGCGGGCAGCACGGCGGGTTCGAAGATGAATGCCGTGTAGTGCGCGGCGTGAATGCGTTGGGTCAGCGCGGCGAGTTCGGCGTGCGGGATGGGCCGACTGGATTCGAGGTGGGCGGACCAGAGTGCGAGGAGGTCGAAGGGATCGTGATGCGGGAGGATCGCTTCGGTATGCGGGGTGAGGGCTGATTGATCGACATTGCATCCGACGAATACGATGGGGACGTCGCGATTGGCTTCGGCGATGCGTTCGTAGAAGCGTGGATAGTGCAGCGACGGCTCGCAGGCGAACACGACGATCAGATCGGCGCGCGAGCGAATTTCGGAGAGCGTGGTGAAGAAGGCGCCGCGATCCTGGAGTGCACGGTTGGTGTCGGCGAGGGTATCGCCGTGGAGGTGATCGAGGATGGCGCCGGAGTGGGCGGCGAGGTTATAGATCGCGCGGGTGCCGGCAATGTCGGTTGCGAGTCCGCTGAATAGCGGACGATTTGCGTTCGAGAGGATCTCGGTGGCTTGTTGAAGCGCTGCTTCGGGATCGGCGGGTTGACCGTTGATTTCTGCGGGGCGGGTTGTGTGCTGCGGATTGATATGGGCGAGAGATTGGGTCAGTCGCCGGCAACGGGCGGTGAGGGTGGCCAGCGTGAAGTCGTCGCATAGCAATGAGCAGAACGGACACGTCCAGGGGAGGTCTTCGCCGATGGCCTCGGCGGGTCGGCTTTCAGGTTCTGGTGTTTGAGGCATGGTCGAGCCTTCGAGCAAGCTTTATGCCGGTTTGGCGGCTTGTTCCTGCTCTTGTGCTTCTATGGACTTCCCGCTTTCACGTCGGTCTATTAGCACTGCCCCTCCCCGGGGCGGGGGTAACTTTCTTTGCCGCTGCAAAGAAAGTCACCAAAGAAAGCAGCTTTCTTACCGCCCAAGGTTCACCAACGGCACGACACAGAACCATGTTTTTGGCCCGGCAGTAGCGAGTGCCCTCATAGGCCACACCGGGCTTGGATCGCGGACCCACTGTGACATCGCACCATTGAACTGACTGGTACAGCCCCTCAAAGCTCCGGCGCTGCGCTACGCGCCGCCGTCCGGTCATTCGGGTCGGCTGGTGCTTCGTTGCTAACGCATCCGTCTCACCGCCCCGGCCCGGCCCGCCCCGCCCCCCTCGTTGGTTTCCCTTGCATACCCTTCGGCAGCGCGTAGCGCTGGGCCGGCGCTTTCAATGGCTGCACCAGTTTGTTAAACGGCAGTTTGGCCCAGTGGGTCCGCGATCCAAGCCCGGTTTGGCCTATGAGGGCACTCGCTAGTGCAGGGCCAGTGAGGTATTTCTGTGTCGCGCCGCTGGGTGGTCCTTGGGCGGTAAGAAAGCTGCTTTCTTTGGTGACTTTCTTTGCAGCCGCAAAGAAAGTTACCCCCGCCCCGGGGAGGGGCAGTGCAAATAGACCGACGTGAAAGCGGGAAGTCCATGGAAGCGCATGGCAACCACAAGCAACCACGCGAAGGCCGAGAGCGAAGACCCCGCCCCGGGGAGGGGCAGTGCAAATAGACCGACGCGAAAACGGGAAGTCCATGGAAGCGGAGGCAAACGAAACGAAACGAAGCGCCCAAGACCCTTACGGGTATTCCATAAGAGCACTGGGCGAACGCCCTCGGCACCGACACATAAAACCGTGCTCCAAGAAGCAACACACTGTCACGTGAAGGACCGGCGCTGGAACAGCGCTTTCCAAACGATTACAACGAAAACGAGGCCTGCCATCAATTGGCACAAAAATTGAGACAGCACTCCGACCAAGCCCAACCCCCCACATCGAGACGCTAAAAAGAAAGCGTCCCATCGTGAAGGGCGGAGGCCACGAGCCAACCTGATGCTCCGCACTGCGCGGCGAGCGCAAGATCGTCCCGATGGCGAACCCCGCCCGCACCGATCACAACGCGCTCCCCAGCAAGCGCACGCACGGCGCTGAACGTGTCGAGATCCACCCCGGCCTCCGCGCCCACGTGATCGAGCGTCATCACGATCACCCGCTCCGGCCACCAGGTGCTCTCGCCTCGCTCAGCACCGAGCGCCCCAAGCGCTCGCCCGCCGCGATAGTCGAGCGACAGGACAGGCTCGAACCCGCACGCCGACGCTTCAGCAAGTGCGCCCTCGTCGAGCAGCGTCTCCGTGCCGAACACCGGCACGATCGCCGCCCGCGATGACGCACGCGAAAGCCCCGCGATCCGCTCGACGCACGCCCGCATCGGCCCACACGCCGTGAAGCCGGCATCGAGCCAGATCTCGACTTCGCCGCCCAGCGCGTCGCAGAGTTCGGCCAGCACCGCTTCATGCGAGCCGCGCTGCATGATCGCGCCGAGATCGGCGACATACAGCACGGCAGCGCCCGTAACCGCAAGCAACGCACGAGCAATCGCCACCGGTTCGCTCGTCGCGCACAAGGAGGACTGGATCGGCCGGTAGCGCGAACGCTCGCCGCGCACCGCGCGCACCACCTGACCGTCGAGCAGATCAAGAACGGGTATCACCTGCATGGATGGCTTTCCTTTGATCAAGATCTTCGTATTCGAGTATCTCACCGGCGGCGGCATCGATCCGGACGTGGCGGGCGCCCCAAGCCTCGCCGATCTCTCCGCACTCATCGTCGAAGGCCGCGTCATGCGCGATGCACTCGCCGCCGACCTCCACGCACTCCCCGGCATCGCGGTGACCGTCGCAGGCTCACGCTTCGAATCCGGCGCCGACGCCGCCGACCACGTCCGCGCCCAGCCCGGCGAACCGCTCACCCGCTTCGTCGCCCGCATGGCCCGCGAGCATGACTATGCCTGCATCGTCGCGCCCGAATGCGACGGCCTCCTGCTCAAGCTCCATGACGCCGTGGGACAGGCCCGCTGGCTCGGCTGCGCCAAGGAAGCCATCCGCACAGCCTCCAGCAAGAGCGCCACCGCCGCCTGGCTCGCCGCGCGCGGCATGCCCGTCACGCCCGCGCTCGAACCCGACACTGCCGCTCCCGCCCCCGGACGCCGCTGGGTCGTCAAGCCCGACGACGGCGCCGGCGGCCTCGATACTTCCGTCCATGACGATCTCGCCGCCGCCCGCGCCGAATACGAAGCCCGCGCCGCAGCAGGACGCACCCCCGTGTTGCAGGAATGGATCGACGGCGAGCCACTCAGTCTCTCTCTGATCTGTCGCGACCGGCTCGCGCGGCTCGTCAGCATCAACCGGCAACGCATCGGCCTGTCCGAACCGGCAAACCCCGAACGGCGCGAACGCATCGTGCAGTTCGACGGCGTCGATGTTGATCGCATCGACCGCCACGGCCCCCAGGGACGCGCGCTCGAACGGCTCGCGCTGCGCGTCGCCGAGGCGTTGCCCGGGCTGCGCGGCTTCGTCGGCATCGACGTGGTTTGGCATCCGGAACGCGGGCCAGTCGTCATCGAGGTGAATCCGCGGCCGACCGTCGCCTACGCGGAACTCAGCCGACGCGGCGGCAGGAATCTCGCGGCGGAACTGCTGGCCGCGCATCGCGTGCCCGGCTTCGACGGCGAAGCTCACGCACTGCGCGCCGTCGGAGGCGCGTCATGAGGGCATCCGCATCCGGCGACGCACCCGTATTCGGCTGGGACGTGGGCGGCGCGCACGTCAAGGTGTCGCGGGCCAACCGCAAGGGCGTGCTCGTCGATGTCGCCCAATGGGCCTGCCCGCTGTGGCAGGGCCTCGCGCATCTGGAACGCGCAATCGACGGCGTGTTCGAACGCTGGCCCGCCGCCGGCGATCCGTCCGCGCGCCACGCCGTCACGATGACCGGCGAAATGGTCGATCTGTTCGCCAACCGCGCCGAAGGCGTGCGCACGCTCAGCCGCACCCTCGCGCAACGGCTCGGACCACGCACGCTGTTCTTCGCGGGCGGCGGCGAGCACGGCGGATGGCTCGCGCGTTCGGCCTGCGCGGAAGGCTGGCGCAAGGTGGCATCGGCGAACTGGCTCGCGACCGCACGCTGGGCCGCCACCCGCATGCACGATGCGGTGCTGATCGATATCGGCAGCACGACCACCGACATCATTCCGATCACCGGCGGCGACGTGCGGGCGCGCGGCACGAATGACGCCGAACGGCTCGTCAGTGGCGAGCTGGTCTATCAAGGCGTCGTGCGCACGCCCTTGTGCGGGGTGGCGCAGCGCATCGCGTTTCGCGGCGAGACGAGCGGCGTGATGAACGAATGGTTCGCGACGACCGCCGATGTCTATCGCCTGACCGGCGAACTCTGGGCCGCGCACGACCAGCATCCGAGCGCCGACAACGGGCCGAAGACCGAGGCCGCCAGCCGCGCGCGCATCGCACGGATGATCGGCCGCGATGCCGACGAAGCATCCGATGCCGAATGGAAGCGCTTCGCGCAAACCTGGCGACAGGAGCAGTTGCGCACGCTGGCCGCCGGTCTCGCGCAAGTCGTCGCGCGCGATGCGGCACTGGCGGCGGCGCCCGTCATCGGCGCGGGTTGCGGGCGCTATCTCGCGGCGGCGCTGGCGCGGCAGGAAGCGCGCGGCTATGTGGATTTTGCGCGGCTCGCGGGCGTCGCCGATGACGACGCAACGCGCGCCGAATGGGTCGCGACCTGTGCGCCGAGCGTCGCGGTGGCATTGCTTGCCTCGCTGGCGACGACGCCCATGGAAGGCGCGCGGGAAAACGAAACAGAGCCATCGCGCGATGCGTCGTCGCGCGCGGCGTGATAGCGTGCAAAACATAGCGAGTTGAAGACGCGGTATTCAACCGGGTGCGTGGCCCGGCGGCATCATCGAACGAGGACAGGAACCTATGTGGGTGGTGAAGATCGGGGGGAGCCTCAGTCACGACCCGGCGCTGCGCGAATGGCTCACGCGGCTATGGGAAGTAGGCGGCGGGCGCGTCGTGATCGTGCCGGGCGGCGGCGATTTCGCGGACGCGGTGCGGCAATATCAGAGCGAATGGCAGTTCGACGATCTCGCCGCCCATAACATGTGCCTGCTGGCGATGGCGCAGTACGCCATCCTGATGCAGGGCGTCGTACCGGAACTCGTGCTGGCGTCGAACGAGAGCCGCATCCGCCGCGCGTTGCGCGATGGCCGCGTGGCCGTCTGGGTGCCCACCGATTTGATGCGCACGACGCCCGACAAGATGACCAACTGGGACGTCACGTCCGACAGTCTCGCCGCGTGGCTCTCCACCTCGCTGAATGCGGAGCGCCTGATGATCGTGAAGTCGTGCGAGGTGGAGGCGAATGTATCGCTGGAGGCGCTGGCCGCCGACGGCGTCGTGGACCGGCGCTTTCCCGCCTATGTGCGTGATGCCAATTACGTGGTCGAGATCCTGGGGAAAGACGATCTCGCCGTGATGCGCGACCGCTTGCTCAACGTGACGGTGTGAGAAGCGAGCGCTGAAGCTTTTCAAACGGCCACGGTCTCGCCGTGCAGCGCGCGCGCCCAGCGTTCGACCCTGCGCGGATCGAGCGTGCCGGACCGGCCGTCGCGCTCGTCGCACAGTGCGCCGCGAAAGCCCGCGATATCCGGCGCAAGCAGGCGAATGGTGTCCAGGTCGCGCCAGCCGAGAGAACCCGCCACGGCGCTCATCGTGCCGCGCGCGCGGGCATCGGCGATACAGGCGGCCAATGTCTGCACGTCGACGCAATCGAACAGCGTGCGGCCATTCTTGCCCGCCGTGTCGAAGACGATGCCCACGAATCCCAACTGCGCCGCGAGCGCCGCCAGCGCGCGATCCACACCGTCATCCGACAGCAGCACCGGCACCACCGCCGCCGGCAGGCTCGCCAGATGTCGCAGGCATTGCTCCGCTCCGGCACCGGGCGAGATGCCCACCTTCACATAATCGACGCCTGCCGCAGCGACCTCGAGCACGCATCCGGTGATCTCGTCGAGCGCGTGATTGGGCCAGTCGCCGATGGTCGCGCTGATCGGCCGCACCGGATACCGCGCCCTCAACGCGACGACGATCCGCGCGATATCCCCCGTCGCGACGCCGCCCAGCGCGCCCGCACGCGGTTCCTTCAAGTCGATCAGTTCGGCGCCGGCGTGCGCGGCATCGAAGGCTTCATCCGCCGAGCGGACGCTCGCGAGCAATGCGGTCATCGTTTGAACACTCCAGTGGGAAGACAGATCACAGATCAGCTCGACGCCTTCGCGCGATGCGCATCGACGGCGAGCAACAGCCAGTGCCATGCTTCGCGCTCGGCGTCGCCAGCGGTCTTGTCGATGGCTATGCGCAGATACGCAAGCTCGCTGTTCACCTTGTCCGCCGGCAGCATGAAGAGCCGGCTAACGAGTATCGCGCCCTCGACCACCGCGGCCTGTGCGCGGTTGAAGCCCGGAAACGGTGCATGCGTCACGCGATGCACGCAGGCCATGCGCAGCGTCGGACGCGTGTCGTCGTCATCCATCGCGGCGAGGCGCAACTCGGTATGAGCAAGCGTCGTCGCGAGCCGCACGCTCGGGACCGTGTCCGCGGGCACCGTCGGCCAGTCGCGCTTGCGGCCGGTCACGCAGCCGGCAAACACGCGCACGTCGTTCGTGAAGTTGAGCACCGCGCTGTGCGTCGCGATGACGTTGTCGAGCGTGGTGGAAGGACGGAACGGCGCGAGGATCGCGAAGCCGTCTTCGAAGCGCACGCCCATCGGCGCAATGTGGGGCCGGCCATCGCGGTCTGCGGTCGTGACGACGGTTTCGTAAATCATGACGGGCGGCGTGCAGATTCGGGACCGCACGAAGGGACCGCATCGCTTCGACACGGTCTCGTGCGGGTGCTTCCACCTTTAGCGGGTGGCAATGTACATCGTGATCTCAAAGCCAAAACGCATATCGGTGAAGCTGGGCGTAGTCCATTGCATGAGCGTTCCTCCAAATGGGTGAGTGAAAGCCTCGGATACCGCTTCAATGAATTGCCAGTGCGGACGAATCCGCCCGACGGCCGGGAGGTGGCCGGCTTTGACACGTTGCAAGCGTCATGCCAGTGATCCGGCGCGGCGCACGGTCGGTCCATTCGGTGAACGCGCACCGCGACTGTGACAGAACCAGAACAAAGTGTTCCATCGCCCGTTCAGAAGCGCATCAGGGCTAACACCCAATAAGGCATTGCTTAAGGTCCTGCAAGCAAATCGTGAATTCCTTTCCATGCGGCCAGTGCTTACTCTGCATTCACAGCAGGGCAGTCATCAGGCGCACGTCTCTCATCTCACTGTCGAGGAAACGGAATGAACGACTTCAACAAGGCCGCCGTCGAGGCGGTGCGCAATCCGTCCGATCCGCGTTCGCGCTATGCGGCCGGCGTCATGAAGTATCGCGAGATGGGCTACTGGCAGCCCGACTACACCCCGAAGGACACCGACGTCATCGCGCTGTTCCGCATCACGCCGCAAGCGGGCGTCGAGCCCGAGGAAGCGGCGGCGGCAGTGGCGGGGGAATCGTCGACGGCGACCTGGACCGTCGTCTGGACCGACCGTCTCACCGCGTGCGACATGTATCGCGCCAAGGCGTATCGCGTCGAACCCGTGCCGAGCATGCGTGCCGATGAACCGCAATACTTCGCGTACATCGCCTATGACCTCGACCTGTTCGAGGAAGGCTCGGTTGCGAACCTGACCGCGTCGATCATCGGCAACGTGTTCGGTTTCAAGCCGCTCAAGGCGCTGCGTCTCGAAGACATGCGCATCCCGGTGGCGTACCTGAAGACCTTCCAGGGTCCGCCGACCGGCATCGTCGTGGAGCGCGAACGGCTCGACAAATATGGCCGCCCGTTGCTCGGCGCGACCGTCAAGCCGAAGCTCGGGCTCTCGGGCAAGAACTATGGCCGCGTCGTCTATGAAGGACTGAAGGGCGGCCTCGACTTTCTGAAAGACGACGAGAACATCAATTCGCAGGCGTTCATGCACTGGCGCGACCGCTATCTGTTCGCGATGGAAGCCGTGAACCGCGCCCAGGCCGAAACTGGCGAGATGAAAGGCCACTATCTGAACGTGACGGCCGGCACGATGGAAGACATGTACGAGCGCGCCGAGTTCGCGAAGGAACTGGGCTCGTGCATCGTGATGATCGATCTCGTTATCGGCTGGACCGCGATTCAGTCGATGTCGAAGTGGGCGCGCCGCAACGACATGATTCTGCACCTGC
The DNA here is from genome assembly GCF_031451175.1 of Caballeronia sp. LZ035. Classification (NCBI taxonomy): domain Bacteria; kingdom Pseudomonadati; phylum Pseudomonadota; class Betaproteobacteria; order Burkholderiales; family Burkholderiaceae; genus Caballeronia; species Caballeronia sp. LZ035. Next base: position 461,471 of record NZ_JARUXS010000004.1, read on the forward strand.
ATCGCGCAGGACATGGCACGTATACGCGGCAGCGCAATCATGGCATCTCGTTCCGCGTGATCGCGAAGTGGCTGCGCATGGCGGGCGTGGATCACGCGCATGCGGGCACGGCGGTGGGCAAGCTCGAAGGCGATCCCTTGTCCGTGCAGGGCTACTACAACGTGTGCCGCGACGCGCGCAACGAGCCCGACCTGGCGCGCGGCGTGTTCTTCGATCAACCCTGGGCAGGCTTGCGCAAAGTGATGCCGGTGGCGTCGGGCGGCATTCACGCCGGGCAGATGCATCAACTGCTCGACCTGTTCGGCGACGACTGCATCCTGCAATTTGGTGGCGGCACGATCGGGCATCCGCAAGGCATCCAGGCAGGCGCGACGGCGAACCGCGTCGCGCTCGAAGCAATGGTCAAGGCCCGCAACGAAGGGCGCGACATCGCGAACGAAGGGCCGGACATTCTCGAAGCCGCCGCGCGCACCTGCACGCCGCTCCAGCAGGCGCTCGATACGTGGCGCGACGTGACCTTCAACTATGCATCGACGGATACGCCGGACTTCGCCGTGACGGCGACCGCCGCAGCCTGAACCTGCTCACACGCATCGAGGAACCGACATGAAGATCACACAAGGCACGTTTTCATTCCTGCCGCCGCTGACCGACGAGGAAATCGTCGCGCAGATCGGCTATGCGCTGGATCAGGGCTGGGCCTGCTCGGTGGAATACACCGACGACCCGCACCCGCGCAACACCTACTGGGAAATGTGGGGCATGCCGATGTTCGACCTGCACGACGCCGCCGGCGTGCTGATGGAAGTGAACGCTTGCCGCAAGACGTATCCGCGCCACTACATCAAGGTGAATGCGTTCGATTCGGTGCGCGGCTTCGAGACGATGCGGCTCTCGTTCATGGTGAATCGTCCGGAGGTGGAACATGGCTTCCGCCTCGAACGTCAGGACGACCGCAGCCGCGTGCAGCGCTACGCGATCCGCACCTACGCCACCGACCGCCCCGCCGGCGAACGTTACTGATGAGGAGGCGACACCATGAGCGCCGAAGCCACGCTCGACGAAGCCACGACCACCACGCATGCCGACCTGATGGCGCTGTACCGCGAATCGCGCATCGGCGAGGTGCTGGCGGAACTGGACCGCGACCTGATCGGGCTGGCGCCGGTCAAGACGCGCATCCGCGAGATCGCCGCGCACCTGCTCGTGGAACGCGCCCGCGCGACGCTCGGCATCGCGTCGGGTGCGCCCACGCTGCACATGTGCTTCTCGGGCAATCCAGGCACCGGCAAGACCACGGTTGCGCTGCGCATGGCGCAGGTGCTGCACCGGCTCGGCTATATCCGGCGCAATCATCTCGTCTCGGTGACGCGCGACGATCTGGTCGGCCAGTACATCGGGCATACCGCGCCCAAAACGCGCGAAGTGCTCAAGCGTGCGATGGGCGGCGTGCTGTTCATCGACGAGGCTTACTACCTGTACCGGCCGGAGAACGAACGCGACTACGGGCAGGAGGCCATTGAGATCCTGCTCCAGACGATGGAGAACCAGCGCGACGATCTCGTCGTGATTCTTGCCGGGTACGAGTCGCGCATGGAAACCTTCTTCCACAGCAATCCAGGCTTTCGGTCGCGCATTGCGCATCACCTCGTGTTTCCCGATTACGCGCCGGGCGAGTTGTTGCAGATTGCGGAGCACATGCTCGCCGACATGCACTACCGCTTCGACGACGACGCGCGGCGCGCCTTCGACGACTATCTCACGCGCCGCATCCGCCAGCCGAACTTCGCCAATGCGCGTTCGGTGCGCAATGCACTGGACCGCGCGCGGCTGCGCCAGGCGAACCGTCTGTTTGCGGCGGCCGAGCGGGGCGCATGCCATGCCGATGCCAACGCGCTGATGCAGCTCGACGCCAGCGACATCCGCGCGAGCCGCGTGTTCGCCGATTCGTGACATTCAAGGAGACTGCGCAATGCTGGACGGACGCACTACCTTATCGAAGTTCCTGATCGACACTTTGGATCGCCGGCCGGGCCCGGATGCGGCGAGCGGTCTGTCGGCGCTGCTGATCGACGTGGCGGCCTCGATCAAGACGATCGCGGCGGCGCTGACACGCGGCGCGCTGGGCGGGCAGCATGGCTCGGCGCAGTCGGTCAACACGCACGGCGAGGAACAGAAGAAGCTCGACCTCGTGACCAACGAGATCTTCCTCCAGCATTGCGAATGGGACGGCTTGCTGGCCGGCATGGTGTCCGAGGAAATGGACGAGGTGTACGCCATTCCGGAAACCTATCCGCGCGGCGATTATCTGTTGGCCTTCGATCCGCTCGACGGCTCGTCGAACATCGATATCAACGGCGTGGTGGGATCCATCTTCTCGGTGCTGCGGCGCGATGGTGAAGGCGATGCGCGCGGCGCCGCCGATGCAGCCGCGTTCATGCGCCCAGGCCGTGAACAGGTTGCGTCGGGCTATGCGATCTACGGGCCATCGACGATGCTGGTGCTGTCGGTGGGCAATGGCACGCATGGCTTTACGCTCGAACGCGACGTCGGCAACTTCGTGCTCACGCATTCCGACATCCGCATTCCGGAAGACTCGTGCGAGTTCGCGATCAATGCGTCGAACGAACGCTTCTGGGAACCGCCGGTACGGCGCTACGTGCAGGAATGCAAGGACGGCCGCACCGGCTGCCGTGCGCAGGACTTCAACATGCGCTGGATTGCCTCGATGGTCGCGGAGGTGCATCGCATCCTGATGCGCGGTGGCGTGTTCATGTATCCGCGCGACTTCAGGACGCCCGCGATGGAAGGCCGTCTGCGCCTGCTGTACGAGGCGAGCCCGATGAGTTTTCTGGTCGAGCAGGCGGGCGGCCTGTCGATTACCGGACGCGAGCGCCTCCTCGACGTACAGCCGGGCGCGCTGCATCAGCGCGTGCCGGTGATCCTCGGCTCGCGCCATGAAGTGGAGCGCATCCAGCGATATCACGGCGAATACGACCGCGGCGAGGACAAGCCTTTCACGTCGCCGCTGTTCAACGAACGCTCGCTGTTCTTGCCGGAGACGGAAGCCTGAAACAGCGCGCGATACGACATCAATATCCAGGGAGACAGCGCATGTCAGTCAAGCATCCGATCGTCGCGGTGACGGGCTCGAGCGGCGCCGGCACCACCACCGTCATGAAGAGTTTCACGCATATTTTCCGGCGCGAGAAAATCAACGCGCAGATCGTGGAAGGGGACGCGTTCCATCGGTATGACCGTCTCGGCATGCGCGAGGCGATGAAGCAGAGTGAGCGCGACGGGCAACTCAACTTCAGCCACTTCGGACCTGAAGCGAACCTGCTGCGGGAACTCGAAAGCCTCTTCGAAACCTACGGCAAGAGCGGCGGCGGCCAGTTCCGCCACTACGTGCACGATGAACCCGAGGCCGCGCGCTTCAGGCAGGATGCGGGCACATTCACGCCGTGGGAAGACGTGACGCCCGATACCGACCTGATGTTCTACGAAGGCCTGCATGGCGCGGCCGTCACGGACGAAGTGGACATCGCGCGTCATGCGGATCTGCTGGTCGGCGTGGTGCCGATCATCAATCTCGAATGGATCCAGAAGCTGCATCGCGACCAGACGATGCGCGGCTATTCGCACGAAGCCGTGGTCGATACCATCCTGCGCCGCATGCCCGACTATGTGAACTACATCTGCCCGCAGTTCTCGCATACGCATGTGAATTTTCAGCGCGTCCCGACCGTGGACACATCGAATCCGTTCACCGCGCGCGAGATCCCGCAGCCCGACGAGAGCTTTGTCGTGATCCGCTTCGCGAAGCCACGCGGCATCGACTTTCCTTATTTGCTGACCATGCTGCACGACTCGTTCATGTCGCGGCCGAATGTGATCGTCGTGCCCGGCGGCAAGATGGGACTCGCGATGCAGCTGATTTTCACGCCGATGATCCTGCAACTGCGTGACCGTCGCGCGCGCGCCTGAGCAGCCAAGTTTTCCCATTGCATGAAGGAGGCATCCATGAATGCCGTTGCTGAAGCTTTGCCCATTCGCCAGCGCTCGCCCGAAGTCCGCCAGATGGCCAACGCGTTGCGCATGCTCGCCGTCGATGCGGTACAGCAGGCGAACTCCGGTCATCCCGGCATGCCGATGGGCATGGCCGAGATCGCGGTCGCGCTGTGGACGCGGCATCTGAAACACAATCCGCTGGATCCGGACTGGGCCGACCGCGATCGTTTCGTGCTCTCGAACGGACATGGCTCGATGCTGCTCTACGGCCTGCTGCATCTGAGCGGCTATGACGTGTCCATCGACGACATCCGGCGCTTCCGGCAACTGGGCAGCAAGACGCCCGGCCATCCGGAAGTGGGCGTGACGCCCGGCGTGGAAACGACGACCGGACCGCTCGGGCAGGGATTGGGAAACGCGGTCGGCATGGCGCTCGCCGAAACCTTGCTCGCGCGCGAGTTCAACCGGCCGGGACACGAGATCGTCGATCATCGTACGTATGTATTCGTCGGCGATGGCTGCCTGATGGAAGGCGTGTCGCACGAGGCGGCATCGCTGGCGGGCACGCTGCGGCTTTCGAAACTCACCGTGCTGTATGACGACAACGGCATTTCCATCGACGGCCATGTGGAAGGCTGGTTCGCCGACGACACGCCGAAGCGCTTCGAGGCGTATGGCTGGAACGTTGTGAGGCGTGTGGACGGGCACGATGCCGACGCGGTCGCGCAGGCGTTGCAGGATGCGCGCGAGTCGGACCGGCCGACGCTGATCTGCTGCAAGACCGTGATCGGACGGGGCGCGCCGACGATGGCCGGCACGCATGAGGTACATGGCGCGCCGCTCGGCGCGGAAGAGGCCGAAGCCACGCGTCGCGCGCTCGGCTGGGCGCATGGGCCGTTCGAGATTCCGTCGGCGGTGCGCGCGCTGTGGGACGCGCGCGAGGCGGGCGCGGCGGCGCAGGACGACTGGAAGCGGCGCTTCGAGGGCTATCGCCGGGCGTTTCCGGACGAAGCCGCCGAGTTCGAGCGGCGGGCGCGCGGTGCGCTGCCCGCGAACTGGCGCGATACGGCGCATGCGCTGGTGCGCGAGGCGGACCGCGCGCGCCAGAACGTGGCGACCCGCAAGGCGTCGCAACTGGCCATCGACGGTCTGGCGCGCGCATTGCCCGAGTTGCTCGGCGGCTCGGCTGACCTCACCGGCTCGAATCTCACGCGCTGGAAGGGCGCGGTCGATATGACAGCGGCGTCCGGCCAGGCCAACTACATACACTTCGGCGTGCGCGAGTTCGGCATGAGCGCAGTGTTGAACGGCGTGGCGTTGCATCGCGGACATCTGCCGTTCGGTGGCACGTTCCTGACGTTTTCGGATTACGCGCGCAATGCGCTGCGCATGGCCGCGCTGATGAAGACGCGCGCGGTGTTCGTCTTCACGCACGATTCAATCGGGCTCGGCGAGGATGGTCCGACCCATCAGCCCGTCGAGCATGCGGCGACGCTGCGCATGATTCCGGGGCTCGACGTGTGGCGTCCGTGCGATACCGTCGAGACGATGCAGGCGTGGATCAGCGCGGTCGAACGCGACCGGCCGTCGTGTCTGCTGCTGTCTCGGCAGAACCTGCCGTTCGTGCCGCGCGACGAGGCGCAGATAGACGGCATCGAGCGCGGCGGCTACGTGCTGGTCGACTGGCCAGCGACCAGTGAACGCGATGCGCGGCGGGTCGTGCTTATCGCCACGGGCTCGGAAGTGGCGCTGGCGCTGGAAGCGGTCGAGCCGCTCAGGAAGGAGAGCATTCTCGCGCGCGTCGTGTCGATGCCTTCGACCACCGTCTTCGACCGCCAGTGCAATGCGTGGCGCGAACGCGTGTTGCCCGAAGGCGTGCCGCGCGTCGCGATCGAAGCCGGCGTGACCGCATTCTGGCGGCAGTACGTGGGGTTGAATGGCGGCGTGGTCGGCATTGACCGGTTCGGGGAATCCGCACCGGCAAGCGAACTGTTCGCGCACTTCGGCGTGACCACGGATGCGCTCGTTCAGGAAGCGCGTCGCGTGGCGGCTTGAGCTGTCATCGCCAACGATCATTGAAAGGGAGTTCGACATGGCTTTCATTGCATTGAGGCAGTTGCTGGATCACGCCGCGGAGCACGACTACGGTGTGCCCGCGTTCAACGTCAACAACATGGAGCAGGTGCAGGCGATCATGGCAGCGGCCGAGGCAACCGGAAGCCCGGTGATCCTGCAGGCGTCGGCGGGGGCGCGCAAGTACGCGGGCGAGCCGTACCTGCGGCATCTGGTGCTCGCGGCCGTGGAGGCGCATCCGGACATTCCGGTGGTGCTGCATCAGGATCATGGCGCGAGTCCCTCGGTGTGCCAGCAGGCGATCCGTTCCGGCTTCACGTCGGTGATGATGGACGGTTCGCTGATGCCGGACCAGAAGACGCCGGCGGAGTATGGCTATAACGTCGAGGTGAGCCGGCGCGTCGTGGAGGCCGCGCATTCGGTGGGCGTCTCGGTGGAGGGCGAGCTCGGCTGTCTCGGCTCGCTGGAGACGGGGCTCGCGGGCGAGGAGGATGGCGTGGGCGCGGAAGGCGCACTGAGCCGCGATCGTCTGCTGACCGACCCGGATGAGGCGCGCGCGTTCGTCGAGGCAACAGGCATCGATGCGCTCGCGATCGCCATCGGCACGTCGCACGGTGCGTACAAGTTCAGCCGCCAGCCCACCGGCGATATTCTCGCGATCGACCGGATTGCCGAGATCCATGCGCGCATTCCCGATACGCATCTGGTGATGCATGGTTCGTCATCGGTGCCGCAGGAATGGCTCGCGATCATTCGCGAACACGGTGGCGAGATTCCCGCGACCTTCGGCGTGCCGGTTGGGGAAATCCGACGCGGGATTGCGAACGGCGTGCGCAAGGTGAACATCGACACCGACATCCGGCTCGCGATGACAGGCGCCATGCGCCGGGCGATGGCGGCGGCGAAGTCGGAGTTCGATCCGAGGCACGCGCTGAAGGCAGCGACGGCGGCGGCGCGGGAGTTGTGCATCGAACGCTTCGAGGCGTTCGGGTGCGCGGGGCATGGGCAAAGGATCAGGCCGGTGGGGCTGGAGGTCATGGCGAGGAAGTATCACTGAAGCTGAAGCGAGGCCACTCGACGATTTACCGACTGCCTTCCGGCGGGGAGGGCTTCGTCGAGGTAGTTGGACAGTTCGCTGTCTGCGGTCAGGAAATGAAGTTCTTCGGTGATGGCCTGCGCCAACAGCACGCGGTCAAACGGATCGCGATGAAGATGGCGCAGATAGCGCACGGCGCGCGCATGCACAAGCCGCACCGGCAGCACGATGAACGGATGCTGCTCGAGCGCGTCGATGGCACGTTCAGCATCCGGTTCCAGTCTGCCTCGCGCGGCCTTGATGGACATTTCCCAGATGCTGGCCGTGCTGACATAGACCTGCTGCGCTTCTTCTATCGCCTCGCGAAAGCGCGCGGACAGACGACGGTCCCGCGATACCCGCCAGACATAGATATGAGTGTCAAGCAGCACGCGCATCTTCGACTCTCGGCTGCTGGTCCGGCTCGTCCGGATAGATAGGGCCGTAGAACGATTCGATGATGTCGTCAGGCAGCGGTTTCACGAGTTCGTCTTCCAGCAGCTCTTTGTCAATGTCCATGATGATGATGGAGCCGCCCGTCTTGTTGCCGTGTTTGTCCACGATATTGCCGACGTTGCGTACTTTGAGCAGAAGGGTAGGGTACTTCCCACCGATAGCGACGTCGTCTCCGTGTGCCACACTCTCGAGAACCTTCTCGAGATCTTTCTGCGCTGATTCGATACTGAGGATTTTCATGAATGCTCCGGATGACTGATTGAAATACCATGCTATCCGAGCGCCTTCAACCCGCCAATACACCATTCGGCCAACCGATATCAAATAGGAGCTATCTCAATGCCCACCGAATCCCCGGCTGTCGATCTTGGCGCTCAGGCAGCGGCTTTCGTCTTGCCGGCAACCAACGGCCAGCTCTACACATTGTATTCGCTCAAAGGCCCGAACGGCCTCGTAATCGTCTTCATGTGCAACCACTGCCCCTACGTCAAAGCCGTACTGCCGAACCTGATACGCGACGCGCACGAACTGCAATCGCACGGCGTGAACCTCGCGGGTATCAATTCGAACGATGCCAGCGTCTACACCGACGACGCCTTCGACCGCATGATCGCGTTGACGCACGAATGGCGGCTGCCGTTTCCCTATCTGCACGATGAAAACCAGCAGGCCGCGCGCGACTATGGCGCAGTCTGCACGCCGGAAGCGTTCGGTTTCGACCGGGAACTCAGGTTGAGATATCGCGGACGAATCGATGCGTCGCGCAAGGAAGCATTGCCTCTGGCACGGCGTGACCTTTTCGAGGCCATGCTCGCCGTCGCGCACGATGCCGAATCTGACGACCCGCAATACCCCGCACTGGGCTGTTCAATCAAATGGAAGCGCTAGCCTTTGCGCCGAGTGCTTCCCGGCGCATGCCACGCGCTTAGATCCTCTTCCGGCCGCTCCACTTCGCATCCCCAGTCGAGCGGCTGGTCCTGATCGAAACGCTTGCCCAGTTGCCACGCAATCTCCGCGCGTGCCAGCTGCACGCCGAGATAGAACGCATGGCCGCCGTCGCTTTCCACCTTGAGTTCAGGATAGAGCGCGAATGGATCGACGGACACATGATGACCGTCGCGGTTGTAGACATGAATGCCCTGCGACGACACCTGCACGCGAAAATTCGGATCGCGCACGGCGGCGGCGATCGCGTCGATCTCGCCGGCGTCATACGGGAACGGCCGCTTCGCATGCAGTGCGGATAGATCGCTGGAAATGCCCTTGGGCAAGGTCTGCGTTTCGCGTGCGGCATGCATGACACGACGCGCGACATCGGCTTCGCGCACGGCCCGCCGCGCATGCAGACTGACCGAAGTCGTCAGCACGGCCGCGACGCGCAACTCCGCCGCCATGCCGAACAGCACCGCATTGATACCGCTCGTGTCGGCTTCGGTCAGCTCGGTGACATTGCCGACGCCCATCATGATCGACACCTCGGGATAGCGTTCGCGCAGCGCCACATACCGCGCGATGGACGCAGCAAGACCGAAGGGAATCGGGTCGAGAATCGGATCGGCGAGAAAGGCGCGGCCGCGCTTCGTCATGACGTCGATTGCGCGGTCCAGCGAAGCCACGTCCGCAGGCTCGCGCGGCACCAGAACCGGTGTCGATGCGATCTCGTCCGCAATCCATGCGGTATCCACGTTGAGGCTCATCACATAGTCCGCGCCCGCGCGTCCGCCGCGCAGGAGTTCGTCCTCGCGCATCGAATCGACGCTCACGCGGAAGCCCTGCTCCTTCAGCATCGCAACCGCTTCTTCGAGATGCGGAAACGGCGTCTCGGGCAGGCAGCCGATGTCGATCACATCCGCGCCCTGCCGCCGATAGTCATGCGCGCGGGCCGCGATGCCGTCGAGGCCGAGGCGCGGCGCATCGACGATCTCCGCAAAAATCTCGGTTTCATAGCGGGACAAATCCACCTGCCGCGCCTCGCGTCCAAAAAACTGCGGCAGGTCCTTGACCTCTTCCGGCCCGCGTTCCACTTTCACGCCATAGTGGGCGGCGAGGGTGTCGAGATCGCCGCGGCACCGGCCAGGCACGATCATGCGGCTCGTCCCTTCGGTCAACGGCACGGCGACGCGCCGGCGGATCATGTCAGCGGTCATCAGCCCCGCGACCTGCAATCCGATCTCGCGCACTTCCCAGGTAAAAGGCGTGCGCTGCGCCGTCGGGGCGATGCTTTCGAGCACCTGCTGAAGGCTGAGTTGCGCAAGCCGGCCGGTCAGGAAGACGATGTGTTCCATGCAAGCTTCAGGGCCGACAGGCGTTGATCGAGCGCGGCTTCGAGTTCGTCGAGCGAGCGCGGCACGGTGGTATGCGCGAAGCGTGCGAGCCGCTCGACATTCTCGAACTCGATCGCGCGCGGCCGCACTTCGACCCATTCCTTCGGCGCCTGGGTGATGACGGACGGCTGGGTGTCGCAGGCGAACACGATGCCCGGCACGCATTGCTTGCCGGCCTGGGCGTAGAGATTGGTGGGCAGCGTGTCGGAGATGCCGAACGCGCATTTGGCGACGGTGTTGCTGGTCGCCGGCGCGATCACCACGGTGTGATAGTCGCGGTTGTAGAGCATCCCGACGGGCACGCTGCTCGCGCTGTTGTCGCGGAACACCTTGAAGCGTTCGCGCAGTTTCGCGATGGGCCAGCCATACAGCGGCAGCACTTCTTCTCCGGCCGACGACAGGAACAGATCGACGCCCGGCAGGCGCAGCGCGAGCGCGATCGACTCTTCGATCATGTGACCGGAGCCGGTCACGCACCACGCGAAGCGCGCGTCGGGCTTGAACTCGTCGAGCCGGCGGGCGGGCGTGGGTGGCGTCATGCGTCGGCGGCGGCGTTGTCGGCGGGCGAATCGTGCGAAAGGCGAATATGCAGCCGATGCATCTTCCGGTACAGCGTGTTGCGGCTGATGCCAAGCACTTTCGCGACATTGCTCACGTTCCAGCGATGTTCGTCGAGCAGGAGCAGTACGGTCTCGCGCTCCTTCGCCTGGATCGCGTTGAGCGAAGAAACATCGGCATCTTCCGCGAGATGCGCGGGCGGTGCGCTCGCCGCCGGAGCCGGCGCACGCACGGACACGGCCGGGCTCGCACCGCTGGCGATCTCGGCGGGAAGATGCGCGCACAGGATCTCGGGACCGTCGCACAAGGCGATCGCCATTTGCAGCACATGGCGCAACTGGCGAATGTTGCCGGGCCACGGGTACTTCAGCAGCGCATGGCGCGCTTCGGCCGAGAGCCTCGGCGGATCGTCGGATTCGGTTTCAAGAATGTGGCCGATCAACGCGAGCGCGTCGGCGCGTTCGCGCAGCGGCGGCAGATTGATCTCGATGCCGTTCAGCCGGTAATACAAATCCTCGCGGAACAGGCCGTTCTGCACCAGTTCGATCAGGTTGCGGTGGCTCGCGCTGATCAGCTGGAAATCCACCTTGACCGTGGTTTCCGCGCCGAGCGGCGTGACTTCGTGTTCTTCGAGCACGCGCAGCAGACGCGCCTGCAGCGCGAGCGGCATGTCGCCGATCTCGTCGAGGAACAGCGTGCCGCCGTTCGCCTGGACGATCTTGCCGCGCCGTCCCTCGCGTTGCGCGCCGGTGAAGGCGCCCGCGCGATAGCCGAACAACTCGCTCTCGATCAGGTTCTCCGGCAAGGACGCGCAGTTCACCGCGACGAACGGACCCGTGCCGTTCGGGCTGATGCTGTGCAGCGCATTGGCAAACACTTCCTTGCCGGTGCCGGTCTGGCCGCGCAGGATGATCGGGATCTTGCGCTGGATCACGCGCGCCGCGAGCTGAATTTGCGAGGCCATGCGCGGATCGCCGAATTCCAGATGCGAGAGCTTGTCGAGCCGGCCCGCGACTGCCGGTTCACGCACGGCATCCTTCTTCGGCGGACGGGCGCGCGCGGGTGTCGCGGGCTCGCTCATCAGGATGCGGGTGCTGCCGGCGGCGCCGTCGCGCGGCGTCTGCGCGGTCAGAAAGAAGCGCGTGTTGGTCTTCGCGCTGTACACCGTCACCGGATGGAACGAGCCACGGATGCTGCGCGCAATCATGTCTTCCAGCGTCGCGTTGAACGCTTCCTCGATGCGCTTGCCGCACAGTTCGCCGGGCGAGCGCAGATCGAGCTGGAACAGCGCGCTGCGGCTCGCCGCGAGCACGACGCCGTCGCCGCTCACGGCAAGCTTGCCCGCGTGCAGCGTGCCGACGAATTCCGGCCGGCTGTGAAAGTGGATCAGGTTGGCGTGCTGGTAGCGGGCATCGATCAGACGATTTTCGATCATCTGCCGCGACATGCCCACGAGCACCAGCGAATGCTGTTGGAGCAGCTTGGAGCGACTCGTCACGTCGAGTACGCCGGCGATCTCGCCGCGTTCGTCGAAGATCGGCGCGGCAGAGCAGGTGAGCGACGTATAGCGCGGATAGAAATGCTCGTGCTGGCACACGGCGATGCAATCGCGTTCGATCAGGCACGTGCCCATGCCGTTGGTGCCGGCTTCGCGCTCGCTCCACAGGGCGCCGACGCGCAGTCCGTCGGCGGCGACGGCCTCGCCGAACGGCACCGACGAGACCTGATGCACGATGACGCCCTCGGCATCCACGAGCACGACGGCCAGTTCCGGGTCGGCGAGCTGCTGGTAGAGCGTGGTCATTTCGAGCTTCGACGACGCGATCAGATCGCTTGCGGCTTCGCGACGGTCGTTGAGCTCGTGCTGCGTGAGCACGGGCGGCATGACGAAGCGGCCGGGGTCGAGCTGGAACTCGGTGAGACAGCGCAGCCATGACTGCGCGACCGAGTCGCTGGCGCGGCGAGCGGCCAGCGGGTTATGGACGATGTTCAGTACTTCCCGGACATGCGTGTCTACGTCAGCAAGCGACGACATGGGGGCAAGTCTCCGTTACGCCGGTTTCCGGTGCGCGCGATGCACGCGGCCCGTCCGGCGCCGAATCTGTTGTGTACTCCGCTGGCGCTGCGGCGCTCTCAATTGCGCTGATTCGTCATTGCTCTGATTCTTGTGCTTCGCATTCCGCACGCAGACGCGCCTCGTGGCCGGGTTGGAGAGCGCCAAGACCGCGTTCTGCCGCTGTTCGGCAAGCCGTCCCGCCCGGTTCGGAAAAAACTTTACCTCCGATAACGCATGGATTCAATAAGTAGTCGCATCGAAGGCGATAAACGCGCCCGCTTTTTGCTTGCACCTTATCCATGCTTTCGGCGATGGGCGCCGGAAGCGTTCGATAAAAGCGCGTGAGCGGCGAGGACTCCATGGGACGAAGCGAACCGGTCAGCGAAGCGAATTTCGTGGCCCCGCGCGCCGCGGGCGAGGCGCGCGACGTGATGGATGTCGTCTATATCGAAGGGTTGACGGGGCAGACGGTGATCGGCATCGATTCGAGCGAGTTGCACGAGCCGCAGACGGTGCGCATGAGTCTTGCCATCGGCGTGCCTTGCGTACGGGCCTGCCAGACGGACCGCATCGAGGACACGGTGAACTACGCGGCGGTGCGCGAGGCGATCCACGGCCTGCTCGCTGCGCATGGCGTGCAGTTGCTGGAAGCGCTGGCGGAACGCATCGCGCAAATGGTGATCGCGGATTTCGGCGCGCACTGGGTGCGCATATCGCTTGAAAAACCCGCGAAGTTCGACGATGTCGAAGCCGTCGGCGTCGTGATCGAGCGCAGGCGCACGGCGACCCCACGCCCGGCGGGCGCGTCGGTTTCGCTTTCCTGGATCGGACGGGGCTACGTGCCGCAGTGACGCCGGCCGTTCCTTACTTCGCTGCGGCGGCCTGTTTCCCGATCCCGCACGCCTTGAACGCGTCCTTCTGAAGATCGCGGAATTTCTTGGTCTGCGCCTTGGCGCGATCCACACGGAATTCAGCCCCGCCTTCGCCGCCCAGCGTGGCGTACTTCGAGAACGTGGACTGCTCGACGAAGTCGTCGTAGGTGAGCACCTTGGCGATTTTGTCGATGGCGCAGGAGCACTTGTACACGTTGACGAAGTCGTGGCCGTTGTCATCCATGCAGCCGAGCACGTATTCCACGCGCCCTTCCGTCGGATAGTTGTGACTCTTGACCGGCGCCCCCGCTGCCGCGTCGCCGCTTGCAGCAAACGACAGAGGTGACATCAGCGAGAGGCAGGCGAACACCGTCAGCGCGCAGCAACGTGGGGTCATGCGAAGAGCCTCGTAGTCATCGTTTTGGGCATTTCGGCCGGTGCGCGCCGGAGCGCTGCCCGCACCAGCCGAAGATCGGATCAGCTCGGCGAGAACGGATGCGACATCGTTCCCTTCTTCGATACTACCTCCTTCGCCGACGGCTCGCCCGCCACCGCGCGCGCAAGCGCTTCCTTGGTCGCCTGATAGTTGAAGTCGTGGATCTTCTGGTCGTTGTCGGCTTCCCAGTGGATGAAGACGCCGACGCAGATGAACACGTCGTCGGCTTCGTCGGCGGGAATCACGCCGCTTTCCACGCTGTCGGCGACCGCCATGGCCACCGCGCGCTGCGCCGGGCCGAACATCTGCACGGCTTGCTTGGCACCCTTGATCGTCACCTTGTTGAAGAGAATCGTGTTCGGCTTGGTCAGCAGATTCGGCGCGACCACGGCGAGCAGCGACGTGAAGCCATCCTTGTTGTTCGTGAGCGCGTTGCAGAACGCGGTCTCGGCAGCGGAACCTCGCGGTCCGATGATCAAGTCGATGTGTGCGACCTCGTTGCCATCGCCGACGAGCGACTCTCCAACCAGGACGCGGTTGATCTTGGCCATGCTGTTCCTCCAGTGAGTGTGGTTCTTGGGACTAGCGACATGCACTCGACTCGCGACGGCATTCTCCAGCCGTCCGAGGCTCGCGGTTCGACCGGACTTTCGACGCGACCGCACAACCGGGAGTCTCCTAACAGGTTCCGTGCCAATTTTTGTCCGGTGCGGCGGGTGCTGGCGGGCGGACTCACGACGCGGACTGGATCGTCAGCGCGACGAATAGCGTCGCCACCGCGAGGTCCGCGCTCGTGCCCGGGTTGATGCCGTGCGTCTTCAGTTCGGCGTCCCAGAGATCGAGTGCGGCGGATTGCGCGGGGCGACCCGCCTCGCGCCAGCGGGCGCGCTGCAAAGCGGCATCGCGCGTGACACTTTGCGCCAGTGCCGCGCCTTGCTTGCGCACAATGTGCGAATCGGGCCAGTGGGAGAGAAACATCAGGAATCCGTCGAGCATGGCGCGTTGCTGTGCGTCTGGTGTCATTGCGCTTTCCAGATCGGAGCCGGCGGCGAAGATATCCGCGAACCCTTCCGCATATTGACGCGCGATGCTGTCGCGCCCGGCAGCGAGCGTCATCGCCGCGCGCAGTGTGACGGTCGGCGGTGCGTGTACCGATTGTTCGGATGCTTCGCCGAGTCCCCCCGGATTGGCGAGCGCGATCGCGCGATAGGCGAGGCGCGCATCGTCGATGTCGAGTGCGTCGAGCACGCGACGAGTGGCCTCGTGCCAGCGCGCGGCGGTTGCCGGCTCGTCCTGCGGCACAAGCTCGAGCGCCGCGCACAGCGGCGCCGCCAGCAGCACGATGCCGAGATTGGTATTGCAGCTGACGCTGTCGAAGCTGCGGCGCACGGCGTCGAGGATGCGCTCGCCCACGGACGCGCGCGCGATGAACAGCCCCGCCGCAGCGGCCTGCGCGCTCGCGATGAATTGCGCCGCAGTCATGCCGTGCCCGGCGCTGGCGACGCTCACATTCCCCGGCTTGCGCGTCTCGACATCGAGTTGGCACGCGCGCAGGAACGCGGCGCGTGGCGGCTCAACGCGGTCCATCGCCGCTGGCGAGCAGGAGTGCGCCGCGCGACTCGGGCAGCTTGCGCGCGAGGAGATCGTCGACGAGCAGCGCGGCGATATCCACTGGCGTCACGCTCTGCAAGCCGCGCCATGCCGCCACGCCGTTCACTTCGAGCACGACGGGGGATCCGTCCCGCGACGGCATCAGATCGACGCCCGCGTAATCCAGCCCGAGCGCGTGCGTGGCGCGCACGGCGATCTGCGCGAGCGGCGGCGTCAGTTCGGCGGGCTCGCAGTGCGCGCCGCGTGCAAAGTTGTGAATCCATCCCGCGCCGCCGACGCGCTTCATCGCCGCGACAGCCTGCTTGCCGATCACCAGCACGCGCCAGTCGAAGCCCGGCTCGCCTGCATCGACAAAGCGTTGCAGATAGGCGACCTGGCTGAACGGCCTGAGCGACGGCAGCCGCACGCCGGGCTTCTTCAGTCCTTTGCCCTGCGAACCGAACAGCGGCTTCATGACCACCTGCCGGCCCGCCGCCGTTTCGCGCATCAGCACGCGCTGCGCGTGCGCGGCCGATTCGCCGGCCCAGGTCGCAGGCGTCGGCACGCCGTAGCGATGCAGCAGAAAGCTCGTCATCGACTTGTCGACGCTGCGCTCGATCGCGCGCGCATCGTTGTAGACCGGCACGCCGCTTTCGCGCAGCGCGTGCAGGATGCCGAGCCGCAAGGTCACCTGCTCGAACGTGCCGCCCGCGATGCCGCGCACGAACACCGCATCCGGCAGCGTGCGGCCGAAGCCGGGGATCGCCAGGCCGTGCGGCGTCCACGTCGTGTCGATGCGGCACTCGGCCAGATCCACGCAGCGCGCGTCCACGCCGCGCGCGCGGAACGCTTTCTTGAGCCGGCCGGTGTGCCAGCCGGTTTCGTCGGTCATGATGGCCACGCGCGGCGTCGCCGGATTCATGACGCGTCTCCGAGCCATTGGGCGTCGAGCAGCGCCTTGTCGACCTTGCCGCCGTGCCAGGTCTTGCCGCTTTCGAGGCTCGACACCCACACTTCGGCGGGGGCGAACAGCGCGGCGTCGATCTGATAGAAGTCGTAGTTGAAGGCCGTGAAGATGTCCGCGAAGGGCCGCCCGTAATCCCGCGCGTTCGACGACGGCAATTCGGCCGCGAGCCGTTTCGCCGCCGCATCGCTTTTCACAGTCAGATGCACGCGGCCGCCGTACAGGATGGCGTCGTTGGTGCGGCCCATCGCCTGGATGCCGTCGGGCGCGGGTGGCGGGAGCGGCGCACTGCCGCTGCCTTCCACGATCTCGCCGAGATCCACGCCCAGCACGTGCGTCTTGTGCAGCGCAACTTCCACGACCCGCGCGACGACCTGCACCGTGCCCGCGATGGACTGCGTCGGCGTGACGGCGATCACCAGCGCCTCGGGGGCGAGCCCGCAGTCGCCGAGCACCTTGTCGATGACGACCTGCGGCGGCACGCGGTCCACTTCCATCACCAGCGCGCCGCGCGTGTGCCGGTCGCGATAGCCGAGTTCGTCGAACAGCGCTTCCTTGCCGGCGAGCGCGCGCGCCGGTCCCGAGCCCAGCGAGAAAAACTTCTTGCCGCCCGTCTGCTCCTTGGTCGCGGAAAGGCTCCAGCCCGCGTATTGACTGGCGAGACAGGCGAGCACCGGCTGGCTCGACTGCACTTCGATGAAGGCCGGCCAGAGCGGCGCGCCATCGAACGCGACGCGGCGCGAAACCTGCCCGAGGCCGCCCATGCAGATGCGCGCGATCAGCAGGCCCGCTTCCGCGCTGCCCGGCGCGGCGACGCCCGCATCGACGATGACCGTGCCGCCGTCCGTGCGCGCGACGTGGACGCCGAGGCGTGCGGCGTCATCGACGAGCTGCGCGACGAGCCGCTCGCTCGATGCATTGACGCTCAGTGCAGGAGGCGTGAAGGAGGATGAGCTCATGAACGGGAGAGGGTGTCGATACGTTGCAGAAGGCGCGCGTGTTCGCGCTCCATCGCGTCGCGCAGTGCGGCGAACGCGGGCGCGGTGAAGGTCATCGTGCAGACCGGCATGCCCGCTTCGATGCGCGCGCCAGGCAAGGGCACGTCGTGGCAGGCGGGATCGTCGAAGCAGGCGTCGCTGAAATCGCGCGACACGGTGAAGCCTTCGGGCGCGAATACCACGCGCTGCCCGGCGAACAGCGGCGGCGGAGGCGTCATCGCCGCACAGCCATGCGCGACGGGCGGCAACTCGCCGTGCAGGCAAGCTTCCAGATGCGCGCCGATCAGGCCGCGCGGCCACGCGTCGGGCCAGACGGTTTCGTAGAGCGCCATCGTCGAAGACGGCCGGGCGTTGATTTCGAGCACGCTGAAGTCCTCGCCGTCGAGCAGGAAGTCGATGCTATTCAGTCCCGTCAGGTCCGTCTTCCAGACGATCGCTTCAATCGCCGCGATGACGCGCGCTGCCGTATCGGCGGGCAACAGCGCCGGTCCCAGCGAACCTGCGTGGACGAAGGGCAGCCGTCCCGCCGCCACGGTCAACTGTTCGGCGAAGCCGATCACCACGGCTTCGCGATGCGCGGCCACGAACAGCGCGGACATCGGGCGGCCTGGCGCGAGCCGCTGGAAATAGGCGCGCGGCACGATGCGATCGACGTCGCCAGCCCACTCGACATGCGTGCCGCCGCAGCCGTCCGGCCGCTTGACGAGCCAGCCTTCAGGTTCGTCAGGTCCGTCAGGTCCGTCAGGTCCCTCAGGCGCGGCAGGCGGCGCGAAGCGGACGTCGGGATGCGGGATGCCGGCTTCGTCGAGCAAGGCGAAAAAGCGGCGCGGGTCGCGCACCGCCAGCGCCTGCGCTCCATTGCCGATGAAACGCGGCACGCCCGGCGCGCGGCTCAGCTCGTTGGCGAGCGGCTCCAGGCCGCTCGTCACGATGAGCCCCAGCATGCGCGGCAGGCGCGCGGCGTGTTCAAGGGCGTCGTAGAGCCGCGCACGGTCGATCGACAGACCGTTGCCGTCCGGCTTGCCGATGTCGAACCACAGGCCGGCATGTTCGCGCGTATCGCGGTCGCCGAAGATGTCGAGCGCGACGACGCTGAGCCCCGCCCGCGCGGCCGATTGCGCGAGCAGCCGCGCCGACAAGCCCGCCACGGCCACGCGCGGCGCGCGGGAGGTGTCGAGCGGCATCATGAACCCTGTCCGCCGACGATCGCGCGGGCTTCGTCGAACGCTTCGGGGAAGCCGAGATACACCGGCTTGCCACCGGTGCGCATGCGCAGGAAGAGCCGGTGCTCGGCCTGATACTTGACGTTGCCGATTGCGAGCGCGCCGATGCCCACCGCGTCCGAACGCGCCGCGCCCGCGAGCGGCTTGCCGTCGTCCATGACGTTGACGCCTGCGATGCCTTCGGGCGGCACGGCGTTGACATCGGCGGCGATCAGCAGGTTTTTCGCGTGCGCGAGGTCGGCGGCGCTCATCACCTGCACGCCCGCGACGGCCGTGGCAAAGACCACTTCCGCGCGCGCCAGTTCGCGGTGCAACTGCTCCGGCGAGCCGGTCGCGACGCCCGTCGTGGCGATATCGAAACGCCGGTTGATCTCGTCGCTGACCTGCGTGGCGCGCGACTGGCTCGAATGGCTCGCGACGACGACATCGGCGCCGAGCGAGGCCGCCATCGCGGCCGCCACGCGTCCCACCGCGCCGGTGCCGCCGAGAATGAGCACGCGCTTGCCGCCGAGATCGACGGAATGCGCGGTCTTCAAATGCTTCTCCGCGAGCGCGACCAGTGCGGCGGCGGTCGTATAGGCGCCGCTCGGGTCCGCGAAGACCGAGACCTCGAAGGGCGGCACCATCGCGTGACGGGCTTTTTCGAGCATATCGGCGGCCAGCATCACGTCGCGTCCGCCAATGAAGATGCCGGTGCGCGACACGCCTTTCGGCCCGCGCGAAAAGATCGCGTCCTGCGTGAGTTGCACGACGCTGCCTTCGTCCACGTTGCAGTACGGCACGAGGATCTGATAGCCGGCATCGGCGGCCATGTTTACGTCGAACGGGCTCATTTGCGGCGTGCTCGTGAACATGTGCAGGACGTAGGGTCGTTCGGTGGCTTCGGGCATGGCGATGGACTCGTGTGGGTGTCGCTTGGAATCGCTTGAAATCGATTGAACCGGATCGCTGTGCCGACGCGTCCTTCAGGCCGCATCCGCGCCGCGCTGCCCCGGCGCCGCCGCGCGCCACGTCGCGCCGCGGTTGCGCGCGGCGGCGATCGTGTAATTGAGCGACGCGCCCGGCGCCGCGCGTCGGGCAGCAGCAAGCGCGCGCTCCGCGTCCTGCGCGCTCGCGACGAACGCGAAGCCCACCGGTCCCCACGAGGTCTGACCGATGCCGGCTTTCTGCTCGGCCGCGACGGCCTCCATCGCACGCGCGACAGCCGGGCTTGCGAAGACGCCGCCCTGCACCGGCGCGAAGTATTCGCCGATGGTCTGCTGCAAGTCGCACAGCGCGTCCGCGAAGGGCGCGAATTCGCGCTCGGCGACGGCGGGCAGGATCCGCATCAGCACGAGGTGGCTCAGGTGCGCGGCGAGGTGCGCGGGAAACGGCGCGAGCGAGGCGAGACCGCGCTTCTCGTCATCGCCGTGAAGTCCTTCGCGCGAGGTGTCGTCGATGAGCAGCACGCGCCATGCTTCGGGAAAATCCTGACGCGCGATCAGCGGCGGCACGAGCGTGCTGGCAGCGCGGCCGCCATCGACGATCAGACCGCCATGATCGAAACCATGAATACCGATACCCGAACGCAGGCCGCGCGCGAGCACCCGGGCGATGTCGGCAGAGCTTGTGTCAAGGCCGCGCACGCGCGCGAAGGCCGTGCCCAATGCGAGCGCCAGCTGTGTGCCGGAGCCCAGGCCGGTGTGCGCGCGCGGCGTGTCATGCAGTTCGATGTCGAGTGCCGGACCCGCGCCGAAAGCGGCGTGCAGCGCCGCGAGATGCTGCTCGATACGCTCGCGCTGCGCGTTGCTCACCGCGCCGTCGATGCGGCCATCGATTCGTCCATGATGCGCCGCTGCTGGAGCGTGCCGCACGGTGAGACACGTGTTGTGTGCGTCGATGGCCAAGCCCACGCTGCCGAAGGCGCGTCCGAGCGAAGCGTTCGGATCGATGAAGCCGAGATGCAGGCGCGCGGGGGATTCGACCGTGATCGCCGAGGGAGGGGATAAGCGTCCGGGAGAAGTGGGCATCACGGTCTGTGGTGGTCGCCAGGGGAACCGCGAACATGCAAGTGCCGTACCAGAATGAGGGAACCGCGTTGGCGAAGATGAGGATGCGTGGCATGCACGCATCCTTCAATGCCGTTTCAGAGGGCGCTTATTGATCCAGGCCGGCATCCGCGGCGTCGTCGCTCTCTATCGCGACAGCGGTTGTATCGCGTGCCGGGATGGACGGAGACGCTGCGGCTTCAGCCTCCGAATGGGTCTGCGCCGGCGGATAGTTCGTTGACGTGGCCGTACCGTCGGAGCCTGTCTGGCTGACCTGCGCGGTTCCGTCGGCAGCGTAGTCGCCATGTCCGATGCGCTTGCCGGCGGCATCCGTGGTGTCGGTCTGGTAGGCGCCGTTCTGGCCATATTGATAAAGGGTGTTCGAGACCACGCTCCCGTCCTTGTCCACGATCGACGACGATGCAAGCTTGCCGTGCTCGAACGCTTGTGTGACGGTACGCCCCGACGCCCAGGTTTCGGACATCGATTGAATTTCTCCTTTCTTGTCGAACTGCGGGGAAAATTTCGTCAAGGGTCCGGTTTCAGGGTTTTTCAGTCCGTCTTCGCTTCCGTAGTTTTCGAATGTCCCGTCGTCGCTGCCCATGCTTGGCACGGTAGAGACCGGACCCATCGCGGCCGCGATCATCAATTGCCTGTCTTCCTCCTCCGTCAGGTGGCCCGCAACGTCGGCTGCGTGCTGGTCGTCGAGTGCTTTCTGTATGCCGGTGTCCCTCGGCGTGTGGGAACCCGGAACCACAGCCTTGGATCCGGCCAACCAGGTTTCTGGGGCATCTTTCGCGGCCTTGATCTCATTGTTCACCTTCCAGTTTTCGAAGATGGCTTCGCCTTCGCGGTGGGTGAAACGCATGCCGGACATAGCGAAGGCGTTGGGATCATGAGAGTTGACTGAGTGGGAGCGGTCGAATGCGCGGTCGGCCTCCCAGTTTTCGAAGTGGCCCAGCTCATGAGCGAGATTGCCGACGATCACATGTGTCGGATAGGCCGTGAGGGGATCGAAGAGCGTAATGCCGCCGTTTTTGCTGTTGTCGTTTTCAACGATCGGACCAACACGCATGGGTTGGGTCGCGCCGCTGCTGACCGCGGCTCCGTAGTCCGCAAGATCGCGCTGGAGCGTGGGACTCTTGTTGATCATGTCGATGGCGTCTTCATCGAGCGCGACAGTGCCCCAGTAGGGTTCATGTCCTGTGACGCGAGGAATTGATGTGCTCACAATTTTTCCTGGATTGGATGGCGAACGGCCGACCACGCGGCCTCCTCCGCCTCGCCGGGCGTGGAGACGCCCGGCGAGGCGGAAAGCAACTCTAGCGACGCAACAGGAATGGAAGGTGATATGCGCTTAACGCGGCGGGAGCCGTTGACGGTGATGCTGCGCATTCGCGCCTGGTCGTACTTGATGTAGCGGAACCGCTGATCGTCCGAAGGCGTGCCGTCGAGCGGACCGTCTTCCCCCCGGCTTGCCAGTGAACGACGTCCCTCGATCCTGGTGGCGAGCGTCAGGTCCTTGTCAGGGGGACCGCAAACAGGCAAGTGCCGTACCAGAATGAGAGAATCACGTTGGCGAGGATGAGGATGCGTGGCATGCACGCATCCTTCAATGCCGTTCCGGATGGCGCTTACTGATCCAGGCCGGCATCCGCGGCGTCGTCGCTCTCTATCGCGACGGCGGTTGTATCGCGTGCAGGAACGGACGGAGACGCTGCGGCTTCAGTATCCGAATGGGTCTGCCCCGGCTGATAGTTCATTGACCTGGCAGCCCCGTCGGTGCCGGTCTGGCTGACTTGCGCGGACCGGTCAGCAGCGTAGTCGCCATGTCCGACGGCGGTTGCATCACGTGCAGGAACGTACCCGGGCGCTCCGACTGGAAAATCCGGATTGCTCGGGGCCGGGGGATAGTTCGTTGACGTGGTAATCCCGTCGGTGCCGGTCTGGCTGACTTCCGCGGACCCGTCGGCGGCGTAGTCGCCATGTCCGATGCGCTTGCCGGCGGCATCCGTGGTGTCGGTCTGGTAGGCGCCGTTCTCGCCATATTGATAACGGGTGTTCGAGACCACGCTCCCGTCCTTGTCCACGGTCGACGATGATGCCAGCTTGCCGTGCTCGAACGCTTGTGTGACGGTACGCCCCGACGCCCAGGTTTCGGACATCGATTGAATCTCTCCGTTCTTGTCGAACTGCGGGGAAAATTTCGTCAAGGGTCCGGTTTCGGGGTTTTTCAGTCCGGCCTCGCTTGCGTAGTTTTCGAATGTCCCGTCCTGGTGGCCCATGCTTGGCAGGGTGGAGACCGGACCCATCGCGGCCGCGATCATCAGCTGCCTGTCTTCCCCGTCCGTCAGGTGGCCCGCAACGTCGGCCGCGTGCTGGTCGTCGAGTGCTTTCTGCATGCCAGTGTCCCTCGGCGTGTGGGAACCCGGAACCGCAGCCATGGACCCGGCCAACCAGGTTTGTGGGGCATCTTTCGCGGCCTTGATCTCGTTGTTTACCTTCCAGTTTTCGAAGATGGCTTCGCCTTCCTGGTGGGTGAGGCGCATGCCGGCCATCGCGAAGGCATTGGGATCATGATCGTTGACCGAGTGGGAGCGGTCGAATGCGCGGTCGGCCTCACGGTTTTCGAAGTGGCCCAGCTCATGAGCGAGATTGCCGACGATCGCATGTGTCGGATAGGCCGTGAGGGGATCGAAGAGCGTAATGCCGCCGTTCTTGCCGGTCTCGTATTCAACGATCGGACCAACACGCATGGGTTGGGTCGCGCCGCTGCTCACCGCGGCTCCGTAGTCCTCGAGATCGCGCTGGAGCGTGGGACTCTTGTTGATCATGTCGATGGCGTCTTCATCGAGCGCGACAGTGCCCCAGTAGGGTTCATGTCCTGTGACACGAGGAATTGATGTACTCACAATTTTTCCTGGATTGAATGGCGAACGGCCGACCACGCGGCCTCCTCCGCATCGCCGGGCGCGGGGCGCCCGGCGATGCGGAAAGCAACTCTAGCGACGCAACAGGAGTGGAAGGTGATATGCGCTTAGTGCGGCCGGAGCCATTGAGGGCGATGCTGCGCGTTCGCGCCTAGTCGTACTTGATGTAGCGGAACCGCTGATCATCCGAAGGCGTGCCGTCGAGCGGACCGTCTTCCTTGCCAGGTTGCCAGTGAACGACGTCCTCGATCTTCGTGGCGAGCGTCAGATCCTTGTCCGTGATGCCCTTCGCCGAATGCGTCTTCAGCTTCACGATGACGAACGCATAGGACACGGTCAGGTCGGGATGATGCCAGGCCGCTTCCGCAAGATGCCCCACCGTATTGACCACCATCAACGTTCCTTTCCAGCCCTCGGTCTTGTACTTGCGCCGCAGCCAGCCGTCTTCCAGATACCAGTGCGCGAGCGGACCCGTGAGCCGCTGCTTCACTTCGTCGTCGGAATACACCTTTTCGCTTTGAGCCATCGCGAGGCCTCCATGAGATGAACATGCCGGTCGAGTATGCGCCGCGTGTGGCGCGCCCCATCTCATCCTATAGAAAACCCTGAAAGCGGGTTCGCAAGCACGCTTGCTGCGCAGCGTCATGGCACGCGTGGCTTCTACCCTGTCCCGTCACGCCTGATGTTTCGCGTATTTGACACAGTATGTGTCGCCATCCGACATCAATCTCACCGCACGCGACAGCAAGGTGCGTCAGATTCCCGATTTCAGGCGCTCGTTTAAAACCGGCATGGATTATGCAATTCGCCTCTCTACGCAAACGTCCGGCAATGAACCGGACGAGGCGCAACTCGTTACCTGCATTTGAAGGCGCGCACGATGCAACCCGGTAGCGTGTTCATCCTGGGTCGGAAGCATCACCATTCTGGAGGAGACATGAACTTACGCACCCTGGTTCTTGGACTGGCGGTGGTCGCGACGGCAGGCCTGAATTCCTATGTCGCTCAGGCCGACTCGCAACTGGACAGCCTGATCAAGAATCCCTCGAACTGGGCAGCGCAAGCGGGCGATTATTCGAATCACCGCTATAGCACGCTCAAGCAGATCAACGAAAACAACGTCGGCAAGCTACAGGTCGCCTGGACCATGTCGACCGGTGTGCTGCGCGGCCACGAAGGATCGCCGCTCGTCATCGGCGATACGATGTACATCCACTCGCCATTCCCCAACAAGGTCATTGCCATCAACCTGAAGGACCAGACCTTCATCTGGCAATACCAGCCGAAGCAGGACAATCAGGTCATCTCGGTGATGTGCTGCGATACGGTCAACCGTGGTCTGGCTTATGGCGACGGCAAGATCTTCCTCCAGCAAGCCGATACCAAGCTCGTCGCGCTCGACGCCAAGACCGGCGACGTCGTCTGGACCGCGCAGAACGGCGATCCCAAGAAGGGCGAGACCAATACCAATGCGCCGCATGTCTTCGGCGACAAGGTGCTGACCGGCATTTCCGGCGGCGAATTCGGCGTGCGCGGACGGCTCATCGCGTACAACATCAAGGACGGCAAGGAAGTCTGGAAGGCCTACAGCGTCGGCCCCGACAACGAAATGCTGATGGACCCGCAGGCCACCATGACCTGGACCGACGGCAAGATGGTGCCGGTCGGCGCGGACTCGTCGCTGAAGAGCTGGCAGGGCGATCAGTGGAAATACGGCGGCGGCACCACGTGGGGCTGGTATGCATGGGATCCGAAGCTGAATCTTGTGTACTACGGCTCGGGCAATCCGGGCACGTGGAACCCGACGCAGCGTCCCGGCGACAACAAGTGGTCGATGACCATCTTCGCCCGCGACCTGAACACGGGACAGGCCAAGTGGGTCTATCAGATGACGCCGCATGACGAATGGGACTACGACGGCGTCAACGAGATGATCCTCTCCGACCTGAACATCGGCGGCAAGAAGGTTCCGGCCATCGTCCACTTCGACCGCAATGGCTTCGGCTACACGCTGAACCGTCAGACGGGCGAACTGCTCGTCGCGCAGAAGTACGACCCGGCGGTCAACTGGGCCGACAGCGTCGACCTGAAGAGCGGCCTGCCGATCCGCAACGCAAGCTACTCGACGCAGAAGGCCGGTCCCGATCACAACGTGAAGAACATCTGCCCCGCGGCGCTCGGCTCGAAGGACCAGCAGCCGGCCGCATTCGATCCGGGTTCGAGCCTGTTCCTCGTGCCGACGAATCACGTCTGCATGGACTACGAGCCGTTCCAGGTCGACTACGTGTCGGGTCAGCCGTTCGTCGGCGCTACCTTGTCGATGTTCCCGGGCCCGAACGAGAAGGGCGCAATGGGCAACTTCATCGCGTGGGACGCAGCCAAGGGCAAGATCGTGTGGTCCAAGCCGGAGAAGTTCTCGGTGTGGTCCGGCGCGCTCGCGACGGCCGGCGGCGTTGTCTTCTACGGCACGCTCGAAGGCTACATCAAGGCGGTGCGCATCAAGGACGGCAAGGAACTGTGGAAGTTCAAGACGCCGTCGGGGATCATCGGCAACGTCTTCACGTACCAGTACCAGGGCAAGCAGTTCATCGGCGTGTATTCGGGCATCGGCGGCTGGGCCGGCATCGGCATGGCAGCGGGTCTCGAGAAGTCGACGGAAGGCCTGGGCGCGGTCGGCGGCTACAAGGACCTCGCGAAGTACACGGCCCTCGGCGGCACGCTGTTCATCTTCGCCATCCCGAGCTGATGCGCGTTTCTTTGACCGTAGCAAGAGCGCGGCGGTTGCAACGGCCGCCGCGCCGCGCTTCCCCCCATTACAAAGACATGTTCAAGGAGTCAGACGTATGAATGGCCGATCACTCTTGATGCTGGCGATGACGCTCGCTGCGTCTTCCGCTTCCTTCGCGCAGACGCCTCCTCCGATGCCTGCGCAAGTGAAGCCGGTCGCGTACAAGGTCGTCGAGGGCAACAAGGTCGATAGCGATACGCTGCAAGGCTGGAAGACCTGGCGCGCACTTGCATGCGAACGCTGTCACGGGGCGAAACAGGAAGGCATGGTCGGCCCTTCGTTGATCGATGCTTTCAAGACGCTGGACAAGACGGAGTTCCACCGCACCGTGTTCGGCGGGCGCGTGGAGAAGGGTATGCCGGACTTCAGCACCAGCCAGATGATGCAGAAGAACTGGGAGAACCTGTACGCGTATCTGAAGGGACGCTCCGACGGCAAGATCAATCCCGGCGACTTGCAGGCGATCGATGCAAAATAAGGACGCGCGCCGCACGCCCTGCGGCTGACGTCCGATGATTGCTTTCAACCCGGAGGTGCTTCGATGTCCAATCGTCATGCAAGCCGCGCCGCTTCGTTTCGATTCCTCGCCGTGCTCTGCGCGGTGTGCGCGACGTTCCCGGCGCAATCCGCGTTCGCGCAGGGCGCGGGCGGACCGCCGCCCAATCTGCCGGATAACGACGGCGCGGACGGTGTGCTGCGCGTATGCGCCGATCCCAACAACATGCCGCTCTCGAACAAGAAGGGCGAGGGCTATGAGAACAAGATCGCAAGCCAGATGGCAAGCGACTTCGGCTACAAGCTCGAATACACCTATTGGCCGCAGCGCATGGGCTTCGTGCGCAATACGCTGCGCGAGAAGGTGCCTCAGAGCGAGCGCTTCAAGTGCGACCTGATCATCGGCGTGCCGAAGGGTTATGAACTCACGGCAACCACGCGGCCGTGGCTGCATTCCACCTATGCGATGGTGTTCCCGAACAAGCCCGAATACGCGAGCATCAAGTCGCCGACGGATCTCATGAGCCTGCCGCCGGACCAGTTGAAGAAGATGAAGCTCGGCATCTTCGTGAAGAGTCCCGCGACCGACTGGCTGCTGACGCATAACCTGCTGAACCAGGCTGTGTCGTATCAGGGGCAAAGCGGCGATCCCGACGCCTTTCCGGGCGAGCTGATCGAACGCGACCTGGCCAAGGGCGACGTCGATGCGGCCTTCGTCTGGGGGCCCATTGCGGGTTATTTCGTCAACCGCTCGGACAACAAGGTGCGGCTGGTGCCGTTTCCCGCCGGCCAGCCCATCCGCTTCGACTACGAGATCTCGATGGGCGTGCGCTATGGCGAAAAGGCGTGGCGCGACAAGGTGGACAACTGGATCGCTTCGAATCAGCCGAAGATCGACGAAATCCTGACGAGCTATCAGGTTCCCTTGCTGCCGTTGCAACCGGCCTCCACGCAATGAAGCGGGCACTGAGCGGTACGGTTCTCGCGTGCGCCGCGCTGATGCCGCCGGCGCTCACCACGGCGCGAGCGGCCGATGCGCCCGCCGCGTCCGCGCCGGTTGCGGAGATTGCGCCGGCCGAGCGCATGCTCTTCATGCAGCCGCACCTGAGCGGCGTCGACCCGCAGACCGAACTGGACTACGCAGTGGAGTTCTCAGGCCCGCCCGCGAAAGTGAAAGACACGGTGCGCGTGCTCGTGATGAGTCCCGGCAACAGTCACAACGACGCGCGCGTGACCGACCGCACGGGCAATGTCAACGTGCCGGGCGGGCTGCCCTGCAATCCGATGATTATCTACTTTCTGGAACATGACATCGCGGAGATGGAGCAACTGACGGGCGGGCAGCGGCGTTACTTCCAGCAGCGCGTGCGGATGGCGCTGGCGGCGGGTCCGGCCATCACGCCAGTGTCGAGCGAATCGCTCGGCCTCGGCAAGCATGCGAAGGCACAGCAGATCGTCATCCAGCCTTACCTGAACGATCCCAACGCGGACCGCTTCAAGCAGTATCTCGCCAAGCGCTACACGTTCGTCATGGCCGATGACGTGCCTGGACACCTGCTGATGATCCGCACGGAAATCCCTGGCGACGGCGGCGACTTCGCGCATCCGCTTGCGAAGGAAACGCTCGCTTATCAAGGCTCGCTCAAGAACATGAACACGCCGGGCGGAGGACCGGTCAAGCCGTCCAACGCACCTCGCGCCAGCAATTGAAAGCCTGAGCGAAAGTTTCATGCGGACGTCAGGCGGATCACGATCCGCCTGACGAGCATCCCCCTTCAGACCTTCCACGCCATCCCTGGCGACCTCGAGTCCCCCACTGCGGGAAAGAACCGGCTGTCATCGGCGGGCAATATGCCAATTTCCCGCAGCAAAAGACGCGCGCGCTAAGCAACGGCAATAAGCCGGTTACCACGGCGCCCACGTTACCTTCATGCCGTGGAGTTCGCCGATGACCAGCCGGATGCCCGGCTGCGCGGAGTCATCGACGTACGCCCGAATCCAACCCTGAACAAACGCGTGAAGCGGGAGATCGGACGATCGACGTTCGGTCCCGTGGATGTTCGTGTTCCTGATCGTCGAACGAACATCCGTCGCGCACGATGGCGGCAACGTCAGAACCCATTCCGCTGTCTTGCCCGTCCCGCTTCAACGAGTGCGTCGAGACCTGAACCAAACCAGAAGAACAGCGGAAATCATGAACACACTTTTCAGGCTGGCCATTGCCCTGGCCGGCGTCGTCGCGCTTGGCGGCTGCGGCGGAGGCAGTTCCAGTTCCAACCCTCCAGCCGCGTCTTCCGGCGCGGCGACGCTGGCCCCGGCGGCCCCGGCGGTGCCGGCAGCGCAGGCTCAAAGCACCCCGGCCGTTAATCCAGCCCCCGTTGCGAGCACGCCGAACACTAGTCCGGCCAATGTCGTGAGCCCTCCGGTCAGCGCGCCCCCGGCCGCTGCCACTGCGGCCACTCCCGTCGCGAGTACCGCCGCCGCAGCGCCCAACGTCGCGCGCGTGGACATGGCAGGTCTGACGAACTTCGTCAACGTATTCATCGGCACCGGCGCAACGGACACGGGACTCAGCGGCGCGGGCGGCAACGTCAACCCCGGTGCGCAAGCGCCCTTCGGCATGGTGAACTTCGGGCCGGATACGCCTGCCAACGCTGTGACCAGTGGTCCGGGTTCGGCGGGTTACCTGTACTCGGATTCGAGCATCGACTTCTTCAGCCTCACGCATCTGAACGGCGTCGGCTGCCGAGGCCAGGGCGGGGTGGTGATGCGCCCTGGCACCGCCGAGATCACGTTTTCGCATGCGAACGAGTCCGCGCAGCCAGGCTATTACAGCGTCAAGGCCGACAGCGGAATCCTGAGCGAGCTCACGGCCACGACGCGCACCGGCATGGCCCGGCTGACGTTCCCGGCCGGCACGGCCCCCATGGTGATCGTGGACACGCGCGGCGCCGGTTCGCTGAAGACCGGCGCGCCGACGGACCAGGTGGATCTCTCGCTGGACACGCAGGCGAACGCGGTGTCCGGGCACACGGTGGTCGGCGCCTATTGCAACGGCAGATGGTACAAGCCGGTGTCGTTCTATATGGTCTTCGATACGCCGATCGATGCAACGGCCACCAAGACCTACTCCGGCATGGTGGAGCTTGCGTTCAAGCAGAACGCAACGGGTCCCACCGTGATTCAGCTGAAGGCCGGCATTTCTTCGGTGAGCACGGACAACGCGAAGCTCAATCTGACGACCGAGAACACCGACTGGTCGTTCGACGCCGTGCGCAGGAATCAGGACGCGATCTGGAATCGCCGGCTCAACACGGTGCAGCTGGATATTGCCGCCCCGGGCGCAATCGGCGCGCTCAGCGCGAGCCAGAGACAGCTCGCGACCAGCTACGTCACGCAGTTCTACACGGCGCTCTATCACACGATGATGGGCCCCACGGTCTACAGCGACGTCAACGGCGATTACCGCAGCATGCAGCAGACGGATCTGACCGCGCAGGCCAACACGGTGCCGGTCCGCAAGACCGTGAACGTCGGGCAGTATGCGGTGCCCGGCGCGCCGGCTGCGTACAAGACGCACTACTCGGGCTTTTCGCTGTGGGACAGCTATCGTTCGCTGACGCAGTTCCAGGCCTTGCTGTTCCCGTCCGAAGTCAGCGACATGATGCAGTCACTGGTCGCGGATGCCGTGCAGTGCGGCGCGTTCCCGCACTCGGTGGATGGCAGTGACGATACCGCGGCAACGGAGGGCGACCCCGCACCGAATGCGATCGCCGGCGCCTACATGTTCGGTGCGCGCGGCTTCGACACCGCCACGGCCCGCACCTACATGTTGCAGTCCGCCTTCGGCACGACGCCGGGCGGCGCGTTCACCGCGGGGCGATGCAACAACGTCACCAGCGTGCCGGAGGGCGCCAACACGTCCTATGCGCAGGCCGCAGGCCGTTTCTATGCGCAGAACGGCTACGTCCCGACCGACACGGTTCCCAATGCCCATGCGGGATCACTGACGCTGGAGTTCCAGACGACCGACGAGTCCGTCGGCAACTTTCTCTCGCTGCTGGGGAACCCGCAGGATTCGGCCAGCATCGCGACGCTGCATAGCCGCGCAAGCAGTTGGGCCAACCTCTTCAACGCGAGCATTCCGGCGAGTCAGCAGTACTTCGGTGTGACCTCGGGGCTGGTGCCCAAGAACTCGACGGGCCAGTGGGACTTCTCCGGAACCAACAACGGCGGCTTCCTGCAGGCCACGGAACCGAACTACCTGTGGACCGCGCAGCATGACTACAGCGCCCTGATCTCGAAGCTCGGCGGCGATGTGCTGGCCATGGAGCGGCTCGATACGCTGTTCGGTCTCAGCCCGGACTATCCGTTCGACGGCGCGATGTCCAGTGCCCAGACGCTCAACAGCGGCGCGGGCGGCAGCACGTTCTACATCGGCGGCAAGGCTTCCATGCAGGCGCCCTGGGCCTACAACTGGGCAGTCCTTCCGACCGTCTCCCAGCGGGTGATCCCGATGATCATGCAGCAGACCTTCCGCAACGACGCGGGCGGGCTGCCCGGCAATGACGGCATGGGAGCGCTGTCGGGATGGTACGTGTGGGCATCGCTCGGACTGTATCCCGTCATTCCGTCCGCGCCGGGTCTGGCGATGTCGACGCCGCAGTTCGGGGGCGCCACCCTCTGGCTGGGCGATGGCACGAAGCGGCTGCGTATCCAGACCGACGACACGGCGTTGCTGAACAACAAGCCGTACATCTCATCCGTCAAGTTGAACGGCCAGGACTGGAAGGGGTCGTGGCTGCCGCTCGCGGCGATCGCCAATGGCGGCACGCTGACCTACACGCTTTCATCGACCTACACCACGTGGGCAGGCGGTACCGCGCTTACACCGCCGTCCGGGCCGGCAGCGGATTACACGCAGCCTTACGCACAAAAAACACCGTGAGGGCAACCCTGTGGCGTCCGATGGGCGGGCGCTTCCGGGGGCCTCGACATGCCCTGCTCCAACGCGGCGCGCGCAAGCGTTTCGCGGCAGGGGCCGGGCGCAGACCACCAGGAGACGACCTTGAAGAGACTGAGAGAATGGCTTGTTGTGCTGGCCGTGGCGGGCCTGTTGAGCGGCTGCGGCGGCGATTCGGATGCAAGCGGCGGCGCGGGTTCGAGCGGCGGCGCGGCGCAGGCGGCGGCACCGGCGACGACGATCGGTCCCGCCGCCGCTCCGCCGCCCCGGTCTTTCTTGACGGGCGCCAATGACACATCCGTGTCCGCGCCGGTTGCGGGCGGAATGACGACAGCGTCGCCCACGGCGGGCGCCACGGCAAACCTGCGCGCCAGCAGCCCGACTGCGAACGCTCCGGCCGTGAGCAACACGATGCAAGGTGCGGGCAATGGCACTTCAATCACGCCGAGCACGCCGGGTACGCCGAGCACGTCAGTTACGCCGGGCACACCGGTTACTCCGGGCACGTCAGGCACGCCCGCGAAGCCGGCCGCGTCCGCTGCGCCGGCCCCTGTCGTCATGCGGCTGACGCCGAACGTCAATGAACGGATCGGCACGGACAACGGCGGCGCGACCTCGCTGCTCGCCGGGCTGCCGTTCGGGATGGTGCAGTGGGGGCCGGACACGCTGAATCCCGGCGGCATCAACAGATGGACCACGACCGGCTATTTCAACGGCGCCACGAGCATCCAGGACTTCAGCCTGACGCACCTGAGCGGCACGGGATGCGGCGACGGCGGCGGCGGCCTGCCGGTCATGCCCGGCACGTCCGGTACGTCCGGCACGTCCGGCGGAACAGCCGGCGCGTTCTCGCCCGCGAACGAGACGACCAGGCCCGGCTACTACAGCGTCAAGCTGAACAACGGCATCCTGGCGGAACTCACTGCCACGCAACGCACCGGCCTTGGCCGTTTCACCTGGACCGCCGGGCAAGCCGCGCAACTGACGATGACGGCGGCATCGCATGACTATCCGTGGGGCGGCACCATAGCGCCGGGCGGCGCCGGGGCGCCTCTGAGCGTGCAGGGATCGTGGAAGGGCGGCAATTTCTGCGGCGACAATCAGTCCTATCCCGTGTACTTCTACGCGACTTTCGATCAACCCTTCACGTCCAGCGTGCAGAGCTCGACGGCCACGCTGACCTTTACGCCGTCCAAGGCGGCGCCGCTCGTCGTGACCATGCGGGTGGGTCTTTCATACGTCAGCATTGCGAATGCGCAGGCCAACCTGCAACAGGAACAGGCCGGCGCCGCCAATACGCTCGTCCCCTTCGACACCGCCAGTGCGAATGCGGACACCGCCTGGAACACGCGTCTGAACACGATTCAGGTGAGCGGCGGCAGCGCAGGCGACACGACAGCCTTCTATACGGCGCTGTATCACGCGTCGCTTGCGCCTTCGTTGATCAGCGACGCCAATGGCGACTATCCAGTCTTCAATTCTCAGCCGAAGTACGACAGCAACGGCTACCCGCTGTCCACGCCCAGCGCCAACGCGGGCACCAACAGCGCGGGCCAGTCGCGCGCGCAATACACCACGTTCTCGAGCTGGGACACCTATCGCTCGCTGATGCCGCTGATGGCCCTGACTGCGCCGCAGCAGACCAGTGACATGATGCAGTCGCTGGTCAACGACGGTCTTGCGTGCGGGAACGCGTTTCCCCAGTGGATCGAAGGCACGACCAACAGCAACGTGATGCCGGCCGATACGGTGTCCACCATCGTCGCCGAAAGCTATCTGTACGGCGCGACCGACTTCGATACCGCGTCCGCCCTGAAGATCATGCTCAACGACGAGACCAGCCCGTCGGCGAGCTGCACCGGGCACGCTGTGCTGCCCGGACTGAGCAAGTACAGTGCGCTCGGCTGGCTGCCGGACGACGCGGGGATCGTGATTGATTCCAGTCATGCCAACGGAACGTCATCGACGACCCTGGAATATGCGAGCACCGACTTCGCCGTCTCGCAGTTCGCGCAGGCCATGGGCGATTCGGCGAACGCCACGAAGCTGCTGGCACGCTCCGGAAACTGGGCCAATGTCATGAAGCCGAACGCCACCACGCTGAACGGCGTATCGGTCACGCAGCTCCAGCCGCGCAACCAGGACGGCACGTGGCCGGCCTATACGACGAAGGATCCCGTCGAGGGCAACGCCGAGGAATACACGTGGATGGTGCCGCACGACATCGGCGGATTGTTCAGGCTGCTGGGCGGCGATCAGGCGGTGATTGCCCGTCTCACGGCCTTCGAGCCGCAACTGATCATGACCAACGAGCCGATGTTCGCGACGCCCTGGCTCTTCAACTGGACGAGCCGGCCGGATCTCACGCAGGCAGCCGTTGCCAACATTGCCAAGACCCAGTATCTGGCGACGCCGTCGGGCATTCCGGGCAACGATGACGAAGGCGCGACCTCGGGCTGGTTCGTGTGGGCAGCGCTCGGACTGTATCCGCTGATTCCGGGCGAGCCTGGCCTGACGGTCGCCAGTCCGCGCTTCACCAGCGCCGTGATCCATCTGGGCAACGGCCAGGCGCTGACCCTCACGGCCAACTCGGTGCAGACCTACATCCAGTCGATGAAGGTCAATGGCGCGGCCTACAACAGCACGTGGCTGCCGCTCGCCACGCTGAAGAACGGCGCGACGCTCGACTTTACGTTGGGGTCGAGCGCGCCGTCGCCGGTCTGGGGCGCGTATCCGTCCGCGACGCCCGTGCCGCCTTCGCCAGGGAGCGCACTGTGAGGTAGCGGCTCTGCGCGAATGAAAGCAGGACCGTGCTGGTACCGTGCTTGTACCGGGTTTGTCGGGCCGATGTGCTGGAGTAGAATCGGCCCGACAGGAACCGACCTCAGCAACGGACCTCGGCACGGAGAAGCACGATGGCGAAGTCGATCACCATGCGCAAGGCTTCCCCCATCGCGACGCCACTGGCGCTCCAGCCAGAGGGCGCGCGTTCGTGAACTTCATCCGCTCCCTTACCCTCCGGCAATTGCAGATCTTCGTCATCGCAGCCCGTTGCCCCAGCTTCGCGCGCGCAGCCGAGGAACTGCATCTGACGCAGCCCGCTGTATCCATGCAGATTCGCCAGCTCGAAGACGCCATCGGCCTGCCGCTCTTCGAACGCGTGGCGCGGCGCCTCGCGCTGACCGAAGCCGGTGAGCGCCTGTCGCATCATGCGAGCCGCATCCTCGGTGAAATCAAGGACGCCGAAGACGCGATGATGTCGCTCACGCAAGCGGACAGCGGCTCGATTGCAGTGAGCATCGTCAGCTCGGCCACGTACTTCGCGCCCAAGCTCTTGGCGCTGTATTCGCAGCAATATCCGAAGGTTGACGTGCATTTTTCGGTCGGCAATCGCGAAACGCTGCTGCGTCTCTTGCAGGACAACGCCACCGATCTCGCCATCATGGGCCGTCCGCCGCCCGAGCTCGGCACCACCGCCGAACCGCTTGCCTATCATCCGCACGTGATCGTCGCGCCGCTGTCGCATCCGCTGCGGCACGCACGCGGCTTCGACTTGCAGGAACTCGCGCACGACACCTTCCTGTTGCGCGAGCCCGGTTCGGGCACGCGCGCGGTCGCGGAACACGTGTTTCGCCAGAATCTCTTCGTGCCCGCGCGCAGCGTCACGCTGGGCAGCAATGAAACCATCAAGCAGGCCGTGATGGCCGGCATGGGCGTGAGCCTCATCTCCCTGCACACGCTGTCGCTCGAACTGCGTACCGGCGAAATCTGCATCCTCGACGTGAACGGCACACCGGTGGAACGCACCTGGCAACTCGTGCATTCGCGTTCGAAGCAGCTTTCGCCGACCTGTCTCGCGTTTCGCCGCTTTCTGCTCGAACACGCCGAACCGTTCCTCGAACAGGAATATGCGCCGTTCGGCGTGCGTCGCCCGAAGCGCCTCGCACAAGCGGGCGGCGCGTGATGGGAACAGCATGGCGCGGCGCGCTGTTCGTGCTGCTTGCATGCGCAGGCATCGCGCGCGCGCAGACGCCCTTGTCGGTCACGCAGATCGCACCAGGCAATTACGCGCATCGCGGCCATGACGCGCTCGCGACGCCCGCGAACGGCGGCGACATCGCGAACGTGGGCTTTGTCGTCGGGACGCGCTGCGTCGCCGTGATCGACACCGGCGGGACGCTCGCGGAAGGCCGCGCGTTGCGCGCCGCGATCCGCCAGGTGACGCCGCAGCCGGTCTGCTATGTGATCAACACGCACATGCATCCGGATCACATCTTCGGGAATGCGGCGTTCAAGGACGATCATCCGCAGTTCGTCGGCAGCGCGCGGCTGGCGCAGGCCGAAGCCGCGCGCGCCGACAACTACCTGCGCGCGCTGCATCGCGAACTCGGCGCGGCGGCGGAGGGCAGCGAGATCGTCCCGCCGACTGAGAGCATCCGCGACGTAGGCACGCTCGATCTGGGCGGTCGCACCTTGACCTTGCGCACCTGGAAAACCGCGCATACCAACAACGACATGACGGTATACGATGAGAAGAGCGGCACGCTGTGGACCGGCGACCTGCTGTTTGTCCGATGCATTCCGGTGGTGGACGGCAACGTGATGGGCTGGCTGGACGACATCGCCCGGATTCGGCAGATGAAACCGCGTCATGTCGTGCCCGGACACGGTCCACTGAATCCGCCCTGGCCGCAGGCGCTGGATGCCGAAGCGGACTATCTCGCCCGCCTGGCGCGCGATGTGCGTGCAGCCATCAAAAAGGGCGAGACGATGCAGCAGGCGGTGGACAGTGTTGGTCTGAACGAACGTGGCAAGTGGCTCCTGTACGACGAATATCACCGCCGCAACGTGACCGCCGCTTACGCTGAACTGGAGTGGGAACAGTAGCGCTCAGGCGCACTGGAGGGACATCATGAAGACCGCAAGTTGTGGCGTTCGCTTCGTTTCTGCAGCGAGCTTCGCTTCCGCCGTGCTGGTTCCATTGCTTGTTTCAATATCGACACAGGCTGCGCAGCCCGACGATAACCCCGACAAGAACGCGCGCTGGCAGGACTTCAGGCAAGGCACGTTCAAGGACCGGTCGATCGACCCTCACGGCGACGCGGTCATCAAGCTCGATGCACCCGCACGCGCCGCCGACGCTTCCGTCGTGCCCATCGCGATCAACGCGCAGTTTCCGCAAACGCCGACGCATTACATCAAGGCGGTGTATCTCTTCATCGACGAGAATCCGGAGCCGTATGCGGGCTCGTTCGAGTTCACGCCGGAATCGGGCATCGCGACGATCGAAACGCGCGTGCGGGTCGAGGACTATACGTTCATGCGCGTCATCGCCGAGACGAACGACGGCAAGCTCTACAGCGCGGTGCGTTTCGTGAAGGCGTCCGGCGGCTGTTCCGCGCCTGCCGACAGGGACGAAGACGCCGCCGAACGCGCTGCCGGCCAGGTCAGGCTGCGTACCGAAGGCGCGCCGGTGAGCGGCAAGCCCGAACTCGCGCAGCTGATGGTGCGTCATCCGAACCGCACCGGCATGGCGATGAACCAGATCACACGCAACTACGCGTCGGCGTATTTCATCCGCAAGGTGGCGGTCACGTATGCCGGCAAGCCCGTGATGACCGCCAACGTCAACTTCTCGATCAGCGAGAATCCGAACTTCCGCTTCTACTTCGTGCCGAGCGGTGCGGGCGAATTGCAGGCGCATATCGAGGACACGAAGAGCAAGACCTGGGATGGCGCCGTGGCGGTCGATGCCCAGCCCGGCAGCGCGCAGACCTCGGCGATGAAATGACGCGGCTCGGCTCGCTTGCGCGTCTTCGTGCGTTATTCGTCGGGCACTGGCTGCTCGTGGCAAGCGCACTCGCGCAGGCCGCGCTGAACGGCATGCCCGCGCCGGTTGCCATCGCGCCGGGCGTGTATGCGTTCATCGGCGACAACGGTGCCGTGGCGCCCGCGAATCATGGCATCGTCGCGAACAATGGCTTCGTGGTGGGGACGGACGGCGTGACGGTGATCGACACCGGCTCCTCCTACCGCTATGGCCGCGCGATGATCGAGGCGATTCGCAAGGTCACGCCGCTGCCTGTGAAGCGCGTAATCATCACGCATCAGGCGCCCGAGTTCGTGTTCGGCGCGGCGGCGTTCCGCGATCAGGGCGTGCCGATCCTCGCGCATGCCCGCGCGGCGCAGCTGATTCGCGAGCGCTGCTCGATCTGCCTGGCGAACCTGCGCAAGACGCTCGGCGAAGACGAAATGGCGGGTTCGCGCGTGACGGTGCCCGATGAAACCGTCAACGGCACGACGGAGATCGACAGCGGCGGGCGCAAGTTGCAACTGCTGCATTTCGGACCCGCGAGTACGCCCGGCGATCTCGCTGTGCTCGATACGCAGACCGGCGTGCTCTTTGCGGGCGGGCTCGTCTCGAACGGACGCATTCCCGAACTGCGCAACGAGCAGATTCCCGGCTGGCTCGCGGCGCTGGAAAACCTGCATGCACTCGACTTGCATACGGTCGTGCCCGGCTTCGGACCGCCGCTGCCCGACGACGACATCATGCAGACGGGCGTCTATCTGCGCGAACTCGCTGCGGCGGTGAAACAGGCTTACAAGAACGGCGTCGGGCTGACCGAGGCGATGCACACGGTGCAGGTCCCCGCCTTCCGCACCTACAAGCTCTACGCAATCGCCCAGCCGCAGAATGTGCAGCGCATCTACCTGCAACTCGAGAAGCAGTAGCACCTTCCGCTTGTTCCCATGCCGTACCACTCACAGGAGACATGACGATGGCCCAGCTCGTAGCGCTCTACAAGAAACCGACCGACACGAAGGCATTCGACGATTACTACGTCTCGACTCACGCGCCGCTCGCGAAGACGCTGCCGGGCCTGCGCAAGTATGAGGTGAGTACCGGA
This sequence comes from Caballeronia sp. LZ035, assembly GCF_031451175.1. Lineage (NCBI taxonomy): Bacteria > Pseudomonadati > Pseudomonadota > Betaproteobacteria > Burkholderiales > Burkholderiaceae > Caballeronia > Caballeronia sp. LZ035. The sequence goes on from NZ_JARUXS010000004.1 coordinate 500,221, forward strand.
CCGGTGGAGGTGGCGTCGGGCGATTCGCCTTATCACCTCGTGGCGCTGCTCGACTTCGATTCGCTCGACGCCATTCAAAGCGCGCTTGGCTCGCCGGAAGGGCAGAAGACGGCCGGCGATCTCGCCAACTTCGCACAAGCGGGCGTCGACCTGCTGATGTTCGACACGAAGCCAGCCTAGGCTATTCGATGCGCCCGGCGGACGAATCGCCCGATTCGGCCTCCGGGTCCGCGACGCTCAAATCCTCGCGACGATGATTGATCGCCAGGAACACGCCCATCAGAACGAGAAAGGCAGCGACCAGCATCGTCGCGTTGACGAGCACGCGCTCGTAGCCCAGTTCCGAGACGTTGATGAACGGGTACGGATAGAAGTCGGACAGACTGCCGCGCCATAGCGTGATGACGAGATAGGACAGCGGATAGACGAGCCACACCGCGCAGCGCCTGAGCGACAGGTGAAAGCGCGGCACGAACAGGAACCAGTACAACGCGGCGAGCGCCGGCACCACGGTGTGCAGCGATTCGTTGACGAACGCGCGATAGCCCGAAGGCGTCCACAGATAGCGCAGCAGCGCGTTATACGCGATCCCCACGAAGACGATATACACGACGACTGCCGTCACGACAGTCGGCCGGCGAAAGAAGCGCGCGACCGGAGAACGCGCGCGCGTGGCGACGCAGGTGAAGCAGAACGCCGTCAGCAACACGGTCAGGTTCGTCAGGTAGCTGCTCATGCGCGCGACGCCTTCCAGGACGGAGAGGCCGCGGCCGGCGAACCGCGCGATGGTGATGTCCGTCTGTGCCGCGAACGCCAGCCACGCGATCATCGCGATGGTGGCGGCGACCGCAAGCGATGCGGTGCTGGGCGTGTCGAGCGGCAGGTCGGGCTTGTGCGGTTGAGGAGTGTCGGGAGGCATCGGCATGAAGTTATTTTACGTGGGCGCCGATGCCCTCGCAGCCGCGAGCCTTACGCCAGCTTGAGCGCCGCGTCGCGCAGCGCGGTGCGCAAACCTTCTTCGACCACCGGATGGTAGAACGGCATGCGCAGCATGTCATCGATGGTCAGCTTCATTTGCAACGCCCACGCCAGCAGATGCGCGATATGCTCCGCGTCCGGCCCGATCCATTCCGCGCCGACGAATCGGCCGGTCGCGCGCTCTGCATACACATGCATGAGCCCGCGGTTCCTCAGCATGACCCGGCTGCGTCCCTGATCCTCGAAGCTCACTTCGCCGGTGACAAACGATCCGGGCGTCAGGTCGGCATGACGTGCCCCGACCATCGCGATGCCGGGATCGGTGAAGGCGATTGCCAGCGGCGCGCGCCGTTCGAGCGGCTCGACTTGCTCACCCCGTGCAAGACGCGCCGCATTGGCGCCCGCCGCACGGCCTTCGTCGGCGGCTTCGTGCAGCAAGGGCAGCACGCCATTGGCATCGCCGGCGACGAACACGCCATGCGACCCTGCCTGAAGCGTATGCGCGTCGTAGACGGGCATGCCGTCGGCATCGAGTTCCAGCGACGTATCCCGCAGCCCCAATCCGCCGACGTTCGGCTTGCGGCCGGCCGCGACCAGCACGTAATCGGACGTGTCTTCGAGCACTTCGCCCGTGTCCGCAACGTAGCGCAGCCGCACTTCATCGCCTTCGCGCACGGCCGCTTGCACATTCGCGCGCGGTTCGAAGCGCAACGCCTCACTGAAAGTCCGTTCCGCATAGGCGCGAATGGCGGGATCGGTCAACGGACCGACACGGCCGCGCGCGCCCAGCACCGTCACTCGCACATCGAGCCGTGCCAGCGCCTGCCCGAGTTCCAGCCCGATCACGCCCGCGCCGACCACGGCAACGCGCTTCGGCAGGTCATCCCAGGAGAACACGTCGTCGTTGATCACCGCACGGTCGCCGAGCGCGCGATACATCGCGGGCATGACCGGGCTCGATCCCGTCGCGATCACGATCGCCTTAGCGTGAACCTTCGTATGCTCGCCGACCATCAACCAGCGGTCGTCGATGAAGCGCGCATAGCGGGTCAGCTTGTCTTCGGCGGGCAGTGCATCGACACCCTCGACAACGAAGCCCACGAAGCGATCCCGCTCGCGCTTCACGCGCGCCATCACCGCATGGCCATCGATGCGCACCGCGCCGTCCACGCGCACGCCGAACGCATCGCCGTGACGTGCATGATGCGCGGCATCGGCGGCTGCGATCAGCAGCTTCGACGGCATACACCCCACGCGCGCACAGGTCGTCCCATGCGCGCCGCCTTCGATGAGCAGCGCCGTTGCACCCGCCGCCTTCGCCGCGCGGTACGCGGAAAGTCCCGCGCTGCCCGCGCCGATGATGGCGACATCCGTATGGATCGTGTTCATGATGGTGTCCCGAGTAATGTGTCCTGCATCTATGGACTCCATCATGGCGCGCACGCGCTGAAAGGTGAATGCTCGTGCGGATCGCATATCGACTCGATCGTCTCAATGCGATGCGCGCCCAGGTGATGTATTCATCTAGACGTCTCATGCGCGTCACCGGGACGTCACATCGGCTTCCTAGAATCTCCCGAACGTTTCAGCGCGCCTGTTCGGCGCGCGCCATCGAGGGAAGCTATGGACGCAATTCGTATCGAGCGTCTCACCAAGACGTTCAGAAGTGGCCGCAAGGCGCTGGACTCCGTGGATCTGCGCGTGGAAGAGGGCGAGATGGTCGCGCTGATCGGCGCGTCGGGATCGGGGAAATCCACGCTGCTGCGGCATATCGCCGGCTTCACGGCATCCGACCCCGCGCCGTCGCACGTCACCTTGCTCGGCCGGCCGATCCAGCAGAACGGCCGGATCGTGCGTGAAGTGCGTTCGATTCGCCGCGACGTCGCCTTCGTGTTTCAGCAGTTCAACCTGGTCGGACGCCTGACGGTGCTGACCAATGTGCTGATCGGCGCGCTCTCGCGCGTCTCGCTGTGGCGTCGTCTGACGGGCCGCTTTCCGCGCGGCGAGCGCAGTTTCGCTTTGGAATCGCTATCCGCGATGGGCATCGGCGAGCACGCGCTGGAACGCGCAAGCAACCTCTCCGGCGGCCAGCAGCAGCGTGCCGCGCTGGCCCGCGCGCTGGTGCAGCGTGCGCGCATCGTGCTCGCGGACGAGCCGATCGCATCGCTCGATCCCGAATCAGCGCGTCGCGTCATGGACCTGATGCAGTCGCTCAATCGCGAACACGGGTTGACGGTCGTGGTGTCGCTGCATCAGATCGACGTCGCCATGAAGTACTGTCCGCGCACCATCGCGCTGCGCGACGGCCGCGTCGTGTTCGACGGCGCCTCCGAGCGCCTGACGCCGCCCGTGCTGCGCGAACTGTACGGCGCGTCGGCGGATGAACTGCTGACGCACCGTACCGACACACAGCCGCCTGAAGTGACCGAAGGACGTACGCATGCAGCGCCGGCATTCGCATCGGCGGCCGGCTCCTGAATTTCGAACTAACCCCTCTCTGGATCGCACCATGAAAGCAGCCCGTTTCATCCTGGCTGGCGCGGCGCTGGCCTGCCTCCTGACGCAGCCCGTTCTGGCCGATACGATCAACTTCGGCATCATCTCGACGGACTCGTCCGCCGCGCTCAAGCAGCGCTGGCAGCCGCTCATCGACGATCTCAACAAGCAGACCGGGCTCGACGTGAAGGCCTACTTCGCGACCGACTATGCCGGCATCATCGAAGCCATGCGCTTCAACAAGGTGCAGATCGGCTTCTTCGGCAATGCGTCGGCGATCGAGGCCGTGGACCGTTCGAACGGCGAAGTCTTCGCGAAGGTGAAGTACAAGAACGGCGAGGCGGGCTATTACTCGCTGCTCATCACGAATGTGAACAGCAAGTGGAAGTCGCTCGACCAGGTGCTGAAGAACACGAAGGACATCAACCTCGGTTTTGGCGATCCGAATTCGACTTCGGGCACGCTGGTGCCGTCGTACTATCTGTTCGCGAAGAACGGCATCAACGCGAAGACGGCCTTCAAGAGCGTGCTGCCGTCGAGTCATGAAGCGAACATGCTCGCAGTGGTCAACGACAGGGTGGACGTCGCGACCAACAACACCGACATGCTCGATACCATCAAGACCCAGCATCCCGAGCTGTATCCGAAGGTGCGGGTGCTCTGGAAGTCGCCGCTGATTGCGTCGGACCCGCTGGTGTGGCGCCGTGACTTGCCGCAAGCAACGAAGGACAAGCTGCGTACCTTCTTCGATCACTACGCGCAGAAAGATCCGCACGAGCAGCAGGTGATCAACGCCATCTCCGGCTATTCGGGCTTTGCGGATTCTTCGGATGCGCAGCTCCTGCCGATTCGCCAGATGGCGCTGTTCCAGAAGAAGCAGCAGGTCCAGAACAACGCCCATCTCGACGAAGCCGACAAGAAGGCCCAGGTCGCCGTGCTCGACCAGAAGATCGCGGCCCTCGACAACCCGGCGGCGAAGTAAATGAAGCCGCTCGACGTCACAACGTTCGAGGCCGGCATCGCGCGCGCCGCGCATCCGCTGGCGGGAAAGCGCAGCTGGATGTCGTTGTTGGGCTGGATCGCCGTCATGGCCGTGCTCGGTCTGTCCTGGCACAGCGCGGACATGCGTCCGCTGGATCTGCTCGGCGCATCGGGCAACATGAGCCAGTTCGCGCGTGACTTCTTCCCGCCCGACTTCACCGAATGGCGCACGTATGTGCAGGAGATGATCGTGACGCTGGCGGTCGCGGTGTGGGGCACGGCGCTCGCGCTGGTCTGTGCCGTGCCGTGCGGTCTGCTGTCGGCGCAGAACATCGCGCCCGTGTGGATCTCGCAGCCGGTGCGCCGTTTGATGGACGCGTGCCGCGCGATCAACGAAATGGTCTTCGCGATGCTGTTCATCGTCGCGGTGGGGCTCGGGCCGTTCGCGGGCGTGCTCGCGTTGTGGGTGCACACGACAGGCGTGCTCGCCAAGCTGTTCGCGGAAGCGGTCGAAGCCGTCGATGCGCGCCCCGCGGAAGGCGTGCGCGCGACTGGCGCGAGCAGTCTCGATGAAATCATCTATGGCGTGCTGCCGCAGGTGTTGCCGCTGTGGATCTCGTTCGCGTTGTATCGCTTCGAGTCGAACGTGCGCTCGGCGATGGTGGTCGGCATGGTGGGCGCGGGCGGGATCGGCGTCGTGCTCTACGAGGCGATCCGCTCGTTCAACTATGCGCAGACGGCGGCGGTGATGCTGATCGTGATCGTTATCGTATCGCTGATCGATCTCGTGTCGGGGTGGGTGCGGGAGCGGGTGATCTGAGGTACGTTACTGGTCAGAATAATCGGCTCATGATTTGAGTCGATTAAGCGTTCAATCGCCTCATGGGCTATACTGATTCGACTCAAAATGCGAGTCGAATAGTACGGTTAATCGCCTCAAAGCCCATCCAGCGCCATGCCATCGCCTCCATCGCTCATCTGGCAAGCCCCCACGTGGCCCGGCATGCATTACGACGCCGTGCGCGTAGGCGGCGAGCTGGCTCGCGCGCACCGGGTTCAGGGCATCGTTGAAGGCAAGCTGGCGGGTCTCCGCTTCGACCAGCGCCTCGAACTCGCCGCTGAGGCCTGGAGCCAGGATGCTGTCGCGACGGCAGCCATCGAGGGCGAGCGCATCGATCTCGCCGCCGTGCGCTCGTCCGTGGCCCGGCGACTGGGCGTCGGGAAGCAGGATGGCCCCAACGCGCCTCGAAATGTCGAAGGCCTGCTCGACATCATGGATGATGCCGTTCTGCAAAGAAATGCTCCGCTTACGCGTGAACGTTTATGTGCGTGGCAGGCGGCTCTTTTTCCTACCGGTTACTCGGGCATGGTCAAGATTCTGGTCGGGGCATACCGCGAACATGCCGAGCCGATGCAGATCGTCAGCGGGCAAGTCGGACGAGAGCGGGTCCGCTACGAAGCGCCCTCATCGGCCCGCGTTCCGGCGGAAATGCAAACGTTCCTGGAGTGGTTCAACGCAAAGACCGAGCACGACACGCTGGTCAAGGCTGCGCTCGCTCACCTGTGGTTCGAAACGATTCATCCCTTCGAGGAGGGGAACGGCCGCATCGGCCGGGTCCTTATCGACCTGGTGCTGGCGCACGACAGCGGCGAGGTCAGCCGCCTGATCCGGACTTCACAGCGCTTGCTCGACAAGCGACGCGACTACTACGAGCAGCTCGAACGTGCCCAGCATGGCGAACTCGACGTGACCGAGTGGGTCTTGTGGTTCGTGGAACAACTGCGGGTGTCCTGCGAGGAAGCGTCCGACGCCGTGGACGCCGCGCTCCAGAAAGCCATGTTCTGGATGAATCATCAGGACAAGGTACTCACGACCCGGCAGCGCAACGTCGTCAATCTGTTGTTCGACGCCGGTCCTGAGGGTTTCGAGGGAGGCATGAGCACCAGAAAGTACGAGAGCATCGGCGGCACCTCGCGGGCCACGGCGTCGCGTGAACTCATCGAACTCGAGGACATGGGCCTGGTGCGCCGAGTCGGCGCAGGTCGCTCGACGCGCTACTACCTGAACATTCCAGGCTGGCGCCCGGAAGACACGGCCGTCGCATAGACGCGCGATGGTTCAAACGTGACTGCCAAGCGTCAGCACGTCGAGAAACTGCGCGCCGGCATCCGCGAGCATGCCCGAGTTGTCGATCGTGACGAGGTTCGCCTGTGGCGGCAACGCAAACGCCGGACGCCGCGCAAGACGCGCCTCGATCTGCCGTGCATCTTCACGGCCACGCCGTGCGAGGCGCGCGGCGAGCACGGCGGGCGTTGCATCGATATGCACGAACTGTGCGTGCGGATAGCGTTCCAGCGCCAGCCCCGCATGCTGACGCGAGCCATTCACCACCACCGGCATGCCGCGCGCGAGCCACGCATCGAGTTCAATGCCGATGCCGTAAAGCAGGCCGAGGCTCTCCCAGTGCATCGCGAACAAGCCATACGAAAGCCGCGAAGCGAATTCTTCGTGCGTGAGCGCGATGTGATTTTCCCCGTCTGCGACAGCGCGCGTGATGTAGCGATGCGCGAACATCACCCGCGTACCGACGCGTTCGCGCGCAAAGCCGAGCAGCGAGTCCTTGCCCGCGCCCGACGGTCCCATTACGTAGATCAGTTTCGTGCTGTCCACTCCGCTCATGCTCCATCCTGTACGTTGTTGAACGGCAGGCGCTGCCACAGCATGAACGGCGCGCCAGGCTCCGGTTCGACGAACAGCGCTGCACCATGCACCGGCAGCGGGCCCAGCGTGTCGATGCGCCGCGTCCAGTCCGACACGATCGATTCACGCTGGTTCGCATCGTCGAGTGAGTCGGACAGCGTCATGTGAAAGCGATATTCGTCGAACACGTACGGGTAGCCCCATTCGCGCAGCAGTTCGATCTGCCGGCCGCTCATGCCTTCCGTGATGCGCCGCTCGATGCTCTCGTGCGAAGGCCGCTTGCGCAGCGGGGCCAGCGCGATGAGCGCGTCGCCGGCGAGTGCGCGCAGCGTGGCGTCGTCGTGCGCGGCAGCCGGACGAAGCGCGGCGAAGCGGCCGAGCGCCTCTGCCCGCAGCGCCATCTCGAAGCGCGGCACCGTGCCGGCCCAGGCCCGCGCCGAGGCGAGCACGTCCGCGAGTTCGACGCCCGGCGCCATGTGAAAGGGCGCCACGAGGGTCGCGTGCCAGCCGTAGCGGCGCGGCGCGTGCGTGACGTCGTGCACGGACGTCGCGCTCTCGCGGCCGCTTTCGGGATCGCGCCCGAGCCATTCGCAGCCTTCGCGCCACCATGCGGACGAGGCGGGCGGCGCGTAATACAGCGCCACGCGGGGGTGGCGGGCATGCACCTGCGCAACGATCATGAGCCGTGCTCGACCATCAGTTGCACGCGGTCCGCCGCGAAGTGCGTGAAGCCGTACTTGATCGGCACGCCGTCCTCGTCGACATCGACGTTCTCGACCCACAACACCGGCTGCTGGCGATTGATCTGCAAACGCCGCGCCACTTCCGAAGAAGGCAACACACTGCCGATCCGGCTCCACTTGCGCATGTAATCCTTCACGCCGAACTGTTCGAGGGCCGCGCTCACGCCGCCCGCCGCATCGATGGCGTCCGGCAAGCCGTTGAAGCGCGCCGCCGGATACCAGTTGCGCGCGTAGGTCATCGGAATGCCGTCGGAGTCGTGGCGCGTTTCGATCTGATAGACCAGCGTGCCGGCGCGCACGCAGAGCGCCTTGGCGACGGTCGGGTCCGCCTTCACGCGGTCTGACGTCAGCACCACGCCGGCCGAGGTGTGCTTCTGGCTGCGCAGGTTCTCGGTGAAACGCGTGCGCCGGCCAATCTGATAGTCGATGGCGCCCGGTTGCACGAAGGTGCCGCGCCCTTGTTCGACGCTGACGAGACCGGTGGCCGCGAGCCTGAGCATGGCGCGGCGCACGGTATGACGATTCACGTCGAAGCGCCGGGCGAGTTCTGCTTCGCTCGGCAGGCGGCCTTCCTCGCCGAAGCTCTTGGCCGCGATCTCCGCGGCGAGGATCTGTTCGATCTGCCGCCACACCGAGACCCCCGCGCCGCGTTCGACCGCATGTCCGGGCGCGTTGCTGTCGTGGATTGCGTTCGATGTCATGTCGCTGTCATTCCGGTACGTTTGAATATCGTTCTCTGGATTGTAGTGCGCAACTCGTGATGGAAATGTGAAACCCCCACTACATGACCAAACGTCTAGACGACTAGATCAGACCACGAGTAGCATGCGACGGCCGAATCCTTCCTGACATGAGGAACGCAATGAGACCTTCAATGGAGCCGCACGACGCAGGCAACCGCCGCGAATGGATGGCGGTGCTGGCGCGCACGCCGCGCGACGCGCTGAAGCAGGCGCTGGCAGCGGCGCTCGACGGCGCGCCGCTGCCGGACTATGAATGGCTGCGCGCGCCGGACATCGGCCTGGCGATGGTGCGCGGGCGCATCGGCGGCACGGGCGACGCGTTCAATCTCGGTGAAGCCACCGTCACGCGCGCCACGCTGCGTCTGCGCAGCGCCGACGGGCATGCGCCGGTGGGCGTGGCCGTGCACATGGGCCGCGACAAGGAGCGGGCGACGCTTGCGGCGCTCGCGGATGCGCTGCTGCAGACGCCTTCTCATGCGGCGCGCTTGCAGACACGTTTGATCGAACCGCTGGCCGCGCGCATAGCCGACGAACGGCGCCGCAAGGAAGCGGAAGCAGCGGCGACCAAGGTCGAATTCTTCACGATGGTGAGAGGCGAATGATGCAGATCGACATGACCACGCTCGTGCCCGGTTTCAACGATCCGGTACACGATGCGCAACGCGTGTTCCGCGCGTTGCTGGATGCGCTGTCGCGTCCCGGCAGCCTTCTCGCGATCGATGCCGCGCTGCCAGACAATCACGCGATGCGCGACGGACTTGCCGGCCGCGTGCCGCTCGCGGCGTTCGCCGCATTGCTGGCACTGGCGGATTATTCGACGCCTGTCTTCATCGAGCGCGAGGATGCCGTGCTCGGCGACGCGCTGCGCTTTCATGCGAGTGCGCCGCTCACCCGCGACCGCCGCGCGGCTGCGTTCGCCTATATCGACGACGCGCGCAACATGCCTTCGCTCGATGCGTTCTCGCACGGCGACCCTGAATCGCCCGAAGCATCGGCGACGCTGTTCGTCCGCGTGCCGTCGCTGACGGACGGCGAGCCGCTCGTATGGAGCGGTCCGGGCATCGCGCAGACGCGCACGGTCGGTATTGCTGGCCTGCCGCGTCGCTTCTGGCATGAACGCGCGGCGCTGGCCACGTTGTTTTCCTGCGGCATCGACTGCTGCTTCGTCGCGGGCGGCTCGCTGGTCGGCCTGCCGCGCACGACTCACGTGGAGGTGAACTGATGTACGTCGCGGTCAAGGGTGGCGAGCGCGCCATCGAACGTTCCTGGGACGTGCTCGCGAAGCAGCGCCGCGGCGACCTCGCGGTTCCCGAGCTGTCCGTTGCACAGATACGCGAGCAGATGCGGCTGGCCGTGGCGCGCGTGATGACCGAAGGCTCGGTCTACGACGAAGACCTGGCGGCGCTGGCCATCAAGCAAGCCGCCGGCGATCTGGTCGAGGCTATCTTCCTGTTGCGCGCCTATCGCACGACGCTGCCGCGCTTCGGCTATACGCTGCCGGTGAATACCGAGGCGATGTGCGTCGAGCGCCGCATCTCGGCGGCGTTCAAGGATATTCCGGGCGGCCAGATGCTGGGCGGCACCTACGATTACACGCAACGTCTGCTCGACTTCACCTTGCTTGCCGAAGGTGAACCGGTTAGCGATACAACTATTCGGGCGAAGGCGCCGTCCACGGACGCGATGCCGCGCGTGCTGTCGATACTCGACAAGGAAGGGCTGATCGAGCAAGAACGCATGCGGGAGAACGCGCCGGAACCGGGCGACCTGTCGCGCGAGCCGCTGTCGTTTCCCGCCGATCGCCCGACGCGCCTGCAGAATCTCGCACGCGGCGACGAAGGCTTCCTGCTGGCGGTCGGCTATGCGACGCAGCGCGGCTATGCGCACAGCCATCCGTTCGCGGGCGAAATCCGCCATGGCGAAGTCGCGGTGGAGATGCACATCGACGAACTGGGCTTCGCGGTGGAGATCGGCGACATCGATATCACCGAGTGCCAGATGATCAACCAGTTCGCGGGCAGCGGCGAGGTGCCGCCGGCCTTCACGCAAGGCTATGGACTCGCGTTCGGCCACTCGGAGCGCAAGGCAATGGCCATGGCGCTGGTCGACCGCGCACTGCGCGCGCAGGAACTCGGCGAAACCGTCGGCTCGCCGACCCAGGATCCCGAGTTCGTGCTGTATCACAGCGACAACGTGGAAGCGTCCGGCTTCGTGCAGCACTTGAAGCTGCCGCATTACGTCGACTTCCAGTCCGAGCTCGAACTGCTGCGCCGCTTGCGCGCGGCGCACGGCAAGGACGACCATCAGGAGCATGCGGCATGAACGCGCTGACCGAAGGCTATAACTTCGCCTATCTCGACGAGCAGACCAAGCGCATGATCCGCCGCGCGATACTCAAGGCCGTGGCCGTGCCGGGCTATCAGGTGCCGTTCGCGTCGCGCGAAATGCCGTTGCCGTACGGCTGGGGCACGGGCGGCCTGCAGGTGACTTCGGCGATTATCGGCGCGCGCGATACGCTCAAGGTGATCGACCAGGGCTCGGACGAAACCACCAACGCGGTGAACATCCGCCGCTTCTTCGCGCGCACGGCGGGCGTGGCGACCACGACGCGCACCGCCGACGCCAGCATCGTACAGACGCGTCACCGCATTCCCGAGACGCCGCTGACGGAGCAGCAGATCCTGGTGTATCAGGTGCCGATGCCCGAACCGCTGTACCGTTTGGAACCGCGCGTGACCGAGTGCAGGAAGCTGCACGCGCTCGCGGACTACGGCCTCATCAACGTGAAATACTACGAGGACATCGTGCAGCATGGCAGCATCGCGACGACCTACGACTATCCGGTGATGGTGAACGACCGCTATCTCACGTCGCCCTCGCCGATTCCGAAGTTCGACAACCCGAAGATGCACATGAACCCCGCGCTGCAATTGTTCGGCGCGGGCCGCGAGCGGCGCATCTACGCCATTCCGCCGTACACGAAGGTGAAGAGCCTCGACTTCGAAGACCATCCGTTCAGCGTGCAGAAGTGGGAACATGCCTGCGCGCTGTGCGGTTCGCGCGAGAGCTTCCTCGACGAGATGATCGTCGACGATCAGGGCGCGCGCATGTTCGTCTGTTCCGACAGTGACTTCTGCCACAGCCGGCGCGACGAATCCGACAACGCATCGGACAGCGAGGAGGCGAGCCAGTGAACGCATTGCTGAAAGCCACGCGCCTCACGAAGCGCTATGACGGACGCGGCGGCTGCGTCGATGTCGATCTCGAAGTCCGTGCGGGCGAAGTGCTGTGTATCGTCGGCGAGTCGGGCTCGGGCAAGTCCACCTTGCTGAACGCACTCGCGTTGCGCAGCGGACTCGATGACGGCACGCTGGAATACGTCACGCGCGAAGGCGAAACGCTCGACTTGCTGACGCTCGCCGAACCGCGCCGCCGTCTCTTGTCGCGCACCGAATGGGGCTTCGTGCACCAGAACGCGCGCGACGGACTGCGTCGCAACGTGTCGGCGGGGGCCAATATCGGCGAACCGCTGATGGCCATCGGCGCACGTCATTACGGGCGCCTGCGCGAGACCTCGGCGGACTGGATGCAGCGTGTCGAACTGGATGCCGCGCGCATCGACGAACTGCCTTCTGCGTTCTCCGGCGGCATGCAGCAACGCCTGCAGATCGCGCGTAATCTGGTGACAGGCCCGCGTCTCGTGTTCATGGACGAACCCACCGCCGGCCTCGATGTCTCCGTGCAGGCCCGTCTGCTCGACCTGCTGCGCACGCTCACCAGCAAGCTGCATCTGGCGGCGGTGATCGTCACGCACGATATCGGCGTGGCACGCTTGCTCGCGCATCGCCTGATGGTGATGAAGGACGGACGCGTGGTGGAGAGCGGCCTGACGGACCAGGTGCTCGACGATCCGCAACATCCCTATACGCAGACGCTCGTTGCGTCCGTGCTGCCCGTTTGAGGTACGACAGATGACCACGAATGACTTCGTCACTCACGACCGGCTGATGCTCCAGGCACGCGGCATCGAGAAGACCTTTACGCTGCATCAACAAGGCGGGGCGCGCATCGCCGCGCTGGCGGGCGTGTCGCTGGATGTCGCGCGCGGCGAGTGCGTCGTGCTTGCGGGCGCGTCCGGCGCGGGCAAGAGCACCTTCCTGCGCTGCATGTACGGCAACTATCTCGCGACGCGCGGCACCATCGCCATTCGCGACGACAGCCATCCTGCGCGCCACGTGATGCTTACCGACGCCGAGCCGCACGAGATCCTCCGTCTGCGCAAGACGACCATGGGCTACGTGAGCCAGTTCCTGCGCGCGATCCCGCGTGTGAGCGCGCTCGATCTCGTCGCGGAGCCGCTGGTGTCGCGCGGCATCGAGGAAGAAGCGGCGCGTGTGCGGGCGCGCGGCCTGCTCGAACGCCTCAACGTGCCGCGCCGTCTGTGGACGCTCGCGCCCCCGACGTTTTCGGGCGGCGAGCAGCAGCGCGTGAACATCGCGCGCGGGCTGATCGCGGCGCATCCGCTGCTGTTGCTCGATGAACCCACCGCGTCGCTCGATGCCGAAAACCGCGACGTGGTCGCGGACCTGATCGTCGAGGCGCGCGAGCAGGGCGCCGCGATCGTCGGCATCTTTCACGACGAGGACACGCGTGCGCGCGTCGCGACCCGCATCGTGCGGCTCGAGAGCGCCGCCGCCGCATCCGTTCAAACCGATTCCGGAGTGTTGCAGACATGCTGATCAAGAATGCGCGCATCGTGACGCGCGACGAGGACTTCACCGGCACCGTGCGGATCGCGGACGGGCTGATCGCGGAGATCGCGCCGGGCAATACAGCCGCGCGTGAAGCCGAGGACTGGGACGGCGACTATCTGCTGCCGGGTTTTGTCGAACTGCATACGGACAACATCGAGAAGCATCTCGCGCCGCGTCCGGGCGTGCTGTGGAATCCCGAAGCCGCGATCATCGTGCATGACGCGCAAGTGGCCTCGGCGGGCATCACGACCGTGTTCGATGCGCTGGGCGTCGGCTCGCGGCCGGAAGACGGCGTGCGCGGTCGCGAATTGCAGGTGCAGTGCGCACAGTCGATCGGCAAGTTCGTCGAGCGCGGCGTGCTGCGGGCCGATCACTTCCTGCATCTGCGCTGCGAAGTGGGCACGACGGATGTGGTCGAGGTATTCGATTCGCTGAGCGCGCATCCGCTTTTCCGGCTCGCTTCGGTCATGGATCACACGCCCGGGCAGCGGCAATGGCAGGATCACGAGAAGTGGCGCAAGTATCAGGAGCGCCACGGCAAGTGGAGCGACGAGCACACGAACAAGATCCTGGCCGAGCTGGCCGAGCATCAGGCGCGCTATGCGGCGAAGCATCGCGGGGAAATTGTCGAGCGCTGCAAGACGCTCGGCATCTCGCTCGCGAGCCACGATGACACGCTCGTGGAACACGTCGAGGAAGCCGCCCGCGACGGCATCGCGCTCGCTGAATTCCCGACCACGCTCGACGCCGCGCGTGCGGCCCGCGAGCACGGCATCGCGACGATCATGGGTGCGCCGAACGTGGTGCGTGGCGGTTCGCACTCGGGCAACGTCTCCGCGCTCGATCTGGCGCGCGAGGGGCTGCTGGATATCCTGTCGTCGGACTATGTGCCGTCGAGCTTGCTGATCGCCGTGTTCGATCTGGTCGCGAAGGCGGGCTGGTCGCTGCCGCGCGCGGTCGCGACGGTCTCGTGGACGCCTGCGCATGCAGCGGGTCTCACGGACCGCGGCGCGATCGCTCTTGGTGCGCGCGCGGATTTCGTGCGTGTGGCCTCGGTTGACAGCGTGCAGGTGCCGCGTGAAACCTGGCGTGCCGGTCGGCGCGTGGCCTGAGCTCGGCGCTTCGTTCCTGACAGCCTCACGTCAGCACGCCGTCATACGCGGGTAAGCCCGCGTTGACGGCGTGCGCGCTTCTTCAGTACCCTCGCTGGCGAGTTCGCTATAAGAATCAGTGTTCGCCTGACGAACATTTGGGCGTTATCTGATAGCAGAAGCGTAATCGGCGCCGGGCTATGTCGTGGGTCGCCCGGGCCCAATCTGACAAAGGGAATGAAGTGAGCAGAAGTCCTGCCGTGAACGTCCAGACGTTCATCAACGACCATCCGTTCTCGCCGTTTCAGTGGCTCATCTTCGGGATGTGCTTCGTGATCGTGCTGCTGGACGGTTTCGATACTGCGGCGATCGGTTTCATCGCGCCCTCGCTGGTGGCCGAATGGCATATCAGCCGTCCGGCATTGGCGCCGGTCCTGAGCGCGGCGCTGTTCGGCCTCGCGGCGGGCGCGCTCCTGTCGGGGCCGCTCTCCGACAAGCTGGGCCGCCGCGCGCTGTTGCTCTCGTCCGTGCTGATCTTCGGTGTCGCGTGTCTGGCTTCGTCGTTCGCGGCGGACCTGACGCAACTCACGGCCTTGCGTTTCGTCACTGGCCTGGGCCTCGGCGCGGCCATGCCGAACGCCGTCACGATGATGAGCGAGTTCTGCCCCGACAACCGCCGCGCCACACTGATCAACCTGATGTTCTGCGGCTTTCCGCTCGGCGCGGCATTCGGCGGGTTTCTCGCGGCGTGGATGATCCCGCACTTCGGCTGGCGCAGCGTGCTGCTGCTCGGCGGCATCGCGCCGCTGGTGCTCTCGGTGTTGTTGATCGCGACGCTGCCTGAGTCGGTGCGTTACATGGTGGCGAAGGCGCGGCCCGTCGAGAAGATTCGCGCGACGCTCGCGCGCATCTCGGCGGACGCGATGCAGGCCGGTTCGTTCTTCATGACCGAGAAGGCGCCCGCCGTCGCCGGGCAGAGCGGCATGAGCGTGGTGCTGTCGCGCGCGTACATCGTCGGCTCGGTGATGCTGTGGGTCACGTATTTCATGGGCCTTGTGATCTTCTATGCGTCCATCAACTGGATGCCGATCCTGCTCAAGGAGTCCGGCCTTGCGCCGCAAACCGCGACGCTCATCTCCGCGCTGTTCCCGCTCGGCGGCGTCGGCGCGGTGCTGTGCGGCGTGCTGATGGACAAGTTCAACGCGAACCGCATCATCGCCGTGTGCTATGTGCTGACCGCCGTGAGCGTGTATCTGATCGGCCAGGCGGTGGGCAATGTGGGACTGCTCGTGCTCGTCGTGTTCGTTGCGGGCGTGCTGATGAACACCGCGCAATCGTCTATGCCCGCGCTCGCCGCCGCTTTCTATCCGACTCAGGGTCGCGGCACCGGCGTGGCCTGGATGCTGGGCATCGGGCGTTTTGGCGGCATCGCAGGGTCATTTCTCGTCGCCGAACTGACGCGCCAGCATTTCAGCTTCGGCGGCATTTTCGCGACCATCGCCGTGGCCGGGCTGATCGCTGCCGTCGCGCTGTTCATCAAGCAGGCCGCGCATCCGCAGACGGCCATGGCGAATGAGCTGGACTCGACGGAGCCCGCCGGGCATTGACCGGATGCGGGTTGTGCATGAGATAACGCCCCGCGTGATGCGAGTCATGCGGGGCGTTTTGTTTGGGCAACGCGCGTTGCAATCCGCCTTCTACGCGCCGTCGCCGTGTGCGAATCGTCAGACCGTGGCATACCGTGTGCTGACTCCTGAGATGCGACCGGCCGTCGCGTGCAGCGTTCCGACGGCCAGCAGGCATGACACGCCGCAAGAATCGCATTCCGACCATCGTCAACAGGAGCTTTCGATATGAAACGTTTTGCCCTTTCTACCGCTGCCGGTGCTTTCGCTCTCGTGTGCGCATCCGCTTTCGCGCAGGACAATCCGCCGAGCTCGAGCACGGGCCTGCAAGCCGGCGACAACGCGCAGACGACCACGCAGCCGGCTCATGCGATGTCGCATTCGCACAAGTCGTCCACGCACTCGAAGAAGATGCAAAAGAGCCCGATGGCCGCAGGCCCGTCCACCGAGCCGGGCGGCACCGCCACGCCGAGCGGTCCGGGTGCGCCGGTGACTGCCAGCGGCTCCGGCAAGTAATCCGCGCTGAATGCACAACGGGACGCCGCGTGGCGTCCCGTTGCGTTTCATGGCGCGCGACACTCAGCGGATGAACGTGCCCAGTCCGTCCGCATCGTAGTACTCGAGCGTCACGCGGTCGCTCGCAAACGAAGCCTTCGAGATCGAACCCGGATTGGCGTTTTCATTGACGAGCGTGAACGTGAAGACGTCGCCGTCCCAGTGCGAGAGCGTGAGCGTCAACGGACGCGGCCCGATGACGATGACGAGCGCGCCATTCTGCTCGCTGACCTGGATCGGCCCGAAGTAGTCGTTCTGGTAAGTGCCGGTGTAGGTCGACAGTGCCCGCGCCGGCAGCGGCGCAGCGGGCGGCGTCGCGCCCACGAGCGAGCCGCTCGGCTTGGCGAGGGACGCCAGCGCATCGTTGTAGAGCTTGAACCAGTCGCGCTGGATCGAGCCGGTCTGCACGATGTCGAAGAACTGCTGGTTGAGCGCTTCTGCCACGCCGATCGGAAACGCATTCGTCAACGTGACAATGGCCAGATTCGTCGATGGCACGACCATGAAGTTGGTCGCCGCCCCCAGCGCGAATGCGCCCGAGTGACTGTACGACGGCCGACCCGCGCTTGTCGTTCCTACATTGAAGCCATAGCCGTAGTACCCAGCCGGATCGCCGCCGCCCGGCGGAGAACTTTGCACCTGCGCGGTGGTGGCGGCAGCGAGCGCTGCGGCATCGACGATGCGTTTGCCGTTGAAGACGCCCACGCCGAGCATCATCGCGAGCCACTTCGCCATGTCGTTGACCGACGAACTCACGCCGCCCGCCGGCGATTGCGGATCGGGCATCGTGCCCGTGCCCTGCACCCACGCGTTGCCCACCTTGACGTGCCCGAGCGCGCGGTTCGGACGCGCGATGAAATCGGCGTAACGGGAACTGGTGCTGCTCATGCCGAGCGGTTGATACAGCACGTTGTCGGAGAGCGTTTCCCAGTCGATGCCCGCCGCTGTCGCAACGGCCTGCGCCGCCGCCGTCAGCCCGAAGTTGGTATAGAAGTACGAATGACGGAACGGATGCAGCGGCAAATAGCGCAGCCGTTGCAGCACGTCAATGCGCCCATAGCCCATGTCTTCCAGCGTATCGCCTGCGTGATCGGGCAAGCCGGACTGGTGCGAGTAAAGATCGCCGATGGTCACAGCCGCGCTGACCTCCGCGTCCGACAACGTGAACCACGGCAATTGCGCGCGCACCGGCGTATTCCATGCAATCGAGCCGGTCCCGACCTGACGCGCCACGACGGCGGCGCCCACGGACTTGGATACCGACGCGAGCTGGAACACGGTGTCCGCATCGACTGCCTGGCCCGAGCCCACGAGCCGCGTGCCGAAGCCCTTGGCGTAGACCGTCTGCGTGCCGCGCACGACCGCGACCGCCATGCCGGGAATGCCGGTGGCGGTCATCAGGTTGTTGGCGAGGGTATCGAGTTGCGCGAGCGCGGCGTTGACCTGCGCATCCGGCACGGGGCCGGTTGAGTTACTGCCGGAAGAAGTGGCTGCGCCGGAATCGTCGGAATCCGAACCGCCGCATGCGGCGATCGTGCTGCACAGTGCCGCGCCGAGAAAGCGGCGGCGTCCTTGCGAAGGTCTCATACACGCGTCTCCTCGTTATCGTTACCGCTATCGCGCATAGTGCGCTCGGCGGATTCTATATTGGAAACAATCCGTCAGGCACATGCAGCAAGCTTGAAAGCGGGGAGACGCGGCGCTCGCTCGGGATGCCTTACTTCGCGAACAGCGAGGACATGTCGGCGAAGGCCTTGATCTCGACTGCGTTGCCCGACGGATCGAGGAAGAACATCGTCGCCTGCTCGCCGACTTCGCCCTTGAAGCGCACATGCGGCTCGATGATGAAGCGCGTCTGCGCGGCGCGCAGCTTGTCCGCGAGTGCTTCCCATTGGGGAATGGAAAGCACGACACCGAAGTGACGGACCGGCACGGCATCGCCGTCGACGGCGCTGGTCGAGCGATGACCGATTTCCTCCGGCGCGAGATGCGCGACGATCTGATGACCGTAGAAATCGAAATCGACCCAGGCTTCGGAACTGCGTCCCTCGGGGCAGCCGAGCAAGTCGCCGTAGAACGCGCGGGCGGCGGCAAGGCTATGAACGGGGAAGGCCAGATGGAACGGCGGCATGGCGTGCTGGGTGGTGCTCATGATGAGGATCCTTTTCTGTACGGGTACGGCGGGGAACGAGCCGACAGTGTATTCATGAATATTTCTGTTTGAAAACGATATATTGCTGGTCTGAGCCCCACTTATTTCGATGAATCGATCATGTTGCGCGAACTCCAGACCTTCATCGCCGTGGCGCGTCACGGCACTTTCGCGGGCGCGGGCGCGCGCATCGGGCTGACGCAATCGGCCGTCAGCGCGCAGATGCAGCGTCTGGAAGCGCATCTGGGCTTCGCGCTGTTCGACCGCACCGGCCGCTCGGCGACGCTCAACAAGGCCGGCAAGCGGACGCTGGAACTCGCCGACGAACTCATCGCGCTCTATGCGCGTCTCGCGGAACCGGAAGGCGAGGGCGGGCGAGGCGGTTCGCTGTCGGTGGGCGCGATTGCCTCGGCGCATGCGGCGCTGCTGCCGGATGCCATCGCCGCGTTCGGGCGAACGCTGCCGGCGTGGCGCATCCGTCTGGTGCCGGGAGTGTCGCTGAATCTGCTCGCCCAGGTCGATGCCGGGGAAATGGACCTGGCCGTCATGATCCGTCCGCCGTTCTCGCTGCCGGCGGAACTGCAATGGCGCACGCTGAGCGCGGAGCCGTACGTGTTGCTGACGCCGGGCGCGCGGCGGCAGGCACACTGGCGCGAGTTGCTCGAAACGGAGCCGTTCATCCGGTACGACCGGCGCTCGTTCGGCGGGCGTCAGGTGGATCTGTTCCTGCGCGAGCATCGCATCGCGGTGCGCGAATCGATCGAGGCGGACGAACTGCCGGGTATCGTCGAACTCGTCGCGCGCGGGCTGGGCGTCGCGCTGCTGCCGGACTCGCGTGCGCTGCGGCCATGGCCGCGCGGCGTCACCGCGCTTTCACTGGGCGAGGACACGTTTTATCGCGAGATTGGTCTTGTCGAACGGACGCGGCGCTCGCGTACCGCCGAACCCGACGCAGCCGCGCGGCTGGCGGACTGCATCGTGACGGCGGCGCACGCACCGAAGCGCGCCAAGGCGAGCGTTTCCATGCGCAAGCGCGGCGGCGTCACCTAGAATGCGTGGCAGGCGCGGCTGCCGGCCGCGTCATCTCGCGGGGTTGCCAATGGACGACGAACAGCCTGCCGCCGGTCCGGACACGTCGAATACGTCGAACGCGCGTCCTTCCGATACCGCGCGCTCCATCACGCGCCAAGCAACACTGCGCGCCCAGGCAGCGCTGGACTGGCTGGACCGGGTCGATCCCGGAACGCATCGCCGCATCAAGGGGTTGCGGCTCGTGACCGCCTACGGTCTCGCGGCGGCGCTCGGCGCGTTGCAGGACGTCACGCAAGGCTTGCCGGCGGGCACGTCGGTGGGTGCGCTCGCGGGCGGCTTCGCGTTGTGGGCGAGCGTCTCCGAAGCGCGCTCGACGCGTTGGGAATCGAGCCGCGATCTTGTCATCCTGTGTCTTTCCGCTGCGTTCGGCGCGCTGCTGTTCGCCTGGTTCGAGCCGCTGTTTCGCCATCTCGGCCGGGGCGGCGCGGAGCTGATTCTCGTGAGCGGCGCGTTCTTCGCGGGCTATCTGAAGCGTTTCGGGACGACTGGTGCGGGCATGGGTTCGCAGTTCTACATCGGCCAGGTGCTCGCCTATGGCCTGAACCTCACGCCCGGCGACACCCGCGCGATCCTGCTCGCGCTCATGATCGGCATGCTGGCGGCGCTCGTGCCGCGCGTGCTTTCCGGGCCGGCCGAACATCCGGTGGTGCTGCCGGCGCTGCGCTCCGAGCCGGCCTACGGACGCGGCACCGTGTCACCCGCGCTGGCGATGGGCTTGCAGGCCGCGTGCGCGTCGCTGGTCGTGGTGCTGCTCAATCGCGCGTTCTCGCTGCGGGAATCGGCCTGGGCGATCACGGCCTGCGTCTACGTGGTCGCGACCTCCGCGGTGGGCACGACGGAGCGCGTTCGCCGGCGCATCTATGGAACGCTCGTCGGCGTGCCGCTCGGCCTCGTGTGCCTGCCGCTTGCCGAGCACTGGCCGGTGGTGATCTGGGCGCTGGCCGCGTTCGCGATGATCGCGTATGCGATGGCCCTGCCGGAACGCTATGACATTGCCTGCGGCGCCTTCGGCTTTGCGCTGATCGTCACGCTCGCGGCCAGCGGCATTCATTCGATCCCGCTGCTCGCCGCGCGCGCCTGGGAGACGCTGCTCGGCGGCGCGCTCGGATGGGCGGCGTCGCGGGTCATCTTTCCGTTGCGGCTGCTGCGCAACTGACGATCGACGAATACGGCGCGCCTCACTGGCGCTGCGCCAGCGCGTCGAGCAGCGCATCGAGCTCCGCGAAATTCACCGGTTTCACGAGATGCCCCTCGAAGCCGGCCTGCGCGGAGCGGTCCTTGTCGCTCTCCTGTCCGAAGCCCGTCATTGCGACGATCATCGCGCCGCCCAGCAGCCGCAACGAGCGCAGCGAACGCAGGACCGCGAAGCCGTCGATATCCGGCAGCGCGAGATCGAGCAGGATCAGGTCGGGCGGAAAGTGCCGCACCACGTCGATGCCTTCCTTGCCGTGATATGCGATGCGCACGTCATGGCCTTTCAGTTGCAGCAGCATCGCGAGGCTATCGGCGGAATCGCGGTTGTCGTCGATGACCACCACGCGCAGGCCGGTGCCGGTCGTCGCGTCCTGCGCGAGCACGCGATGCGGACGCGGGGCGTCGTCGACGGAGGCGTAGGGCAGGCGCACCGTGAACGTGCTGCCCTGGTGCGCGCCGGGGCTCGCTGCGCTGATGGAGCCGCCGTGCAGTTCGACGATCGAGCGGCACAGCGTGAGGCCGATGCCGAGCCCCGCTTCGCCCGGGTCGAGGTAATGATCTTCCTGCACGAACAGGTCGAAAATGGACGTGAGGCCTTTCTGCGAGATGCCGCGCCCGGTGTCGCTCACGCGGATCAGCATGGCGCTGGACTCGCACTCGACCGTCACCGTGATGGTGCTGCCGTGCGGCGAGAATTTCGAGGCGTTGTTGAGCAGGTTCTGCACGACCTGCACGAGCCGGGTGCTGTCGCCCATCAGGAGCACCGGCTGGTCGGGCAGCCGGGTGGCGATCTGCTGCGTGCGTTCGTCGGTGAACGGCCGCACCAGTTCGATGCCGCGCGCGACGATATCGCTGATGTCCGCACGCGCGAGGCGCAGGTCGATCTTGCCAGTGGTGATGCGGCCCATGTCGAGCAGGTCGTCGACGAGCCGCCCGAGATGCGAGGTCTGCCGGTCGATGATGTCGCGGCACGCGGCCACGCGCGGGGTGATGTCGGCTTCCATCTGCATCACGCCGACGGCGTTGCGTACCGGCGCGAGCGGATTGCGCAGTTCGTGCGCGAGGGTCGCGAGAAATTCGCTGATGCGCCGCGATGAGGCCTCGAGCTGCTCCAGGCGCTTGCGTTCGCTCATGTCGCGCGTGACCTTGGCAAAGCCGCGCAGCACGCGATGTTCGTCATACACCGCGGTGATCACCACGTTCGCCCAGAACAACGAGCCGTCCTTGCGCACGCGCCAGCCTTCGGTTTCGACGCGTCCGGTGCGGATGGCCGTCTGCAACTGGGTTTCGGGGACGTTCGCGACGAGGTCCTCGGGGCAATAGAAGGTCGAGAAATGTTTGCCGAGGATCTCCTGCGGCCGATAACCCTTGATGCGCATCGCGCCGGTGTTCCAGCTCGCGATACAGCCGTCGGGATCGAGCATGAAGATGGCGTAGTCGCTGACGCTTTCCACGAGCAGTCGAAAGCGTTCTTCCGACAGGCGCAGCTTTTCTTCCTCGGCGCGCTTGGCGGTGAGGTCGCGCGTGTACTTGGCGTAGCCGATGATCGTGCCGTGCGTATCGCGCGCCGCCGTGATCACGACGTTGGCCCAGAACAGCGAGCCGTCCTTGCGCACGCGCCAGCCCTCGTCCTCGAAACGGCCGGTGGCATAGGCCTGCTTCAACTCGTATTCGGGCCAGCCGCGCGCCACGGATTCGGCGGTGTAGAAGCGCGACAGATGCTCGCCGATGATCTCGTGCGCCTCATAGCCCTTGATCTTGCGCGCGCCGGTGTTCCAGCTCGTGATGCGGCCGTGCAGGTCGAGCATGAAGATCGCGCAGTCCTCGATGGCGTTGACGAGCGCGTGATAGTGCGCGTCGCTCATCGCGTGGCCGGGAAGGGCGAGTTCCGGGGCTGGGTGGGGCGTGGCGGCTGCTTTCGATCGGGTCATGTTTCTGTGTTTCAGTACGGCGAGAGCCTGCCTTGCATTTTCGAACGACCGGTTGAAAAGAAGCGGACGTTCGATCGACAAGGCCTATTGATAACACAGTTTAATCGGTCGCCGACGGCGCGGCCGGGGAAGCTTTGGGAATCTCAACGCCCCAGCGAACACCAGTTTTCATTGATTGTCACCTGGCTCATATCCAGCCCGGGGAACATGCTTTGCAAACGGGCAGCAAGCGTCGGGCCATGCAGGATGAGCCTGTCGATATAGTCGGCCGGGATAACTGCGCGCACATGAACCTCTGCTTCCGGATCGGTAGGCTGGCATGGCGCAAGCCCCTCTCTCTGTTCGTCACTTCCGGCGAACATCTCATTGAAGGCCCAAGGGCCGCCTCGAAAACCCCGATAGTCCTTTATGTCCTTTTTCGAGGCGTTGATCCAGCAGAATTCGCAGGGAAGCTCCCACAGGATGCGGGGCGACAGGACAAGCAGCACCCATTCGTTGTGGTGACTTTTGTATAGCCTCTTCTTCAGCAATCGCTCATCAAACCCACCGATGGACACTGAAACGACATCGTCTCGTCCATCCCATCGATTTTCGTCGATGGCGTAGGCCTGGTAAGCAGGTTCATGCAATGTGCGGCGACAGAGCAGGCCATGAGCGACAATCCCCGGCAGGTTATCGAGCGGGGTGAAGTGGTAGAGGTGCTTCACGCCGCGGGCAATGGCTTCGTGTTGAATTTTCCTTTGATAGTTTTCCATTAGCCATTCTCTGCTTCGGTCTTCGTCTTTGAACGTATCGCAACGCGGTACTGTATCCGAAGCATGGTCCGGCACCCGCGCTCCCCCGTGTCACGCAAACGCCCCTTGACACTCCCCGCCGCCCTTCATAGCGTGTAAGGGTTCGGTATGGAACCGAGCCGCGCTTATCCGTCGGCAGGCCCGACGCATCCAGCGACCTCCCGCTTCTTGCGCATCGCCCTGAAGTCCGCTCACGGAGGCTCTCATGGACCGTCGACGTTTTCTTTCCCTGTCCACGTTCTACACGGTGGCGGCCGCGTCCGGCACGCTCGCTGCCTGTCACTCCAGTCACGACGACGACAGCAATCCCGGCGGAGGCACCGCCCCGCCGCCCGCAGCCGGTGCCTTTGCCTTCCCGCAGGGCGTCGCCAGCGGCGACCCGCGCGACGTTTCGACGGTGTTCTGGACGCGCTGCATCGCGAACGGGAGCGCTTCACAGACGCCGGTCGCGCTGACCTTGCAGGTCTCAGCCCAACAAAACTTCGCGCAGCTCGTCGCCAGCGTGCCCTTGAGCGCGGTGCCCGACTACGATTTCACCGTGCGTGCGAAAGTGACGGGGCTGGCTGCGCGGACCACGTATTACTACCGCTTCATCGCGGGCAGCGACGCCAGCGCAATCGGCACGACCCGCACCGCCGCCACGGCCACCGATGCCGTTCCGCAAGTGCGCTTTGCGTGGTTCGTGTGCCAGAACTGGAGCGCAAACCACTGGCAAGCGCTCAATCTGCTGGCCGCCGAAACCGATCTCGATTTCGTCGTGCATCTGGGCGACTACATCTACGAAGCCAATTTCGTCGCGCCGTCCGGCACGGTAGAACCGGCGCATCCCACAATCACACTGCCAAGCGGCGGCGTGTATGCCAACACGCTCGACGACTACCGCACGCTGTACCGCACTTACCGTGGCGACGCCCGGTTGCAGAACGTGCATGCGCGTTTTCCGGTGATCGCGATCTGGGACGATCACGAGTTCTCCGACGACTGCTGGCAAGACCATCAGACCTATACCAACGCCAACCTGCAACAGACCGCGCGGCGTCGCAACGCGAATCAGGCATGGGCCGAATACCTTCCGGTCGACTGGGGCGACGTGTCTTTCGATCTGAACAATGCCGCCTACGACAACATCCGCATCTACCGCGACTTCCACTTCGGCTCGCTGATTCATCTCGTCATGACGGACGAGCGGCTCTATCGCGACGATCACGTGGTCCCGGAAGCGGCGATCGCGCAGGCGCTCGGGCACGATCCGGTGAACGGCAACGACCTCGTCGGCTCGCGCTATTTCGTGCCGCAGCCAGTGCTCGCGCAGTTCGAGTCAGCCGACACCCAGCGCCTCGGCCGCGTGCCGTCCATTCTCGGTCCGACGCAGACGCAATGGTGGAAGGACACGCTGAAGGCATCGACGGCGATCTGGAAAGTCTGGGGCAACGAAGTGATGATGAACCGCCTCTGGCTCGACCTGAGCGCGCTCGCCCCGGCGCCCGACAACGTCGTGTTCGTGCTCGACTGCGACGCGTGGGACGGTTATCCGTCGCACAAGGCGGATCTGCTGGCGTTCGTAAAGGCGCAGGGCATCAGCAACCTCGTCGCCATCACCGGCGACCTGCATGCGTTCCAGGCGGGCATCGTGCGCGACGTGCCGGACCCCGCGAACGGCACGCCGGTGATGATCGACCTGATGTCGGCGGGCATCAGCAGCCAGCCGTTCTTCGAGGACGTGAAGACCTATTCGGCGGGCATGCCGCTGGCGTCGCTGATCAGCGCCCCCGCGCTGTTCGATGGGTTCATCCGTCAGAACAATCCGGACATGCTGTATTCCGATCACGACGGCATCGGCTACGCGACCGCAACCGTCACGCCGACGCAGTTCATCGCGATCTTCAACAAGATGAAGTTCCTGAACGCCGACGGCAGCGCCCCCGCTGCGCCGCTGCAAAAGCGCACGCAACTGACGATCAACGCGGGCGCGGTGGCCGTGACGGTTCAGGACGACGTGTGACGGATGCCACCGTTTCGGAGTCATGCTTCCGGGGGGATTTCATCGTGAGGGAGCGCACGTACACTGCGTGCACATTTCGGGAGATCGTGCCTGTGGCAGGCAGTGCGACGAGGCCCATGAAGTGAACCTTGGACACCCTCAGGAGCACGATCATGATCGGAAAACTCATCGGCGCCATGCTGGCCGTGGCGCTGGTCGCCGGCTGCTATGCCCTCATCCGCGGCCACGATCCGCAGAACCTGTACATGGACGACAACGCGCTGCTGTCGCGCTATCTCTCCGACTCGCGCGCGCTGGCCGCCGACAGCGAACCCGCCAGCACGAGCGTGGCCACCGTGAAGCACGCCAGTCCGCTGCTGGAGTCGCAGGACTGAAGGCGTTCAGTCTTCGCCGTCCGCGCCCGGGTTGTCGAACAGCGTGCGCAGCATGCGTTCCGGGTTGGCGAGAAACGCGCGCGTCACCTTGAAGTGCTCGGTGTCTTCGTAGGCGACCCGTTCGATGCCGTCCGCCGTGAACTGGTAGATCCACGCGTCGGGGTAGGCCATCAGGATCGGCGAATGCGTGGCGATGATGAACTGCGAGGCATCGCCCGTCAGGTCGTGGATGCGCGCCAGCGCGGCAAGCTGGCGCTGCGGAGACAGCGCCGCTTCGGGTTCGTCGAGCAGATAGAGTCCTTGCCCGCCGAAGCGCTCCATCAGCAGCGTCAGAAACGACTCGCCGTGCGACTGTTCGTGCAGCGACCGGCCGCCGTACGACGAGATGACGGGCGCGCCGAGACCCGGTTCGGCGTCGAGTTGCTCGATCTGCGTGGCCACGTTGAAGAAGCTTTCCGCGCGCAGGAAGAAGCCGTCGCGCGGCCGCTTCACGCCTTTCGCGATGCGCAGGTATTCGTGCAGCGGCGAATGCGAAACCCGCGTGCCGAAGCGGAAGTTCTTCGAGCCGCCTTCGGGATTGAAGCCCATCGCGACGGCAATCGCTTCCAGCAAGGTCGACTTGCCCGAGCCGTTCTCGCCGACCAGGAACGTCACCTTGGGATGCGGCTCCAGCGTGTCCAGCCCACGCACGGCGGGCAGCGAGAACGGATAGGCATCGAAGGACGGCGCCTTGTCGCGCAGCAGCGTGATGCGGCTGATGAAGCGGGTCGAGATGACCATCGGCGTCGCGTCAGTGGAACGCCTGGCTGGCCGCGTTCTTTGCATCCGCCGCGCCAACGGTCCCGACCGTCTCGCGCTTCCGGCTGAGGTCGATCTTCGGCATGAACAGCATCGACACCACGGCGCCCAGCGCGATCACGAACATCGCCGTGAAGGTCAGGTGCAGCGAATGATGCAGCACGAGGCGGATGTCCTCGTTGGCCGCAAAGTCGCCCGATACGGCGGTCAGCAGCTGCTTGAGCTGATCGGCATGGACGGGGGGCAGGCCGTCCGTGTGCATGAGCCCGAAGTTCTGCACCGCGCCGAAGACGGCCGCGCCGAGCGTGTTGCCGAGATTGCGCGAGAACAGGTTCGACGCGGTCGCGCTGCCGCGTTCGAGCGGCTGCACGATCTCCTGGATCAGGATCAGGCACGACACGCTCGTAATGCCCATGCCAAACCCGACGATCGCCGAGCCGACGCCCGCCCACACCGGGCTCGATGACGGTCCCAGCAGCACGAACGGCAGCGCGCCGATCGGAATGAACACCGGTCCGATCATCAGCAGACGGCGCAGCCCGATGCGCGTGAAGGTGCGCGACGTGAAGGTCGCGCCACTCGGCCAGCCGATCATCATCATCGTGAGCGCCAGCCCCGCTTCCACCGGCGTGCGGTGCATCACGCCCTGCACGTACATGGGCAGGAAGGTGGTGAGGCCCATCATCGCCATGCCGGCGAGCACGGTCGCCGCGTTGCTGGCCGCGATCGGACGGTGCGACCACAGGCTGAAGGAGATCATCGGATCGGCGGCACGGCGTTCCTGCCAGACAAACAGCACGCAACTCAGCAGCAGCACGGCCAGCTCCACGCCGACGCGCATATTGCTGGCGTGGCCCGCGTCGGTGAGCGCCATCATCAGCGAGGCGACGGCGGCAGTGAACAGGAACGCGCCGCCCAGGTCGATCGCCGGACGGTCATGGCGCTTTTCCTCGTGCAGGAAGAACGCGAACAACGCGGCGGCCAGAATGCCGATCGGCACATTGATCCAGAAGATCCACGCCCACGAGAACTGGCGGATCAGGAGGCCGCCGACCATCGGCCCGAGCACCGCCGACACCGCCCACACGCTCGCCAGATAGCCCTGCACCTTGCCGCGTTCGCGCGCCGGATAGAGATCGCCGACGACCGTCAGCGCAACCGGCAGGATCGCGCCCGCGCCGACGCCCTGGATCAGCCGGAACACGATCATCGCGGGCATCGACCACGCGAAGCCCGCCAGCACCGAGCCGATCAGAAAGATCACGATGCCCGTGAGCACGGCCGGCTTGCGTCCGAAGATGTCAGAGAGTTTGCCGAATACCACGGTGAGCGCGGTCTGCGTGAGCAGGAACGACGAGAACACCCAGCTGTAGAGATTCAGGCCGCCGAGTTGTGTGGCGATCTGCGGCATCGCGGTCGAGACGATGGTGGCCTCGATCGCGACCATGGCCATCGAGGCCATGACGGCGGCAATGACGAGAGGACGAACGGTTTGACGGGACTGTGGCATGCGGTGGTCGAAAGACGCGCCGCCCGCCGCGCAACCGATGCCGCTGCGCATGTGCGGGCCCTGCACGTGAATGGAACGTGAATGGAAGAGACAGCGGCGATGCTCCGGCCTGTGATTATTCTTGCAATTTGCTTTCGTTCGGAGCGGCGTCGCCGGTGAACTGGCGACCTGTGCAATGTTATCCCGAGCGCGCCGATGCTGCTTGCGCCGGCCGCGAGGATCGACCGTGCCGCGCGATGCCCGCATGAGACCGCAAACGCGCTCCTCATTAATCGCTAATTCTTCGCGGCTACGCTGAATTACGTGGATGGACGGTGCTTCCCCCAAGTACTTCCCCAGTCCGTTCACGTTCTCGTAACTCCTCAGCCTTGGCGCCGGCCCCGACGGGCTGGCGCACTTTTTACCGCGGCGCCTGGCGCCTCGATGTTCCACATGTTGCCTTTCCTACCGGAATCCCCGCGAATGTCGCCTAAAATCGAACCGGCAGAAGCTGCGCCCGCAGGCGCGCCCCGTTCCTTCCGGAGGCGGCAGACTCGCATGATCAAATCGCTGAAAAACCAACTGGTCGTCGCGCTCGGCATTCTCGTGACCGTGATCGGCGTGATCCAGGGCGTGAGTTCCTACAAGCTGAGCCAGGCCGGCACCAACGCGCTGCTCGACACGCGCCTCGTGCAGGTGGCGACCCGCATGCGCGACGGTTTCGCCGAGGGCATCCCGGCCAATCCGTCGCGCGGCAGCCAGGACGACCGTGACGTCGTGGTGGTCGTGTGGAAGCCGGGCGAGACGGTGCCGTTCCGCTCTACCGAGCCTTCGCTGCGCTTTCCGCGCGACGCCACCCCCGGCTTCTCCAACGTGACGGCCAACGACGAGCAATGGCGCATCTACACGCGCCGCGAGCCGACCATGACCATCCAGGTCGCCCAGCGCTCCTCCGTGCGCCACGATCTGACCGAAGAAACCGCCACCCTCGCGCTGTGGCCCACGGTCGTGCTGCTGCCGCTCGTGTGGATTCTGGTCGCGCTGGTCGTGCGCCGTTCGCTGCGGCAACTGAACGAGCTGGGCCGCGAAGTGCAGGACATCGACACGAGCCATCTCCAGCCGCTCTCGCTGGTCGGCGTGCCGACCGAGATCAAGCCCTTCATCGAGTCGATCAACACGATGATCGAGCGCCTCGCGAGCGCCATCGACAAGGAGCGCAAGTTCATCGCCGATGCCGCGCACGAACTGCGCACGCCGCTCACCGCGTTGCAGTTGCAGGCGGACAATCTGGCGCCGCATATTGCGCCGGGCAATCAGGAGCGCTTCCAGGAGTTGCGCAAGGGCATCGCGCGCAGCGGCAAGCTGATCGCGCAACTGCTGCGTCTCGCGCGCGCCGATGCGCCCGTGAACGGCGCCGCGCCGCTCGCGCGCGTGGATCTGTCGGAAGTGGTGACGGGTGCGGTCGCCGACGTTTTGCCGATTGCCATCGCGCGCGGCCTCGATATCGGCGCCGAGGAGATGGTGAGCGCGCACGTCCGGGCCCTCGAGACGGACCTCGGCATGGCGGTGAAGAATCTCGTATCGAACGCGGTGCGTTATACGCCGGACGGCGGCACCATCGACCTGCGCATGCGGCGCGACGGCGAACGGGTGTGGATCGACGTGATCGATACCGGTCCGGGCATCGACGAGGCCTTGCTGCCGCGCGTCTTCGACCGCTTCTTTCGGGCCTGTCCGGATATCGAGGGCAGCGGGCTCGGGTTGTCCATCGTCAAGGCGATTGCCGCGCGCTATGGCGGCGACGTCACGCTGCGCAACCGCGATGACGGGCAATCGGGCATTGTCGCGTCGATCGGCTTCGTGACCGAGTCCGTCACGGAAAGCGTGGCCGCGCCCGATTCTGTCTGTGTCTGAACGAGACGGCGCAATTCGTGCCGATTACAATGCATTCGCTGCGGGACACGCGGGGTTGATCGTCCCGTTGCATTATCGGCGCGCGAGGCGCGTCATTCCTGTCCGCATGGCGGCGCCGTGCGGTCCGTTGGGTTTCACGGGGGCGGGGTTAGAGCATGCGCATTCTTCTCATCGAAGACGATATCCAGATCGGCACGAGCCTGATGCGGGCCTTGAAGGACGCGGACTATGCCGTCGACTGGGTGCGTGACGGGCAGGCGGGCCGCGAGGCGCTGGGCGCCGCCGACTACACCGTGGTGCTGCTCGATCTCGGCTTGCCGGGCATGAGCGGCATTGAACTGCTGCGGCAGGCGCGCTCGGCCGGCAACGCGACGCCGGTGCTGATCCTCACCGCCCGCGACGATCTCGATACGCGCGTGCAGGGCCTCGATCTCGGCGCCGACGACTACCTGCTCAAGCCCTTCGACATGCCGGAACTGCTCGCGCGCATTCGCGCGGTGCTGCGCCGCAAGGCGGGTTATGCCGTATCCCGTCTCGGCGACGAGTCCATCAACCTCAATCTCGACCAGCGCACGCTCACCTGCGGCGAGACGTCGGGCGTGCTGTCGGCGCGGGAATTCGCGCTGATGCATGCGCTGCTCGAACGTCCCGGCACCATCTTTTCGCGTGATCAACTGGAAGACCGGCTCTATGGCTGGGGAAAGGAAGTGGAGAGCAACGCCGTGGACGTGCTCATCCATTCCGTGCGCAAAAAGTTCGGCGCGAGCGTGATTCGCAACGTGCGCGGGCTCGGCTGGACCGTGATGCTCGGACAGGCCGGCCGCGAGGACGCGAAATAGCGCATTGAGGCACGCGCCGCGCGCTGCGGCGTCAGTGGCCGTGATGCCCGACCTCGCCGCAAAAGTGCATGCTGTATGAGTGATCCTGTTCTTCAACCTGCCGCATGCGGCGTTCGAGGTCGGCGAGATCGGTGGATGAGGACAGATAGTCTTCCTGCGCGTCGTGGCTGGAAAAAAAGCTGCCGAGTGACTTCGAGAAACGTTCGAACATGATGGACTCCCGTCGTGATTAACGGCCTGTACCGCGGGCCGACAAGAGCAGATTAGGCCGCGTGCATTAGCGAAGAATGAGCACGCGCGATGCGCTCCCCATGCATGCCGAAGCGTTCGCCAGCGCACTGTCGGCGCGGACGTGCTGCGTGAACGCACTGCCGCGCCGCACCATCCCGTGATATCGTCTTTCATACGGTTTCAAGCGAGTTTCAAAGCGGGTTTTTGAATCGGCATGCCGCGCGTTTTGCACGTCAGTCGATCGTCTTCGTGAAGGCCGCCATGACCGATGTGCCCCGTACCCTCAGTGCCCGCGACCGCATCGAGTTGCTCTGCTGGCTCACGTGCGGCAGTCTCGGCGCGTTCTACCTGAACGGCGCCTGGCCGGCCGCCTCCTTCCACGTGCAGGCGGCGCACAAGTGGCTGGACCGGCATCAGCGGCTGGCCGACTGGCTGACCATCGCCAAACTCGCGGCCATCGCGCGGGACATTGCCACCCACCATTGCGCGCTGCTCGAAGCTGACTGGGCGCGGGATGCCGTCGAGGAAATTCTCGACAGCGAAGACCTCAACTATCAGTCGGATGTCGTGCGGCAGGTTTTTGACGATTGCCGCCGGGCGCTCGCGGAGAAGCGGACGCCGGAGTGAGTCGCGCTCCCGACCCGAGCGCTCATCGGGGATGGTTCTGACCGCGCACAAGCGTGCAACGGAAGCCTTGCCCGTCCCGCAACGGGTTCATGTCGACATGGCTTGCGCGGCTCGATTTGCATCATGCGCGTCACGCCATCGACATGGCGCAACGCTTCGGCGAACGCGGCAATGAAGGCTGGGCACGGTGCCTGTTGGGCGATCTCGCTTTGACAGGCGGCACCACGGCAACCGGTCATGCGGAAGCGCGTCATCACTATCGCGCGGCGCTGGCCATCGCCGGGCGGCTCGGCATGCGTCCGTTGCACGCGCATTGTCTGCGTGGACTCGTGCGGCTGAATCACACGGCCGGCAGCCCGAGCATCGCCGAGAAGCAACGCGCGGCCGTGGACCAGCGCTTTCGTGAACTGAACATGAAGCCGTGGCCAGGCGGCATGTGAAGACGCCCGCTTTTTACTCTCTCTTTCCAGCCGTCACCCGGCGATTCCCATTCGATTTTCTTAGCGCCTGCTTGCCGATCGATTTCGCCCCGCTTTCAACCTCGCGCGACGCCTGATCCTTCTTCCTGCTTAAGCATTTCTTAAGTGTGCCTGCCTCAGTCTGCCGGTGCCGTTGATGTTTCCTTGGGCAGTTCAACCTCAGAACCTGAACGGGACTCTCCATGCACGACCGCATGCGAATGGTGGGGGAAAGGGTGCGCCGTGCCGCAGGCGCGATCGGGCAGGAGGCAACCGCATGATTTTTCATTCAGTCTCCGTTGCGCTGTGGCTGCTGATCGGACTTTGCGTGGCGGCAGCAGCGTATGCGACGCTGGCCGCGCTCGTGCATCCGGGCTGGTCTCCGTCGAGGAAGCCGGCGCGTGACACGAAAGACCCCGCCACCGAGGCCGAGGGCGCCAGCATCAGCGTCCTCAAGCCCCTGTGCGGCGCGGAGCCGCGCCTTCATGAGAATCTCGAGACCTTCTGCACGCAAACGCATCCGTCCTATCGGCTGCTGTTCGGCGTGGCGACTGCGGCGGACCCGGCCGTGAACGTCGTGCGCAATCTGCAGCGCGCGTATCCACACGTCGATATCCGCCTCGTGATCGACCCGACATCGCATGGATGCAACCGCAAGGTCGGCAATCTGATCAACCTCGCGCAGCATGCGCCGGACGACGTGTTCGTGATCGCGGACAGCGACATCGCGGTCGAGGCCGACTACCTGATGCGCGTCACCGCACCGCTTGCCGATCCCGATGTCGGCGTCGTCACCTGCCTGTATCGCGCGAGACGCGCGGGCGGCTTCTGGGCGCGCATGGGCACCCTGTTTATCGATACGTGGTTCGCGCCTTCGGTCTACTTGTCGAACTGGCTCGGCGTGCGGCGTTTCGGTTTTGGCGCGACGCTCGCCGTCACCCGCGATGCACTGATGCGCAGCGGCGGTTTCGATGCACTGCGCGACTGTCTCGCCGACGACTACTGGCTGGCCGAACGCGTGCGTGCGCTCGGTCTGCGCACGGTGCTGTCCGACGTGCTCGTGGCCACCGATGTCACCGAGCGCAACCTCTCCGCACTGTGGCAGCGCGAGACGCGCTGGCTGCGCACGATCCGCTCGCTCAATCCCGTGAGCTTCGCGTTCCTGTGGCTGACCTTCACGACGCCGTGGCTGCTTACGGGCGCGCTGCTGAGCTACGGGTTCGATTCCAGCGGCGCGAACCTCGCGCAGTCCACGGCGGACACCATCATCGATCTGAGCACGTCCTTCGGGCTCAGCGCGCGTCTGCTGCTGCACTGGCGCACCGCGCGTTCGATGCGTGCATTCTGGCGCGACCTGCTGCTCATTCCGTTGCGCGACGCGCTGATGTGCCTGCAATGGTGCGCCGCATGCTTCGGCGCGAGCGTGATGTGGCGCGACGCGCGCATCCCCGTGGACGACGCGCGCACGACGCGCCGCGCGGGCGAACTGAATGCCGCCGCGGCAGGCGACGCGAGCGAGCCCGCCGACGAAGGCCAATACTGATCCTGATCTCCGCTCACTGACGAGACATCGCGCCATGATGAAAACACTGTTCTTGCAAGCACCGTCCTTCGATGGTTTCGACGGCGGCGCGGGTTCGCGCTATCAGGCCCGGCGCGAGATCCGCTCGTTCTGGTATCCGACCTGGCTCGCGCAGCCTGCCGCGCTGATACCCGGAAGCAGGGTGGTCGATGCGCCCGCCGACGGCTTGTCCGTGGACGAGGCGCTCGAGATTGCGGCGACTTATGAACTCGTCGTGATTCACACGAGCACGCCGTCCTTTCCGGGCGATGCGCTGTTCGCCGAACATCTGAAGGCGCGGGCGCCGTCGGTCTGCATCGGCATGGTGGGCGCGAAAGTGGCCGTCGATCCGCACAATTCGCTCGTGGCCAGCGATGCGATCGACTTCGTGTGCCGCGAGGAATTCGATTTCACCTGCAAGGAGATCGCGGAGCGCAAGCCGTTCGCGCAGATTGCGGGCTTGAGCTGGTGTCTGCCGGATGGATCGGTGGAGCACAACGCAGCGCGGCCCATCCTGGAGAACATGGATGAATTGCCGTTCGTCGCGCCGGTGTACCAGCGCGATCTCACGATCGGCAACTACTTCATCGGCTATCTGAACTATCCCTATGTGTCGATCTACACGGGCCGTGGCTGCCGGTCCCGCTGTACGTTCTGCCTCTGGCCGCAGACGGTGGGCGGGCATCGTTACCGGGTGCGTTCGGTGGAGAACGTGCTCGAAGAAGTGAAGTGGATTCGCGACAACATGCCGGAGGTGAAGGAGATCATGTTCGACGACGATACCTTCACCGACTTCAGGCCGCGTGTCGAAGAGATTGCGCGCGGGCTGGGCAAGCTCGGCGTTACGTGGTCCTGCAATGCCAAGGCAAACGTGCCCCATGCGACGCTCAAGGTCATGAAGGAGAACGGCCTGCGCCTGCTGCTCGTCGGTTATGAGTCGGGCGACGACCAGATCCTCCTGAACATCAAGAAAGGCTTGCGCACCGACATGGCGCGGCGCTTCGCCGAGGATTGCAGGACGCTCGGCATCAAGGTGCATGGCACCTTTATCCTCGGTTTGCCGGGAGAGACCCGCGAGACGATCGAAAAGACCATCGAGTACGCGAAGGAGATCAATCCGCACACGATCCAGGTGTCGCTCGCGGCGCCTTATCCGGGCACCGCGCTCTACAAGCAGGCCGTGGAGCGCGGCTGGCTGGAAGAGAACAAGGTCATCCATCTCGTCAGCAAGGAAGGCGTGCAGCTTGCCGCGATCGGCTACCCGCATCTGTCGCGCGACGAGATTTATCATGAGCTGGAGCGCTTCTACAAGCGCTTCTA
This sequence comes from Caballeronia sp. LZ035, assembly GCF_031451175.1. Taxonomy (NCBI): domain Bacteria; kingdom Pseudomonadati; phylum Pseudomonadota; class Betaproteobacteria; order Burkholderiales; family Burkholderiaceae; genus Caballeronia; species Caballeronia sp. LZ035. The sequence goes on from NZ_JARUXS010000004.1 coordinate 535,664, forward strand.
TTTCCGTCCCTCGAAGATCTGGGAAATCGTGCGCGAGATGCTGACGAGCTGGGACATGATGAAACGCCGCTTGCGCGAAGGCGTCGAATTCTTCCGTTTCCTGCGCGCGCACGAGGCGTGACACCGTGCGGGCGCTCATCGTCACCGCCGATGATTTCGGCCTGCACGAGCGGGTGAACGAAGCGGTCGAGCGCGCGCACCGGCATGGCGTGCTCGATTGCGCCAGCCTGATGACGGGCGCTCCCGCAGCGCGCGATGCCGTCGAGCGCGCCCGTGCGCTACCGGGCTTGCGCGTGGGCCTGCATATCGTGCTGGCGGATGGCGTGCCGACCTTGCCTGCGCATGAGATCCCCGCACTCGTCGATGCCGATGGCCGCTTCGGCGATCGCATGGTGCGCGATGGCTGCCGCTTTTTTCTGCTGCCGCATGTGCGTGTGCAACTGGCCCGCGAAATCCGCGCGCAATTCGAAGCCTTTGCCGCCACGGGACTCGCGCTCGATCACGTGAACACGCACAAACACTTCCATCTGCATCCGACGGTGTTGTCGCTGATCCTCGACATCGGCCGCGCATTTGGCCTGCGGGCGATGCGCCTGCCGCGCGAACTGAACGGCTCGCGCCTGCTGGCGCCGTGGGCCGCGTGGATGAAAGCGCGTCTGCGGCGCGCAGGCGTGGCGCACAACGACTGGGTAGCGGGGATCAGCGCAACCGGGCGCATGGACGAAGCGACGCTCCTCGCCTTGCTCGACCACGCGCCGGAAGGTGTGCTGGAGATCTACAGCCACCCCGCCGCTGGCGACGATGCACCGGTCACGGCGACGATGCACGGCTATCGGCACGCGGACGAACTGGCGGCGCTGTGTTCTCCACGCGTCGCCCGGGCAATGGCGGCGACAGGCGCGAGGCGCGGCGGCTTCTCCGACGTTTTTGCAAACACCGGGCACGAGGCACGTGTCCGGCGATCCGGTCAGTGCGCATGATGGCCCTGCTCCGGCGCGTGGCGTGGCTGCGCTGGCCGCTCGCGATCGCGCTGCTGATCGCGCTTGCCCTGCACGAAGGCGTGTTCGCGGCGTTGTCGCTGATCGAGCGCACCGGGCCCATCCTGCTGTGGCTCCTGCCGCTGCATGCGCTGCCGCTGTTGCTCGATGCGCGTGCGTGGCAGTTGCTGCTGCGCGAGCGCGTGTCCCTGGGCACGCTCTGGCGGATCGCTACGGTGCGCGAAGCCGTCGGACGTCTGCTGCCGGTGCTGGGAATCGGCGGCGAACTGATCGGCATCAGGCTCGCGATGCGTCATACGAACGATCTCAGCGTGGTGAGCGCGTCGGTAATCGTCGAAACGCTGGTCACCATGGCCGTGCAGGTCATGCTTGCCTTGCTTGGCCTCGTGATCCTGTGTCTGCATCTGGACGGCGCAGGCAGTCTGCCGCGCGTGATGGCGTGGGGACTCGCGATGAGCCTGCCCATCGTGCTGTGCGCCTTCGCGGTCGCGCAACGCGGCGCGCCGTTTCATCGGCTCGAAGGCATGGCGCGCCGCTGGATCGGCGCTTCGCATGAACTCGTTGCAAGGCTGGACGGCCGGCGTCTGGATGGCGAGCTGCGTGCGCTGCTCGGCCAACCCGCGCTGTGCGCAAGAGCGTTCGCATGGCAGCTTGCGGGTTATGTGCTGGGCGCCGCCGAGATTTATGCGGGCTTCGGCATGCTCGGACATCCTGTGCCGATAGCCGGCGCGATCGCCATCGAAGCGCTGACGCAGTGCGTCCGTAATGCGGTGTTCATTCTTCCCGCCGGGCTCGGTGTGCAGGAAGCGGCGATCGTCGCTGTGTCCGCGTTGTTTGGCATCGATCGCGAGACGGCCTTGTCGCTCGCGCTGGTGCGGCGTGCGCGCGAGTTCGCGTGGGGCGGGTTGGCGTTGTTGCTGTTGCGGGTCGCCGGCGCGCGGACGGCGCCGCGGACAGCCGCCCGGAGCCGCTGAGCGGAGTTCCGACGGCGAGCGCTCTAGCGCAAATCACTGTATGAATGTACAGTAACGCCATCCCTCGTTCTCGCAGCGCCGCGCAACGCGCACTCCCATGTTCCATGCGTTGAAACCTGTCGTTGGCGCATCGGACGCGGCGCACCGGCCGCGCCGATGAACCCGCAAGCTCCGCATCCGGCGCCACGCCGCATCGCGCATCTCGACATGGATGCGTTCTTTGCATCGGTGGAGTTGCTGCGCTATCCCGAACTGCGCGGCATGGCGGTCGTGGTGGGCGGCGGCCGCAGCGCCACGCCGGAAACGCTTCCCGACGGCACGCGCCGCTTTCGCCGGCTGCGCGACTACGCGGGGCGGGGTGTCGTCACCACGTCCACGTATGAAGCGCGCAAGTTCGGCGTGTTTTCCGCGATGGGCATGATGAAGGCCGCGCAACTCGCGCCCGACGCCATCCTGCTGCCCACCGATTTCGAGTCGTATCGCCATTACTCGCGGCTCTTCAAGGCGGCCGTCGCCACTTTCACGTCGCAGATCGAGAATCGCGGCATCGACGAAATCTATATCGATGTTGGCGACCTGCCCGGCGAGCCCGCCGAGATCGGCCGTCGCATGAAGGATGCCGTGCACGAAGCCACCGGGCTGACGTGCTCCATCTGCATCGCGCCGAACAAGCTGCTCGCGAAGATCGGCTCCGAACTCGACAAGCCCGACGGCCTCACCATCCTGACGATGGACGACCTGCCCACCCGCATCTGGCCGCTCGCCGCGCGCAAGGTGAACGGCATCGGGCCGAAGGCGAACGAGCGTCTGGCGGCGCTCGGCATCCATACGGTGGGCGACATCGCTGCCGCGGATCCGGGCTTGCTGCAAACGCATTTCGGCGGCACCTACGCGGCGTGGCTCGCCCGCATTGCGCAGGGCGAGGACGACCGGCCCGTGGTCACCAGCTCCACGCCGAAGTCGATGAGTCGCGAAACCACCTTCGAACGCGATTTCCATCCGAAGCAGGACCGCGCGACGCTGTCCGCCGAGTTCACCGCCCTTTGCACGCGCGTCGCCGACGATCTCCAGCGCAAGGGTTATGTCGGCCGTACTGTGGGCATCAAGCTGCGTTTCGACGACTTTCGCACCGTCACGCGCGACCTGACCGTGCCGGTCGCCACGGCCGATCCCGTCGAGATTCGCCGCGCCGCGACCGAATGCCTGAAGCGCATCGTGCTGGAGCGGCGTATTCGTCTGCTCGGCGTGCGCGTCAGCGCGCTGGCGGGCCACGACGAGACCGCGCCCGTTGAACCCACGCAGGTGGAATTGCCGTTCGACGCCCCGGGCGAATGAGTCAACACTTCAGGCTTATGACGCGAGCAGATAAGCACATCGCAGATGCTTCGTTGTAGGGCGTCGTTCGGCACGCTAGATTATTCGCTTCCCTGAAGTGACCGATTCGACTGTGACGACCCTGACCGCTTCCCAAGACGCCGACATTCAAGCACCCGCTGCCGATCAACCCATCGAGATTCGTCCGTTCGATGCTCCGCTCGGCGCCGAAGTGCTTGGCCTCGATCTGTCGCGGCCGTTGTCCGCAGCCGATTTCGCACGGATCCATCGCGCGCACCTGGATCATCATGTACTCGTGTTCCGCGACCAGCGCATCACGCCGGACGAGCAGGTGGCATTCAGCAAGCGCTTCGGGCCGCTGCAGATCCACGTGCTGCATCAGTTCGGGCTCGCGGGCCATCCGGAAGTGCTGATCGTCTCGAACATCACCGAGAACGGCAAGCCGATCGGCCTGGGCGACGCCGGTCATTTCTGGCATTCGGACCTGTCGTACAAGGACACGCCGAGCCTCGGCTCGCTGCTGCATGCGCAGGAACTGCCGGCGGTCGGCGGCGACACGTTGTTCGCCAACCAGCATCTCGCATGGGACACCTTGCCCGCGCATCTGCAAAAAGCAGTGGAAGGGCGCGTCGCGGAGCATACCTATCTGGCCAAGTACGCCGAATTGCAGAAGCGCAGCCCATGGCGGCCGAATCTCTCGGCGGAGCAGATTGCCCAGGTCAAGCCGGTGGCGCATCCCATCGTGAGGACGCATCCGGAAACCAAGCGCCGCGCGCTGTTCGTGAGCGAGCACTTCACCACGCGCGTGATTGGCTTGCCGGAAGACGAAAGTCAGTCCCTGCTCGCCGAGCTCTTCGCGCACAGCACGCAGCCGGAGTTCATCTATCGCCATCAATGGCAGCCGCGCGACATGGTCTTCTGGGACAACCGCTCGGTGATGCACCTCGCGGCCGGCACGCCCGACGATCAGCGCCGCAAGCTGTATCGCACGACCATCGAAGGCGATGCGCCTTTCTGATCCGTCAGCCGCACACTAACGATTCAATCACGGGGTTTCATCGATGCAGTCTCGCAAAGGGAAGGGCGCGGCGCGCGCACTCGGTGCCGCGCTTGCGGTCGCGTTGGGCGTGACATCGGCGGGCGCACGGGCCGAGGGCACGCTGCGGGTCGCCGAGCAGTTCGGCGTCGTCTATCTGCTGCTCAACGTCGCACGCGACCAGAAGTTCATCGAGCAGGAGGGCAAGAAGGAAGGGCTCGATATCAAGGTCGAGTGGGCGAAGCTCTCGGGCGGCGCGAGCGTCAACGACGCGCTGCTGTCCGGTTCCGTCGATATCGCAGCGGCCGGCGTCGGTCCGCTGCTGACCATCTGGGACCGCACGCATGGCCGTCAGAATGTGAAGGGCGTGGCGTCCTTGGGCAATTTCCCGTATTACCTCGTGTCGAACGATCCGCGCGTGAAGACCATCGCCGACTTCACCGACAAGGACCGCATCGCCGTACCGGCGGTGGGCGTGTCGGTGCAATCGCGCGTGCTGCAATATGCCGCCGCGAAGACCTGGGGCGACAAGGCCTACGACCGTCTCGACAAATACACGCAAGCCGTACCGCACCCCGACGCCGCCGCTGCGGTCATCGCGGGCGGCACGGAGATCAATGCGCACTTCGGCAATCCGCCGTTCCAGCAACAGGAGCTCGCGGGCAATCCGAAGGCGCATATCGTGCTCAATTCCTACGATGTGCTCGGCGGCCCCAGTTCCGCAACCGTGCTTTATGCCACCGAGAAGTTTCGCAACGAGAACCCGAAGACGTATCGCGCGTTCGTCGCGGGTCTTGCCGACGCGGCGAACTTCATCACGCAACATCCGGAACAGGCCGCCGATATCTATCTGCGCGTGAATCAGGCACGGCTCGACCGTGATCTGCTGATCAAGGTCATCAAGGATCCGGCGGTGCAGTTCAAGGTGGCGCCGCAGAACACCTTCGGGCTTGCGCAGTTCATGCATCGGGTGGGCGTCATCAAGAACGAGCCGAAGTCGTGGCAGGACTACTTCTTCACGGATCCGGCGACGAAAAACGGCAGCTGAAACAGGCCGCGCGTTTATCGGCGGAGGTGGATTGGTTATGCGCAAAGATTGGTTCGCGCACGGCGCGCGCGCCGCTATCGTAAGCGTTTGCCTCTCCGCATATCGAACATGGCCGCCAACCCTCAGACGCTCTATTCACCGCCGCCCGAAGCGCACGCTTTGACGAGCGGCAAGCTGCTCAGCGTGGAGCACGTCTCGCTCGAATACCGCACGCCCGAGCGGATCGTGCGAGCCACGCACGACGTCAGTTTCGATGTCTACGGCGCGGACCGCTTCGTGCTGCTGGGCCCGTCGGGCTGCGGCAAGTCGACCTTGCTGAAGGCGGTTGCGGGTTTCATCGAGCCAGTGGCGGGCCGGATCGAGATCGGCGGAGAACGCGTGCGTGGGCCGGGTGCGGACCGCATCGTCGTGTTCCAGGAATTCGACCAGTTGCCGCCGTGGAAGACCGTCGTGCAGAACGTGGCCTTTCCGCTGCGCGCCGCGCGCAAGCTGGGACGCGCCGAAGCGCGTGAACGCGCGCTGCATTATCTCGACAAGGTCGGTCTCGCTCCCTTCGCCGACGCCTACCCGCATACGCTCTCGGGCGGCATGAAGCAGCGCGTCGCCATTGCGCGGGCGCTCGCAATGCAGCCGCGCGTCCTCCTGATGGACGAGCCGTTCGCCGCGCTCGACGCCCTCACGCGCCGCCGCATGCAGGAAGAACTGCTGCGCCTGTGGAGCGACGAGCGCTTCACCCTGTTGTTCGTCACGCATTCGATCGAAGAGGCGTTGATCGTCGGCAATCGTATTTTGTTGTTGAGCCCGCATCCCGGACGCGTGCGCGCCGAACTCAACAGTCATCAATACACCCAGGAAAGCATGGGGCGCGGCGAGTTCCAGCAAAGTGTCGCCCGGATTCATCGCTTGCTGTTCGAAGAGGAGGCCGCGCAATGAGCACGCCGCATCTGATCGTGCCGCCGGTGCGGCCGGAGTATGAAGTCGAACCGGTCGCGCCGGAAGGCATCCGCCACGAGGCGCCGCTGCCGCTTTCGAAGCGCCTGCTGGATCAGGCCTGGCTGCGCAAGACGTTCATCGCGCTGGTGTTGATCGGACTCTGGGAAATCGCGGCGCGCAGCGTCGACAACGACCTGCTGCTGCCCACGTTCAGCGCGACCTTCATCGCGTTCGTGCAGGGCATTGCGTCGGGCGAGTTGATCGAGAAGATCGGCATCTCGATGTCGGTGCTGCTGCGCGGCTATGCGCTCGGCGCGCTGCTCGCGTTCGTGCTGACTTCGCTGGCCGTGTCGACGCGCATCGGCCGCGACATCCTCTCGATGCTCACCGCGATGTTCAACCCGCTGCCGTCCATCGCGCTGCTGCCGCTTGCGCTGCTGTGGTTCGGACTGGGCACCGGCAGCCTGCTGTTCGTGCTGGTGCATTCGGTGCTGTGGCCGCTCGCGCTCAACACGTATGCGGGATTTCAGGCAGTGCCCGCGACGCTGCGCATGACGGGCCGCAACTATGGCCTGACTGGCCTGCGTCACGTGCTGCTGATTCTCGTGCCGGCCGCGCTGCCTTCCATCCTGGCGGGCCTGCGCGTGGGCTGGGCGTTCGCGTGGCGCACGCTGATTGCCGCGGAACTCGTGTTCGGCGCGAGTTCGGGCAAGGGCGGGCTCGGCTGGTACATCTTCCAGAATCGCAACGAGCTCTATACGGACCGCGTGTTCGCGGGACTCGCGGCGGTCATCGTGATCGGTCTGGCGGTCGAACATCTGGTCTTCGACACCATCGAGCGCGTCACGGTGCGGCGCTGGGGCGTGCAGCAGTAAGCGGCGGCGCTCAACGCGTCGCGTCGTCTTCGGTGCGGATGAAGTCGATGAACGCGCGCAACGGCCCCGGCATGTGCGTGCGGCTCGGATAGTAGAGGCGCGGACCGGTGAAACTCTGCCACCACGGCTTGAGCACCGGCACGAGCGCGCCGCTTTCGATGCCGCCGCGCACGAATTCATCGAAGGTATAGACGAGGCCCAGGCCCGCCGTGACGGCGGCGCGTGCCACTTCCACCGAAGACGTCACGAGCGGCCCTTGCGGCGCGATCCGTATCACTTCCTTGCCGCGCACGAATTCCCACGCGGCGAGGACCCCGCTGTCGAACCGATGCCCGATGCACGCGTGATTCACCAGATCGCGCGGATGCTTCGGTTCGCCGTGCGCGGCGAGATACGCGGGCGCGGCAACCGCGACGAAACGCTGAATGCGCGGGCCGATGGGCACTGCGATCATGTCGCGCTCGATGCTTTCGTCATAGCGGATGCCCGCGTCGAAGCCGGCGGCGAGCACGTCGATGAAGCGGTCCGTCGCGGTGATCTCCAGCTTGATGCCCGGATGCGCGGCGAGAAAGCGCGCGACGATGGGCGGCAGGATCTCGCGCGAGACGATGCGCGGCACGTTCAGGCGCAGCGTGCCGGTGGGACTGTCGCGAAAGCCGTTCACGGCGTCCAGTGCGCCGGCAATTTCCGTGAACGCGGGCGCGAGCCGTTCGATCAGCCGCTCGCCGGCTTCGGTCGGCGTGACGCTGCGCGTGGTGCGATTGAGCAGCCGCACGCCGAGTCGCGACTCCAACCGGCGCACCGCTTCGCTCAACGAAGACGCCGACACGCCCCGCAACAGCGCCGCCTGCCTGAAGCCGCGCGAGCGCGCGACCGCCAGGAACGCGTGAAGATCGGACAGATCGGGTTCGTTCATTGTTCGCCTCTGCGCACAGCCCATTCGGATTGGGGTGGATTATCGCACGCGTGCTTTGCTCCCATAATGGTCTGCATCGCCGCCCTTCGTGCGGCGCCAGTCCACAGGAGAACCAGCATGGAATCACGCAGACTTGGCGGGACCGGACCGCAAACCGGCGCCATCGGGCTCGGATGCATGGGCATGTCGGGGGTATACGGGCCGTCGGATCGCGCGGCGGGCATCGCCACGATCCACGCCGCGCTCGAAGCCGGCGTCACGCTGCTCGACACCGGCGACTTCTACGGCATGGGCCACAACGAACTACTGATCGGCGAGGCGCTCAGAAGTGCGCCGCCCTCGCGCCGGGACGCGGCCATCCTGAGCGTGAAGTTCGGCGGCATGCGCGATCCGGCGGGCAACTTCATCGCGTTCGATGGGCGTCCCGTTGCCGTCAAGAACTCGCTGGCTTATACGCTGCAACGGTTAGGCGTCGAGACGATCGATATCTATCGCCCGGCGCGGCTCGATGCGAACGTGCCGATCGAGGACACCGTCGGCGCGATCGGCGACATGATCCAGGCAGGTTACGTGCGTCATGTCGGACTTTCGGAGGTCGGCGCGCAGACCATTCGCCGCGCGGCCGCCGTGCATCCGGTAGTGGACGTGCAGATCGAGTATTCGCTGATCTCGCGCGGCATCGAGGAGGCGATCCTGCCCGCCTGCCGCGAACTCGGCATCGGCATCACGGCGTATGGAGTGCTGTCGCGCGGACTCATCAGCGGGCACTGGGGCGCGGCGGCGCCGCAAGCCAACGACTGGCGCGCGCAGAGTCCGCGGTTCCAGCAGGGCAACGTCGAACGCAATCTAGCGCTGGTCGAGGCCTTGCGCAAGATTGCGGAGGCCAAGGGCGTGAGCGTGGCGCAGCTTGCCATCGCGTGGGTGCTGGCACAGGGCCAGGACATCGTGCCGGTGATCGGCGCGCGGCGTCCGGAACGTTTGACGGAATCGCTCGGCGCGCTTGATGTGACGCTCACACCGGATGAACTCGCAGCCATCGAGGCGGCCGTGCCGAAGGGCGCGGCGGCCGGCGACCGCTACGAAGCCGTGCAGATGGCGCATCTCGACAGCGAGAAGGGCTGAGGGTCGAGTGCCCGGTTCTGAACGTTGCGATCGGCCGGGCAGGTCTTTATACTCACGCCCAGACAAGTGGCACCCGTCACTTGCGTAGGCGTTAACGTGAACCAACGCACAACATCATGCGCAACCCGCCAGGGGTTCGCGCGTGTGCGAAAGGTTCACATCCATGAAGCCTGCGTCCCTGTCGGCGTCGTCGCGCCGTTCCGCTTTCCTTGTTCCCTTTGGCATCGTCCTGATCGGCGCTAATTTGCGCGCGCCCATTACGAGCGTCGGTCCGGTGCTTGCCGATATTCAAACGGCACTGTCGCTGAGCGATAGTGCCGCCGGTCTTCTCAATTCGCTTCCGCTGATCATTTTCGCCTTGCTGTCGCTCGTGGCGCCGTCGATCGGCCGCATGCTGGGCGCCGAGCGTGGACTGGGCGCGGCGCTCGCCGTCATCCTGCTCGGCATGTTCGTGCGCTCCGTGCATGGCGCGTCCGGGCTCTGGGTCGGCACCGTGTTGCTCAGCAGCGGCATTGCCGTCGGGAACGTGCTCTTGCCCGGTTTCGTCAAGCGCGAATACCCGCAGCGGGCAGGCAGTCTGATTGCGCTCTATGCGGCAAGCATGGCGGCTTTCGCGGGTATCGGCGCGGGCCTCGCCGCACCGGTTGCCCATTTGCCGGGCGCGGACTGGCGCACGGCGCTGGACCTTCCCGCCGTGCTGGCTGTCACGGCGCTCGTCGTCTGGCTTCCATCGATGCGGGACAAGCGCCCTGCCGCAGCCCGGCAAGTCAGACCAGCGGCGAAGACGGGATCGCCGTGGAAGCAGGCGATTGGATGGCACGTATCGGCGTTCTTCGCTTTTCAGTCGCTGGTGTTTTATGCGCTCATCAGCTGGTACGCGACGATCTCGGTATCGCGGGGGCAGTCGGCTTCGGAAGCGGGATTTGCATTGCTGCTCTATCAGGTGGTCGCCATAGCGACGAACCTCGGCGCAGCACCCATGATCAAGCGCATGAAGGACCAGCGTGCGCTGGGCGTGCTGTGCGGCGCGCTGCTTTTCGTCGGTACGGTCGGGATGGCTTCATCTATCGGCCCCGCCACGCTATGGCTGACAATCGCAGGCTTGGGCGCGGGCTTCTCGATGACAACCAGTTTGTCTCTCTTTGCGCTGCGCGCGGCCAATCACGAACAGGCGGGTCACCTGTCGGGCATGGCTCAATGTGTCGGCTATGCCGGCGCGGCTTTGGGGCCGGCGCTATTCGGCTTCATTCATCAGGTCACGGACGACTGGACGTACTCTCTCGATCTGCTGGTTGCTGCGAGCGTGGCCGTCATGGTCTTTGCCTTTCTCGCCGGCCGTGCACGGACGATGATTTGACGTGCGCAGCGGGTGGGTTCGCGGGCGTGCATCGATGTGCGCTTACGGCGTGCGTCCCTTGCGCAAAAACACCCATGCATTGAACGCTGCGCCGGCGAACATCAGCACGCTGGTCATGACGAAGACTGAGCGCATGCCCGCGTGGGCGGCGATGAAGCCGCCCGCGAGCGGTCCCGTGACCTGGCCGATGTACTGCGCGGATGTCGCGTAGCCGAGGATATAGCCGACCGTGTGATCCGGCACGTTGTGACGCACGACGCTCGTGATGGCGGGCAGCAGGCCGCCGAGCGCGAGTCCCATCAGGAAGCGCAGCACCACGAGCTGGGTGCCGTTGGTGACGAAGGTCTGCGGAATCAGCAACACGCCGCACAGCGCGAGACAGCAGACGATCACCTTCGTGGCGCCGAGGCGATCCGCGAGCCGCCCGATGCGCGGCGCGGCGAGTACGCTGCCGAGGGCGGCGGCGGACATCACGATGCCGGCGACCAGCGTGACGTGCTTCGGATCCTGGACGAGCTGTGCCACGTAGATCGTGATGATCGGCTCGATGGACATGTTGGCGAACATGAGCAGCATGGCGCTGGCGAGCATGGCGAAGACGGGCGTGAGCAGGGGAACGTCGCGCCAGCCGCCGCCGCGCCGGGACTTCGAGCGATCCGGCGCGCGGCGCTCTTCCTTGACGAAGAGCGTCGTCATGATGAAGGAGCAGAAAATCAGGCCGCCTGCGAGAAAGAAGGTCGCGCGGATGCCGATCAGACCCGGCAGCAGCCCGCCGACCAACGGTCCGACCAGATTGCCCGCCATCATGCCGGCGGCGTGCGTGCCGAGCGCCCAGGCGGTGCGGTGCTTGGGCGTCTGGGTGGCGATCATGACGATGGCGCCGCTCGCGTAACCGCCGACGAGCCCTGCGAGGAAGCGTATTGCCACCAGTTGCCAGACTGTCTGCACGACGCCGAGCAGGGACATCGTGATGGCCATGCCGAGGCTGGCGCGGATCAGGATGGGTTTGCGGCCGTAGCGGTCGGCGAGCCGGCCCCAGAGCGGCGCGACGAGTCCTGCGCCGAGAAAGGTTGCGCCGAACGCGACGCCCGACCACTGCACCGCCGCCGCCTCCGATGACGCGCCCAGCTGCTGCACGTAGAGTGGCAGGAAGGGCAGCAGCAGGGTCATCGCCACGACGGTGGTGAACGAGCCGAAGACACAGACGTAGAGATTGCGTTGCCAGTGATCGGAGACGACGGAAGGTGACTGGGACGGCGAGGCGGACATGGAGAAAGGAGGAGTGGAGCGGTTTTGCCGTGACTGTGGCAGATTTTTAATTGTTCTGCTGGCCGCCGAAAAGCCGGCGGCTTTATGAGGCACGCAAACTGCGTGCGCGTGACAGCCCGATTCCGATCGTTCGATGGAGAGGCTCCGAGTGAAGATCGCGACATTCAATATCAACGGCATTCGTCCGCGGCTTGCTGCCTTGCTGGGCTGGCTTGAACGCGAAGCGCCCGACATCGTTTGCCTGCAGGAACTGAAGGCCACGGATGCGCAGTTTCCCGCGGAGGCCATTTCCCAGGCTGGGTATGGTGCGGTGTGGCATGGGCAGCCGTCGTGGAACGGCGTGGCGATCCTTGCGAAGGGCGCGGAGCCGGTGTTGAGCCGCAAAGGCGTGCCGGGCTTCGAGGACGATACGCATAGCCGCTATATCGAGGCGGCGGTGGGCGGTGTGCTGATCGGCTGCCTGTATCTGCCGAACGGCAATCCGCAGCCGGGTCCGAAGTTCGACTACAAGCTCGCGTGGTTCGAGCGCTTCAATGCGCATGCGCGGGCGTTGCTGGACAGCGGCCATCCGGTTGTGCTGGCGGGCGACTACAACGTCGTGCCGACTGACGAGGACATCTACAACACGCGATCGTGGAAGAAGGATGCGCTGCTGCAACCGGAAAGCCGCGCGGCCTATGCGGAGCTGCTCGCGCAGGGCTGGACCGACGCGCTGCGCAAGACGTTTCCTGACGAGCGCATATATACCTTCTGGGATTATTTCCGCAATCACTGGCAGACCAATTCGGGTCTGCGCATCGATCATCTTCTGCTCAGCGAGGATCTCGCGAAGAAGCTGACGGGCGCGGGCGTCGATAGCTGGGTGCGCGGCGAGCCGCATGCGAGCGATCATGCGCCGACGTGGATCACGCTCAAGGCGTCGCGTAAGCGTGGTGGCTAAACGCGCTCCGCGCGCGTGGCGGGCAGCGATGCGAGAAATTGCATGACGTGGTCGCGGCCGCCGTGGGTCCACACGTTGAGGTGATCGGCGCCTTCTATCAGCGCGATGCGCTTTTCGGCGCGCGCGGCGTCGTGCAGGCGCTGGAACTGATCGGGCGGGATGACGCCGTCGGCGGTGCCGCCGTAGATCAGGAGCGGTGCCTGGACGGAGGCGATCTTTGTGAGACTGTCGTAGCGGTCGCGGGCGAGCGTGCGTACGGGGAAGAGGGGGAAGCGTCGGGCGGCGACATCGACAATGCTGGTGAAGGGCGCTTCCAGGATCAGCGCGGTGACGGGTCGCTCGGTTGCAAGCTGGACCGCTACGCCGGAGCCCAATGAGTATCCGTGCAGGATGATGTTTTCGGAACGGGCCGATACGAAGGCATACGCGGCGCGTGCATCGGCGTAGAGGCCGGGTTCGCTCGGTTTGCCAGGGTTGCCGCCGTAGCCGCGGTATTCGGCTAGCAATATTCCGTAGCCGGCTTCGATCATCTCTAGCGCGATGTGGCCTCGCTGGAAGAGGTCTTCGCCATTGCCGTGGAAAAGGATGATCGTGGGGGTGGTTTTGTCAGGGGCAGGGTGGTAGCGCATCGTCAGAGTGATGCCATCGTCGGTTTTGATGCTGACGGCGCTTGTTTGATCTTCCAGGTCCTGGTTTTGCAATGCTGCGATCTGTTCGAGTGGGTAGACCAGGCGAACCTGCAGCCAATACAGCCCCGCCAAGGCTATGGCGTAGATGATCGCTATCGATGCTGGCACAAGCCAAAGGGCTAGGGGCATTGGTCTTGCCTTTACGGCTGTTCGGATTTTGGTCTTCTTGTGTATGGTAATTGGGTTTTTGTCTGGGTTCAGTGTGGTCGCACGCGGTTTGTTCGCTGGCGCTGGTTGGGGTTTGCCTGCGCTTCTATGGACTTCCCGTTTTCGCGTCGGTCTGGTGGCACTGCCCCTCCCCGGGGCGGGGTTTTGCGCTCTCGACCCTTCGCGTAGGTTGCTTGTGTTCGCCTGCGCTTCCATGGACTTCCCGTTATCACGTCGGTCTATTAGCACTGCCCCTCCCCGGGGCGGGGGTAACTTTCTTTGCCGCTGCAAAGAAAGTCACCAAAGAAAGCAGCTTTTCTTCCCGCCCAAGGTCAAGTTACGGGCGCAGCACAGAAACTTGTTTCTGGCCCGGCAGTAGCGAGTGCCCTCATAGGCCACACCGGGCTTGGATCGCGGACCCACTGTGAAATCGCACCACTGAACTGACTGGTGCAGCGCCTGAATGCTCCGGCGCTGCGCTTCGCGCCGCCGACCGGTCAATCAGGTCTGTTCGTGCTTCCTTGCTGAACCCTCAAACTCACTTTCAACCGCCTCATTTCCTACGCTTGCCCTTTCATAGACTTCCCGTTTTCGCGTCGGTTTGCTTGCACTGCCCCTCCCCGGGGCGGGGGTAACTTTCTTTGCGGCTGCAAAGAAAGTCACCAAAGAAAGCAGCTTTCTTACCGCCCAAGGTCAGGTTACGGGCGCAGCACAGAACCTTGTTTCTGGCCCGGCACTAGCGAGTGCCCTCATAGGCCTACCGGGGCTTGGATCGCGGACCCACTGTGACATCGCACCATTGAACTGACTGGTGCAGCGCCTGAATGCTCCGGCGCTGCGCTACGCGCCGCCGTCCGGTCAATCGGGTCTGCCGGTGCTTGCTTGCTGACCCATCCATCTCGGCTAACGCGTCCATCTCACTGTACCGCCCCGCCCCGCCCCTCGTTGGTTTCCCTTGCATACCCTTCGGCAGCGCGTAGCGCTGGGCCGGCGCTTTCAATGGCTGCACCAGTCTGTTCAGTGGTGCGATTTCACAGTGGGTCCGCGGTCCACGCCCGGCGGGGCCTATGAGGGCACTCGCTAGTGCAGGGCCAGTGAGGTGTTTCTGTGTCGCGCCGCTGGGTGGTCCTTGGGCGGTAAGAAAGCTGCTTTCTTTGGTGACTTTCTTTGCAGCCGCAAAGAAAGTTACCCCCGCCCCGGGGAGGGGCAGTGCTAATAGACCGACGTGATAACGGGAAGTCCATGGAAGCGTATGGCAAACACAAGGAATCACGCAAAGGCTCAGCGCGAAGGATCCCGCCCCGGGGAGGGGCAATGCCAACAGACCAACGCGAAAGCAGAGAGTCCCCCGAAGCGCAAGCGAACAACAACAACAACAACAAGCGCAAAATCCCTCACTCCCCTGACACAGCATCCTCACGCCCCTTCCCGAGGCTTAAGGGAATCTCGGCAGCGATGGCTTCCCCCACCTCCCGCCCATCGCGCCCGCGATTGAACAATGCGTTAAGCAGAATCGCAAACACAGCGGCGAGCGTAATCCCGCTATGCGTAAGCGGCCCAGCCCACACGGGCATATGAGCAAAAAACGAAGGCGCGACGAGCGGAATAACCCCCACTCCAAGGCTGATAGCAATAATGAGCAGATTGTTCTTGCTCTCGAAATCCACTTTGGAAAGGATCTTGACCCCGGTCGCCGCCACCATCCCGAACATGGCGATCCCCGCGCCCCCCAGCACCACGACCGGAATCGAAGCAATCAGATTGGACAGCTTTGGCAGCAACCCAAGCAAAATCAGAATGACCCCCGAAACCGCGACCACCCAGCGGCTCTTCACGCCAGTAATCCCCACGAGCCCGATATTCTGCGAAAACGACGAATGCGGAAACGTATTGAAGATCCCGCCGATCACAGTACCAAGCCCGTCAGTCCGCAACCCGCGCGTGGCGTCATTGCGCGATACCGGCCGCATCGTCAGATCGCCCAGCGCAAGAAACATCCCGAGCGATTCCACCATGATGACGACCATCACCAGACACAGCGAAGCAATCGCCGCGAGATCGAAACTCGGCATGCCGAACGCGAACGGCCGCACCGGCGCGAACCACGCCGCCTGACCAATCCCCGAGAAATCGACGAAACCAAACGGCAAGGCCAGCACGAAGCCAATCGCCATCCCGATTAGCACCGAGATGTTGGCGATAAAGCCCTTCAAGTACTTGTTGATCAGCAAAATCGCCAGCAGCACGATAACCGCGACCAGCAGGTTGCGCGGCTCGCCAAAGTTCGCCGCGCCGCGTCCGCCACCGGCCCAGTTGATCGCCACAGGAAACAACGTCATGCCAATCGTCAGGATGATCGTGCCGGTGACAATCGGTGGAAAGAAACGCATCAGGCGGCCAAAAAACGGCGCGATCAGAATCGCAAACACGCCCGCGGCAATGGTCGCGCCGAAGATCGCCGTAATGCCCGCGCCAGAGGACGCCATCGCGACCATCGGCCCGACCGGCGCAAAGCTCACGCCCATGATGACCGGCAGCCGGATGCCGAACTTCCACACCCCGAGACACTGCACCAGCGTGACGATGCCGCACGCAAACAAATCCGAGCTGATCAGAAACGCCACCTGGTCCTTCGGCAGTTTCAGCGCCGCACCGATGATCAGCGGCACCGCAATCGCGCCCGCGTACATCACCAGCACGTGCTGGATGCCGACCGCCAGCATCTGGCCGAAAGGCAGCACTTCGTCGACGGGATGAACGGTGTGGGCCATATGCGCTCCAGCGGGATCGGATGGATAGTGCGCCCGAGTATTGCACCGCACCCCAGCCGGAAAAATAATCCCGCTGCTATACACGGCATTGCGCACGGCATCGGCCCACGCACCTTGCCAGCGCATCGCGGACAAAGCCTCGCGCGCCTCCGCCGTGAAGTCGCGCGCGCCCGGCACGATGCACTACACTGTGCTCCACGCCGCCCGAGGCGCGTTCGTGTCATCCGCAGAATCGGAGCCAGTCACGATGAACCTGCTCTTCGTCGACGACAACCACGCTTGCATCGAGACCCTCGTCGATATCGCAAGCGGGCTGGGCCACACCGCAGCCGTCGCGCATGACGGCGCCGCCGGTCTCGCGCTGGCCTCGCGCGAGCGCTTCGACCGCATCTTCCTCGACATCTCCCTGCCCGACGCCGACGGCCGCGAAATCTGCAGCGCCATCCGCGCCGCCGGCCCAAGCAGCGACGCACGCATCATCGCCATGACCGGCCATACCGACATCATCGAAGGCAGCGGCGTCACCGACTTCGACGGCTTTCTCCTCAAACCCATCAGCCTCCCAGCCCTCGAACTCTTCCTGCTGTCCGACTAAGCCGCCCGCCGTCTGGATTTTTGACCGCTATTTGTCCACGCACGGGCGAACGTCCGGAAGCAATTGCCGATTCCTTCGGCGCCCATTCGTCGACGCCCGTAAAAATCCGCGAATCCCTTATCCATAAAGGCTTTCCGGACTGTCGATTTTCGGGATGGCGTGCTACATTCCGAGCGCCTTTGCGTTGCTTCGAGGCGCCTCGCGGCGCGCGCGGCAGCGCAATACCAGATAACAGATAACGATGGCGGGCCACGTTGCCCGATCGAACCAACACGCACAAGGATCTCGGCATGGAAATGGTCGGCGGAATGCGGCTTGCCCAATTGTTCAACAGCAACCAGGAAGCGCTGTTCGCGGAGTGGTTCGCGCAGCAGCACGCGATCGCGTCGCGGCGCGGGCTGGTCGGCGAAGCGGAATTGCGCAATCAGTTTTCGCAATTCGTCGCCTTGCTGACGGACGCACTCGGCACAGACGAACGGGTCGATTTCAAGGCGCCCGCCTGGCAGGAAGTCCGCGCATTCCTCGCCGACATGTCGTCACAGCGCGCGCGCCAGGGTTTCACGCCAGTCGAAACCGCGATGTTCGTGTTCTCGCTCAAGCAGCCGCTCTTCGTGCGCCTGCGTGAGGCGCTCAAAAACGACGCAGCAACGCTCGCCGATCTCACCTGGATGATCAGCACGCTGTTCGACGAACTCGGCCTGTACACCACCGAAGTGTTCCAGGCGAGCCGTGAGCAAGTGATCGTGCGCCAGCAGCAGGAACTGCTCGAACTGTCCACGCCCGTCGTGCAACTGTGGGACGGCATTCTCGCGCTGCCGCTGATCGGCACGCTCGATTCCGCACGCACCCAGGTCGTGATGGAAAACCTGTTGCAGAAGATCGTCGAGACCGGCGCATCCATCTCGATCATCGACATCACCGGCGTGCCCACCGTCGATACGCTCGTCGCGCAGCATCTGCTCAAGACCGTCGCGGCTGCGCGCCTGATGGGCGCGGACTGCATCATCAGCGGCATTCGCCCGCAAATCGCGCAGACCATCGTGCATCTCGGCGTGAACCTCTCGAACGTCACGACCAAGGCCACGCTCGCGGCGGCTTTCGTGGTCGCGCTGCAACGCACCGGCAAGTCCGTGGCGGGCGTCGGCGCGCCGGACGGCGCACGCGGCGGACGCGGTGTGCGCCCCGCCGATGCCCACGATTCGCTGCAACCCGAATGACGCGTCACCACGCCATTCTGAGCACACACGACACGTCACGCGACTGAACGGGACCGAAGCGATGGAACGCATTCCAATTCTCACGATGGGCAAGCTGCTGCTCGTCACCATCCAGGTGGACATGCACGACCGGCTCGCGCTCACGCTCCAGGACGACCTGACGAGCCGCATCGTGAAGGACAACGCCAAGGGCGTGCTGATCGACATTTCTGCACTCGACGTGGTCGATTCCTTCATCGGCCGCATGATCGGCAACACCGCCGCGATGGCGCGCGTGCTCGATGCCGACACGGTCGTGGTAGGCATGCAGCCGTCCGTCGCCATCACGCTGGTCGAGCTCGGTCTCACGCTGACCGGCGTGCGCACGGCGCTCAATGTGGAGAAGGGCATGGCGTTGCTGACCGGCAGCAGCCCGTTCTGACGGCGGCATGCAAACGACTTCATGACCACCTTCCATTCCACCGCGGCGCCGGCGTCCTCGTCGCCGCCCGACACGCTGCCCATTCGCAATGACGAGCAGATCGTCCGTCTGCGCCAGTTCCTGCGGCAAAAAGCGGTTGCGCAGGGCCTCTCGCTCATCGATCAGACCAAATTCGTGACGGCGGCCAGCGAGCTGGCACGCAATACGCTGATCTACGGAGGCGGCGGCGACGCGCATTGCTATGTCGTCGAGCGCAACGGCCGCCGCGGACTCAAGCTCGAGTTCGTCGACAACGGTCCCGGCATTCCGGACATTCAGCGCGCGCTGTCGGACGGTTTCACGTCGGGCGGCGGTCTGGGTCTCGGTCTCGGAGGCGCGAAGCGCCTGTGCGACGAGTTCGAAATCCGCTCGGCGCCGGGCGAGGGCACGCACGTTTCGATCACCAAATGGAAACCCTTTTGAAGGAATCGATGGCCGCGCAGCAGCGCTACGAGATCGCCGAGGCGACGCAGATCGCCCATGCGCGGCGCTCGATCGGCGAGCTTGCGCGCGGGCTCGGCTTCAACGAGACCATCGCGGGCGAGCTGGCCATCGTCGTCACGGAATGCGGTACGAATCTGCTCAAGCACGCCCAGCGCGGCGAACTGCTGGTGCGGCCGCTCGCCGACAGCAGCGCAACCGCCGCGCCACGCTACGGCATCGAGGTGCTGTGCATCGACGGCGGGCCGGGCATTCAGGATCTCTATCGCTGCTTCCAGGATGGCTACACCACCGCCGGCAGCGCCGGCACGGGCATGGGCGCGATCGAGCGTCTTTCCGACGAACTCGATATCTGGAGCGCCCCGGGCCAGGGCACGCTGCTGCGCGTCGTGTTCTGGAATACGCCCGCGCCCGCCGGCACGCCGGCCGCGCCGTTGAGCTACGGCGTCGTCAATCTGCCGCTGCAAACGGAAACCGTGTCCGGCGATGCCTGGTCATGTCACGCGCACGAAGGCGAATTCACCGTGATGGTGGCCGACGGTCTCGGCCACGGGCCGCTCGCGAACCTCGCGTCGGTCGAGGCAGCCAAGGTGCTCGGCACGCACGGCGAACAGCCGCTCGACCGCATCATGGACCTCGCCAACGACGCGCTGCGTGCCACGCGCGGCGCGGCGGTCGGGATCGCGCGCATGCCGGCGTCCGGGGCGAAGGCGGGCATGCCGGTCACGTTCGCGGGCATCGGCAATATTTCGGCGAGCGTGTGGACGGAGGCGTCGCACCGGCATCTGGTGTCGCATAGCGGCATCGTCGGGCATGGGTCGCGGCGGGCGCAGATTTTCGACGTGCCTTATCCGCCGAACGCGCTCGTCGTGCTGCATTCGGACGGGCTCGCGACGCGCTGGGACCTGGCGCGCTATCCGGGCATCGCCATGCGTCATCCGGCGCTCGTCGCCGCGCTGTTGTATCGCGACTTCGCGCGCGGCCGTGACGATATCACCGTCTTCGTCGCCCGCGCGACGGGAGGCGCGTAATCATGCGGCCGCTCTACGCGATGCCGCTGGAAGGCGAACACGACGTCGTCGCCGCGCGCATGAAGGCCCGCGAAGCGAGCGCCGCGCTCGGCTTTACGCCGCAAGAGCAGACGCGCATCGCCACGTCGGTGCTGGAAGTGGCGCGCACGGTGCAGCTCGCAGGCCACGCGCCGCATGCCAACTTCTTCGTGGACGCCGCCGCGCGGCCGCCGCGCTTTATCGTGCGCTTCAAAAGCGGCGCCGGCGAGCGTTTGCGCGCCTTGAACCCGGACGATTCGCAGGCGACGCTGGGACTGCTGGCGGCGCAGCGTCTGATGGACGAATGCGCGATCGCTGATGAAGCGGACGGCGGCACGTCGGTCACGCTCGCGAAGGCGTTGCCCGAGTCCGTGCATGTCGACGACGCGATCTTGCAACGCGTCGCGCAGACGCTCGCGCGTCAGTCGGGTGGAAACACGATCGACGAATTGCAGCGCCAGAACCGCGAGCTGATTGCCGCGCTCGCCGACCTGCGCGAGCGGCAGGAAGAGCTGACGCGGCTCACGCGCGAACTGGAGGACACCAATCGCGGCGTGGTCGCGCTCTATGCGGAACTCGACGCGCGCGCCGATCATCTGCGCCGCGCTGACGAATCGAAGTCGCGCTTCCTGTCCAACATGAGCCACGAGTTCCGCACGCCGCTGTCGTCCATTCGGGCGCTGTCGAAGCTGCTGCTGGAGCGTATCGACGGCGATCTGACGGGCGAACAGGAAAAGCAGGTGCGCTTCATTCGCAAGGCGGCGGAAGATCTCTCGGAAACGGTGGATGACCTGCTCGATCTCGCGAAGATCGAAGCCGGCAAGATTGAAGTCCGTCCGGCGGAGTTCGAAGTCGACGTGCTTTTTTCAGCGCTGCGCGGCATGTTGCGGCCGCTGTCGCCCGGCGGCGCGGTGGAGCTGATCTTCGAGGACTGCGACGGCCTCCCGCCCATCCACACTGATGAAGCGAAGGTCGCGCAGGTGCTGCGCAACTTCGTCTCGAACGCGCTCAAGTTCACGGAGCGCGGCGAGGTGCGGGTGGCCGCGAGCTACGACGAGGCGCGCCGGCTGATCACGTTCTCGGTCAGCGATACGGGCATCGGCATTGCACCGGAGCATCAGCAAGTGGTCTTCGAAGAGTTCGGCCAGGTCGAGAACCGGCTGCAACAGTATGTGAAGGGCACCGGGCTCGGTCTGCCGCTGTGCCGCAAGCTGTGCAAGCTGCTTGGCGGCGATGTGTCGCTGACGAGCGAAGCGGGGCGCGGCTCGGTCTTCAGCGCGACGATTCCCGCGCACTATGGCGCAGATGTCGGGGCCGCCCATCACGCCGCGGGCGATACCCGGCCGGCCGTGCTGATCGTCGCGAGCAGCCCGGTCGAACGGCTCGATTGCGAGGCGGCGCTGCGTGCGTCGCCGTATCGGACGATCACGGCCGCGACGCTCGATGAAGCCGGCCGGCTGCTGGCACGGACCCAGCCCGCCGCGCTGTTGCTCGCGGCGCGTCCGGCGCCGTCCGAGGCGTGGATCTGGCTGGCGGCGTTGCGCGCGCAGGCAGCCATGCGCGATATCCCGATCGTCGTGCTCGGGCAGGCGGACGATCGCGGCGAAGCGCAGGCGCTCGGCGCCGCGGCCTTCGTTGAAGAACCGGTCGGCGGCAGCGGCTTGCCGGACGCGTTGAGTGCCGTGACGCGCATGCACCGCGACGGGAGCCTGGCCTCATGAGAAGCGACTGGAACGACGTGCTGATCCTCAACGTCGACGACAACGACGGCGCGCGCTATGCCAAGACACGCATCCTGTCGCGTGCGGGTTTCAACGTGATCGAGGCCGCCACCGGCAATGGCGCACTGGAGCGCGTGCGCGCCGAAGCGCCGGATCTCGTGTTGCTCGACGTGAAGCTGCCCGATATCAACGGACTCGAAGTGTGCCGGCAGATCAAGGCAGCGCCGGAGACGGCGGGCACGCTGGTGCTGCAAACCTCGGCGGCGGCCGTGCATAGCCTCGACCGGATTCGCGGTCTCGAAGGCGGCGCGGACAGCTACCTGACCGAGCCGGTCGAGCCCGCTGAACTGATTGCGCACGTGCGCGCGCTATTGCGCGCGCGGCTCGCCGAGAATGCGCTGCGCGAGAGCGAAGAACGCTTTCGCCAGCTGGCCGAGAATATCGACGATGTCTTCTGGATGCTCGATCCCGCGTCCAACGCGCTGCTCTATGTGAGCCCCGCGTACGGGCATCTGTTCGACACCGGCAACGGTGCGCCTGCACCTGCGCCCGGTCCGGATCACTGGTCGGGCGACATCCTGCCGCTCGACCGCGATCATGTGGCCGCGGCGTATCGGCAACTGCTTGCGAACGGCACGCCTTACGAAGTGGAGTACCGCATCATGCGCGCGAGCGGCGGACCGCGCTGGGTCGCCGAGCGGGCCTTTCAGGTGCCTGGCGCAGCAGGGCATCCGGCGCGGTCGTACCGGATTGCGGGGATCGTCAACGACATCTCGGAACGCAAGGCCGCCGAACTGCTGTTGCGCGAAGCGGACCGCCGCAAGGACGAGTTCCTCGCCATGCTCGCGCACGAGTTGCGCAACCCGCTCGCGCCCATTCGCAACGCGGTGGACCTGCTCGATCCCGACCGCGCGCCGTCCGCGCAGCACTTTTCGACGGTGCGCGCGATCATCGACCGGCAGGTGCGGCATCTGAGCC
The DNA here is from genome assembly GCF_031451175.1 of Caballeronia sp. LZ035. Classification (NCBI taxonomy): domain Bacteria; kingdom Pseudomonadati; phylum Pseudomonadota; class Betaproteobacteria; order Burkholderiales; family Burkholderiaceae; genus Caballeronia; species Caballeronia sp. LZ035. Next base: position 558,535 of record NZ_JARUXS010000004.1, read on the forward strand.
GTCTCGTCGACGATCTGCTCGACGTCGCGCGCATCACGCAAGGCAAGATCACGCTGCGCCAGGAAACGGTGGATCTCTCGGCGGCGATCGCGGCGGCCATCGAAACCGTGCAGCCCGCGCTCGAACGCAAGCGCCATGCATTGCACGTCGCATGGCCCGATGCGCCGCTCTACATCACCGGCGACAACGTGCGGCTCGCGCAGGTGTTTGGCAACCTGCTGTCGAACGCGTCGAAGTACAGCCTCGAGGAAGGCGAGATCACCGTCGAGTTCGAGCAGTTCGGCGACGAGGTGCGCATTGCCGTGCGTGACAAGGGCATCGGCATTGCCGCGGACATGCTGCCGCATATCTTCGACCTGTTCGTGCAGTCGGAGACCTCGCTGGAACGCTCGGAAGGCGGACTGGGCATCGGCTTGCCGCTGGCCCGGACGCTCGTCGAATTGCAGGGCGGGCGCATCGAGGCGTTCTCGGCCGGGCCGCAGCAAGGCAGCGAATTCATCGTGTGGCTGCCACTGGCGAAGGACGTCGCACTGGTCGCGCGTGACGCGAGCGCCGCGCCCGCGAGCGCGAGCGGCGGCAGGCGCGTGCTGCTCGTCGACGACAGCGTGGACGCCGCGACCGCCATGTCGCTGCTGCTCGAAGTGGATGGCTACGACGTGCGCACGGCGCATGATGCGCACGCGGCCCTCGCGTTGTCCGATGCCTTCATGCCGCATATCGTGCTGCTCGACATCGGTCTGCCCGGCATGGACGGCTATCAACTCGCCGCCGAAATGCGTGCGCGCCCCGCCACCGCGGATGCGCTGCTCATCGCCGTGACGGGCTATGGGCAGGCGGCTGATCGGCAACGCTCGAAGGACGCCGGCTTCGATCATCACTTCGTGAAGCCGGTGGCGTTCGCGGAAATCCAGCGCGCGGTACAGGCCCGGTTCGAATAAACCGAACGCGGGCCACCCTGTCCGCGTTTTCACCTAGCAATCGACGGTTGACGCACAAGGCGTATCAGTCGGACACTCTCATCATCGCGTGATGTGATCACAGGTCACACGAAACGTACGACATCCCGGCAGCCGGACGCAAGCACGGAGGCGATGGTGGCGACACGCTCGACAACCGACTTACCCGCACTTGAACTGGTGGCGCGCGAGACGATGGCGAGCCGCGTCTATGCACAGCTGCGGCAGGCGATCATGACAGGCCGCTTCGCGCCCGGACAGTTGCTGAGTCTGCGCAGCGTCGCGGAGGCGGTTGGTTCATCGACGATGCCGGTGCGCGCCGCGTTGACGCGGTTGCAAGCGGAAGGCGCGTTGATCGACGGTCCGGGCCGTGCGCTGATGGTCCCGCCCATGACACTCGATCTCCTCGACGAACTGCGCGACGTGCGCATTGCGCTGGAAGGGGCGGTGGCGAAGCGGGCGGCGTCGCGCATGACGCGCGAATCGCTGACGGCCTTGCAAGCCATCTTCGACACGATGGACGCGCACGTCGAAGCCGGCGATGCGCCCGCGTATCTGCGCAGCAACTTCGAATTTCACATTGCCATCTACACGCACGGCGCGAGCGATCTCACGCTGGCGACGATCCAGAACCTCTGGATGCGCATCGGGCCTTTCCTGAATCTGGTTGCACCGGACATTCCGCACATGCGCGGATCCATGACCGCGCACCGTCATATCGTCGAAGCGCTCTGGCGCGGCGACGGCGATGGCGCGCGCGCCGGTATCGAGGAAGACATCGGCGCGGCGGCCGCCGACCTGCAGGAACGTCTGCAAGGCGGCGAACTCGGCCTGGCAGGCGAAGACACGAACACGAAGGACGATGCGCAGGCGCGCGTCTGACACACGACAACAACGGAGACAGCGAATGACGGTTCTGCAGATGCTGAAGCCGCACGCGGGCTTGCGCGTGCTCGTGACGGGCGGCGCGTCGGGCATCGGCCTGGTGATTGCGCGCGCCTTTATCGATGCCGGTGCGCGCGTGCATGTCTGCGACGCGAGCCCGGACGCCATCGCGGCGCTGACCGAGGCGGAAGCGCGCACCGAGTGCAATGCGATCACCTCGACGCTCGCCGATGTCGCCGACAAGGACGCCGTCGAGCGCGTATTCGCCGATGTGCAGCGCGAACTCGGCGGCCTCGACGTGCTGGTGAACAACGCGGGCATCGCGGGTCCGACGGGCGGCATCGACGAGATCGACGTGGAGGACTGGGAGCAGACCGTCGACGTCAATCTGAACGCGCAGTTCTTCTTCGCGCGCCGGGCGGTGCCGCTGCTGCGCGACGCGCAGGGCGGCGGCACGATCATCGCGCTGTCCTCGGTGGCCGGGCGCCTCGGCTATGCGTTCCGCACGCCGTATGCGGCGACCAAGTGGGCGATCGTCGGGCTGACGAAGAGTCTCGCGATTGAACTCGGGCCCGCGAACATCCGCGTCAATGCCATTCAACCGGGCATCGTGAAGGGCCCGCGCATCGAGCGCGTGATCGCCGCCCGCGCCCAGCAACTGAACCTTCCCTACGAAGAGATGGAGCAGCAGTATCTCGCGAAGATCTCGCTGCGCCGCATGACGACGCCCGAAGAAATCGCGGCGACCGCGCTGTTCCTGTGCTCGCCGGCGGGCAGCGGCATCTCGGGACAGGCGATCTCGGTCTGCGGCAACGTCGAAGTGCTCTGAACGCATTAAAAGACAGCGAGGACAGCATGGCAACGAAACGCAAGGTCATCATCACCTGCGCGCCGACCGGCGCGATCCATACGCCTTCCATGTCGCCCTATCTGCCGCTCACGCCGCAGCAGATCGGCGACGCCGCGCTCGCCGCCGCGCGCGAAGGCGCCGCGATCCTGCACCTGCACGCCCGCGATCCCGAAGACGGCCATCCGACACAGGACCCGGCCGTGTTCCAGCAGTTCCTGCCGCGCATCAAGGCCGAGACCGATGCGGTCATCAACATCACGACCGGCGGCAGTCCGCACATGACGGTGGCCGAGCGACTGAAGCCCGCGCATCACTTCAAGCCGGAAGTGGCGTCGCTCAATATGGGCTCGATGAACTTCGGGCTCTATCCGATGCTCGAGCGCTTCAAGGATCTCAAGTACGAGTGGGAGCGCAAGCATCTGGAGAACAGCCGCGATCTGGTCTTCAAGAATACCTTCGCGGACATCGAATACATCCTGACCTCGTGCAGCGCGAACGGCACGCGCTTCGAGTACGAGTGCTACGACATCTCGCATCTCTACAACCTCGCGCATTTCGTGGATCGCAAGCTGGCGAAACCGCCGTTCTTCGTGCAGAGCGTGTTCGGGCTGCTGGGCGGCATCGGCGCGCATCCGGAAGACCTCGCGCACATGCGCCGCACGGCGGACCGTCTCTTTGGCAGCGACTACGTCTGGTCGATCCTCGGCGCGGGCCGCAACCAGCTGCCGCTCGGTTCGATCGGCGTGGCGCAGGGTTCGAACGTGCGCGTCGGCCTGGAGGATTCGCTGTGGCTCGAACCGGGCAAGCTTGCGGATTCGAGCGCCGCGCAGGTGCGCAAAATCCGCCAGGTGATCGAAGGCCTGTCGCTCGATATCGCGACGCCCGCCGAAGCACGCGCGATGCTCGCGCTCAAGGGCGGCGACGACACCAACTTCTGACCGCGGAGGGCAGCGTGAACGCCATGCTCAAAGTAGTCGCGATGCCGACCGGCTGGCTCACCGTCGATCGCTCGTCGCAGGTGTATGGCCGCTATTTCGGCCAGCAGTTGAAGGTGCCGGTGTGGTCGACGGCGATTGTCGGCGCGGCGAAGAAGATCGTGGTGGATACCGGCATTCACGATCCCGGCTGGGTCTCGAACTTCGTCTGTCCGTGCGATCAGGCGCCGGAGGAAAAGCTCGAACGCGCGCTGAAGGAGTACGTGGGCTGGAGCGCGGATGAGGTCGATATCGTCATCAACACGCATCTGCACTACGACCACTCGGGCGGCAACACGCTGTTCAAGAACGCGCGCTTCATCGTGCAGGCGAAGGAGTGGGAATACGCGGGCCATCCGCTGCCCACGCAGGCCACGTACTACCAGGAGTTCCTGATCGGCCGCGAGCCGCTTGCGTATTTTCGCTGGCAGTTCGTCCACGGCGTGACCGACATCGTGCCCGGCGTGCGCGTCGTGCCGACGCCAGGACACACGCCGGGGCATCAGTCGGTGGCGGTGGATACGGCGGAAGGCGTCGTGCTGATCGCTGGCGATTGCGCCAACTGCATGGAGAACATCGTCGATCTCGTGCCGGTGGGCATCGTGCACGAGACCTTCGCGGAGATGGCTTCGCTCACGCGGATTCGCCAGATCGCGGACTTCGTCATACCCGGACACGACCCGAATGTCGTGCCCGGTAGCGCGGGTATCGCGTTGCCCGCCAGCGCACGCTTGCCTCACGTCGCGAAATAACGCACGGATACCCATAACGAAGCACCGGAGGATGACATGAAAGCATGGACGCAATCGATTCGTCATGCGGGCCGGGCGGCGCTCGGCCTGCTGTTTGCCGCAAGCCTCGCGCTTCCGATGCAGGCGCATGCGGCGGGCAAGTACAAGATCTTCCTGTCGATGAGCTATGTCGGCAACGACTGGCAGACGGAAGCGGCGAACATGGTCAAGGCCATGGCCAACACGCCCGCGCTCAAGGACAAGGTGGACCTCGAAGTGCAGGTGGCAGGCACGGACGCGCAGAAGCAGATCCAGCAGATCAACTCGATGGTGCAGGCGGGCGCGAAGGCCATCGTCATCTATCCGATCTCGCCGACCGCGCTCAACCGCGCGATCAAGAACGCCTGTTCGAAGGGCGTCGTGGTCGCGGCCTATGACGGCGAAGTCACCGAGCCGTGCGCGCACAACGTAACCATCGACCAGCATCAGGCCGGCACCGTCACCGCCGAATGGCTCGCGAAGACCTTGAACGGCAAGGGCAACATCGTGCTGATCAACGGCGTGCCGGGCACCTCGGTGGACCGTGCCCGTACGGAAGCGGCCAAGGCGGTGTTCGCGAAGTTCCCGGGCATCAAGATCGTCGCGGAGGGCACCGGCATGTGGAGCCAGGCGACGGCGAAGACCGAGCTCTCGAAGATTCTCGCGACCAACAGCTGGGACAAGATCGACGGGCTGTGGATGCAGGTGGGCTGCTTCACGGCGGCGTCGATGCAGCTCGACGCGGGCATCGCCGACGACAAGATCAAGCCGTGCGCGGGGGAATCGTCGAACGGGCATCGCGTGCAGATGCTGCCGCCGGGCGAAGTGAAGGGGCAGGGCGCGTACCGTTCCATCGGCTATCGCTCGATCTCTTACGGCGCGCCGCCTTACTCCGGCGCGATGGCGCTCAAGATGGCCGTGAAGAAGCTCGACGGCGGGGACTTTCCGGCGCGCGTGACGCTCAAGCTGCCGCTCGTGCTGACGGCTGAATCGAAGCTCTGCAAGACCGGCAGCATCGACGAACTGAAGGCCGGCTGCACCGCGTTTCCGCCTGACAAGGTGCCGCCGGGCTGGTTCGCCGACATCTATTCGGACGACACGAAGGAAGTCGGCTTCAACGCGGCGCTTACCGGCAATCAGGACTGAGGCGATCATGAACGATGCGGCGCTGGCCATCGATCTCGCGAACGTGACGAAGCGCTTCGGCGCAACGGTCGCGCTCGACGGGGCATCGTTCCGCGTGAAGCGCGGCGCGGTGCATGCGCTGCTCGGCGAAAACGGCGCGGGCAAGTCAACGACGGTCAAGCTGCTGTCGGGGCTGATCGCGCCGGACGCGGGCAGCATGCGCGTCATGGGCCGCGACGTGACGATGAAGAGCCCGCAGGACGCGCATCGCGCCGGCGTGCAGACGGCCTTCCAGGAGATGACCTTGGTGCGCGATCTGACGGTCGCGCAGAACCTGCTGCTGGCGCACGAGCCGACCGGTTTGCTCGGGCGCATTCGTACGCGCGAGGCGCAACGCAGGACGGCGGAATGGCTCGAACGTCTCGAACTCGCCGACGTGCGGCCCGGCGCGTATATCCGCGATCTGTCCTTGCCGGTGCGGCAGAAGATCGAGATTGCGAAGGCCATCGCGCGTGAGCCGGACGTGCTGCTGCTCGACGAGCCGACCTCGGCGCTCTCGGGCCGCGACGTCGCGTGGCTGGCGCGGCGCATCGAGGAACTGAAGGCGAAGGGCGTGACCTTCGTGTTCATCTCGCATCGGATGCAGGAGGTGCGCGAGTTCTGCGACAGCCTCACGGTGTATCGCAATGGCCGCGATGTGGGCGCGTTCGATACTGCCGCGATCTCGGACGATGAAGTTATCCGGCTCGTGATCGGCCGCTCGCTGGAGGCGAAGTATCCGCCGAAGGTTGCGCCCGCTGTTTCAGCCGAGCCTGCGGCACAGGCGGCGCCGGCACTCGAAGCACGCGGCGTGCGCATCGACGGCGTGGTGAGCGACTTCGACCTGACGCTGCGCGCGGGCGAGGTACACGGTATCGCGGCATTGCAGGGCATGGGCCAGCGCGAATTGTTCGAAGCGCTGTTCGGCGCGGCCTATCTGGACGAAGGCGAACTGCGCATCGACGGCAAGCCGGTCACGCTGACGTCCACTGCCGATTCGTTGAAAGCCGGTGTATCGACGAGCTTCCTGCCGGAGGACCGCAAGACCGAAGGCCTGTTTCTGCGCCTGCCCGGCGGGGAGAACGTGTCGCTGCCGGTGATCGGCCGCTATGCGCGTTTCGGGCTGATCGACCGCAAGCGTGAGCAGGCCGCCATCCGCCGTTCGCTCGCGCAGATGGAAGTGAATCCGCGCGCGCTCTACAAGCCGTGCCTGTCGTTCTCGGGCGGCAACCAGCAGAAGATCGCGATGGCCAAGTGGCTGCTCACCCAGAGCCGCGTCTGGCTGATGTTCGATCCGACGCGCGGCATCGACGTCGGCACCAAGCATCAGATCTTCGTATTGATGCGCGCCTTCGCCGCAGCCGGCGGCGCCGTGCTGTTCTATTCGACCGACGTGCCCGAACTCGTGAACGTGTGCGATTGCGTGTCGGTCATGTATCGCGGACGCAATGCGGGCGAATTGTCGGGCGACGCGCTCACCGAAGAGAACGTGATGCGCAAGATGCTTTCCAGCTGAGAGGGATTTCATGAAGACTGCCGTTGCCGCTCCCGACAGCGAGATCGTGCGCCCGGGCGCGCGCGTGGGATGGGGCGCGCGCATCGATCATCATCGCGGGCTCATCATCGCCGTGTGCGCGCTGCTCGCGATGCTCGGCGCGTGGATCGCGCTGTCCGCGACGCCCGTGGGTCTGTACGACATCGGCTCGGTCATATCGAGCGCGACCACGCTTGCGCTTGCGGCCATCGGACAGACCATCGTCGTGCTGTCGGGCGGCTTCGATCTGTCGGCGTCGGCGTTGGTGTCGCTCGCCAACGTGCTGGCCGTGCGCTTCGTGCAGGGCTCGCCCGTCGAACAATGGGCCGGCGTCGCGCTGATCATCGCGATCGGCGGCGGCATCGGGCTGATCAACGGCGCGCTCATCGCGTGGTTCAGATTGCAGTCGATTGTCGTCACGCTCGCGACCATGTTCATGGTGCAGGGCGTCACGCTGCTGATCCAGAACAAGCCGGGCGGAAGCGTCGGCGAGCAGTTCGGCGGCCTGCTCACGTCCGATCTCATCCCCGACAAGATGCCGATGTCCGCAGCCTTGCTGATTCTCGCGCTGCTGGTCTGGTCGTTCGTGCGGCGCACGCGCTTCGGCGTGGGCCTGTATGCGCTCGGCAGCGACCCGGAAGGCGCCTACGCGAACGGCATGCCGGTCACGCGCTACCGCGTCGCGACCTATGCGCTCGCGGGCATGTTCTACGCGGCGGCGGGGCTGTACGTGTCGGCACAGACCGGCTCGGCCGATCCGCTCGTCGGCCGGCCGCTGCTGCTCTCGATGTTCACGGCCGTGGTGCTCGGCGGCACCTTGCTGGGCGGTGGACGAGGCGGTTGTGTCGGCACGGTGTTCGCCGCGATGACGCTGATGATCACCGTGAACATCCTGCTCGTGCTGAACGTCTCCGCGTTCTTCACGACGATCGCCGAAGCGGTGATCCTGATTCTCGCGGTGCTCGGCTCGTCGATCGGCAAGCAATCGGCGGCGCACGAAAGCGTGCGGCACGCGGCGCAGTGGCTGAAGGCGCTACGCACCGGCACGCGTGCGCGCGACGACCGGAACGCGCGCCGCGTGCGGTTCGAAGTGAACGACTTCCGCGCGCTGGAGAACACCGAGCTGAAGGGGCGGCCGCTCGCGGACTGGATCGAGCGCAATCGCGAATGGGTCAAGTATGTCGTGCCCGCTTATGCGCTGTTTTTCGGCGTGGTCGTCATCACGGCGATTGTCTACGGCCCGGGTGTGCTGGCGAGCGCGAACTTCTACAGCAGCCTGCTCACGCTGACGCTGTTTCTCGCGATCCTTGGCCTCGGGCAGGGCGCCGTCATCCTGACCGGCGGCCTCGACCTGTCGATGCCCTGGCTCATCACCCTGTCCGGTGTGTTGCTCACCGGGCTTACGCACGGCATGAACGGCGCAGCCGTGTGGGCGGTGCCGGTGGTGCTGGCCGTCGGTCTGCTGGTGGGCGTGTTCAACGGCGTCGGCGTGGTGATGCTGGGCTTGCCGCCCATCGTCGTCACGCTCGCGGCCAACGGTCTGCTGCAAGGCCTGACGCTGATCTATTGCAATGGCTCGCCGCAAGGCTGGTCGCCGCCGGGCATCAGTGAGTTCACCAACGGCCGCATCGGGCCGCTGTCGCTCGCGGCGTGGAGCGTGCCGGTGTTTCTCGTCATTGCGTTGCTATTGCTGCATCGCACGCCGTTCGGGCGGCGCGTGTATGCGGTCGGCAACTCGCCTGTTGCCGCGCGGCTCTCGGGCGTGCGCGTCGGCGTCACGCTGATCGCGGTGTATTGCCTGTCCGGACTGTGCTCGGCGGTGGTCGGTCTGCTGCTCGCCGGGTTCAGTTCGCAGGCGTTCCTCGGCATGGGTGATCCGTATCTGCTGCCCTCCATCGCGGTGGTCGTGGTCGGCGGTGCGCTCATCACCGGCGGGCGCGGTCACTATCTCGGCGTGTTCGGCGGCGCGTTGCTGCTGACCGCGCTCGGCACGCTGCTCGCGGGTACGACCGTGCCGCCGGCCGTGCGCGACATCATCAACGGGCTCGTCGTGCTCGCGGCCGTCATCACGCTGCGGGACAAGAAGGGCTGACCCAACCTCGAAGGAGCAGACCGGATGCAAACGCACAAGATTGCGGTGATCGGTTCGGGACGCATCGGCCGCGCATGGTCGATCGTCTTCGCCAGAAGCGGCTTCGACGTGAAGCTTCACGACGCCGCGCCCGACATGCTGTCCGGCGCGCTGCCCGCGATCCGCGCAAGCGTCGAAGATTTCGCTTCGTTCAAGCTGATCGACGAACCCGTCGATGCGGTCGTCGCGCGCATTACGACCTGCGAGCAACTTGCGGACGCCGTCGCCGATGCCGATCTCGTGCAGGAGAACATTGCCGAAGTGGTCGAAGTGAAGCGCACGCTGTTCAGCGAACTCGACCGCCTGACGAAGCCCGACGCACTGCTTGCCAGTTCGACCTCGGGACTGCCGGCATCGAGCTTCACGGAGGGCTTGCAAGGCCGCGCGCGATGCTTCGTCGCGCATCCGGTGAATCCGCCTTCGCTCGTGCCGCTGGTCGAGTTGTGCGGCGCGCCGTGGACCGCGCCGGACGCGCTGCAACGCGCCCGCGTGCTCTATGAGGCAGCGGGGCAGAAGCCCGTGACGGTGAATCGCGAGATCTCGGGCTTCCTGCTGAACCGCCTGCAAGGCGCGTTGCTCGAAGAAGCCTTGAGCCTTTATGAACAGGGTTATGCGAGCGCGGCGGATCTCGATACCGTGATGCGCGACGGTCTCGCGATGCGCTGGTCGTTCATGGGTCCGTTCGAGACCATCGATCTCAACGCGCCCGGCGGCGTGGCCGATTACGCGGCGCGTTATGGCGGCACGTATCGCAGCATTGCGGCGGGACGCAAGGCGTTCGACTGGCCGCAAGACACGCTCGACAGCCTGGATGCCGAGCGCCGTGCGGTGTTGCCGCGCGAGCGTATCGAGGAACGCAGCCGCTGGCGCGACCGGCGCCTGATGGCGTTGCTGGCGCATCGCCGCGATCTGAAGGATGGCGACAGTTGACCCAAGGAGACGACGATGCCCGAAGTTCGCTTGCTGGTCGATGCAAACAATCACCTCGGAGAAGGCCCGCTGTGGGACGTGAAGGAGGAGCGGCTGTACTGGATCGACAGCACGGCCGCCGAGATCTATAGCTGCCGCGCGGACGGCAGCGACGTGCAGCGTTATTTCGTGCCGCGTCATATCGGGTCGATGGCGTTGCGCGAGCAGGGCGGCGCCGTCGTGGCGCTGGCGAACGGCCTGCATTTCTACGACTTCGATGCGCAGACGGTGCAGTTCATCGCCGACCCGGAAAACGACGATCCCGAGACGCGCTTCAACGACGGCAAGGTGGACCGCCGCGGCCGTTTCATTGCGGGCACGATGGCGTATGACTTCGATCGCTACGACGCCGATCGCGGCCAGCGCTCGACGCGCAGCGGCGGCCTCTACCGGCTCGACCCGGATGGCCGCGTGACGCGCCTGGACAGCGGCATCACGTGCTCGAACGGACCGTGCTGGAGCCCCGACAACAAGACCTTCTATTTCACCGACACCTACAGTCGCGAGATGTACGCGTACGACTACGACATCGAAACCGGCGCGGCGACGAACCGGCGTCTGTTTGCCTCGGCGCGCGATATGGCGGGCACCTTCGACGGCGCGACCGTCGACGAAGAAGGTTATGTGTGGTCCGCGCTCGTGTTCGGCGGGCGCATCCTGCGCTATGCGCCGGACGGCACGCTCGACCGCGTCGTGCCGTTTCCGGTGCGCAATCTCACGAGCGTGATGTTCGGCGGTCCCGGCCTCGACACGCTCTATGTCTCGACGATGGGCCGGCCGATGTGGGGCATTCCGCAGAAAGAGCACGACAAGGGCGGATTGTTCGCGGTGACGGGACTCGGTGTGCGCGGTCTGCCGGAGCCGCGTTTCGCGGGGTGATTCGAGCGCTTGACGTCAGGCGCTATCATGCGGGTCTTGATCACGAATCGTCACCTGACATGAGCATCGACACGGAACGGCTGATTGCGTCGCTGCCCGGGCGTATCGATGCGATCGTCACGCGTCAGGCACGCACGCAGCCTGAGCGCATCGCGTTGCGCGAGGACGCGCGCGAGTTGAGCTATGGGCAACTGGATCGCGCCGTCGATGCCCTGGCCGCGCGTCTTGCAACGGCGGGCGTGCGAGCCGGCGATCGCGTGATGTTGATCGGCGAGAACAGCGTGGCGCTCGTCGTCGCGCTGTTCGCCGTCAGCCGCCTGGATGCGTGGGCGCTGCTGACGAACGCGCGCCTGACCGCCATCGAAATCGATGCAATCAAGGCGCATGCGCAACCGCGTCTGTCGTTCTTCACCGTCGATGCTTCCGCCGATGCCGCGCGTCACGCGCAGCGCGAGTGTGCGCAGGTCGACACGCTCGATACGATGCCGATCGGCACGTTTGCGCTCGGCCCCGTCGACGCCGACGCCATGCAGGAAGCGCATGGACTTCCCGCGGACCGGCAATGCGCCGCGCTCATCTACACGACAGGCACCACGGGCACACCGAAGGGCGTGATGCTGTCGCATCGCAATCTGCTGTTCGTTGCGGCGATGTCGAGCACGTTGCGGCGTGTAAGCCCCGAGGATCGCGTGTATGCGGTCCTTCCGGTGTCGCACGTCTTCGGGCTGGCTTCCGTGTGCCTCGGTTCGCTGTATGCCGGCGCCATGCTGAGGCTCGCGCCGCGCTTCGATGTGCAACACACGGGTCAGGTGCTGCGTGACGAGCACATGACGATCTTCCAGGGCGTGCCTGCGATGCATGCGAAGCTCATCGATTTCTTTGGCACGCGCGGCGGCCTGAATGCGCCTGCATTGCGCTTCGTGTACAGCGGCGGTTCACCGCTCGACATGCCGCTCAAGAGCGCCGCCGAACGGTTCTATGGCTTGCCCCTGCACAACGGTTACGGCATGACCGAGAGCAGCCCGACGGTTTCCAACACGATGCTCGATGCACCGGCCTGCGATGCATCGGTGGGGCCGCCTATCCCCGGCGTGGAAACGCGCATCGTGCGGCTGGAGGAACAGGCTGATGACGCGGTGGATGACATCGGAGAACTGTGGGTGCGCGGGCCGAACGTGATGCTCGGCTATTACCGCGACCCGGCGCAGACCTCAGCGACCATAACGCCCGAAGGCTGGCTCAGGACCGGCGATCTGGCGCGCTTCGAGAAAGGCAATCTGTACATCGTCGGGCGCTGCAAGGAGCTGATCATTCGCTCGGGTTTCAACGTCTATCCGGCGGAAGTCGAGCAAATATTGAACGGGCATCCGGCCGTGCTGCATTCGGCGGTGATCGGGCGCCGTGTCGAGGGCAATGAGGAGGTGCTCGCGTTCGTCGAATTGCGGCCGGGCGCGCAATGCGTGGAGCTTGAACTGGCGGACTGGACGAGTGCACGCCTTGCACCGTACAAGCGACCCGCGACGATCACCATCCTCGACGCGCTGCCGGCATCGGCGAGCGGCAAGGTACTCAAGCATCGGCTGAGCACGGCGGCCCCGAGGTCAAGCACTCGATGATTTATGACTGAATTTGACGCAATCCGCGGTGGTGCTGCATAGCCATGCCGTACCCTGAAACAATCGTTTCCAGGGGATCGCATGAAGGGTTCGCGAGTTGTGTTGCTCGTCGTGGTCTGGCTCTTCGTTGCATTGCAGACTGGCTGCGATGGCAATACATCGCCAAGCCCTGTCGCCGGAACCTTGCGTCGGTTGGCGGCTGCCGCTACGTTTCAGGCAGTGCCGCAGGTCAATGTGGCGGCTGAAGCGAACGGCACGAACCCGGCGGCGTATGCCTCGCCTTCGTTCGAGATTCCGACGCCCGACGCCGCCTCGTGGCAAACCCTCGCAAGCCCGACCATTCCCGGGCCGCTGCAATACTCCAACGATCACACGGTCATTCAAGGTGAAGACGGCAACTGGCACGTCATCGGTATAAACGGGGGTGGCAACGGCCAGGAACATGCGCTGTATCACACCGTTCTGTCGAGCCTTTATCCGCCGGTTCCCGTCAGTCCTTCAGCCGCTTACCCGACGCTCCAGCCAGACGGTCAGGACGCGCCGCTCGCGCAGTTTCATGACCGCAACGACGCGGCATGCACGGCGTGGGCGCCTTCGTCGATCAAGGTGCGCGGAACGGCTTATCTGTTCTTCACCAGCGGGCGGGACAACAGCGGCAACTGCTCCGGACAGGTGACGAGACTCGAGATCCTGCGATCCACCGACCCGAAGCTCGAAACATGGACTTCGGTGAGCCGCTATCCGGACGCCACGACGCCTGATGCAGCGGTCAGTATCGGCGTGACGGTGACAGGGGTGCCCGCGAGTCAGCGCTACGCAGGACCGAACGCGGCGGTATTCGATACGGGATGGCCTCTGAATTTCCGTGACCCCGGCATCTTTCAGGACAGCGACGGCACGTTTTATCTCTACTCGCCTTCTTACGACCGGGCGTTGGGCCATTCGATCGTGGCGGTCTACCGGTCAAGCGATCTGCTGAACTGGACCTATGTGCGCGCGGCATTGACGCTGGTTCCCGGTGCGGTCGATGTGAGCTGGGCGGCGACGGAATCGCCTTTCGTGTTCAAGCGCGGAGACTGGTACTACCTGTCTCTGACCAACACCGCGTCCAACACGAGTAAACCGCTCGACTACGAGAACACGATCCTGTTGCGCTCGAAGGACCCGACTGACTTCGGGTCTTATGACGGCACGGTGGTGCCGCATGCATCGTCCGGCTTGATCGCGGTGCTTCCGCTCCATGCGCCGGAGTTTGTGCAGGACGCATCGGGGCAGTGGTACGTCACGACATGTGGCTGGCCAGGCGCTTCGAGTGTCTCTCAGGCCCGGCAGGGTGTCGCCATCACGAAACTGAATTTCGACTCGGCGGTGCCCGTCAGCCAGCGAATGGCCTCCTATACGTTCGACTCGACAGGCACCGTGCCGGGCGTTTCAGGTCAGGCTTTGTATCTGGACGGCGGCCGCGATACGACCCTTTCCCCCGTGCAGCTGACAGGAGACTTCACCGTCGATGCCTGGGTGAATCCGAGCCGTCCGCCGAGCAACGCCGATGGCCTGTTTCACTCCAGCGAAGGCTATGACCTGAACTTCTATCAAGGCTATCCGCGCTTTTACGCGGGTCCGTCACGGGGAGACCTTCTCATATCCTCCATGCCGATCGCGGCCGGCACATGGACTCACGTGGCGCTGACACGCGCGGGCGGCACGATGTCGCTCTATCTGAACGGCCTGAAGGTGGCGCAGAACGATTCGCCCTGGACGAACACGGTGTCGATCACCGGGATCGGCAAGACCGTGGCGGGGTCGCTCACGGGTGCGCTCGATGAGGTGCATGTCTATCAACGGGCCTTGACTACCGTCGACATCAACAATCTGATCCAGAGCTATGTGATCCGGGGCGGCATGCCGCAGCCTGTCATTGCCGGCGATTTCACCGTCGCCTCATGGGTCAACATTCCCGGCACGCCGAGCAACGCCAACGTGCTTTTTTCAGGCACGAACGGCATGAACGTGAACTTCTACGCGACTTATCCCCGCTTGTATGGCGGCTCACTCGACATGGCGACGAGCTCCATCGCCATAGCGGGCAACATATGGACGCATGTCGCCGTGAAGCGCCAGGCGGGTACGGTCACCGTCCATGTCAACGGCGTCGCCTCGGGGTCGGGAAGCTGGGCCGCTCCTTTCTGGATCACGGCCGTGGGTCAGCCGCAGGGCGGCAACATCATGGGCCGTCTCGCGAATGTCGTCGTGACCAATCAGGCTTTGACGACGAGCCAGATCCAGGCACAAGCCGGGATGCCTGCATCCGGTTTCGCGCAGTGGATGCCCTAGGCAGTGCGCCACGCGGGATGTTCTATAGCGATCCCCCGTCTGGCGCTTCATGCGGAATCATCCAGCCGAAGAAGACTTCCGCCTCGATCAGCTTCCCTTCACGGACCGTGAGAATCTCCGTGTTGCGGAAGGCACTGCCTTCCCGCGTGCGCAGGTCGTAGGTCACGAATACGCGTGCCCCGTCCTGCACGAGATGCACGAAGTCGAAGTGATCCACCGTGTGCGCATTGGGCCAGCAGCGCGCAAAGTACGTGGCGCGGTCCAGGCGGTTGTCACGCGGACTGGTGAAGTGGAAGTCATCGGCAATCAACTGCTCGATGGCCTCGCGGTCCTTGTTCGCATAAGCGTCATACACCTGGCGGGCAACGGCGGATGGTTCGGGATAGGTGTCGTTCATTGCGCAATCTCCCTGTTTTCCTTGACGACGACTGACGCCCTTCAGCCTCGACATAAACATCGTCAAGCCGCTCAAGCCGATGTATCGAAATGTAACCCTTCATGCGCACCCTTGCCCATGCATTACATTGCGTTATCGCCGAAGCTCTAATCAACACATAAGAATGGAGACGCTCGCATGAAGGCAAGCAAGAGACAACGGATGGCGTGCCTGATCGTCGGTACGCTGATGATCGGTTCGACGGCCATGCAGGCGGCCCGTGCGGACACCGCCACCGGAGACGAAACGATCACTGTCGCAGGGCTTTCGAAGCCCGCCGACATTCTTGTCGACCGCTGGGGTGTGCCGCATATCTTCGCCGCCAACGACAGCGATGCGTTCTTCGTGCAAGGCTTCAACGCGGCACGGGACCGGCTCTTTCAGATCGATCTCTGGCGCAGGCGCGGTCTGGGCGAGCTATCGGAGGTGTTCGGTCCGGCGTACATCGAGCAGGACAAGGCGACGCGGCTCTTTCTCTATCGCGGCGACATGAAGACCGAATGGCAGCGCTACGGGCCCGATGCCAAACCGGCAGCCATGCGTTACGCGGCGGGCGTGAATGCGTACATCGACTGGCTGGCGGCGCATCCGGACCGGATGCCCTACGAGTTTCGCAAGATCGGCTACTGGCCGGCGAAGTGGAGTCCGGACGATGTCGTGCGCATCCGCAGCCATGGCCTGACGCGCAATCTGACCAGCGAAGTCGCGCGCGCACGCGTGACCTGCAAGAGTTCGCTCGATGCGGATGCCGTACGCTTCGGCTTGCAGCCGCAGTGGAAACCCGAGATGCCCGCGGGCCTCGATCCCTGTCTGCCCGACGATGTCCTCAAGGTCTTCACGCTGGCAACACAGGGCGTGCATGTGACAAAGGAGTCGATGAAAAGCGCCGACGCGGCGACCACGGTCATCGCTGCCGCCGAAAACCCCGAGGAAGTCACCGAGGGCAGCAACAACTGGGTGATCGCGCCATCGAAGTCGGCGACCGGCCGCGCGATCATGGCGAACGATCCGCATCGCGCCTATGCCGCGCCGAGCCTGCGCTATATCCAGCAGATCAGCACGCCGACACTCGATATCATCGGTGCAGGCGAGCCTTCGGCGCCGGGCATCTCGATCGGACATAACGGTTCGATCGCCTACGGACTCACGATCTTCAACATCGATCAGGAAGATCTCTACGTGTACGAGCTGAATCCGGCCAATCCGCGGGAGTATCGCTATAAGGGCAAGTGGGAACCGATGCGCGTCGTCCGCGAGCAGGTCGCCGTGCGCGATGGCGCGCCGGTGAACGTGGAACTGCTGTTCACGCGTCACGGGCCGGTGATCTACACGGAAGAGAGCAAGCATCGCGCGTTTGCGGTGCGCACTGCGTGGCTGTCGCCGGGCATGTCGCCTTACTTCGATTCGATGCGCTACATGCGCGCAAGGAATTATGCGCAATTCAAGGCATCCCTGGCCACCTGGGGCGCGCCGACCGTGAATCAGGTCTATGCGGACACGGAGGGCAACATCGGCTGGGTGCCGAGCGGACTGGCGCCGGTCCGCCCCAACTGGGACGGACTCATGCCCGTGCCCGGCGATGGCCGCTACGAGTGGGCCGGCTTCTGGCCGCGTGACGCGATGCCATCGGTCTATAACCCCGCGCAAGGCTATTTCACGACCTCGAACGAGATGAATCTTCCGGCCGGCTATCCGTATGCGGAGCGCAAGCTCGGCTTCGAATGGACCAACGGGTCGCGGCATCAGCGCATCGACGAGGTGTTGAAGTCGCAGCCCAAGGTGTCGATCGAAGATTCGGAACGCCTGCAGAACGATGACGTGTCGATTCCGGCGCGACGGCTCACTGCGTTGCTGGCGCCGCTGTCGAGCGACGATGAGGACACCCGTGCCGCGCTCGCGTTGTTGAAGGGCTGGGACGCGCATATGGGCGCCGGCTCGGCGCAGGCCGCGCTCGAAGAGGTGTGGCTGTCGCGACATCTCGGCCGCGCATTCAAGCAAGCGGTATTGCCGAAGGACGCGGCGTCGGCGTTTGGTCCGCCCGATACAGCCGTGATGCTCGACACGCTTGAACATCCTGAAACGCGCTTTGGCGACGCTGCTCAAGCGAAGCGCAACGCGGTCCTGCTGTCGAGTCTGCACGACGCGTATGTCGAGATGCGGCATCTGCAAGGCGCGGATGCGAGTCAATGGCAGTGGGGCAAGCTGCAGACCAACTTGAATGCGCACCCGCTCGCCGATGTCGTCGATGCCGACATGCGTGCAAAGCTCAATGTCGGACCCATCGGCAAGGGTGGCAGCGCCTATACGCCGAATCAGTCGACTTATCGCGCGAGCGATTTTCGCGAGACCAATGGACCGTCGTTTCGTGTGATCGTCGATGTCGGCAACTGGGACAACTCGCGTGCGGTCAATCTTCCGGGCGAGTCCGGCGATCCGGAGAATCCGCACTATCGCGACCTTGCGCAGATGTGGCTCGACGGACAGTACTTTCCGTTGCTCTACACGCGCGCGGCTGTCGAAGCGGCGACCGAGAAGCGCGTGCATCTGGTGCCCGATTCGCACTGAACCGCGCGTGCGCTTGATTGTTGCGGGATCGGCAAGGCAGCTTCAACGCAGGCGGCGATGATCTTTCAGCCGCCCTGCGTCACAATTCCTTCGCGGTGGACGGGCGCTGGCTGGCGCCTTGCCGGACTCCTCATCCGGTTCGTCCCCGCGCTTCCTTTCTTGTCTCCTCTGAAGCCATCTATTGCTCGTTCACGGGAATAGATCGGATCGTGTCGCGGTTAACCAATCGAAGCCTCTCAGCTTGAAACCTAGGTCGAGTGAGTCGAAGCCGCGCAAGGGCCCTGTGCGTTCGATGAGGTTCCGTGGATCGCCTGCGATCCGGTCAACCTATTCTGTCGGAGTCTGAAGATCATGAACGCCATTGCCAAATTCGTCGTGTCGCTTGCCGTTGCTGCATCGCCCGCACTCGTTTTCGCACAAGCGCAGAACGAGCCGCTCACGCGTGCTCAGGTCAAAGCCGAACTGGTTCAGCTCGAGCAAGCAGGCTACTCGCCCGCGACCGGCGAGGAACCCAACTATCCGAACGACATCCAGGCTGCGGAAGCGAAGGTCGCGGCACAGCGCGCCGCAAGCGGCGATAGCCACGAGTCCTATGGCGGCTCGCAAGCCGGCGCGGCGGCGGCCGGTTCCGGCTCGAAGCACATGCCGATGCAGCACGGATCGATGACGGATACGGATTGCGTGGGGCCGTCAGGATTTTGCAAGCCGTTCTTCGGGAGTTGAGAGTCGGCGCGTTGGCCGGGGAGACCGCATTTGAAACCAGGGGGACGTTAATCGGGTTTCGAACGCACAAAACGGGTGCGGAAAAATAATTTGCGAAAGGGGGTTGACCAGGCGTTCATCCGCCAGTCATAATTCGCCTCCCGTTGAATGACGGCGCGAAAGAAACGAAGCGAAAACGCCAAGTAATCTGCGCGATGCTCTTTAAAAACTAACAGCCGATAAGTGTGGGCGCTTGATGCGAGTGCGGCCGGTTCTTTGAATCGGAATAGCAAAAGTATCAAGAGTCTCACACGAAGTATCAGAGGAAGGTTTTTGTCTTAGGACATTAATCATCGTCAGTACGTTGAGTGAGCGACCGGT
>NZ_JARUXS010000004.1:577780-1071455 GCF_031451175.1 Caballeronia sp. LZ035
TTGCCACACGATCATGAATTGCGTCGACGTGTGCCCGAAGGGGCTCAACCCGACCAAGGCGATCGGCAAGATCAAGGAATTGATGGTGCGCCGGGCGGTCTGAGATGGGCAATGTGATGGTCGATACCCAAGACGATTCTCCGCATCAGTCCGACCCCCTGCGTCGCGCACGCCTTCGCTGGCGCGCGCGGCGCGGCCTGCTGGAAAACGATCTGATCTTCGATCGTTTCTTCAGCCGATATGAGCAAGACCTCAGTGATGCCGACGTGGCCGCATTGACCCGTCTGCTCGAGCTGAGCGACAACGAACTGATGGACCTGCTGCTGGCCCGTACGGAGCCGGAAGGCGACCTGGCAACGCCGGATGTGATCCGCTTGCTCGGCTTGCTGCGCACCGTGTGACTTCAGCAGGAATGCGCGGAGTTTTGCAAAATAGGCGGATGGTTGCGATTTGCAACGCATCGGCTGAAATGACAAGGCCGTACTGAGACCAACGGCCAACAGTACAGTTTTTGCCGCGCAGCTTCCATCGTGCAAATTATCGAAAACCTGTATCCATACTTCGATTGAGGATGTGCTATGACCCCGTCAGATGTTAAAGCCACGCTATCGTTCAGCGACAACTCGCCGAGCGTCGAAATGCCGATCTACAAGGGCACGATGGGCCCGGACGTGATCGACATCCGCAAGCTGTACGGTCAGACCGGCAAGTTCACGTATGACCCGGGCTTCATGTCGACGGCCGCGTGCAATTCCGCGATCACCTACATCGACGGCGACAAGGGCGAGCTGCTGTACCGCGGCTACCCGATCGAGCAGCTGGCCGTGAACGCCGACTTCCTCGAAACCTGCTACCTGCTGCTGAAGGGCGAACTGCCCAATGAAGCGCAAGCCAAGGAATTCGTGGACACGGTTACGCGTCACACGATGGTGCACGAGCAGATGCACTTCTTCTTCCGCGGCTTCCGCCGTGACGCACACCCGATGGCCGTGCTGACGGCAGCGGTGGGCGCGCTGTCGGCGTTCTATCACGACTCGCTGAACATCAACGACCCGCGTCACCGCGAAGTCTCCGCGATCCGTATGATCGCGAAGCTGCCGACGCTCGTCGCCATGGCCTACAAGTTCAGCGTTGGCCAGCCGTTCGTCTATCCGAAGAACGAGCTTTCGTACAGCGCGAACTTCATGTACATGATGTTCTCGAACCCGTGCGAGGAGTACAAGGTCAACGACGTGCTCGTGCGCGCCCTCGACCGCATCCTGATCCTGCACGCGGACCACGAGCAGAACGCTTCGACCTCCACCGTGCGTCTGGCGGGTTCGTCGGGCGCGAATCCGTTCGCGTGTATCGCGGCCGGTATCGCCTGCCTGTGGGGCCCGGCGCACGGCGGCGCCAACGAAGCCGCGCTGAACATGCTGGAAGAGATCGGCTCGGTCGACAACATTCCTGAGTTCATCAAGCAGGTGAAGGACAAGAACTCGGGCGTGAAGCTGATGGGCTTCGGTCACCGCGTGTACAAGAACTACGACCCGCGCGCCAAGCTGATGCGCGAGACCTGCCACGAAGTGCTGAACGAGCTCGGCCTGCATGACGACCCGCTCTTCAAGCTCGCGATGGAACTCGAAAAGATCGCGCTGGAAGACGAATACTTCGTGTCGCGCAAGCTGTACCCGAACGTCGACTTCTACTCGGGCATCGTGCAGCGCGCATTGGGCATCCCGACTTCGATGTTCACGTGCATCTTCGCCATGGCGCGTACGGTGGGCTGGATCGCGCAATGGAACGAAATGATTGCGGACTCCGAGCAGAAGATTGGCCGTCCGCGTCAGCTGTTCATCGGCCAGACGCCGCGCGAAGCAAAGCCGCTGTCGAAGCGTTAAGCCGCGTTCGTTTCGGAACGCTGCAAGCAAACCCCGGCGGGCAACCGCCGGGGTTTTTTATTGCGTGCGCGACAGGCATATGCCGAGCTACGCGTAGCGAAACACAGCGGAACAGCGCGCCGCTAGTCCGCAAACACTTCCTGCAACGCGCCCAGGGCGCTACCGAGCGTGCTCGGTTCAATGGATCCTTCCAGCTTGACCAGCCTTACCTTGTCCACGGTGCGGATCTGATCCAGCAGGATGAACCCCTGCTTGCGATTGAACGTGACCGGGATACGAAACGGCGCCGGCCTGCCCTTGGTGGTCATGGGCGCGACGATGGCCGTGCGCAAATGGTCGTGCAATTCAGGCGGCGAAACAACGACGCAGGGTCGCGTTTTCTGAATCTCACTGCCCAAGGTCGGGTCGAGCGCCGTCAGCCAGATGTCGCCGCGGGCTACCATTCCAGCTCCGAATCTTCGCCGTTGCCGAACTCGCCCATGATGAGCCGGTCGCCGCCGCTCTGCGAGATGGACTTGCTGGCTTCCGCCCAGCCGTGACGCGCCTTGCTGCGCGGACGACGCAAGACGATTGCGTCATTTTCAACTTCCATTTCAACCTCCTTCTCCAGGCCCAATTGGGCGAGAAACGGTTTCGGAATCAGAACGCCCTGGGAGTTGCCCATCTTCCGGATAGTGGTTTTCATGGAATCGCTCGTGATCAGAACAGGAAGCACGATGTTATAACTCCATAGGGTTGTGGTCAATACAATGTTGGTACGCGCGCCTGACCGAACGCTCCAGCACAGGCTACCGACCCGGCTTCGATGCCGCCATTCGGCCAAATGGCTGACCCCAACGAGAAACAAAACAGGCTGGTAGTGCTGATCCGGGTACTGGCACCACTAGCATAAAGCATTGTTTTTAATAGGTTTTTCCCTCAGCCTAGTACCCAGTGCGCGCGCGGAAGTGGCATAATCGATCAACAAGCCGTCGATGCACGACGGCACATTCCCCGCAGTCACATACGAAAGCGCTCACCATGGCACAGACTCTCTACGACAAACTGTGGAACACGCACGTGATCCACACGGAAGAGGACGGCACCTCGATCCTCTACATCGACCGTCATCTGCTGCACGAAGTGACGAGTCCGCAGGCCTTCGAAGGCCTCAAGCTCGAACAGCGCCCGGTATGGCGCATCAGCGCGAACCTGGCAGTGTCCGATCACAACGTCCCGACCACGGACCGCACGCAGGGCATCGCCGATCCGGTCTCGAAACTGCAGGTGGACACGCTCGACCAGAACTGCGATAGCTTCGGCATCACGCAGTTCAAGATGAACGACCTGCGTCAGGGCATCGTGCACATCATCGGGCCCGAGCAGGGCGCGACGCTGCCCGGCATGACCATTGTCTGCGGCGACTCGCACACCTCCACGCACGGCGCGTTCGGCGCCCTGGCGCATGGCATCGGCACGTCGGAAGTGGAGCATGTGCTCGCCACGCAAACGCTGCTGCAGAAGAAGAGCAAGAACATGCTCGTCAAGGTGGAAGGTCAGTTGCCGCGCGGCTGCACCGCGAAGGACATCGTGCTGGCCATCATCGGCAAGATCGGCACGGCGGGCGGCACGGGCTATGCCATCGAATTCGGCGGCGCCACCATCCGCGCGCTGTCGATGGAAGGCCGCATGACCGTCTGCAACATGGCCATCGAAGCGGGCGCGCGCGCCGGCATGGTCGCCGTGGACGACACCACCATCAGCTACCTGAAGGACCGGCCGTACTCGCCGCAGGGCGTCGAGTGGAACCATGCGGTCGAGTACTGGCGCCAGTTCAAGTCGGACCCGGATGCGCAGTTCGATCGCGTCGTCGAACTCAACGCCGCCGAGATCGTGCCGCAGGTAACGTGGGGCACGTCGCCGGAAATGGTGACGTCCATCGACGGCCGCGTGCCCGATCCCGAGAAGGAAAAGGATCCGGTCAAGCGCGACGCAATGGAACGCGCGCTGACCTACATGGCGCTGCAACCGAATACGCCGATCGAAGCGATCAGGCCGGACAAGATTTTCATCGGCTCATGCACCAACGCGCGCATCGAGGATCTGCGCGCCGCCGCCTATGTCGTGAAGTCGCTGGGCAAGCGCGTGGCGTCGAACATCCGTCTGGCGATGGTCGTGCCGGGCTCGGGACTCGTGAAGGCGCAGGCCGAGCGCGAGGGCCTGGACAAGATTTTCACGAACGCCGGTTTCGAATGGCGTGAACCGGGCTGCTCGATGTGCCTCGCGATGAACGCTGACCGGCTTGATGCCGGCGAGCGCTGCGCGTCGACGTCGAACCGCAACTTCGAAGGTCGTCAGGGCGCGGGCGGACGCACGCACCTCGTGAGTCCGGCCATGGCTGCCGCCGCGGCGATCGAAGGTCACTTCGTCGACGTGCGCAAGCTCGCTTAAACATTCCGAAAAGGTCCGAACGTCATGGAAAAATTCAATGTGCATAGCGGCCTTGTGGCGCCGCTCGATCGCGAGAACGTGGACACCGACGCGATCATCCCGAAGCAGTTTCTGAAGTCGATCAAGCGCACCGGCTTCGGCCCGAACGCGTTCGACGAATGGCGCTATCTCGATGTGGGCGAGCCCGGCCAGGACAACAGCAAGCGTCCGCTGAACCCCGACTTCGTGCTGAACCAGCCGCGCTATCAGGGCGCGTCCATTCTGCTGACGCGCAAGAATTTCGGCTGCGGCAGCTCGCGCGAGCACGCGCCGTGGGCGCTGGACCAGTACGGCTTCCGCGCGATCATCGCGCCGAGCTTCGCGGACATCTTCTATAACAACTGCTTCAAGAACGGCTTGCTGCCGGTTGCGCTGTCGGAGCAGGACGTGGACCGGCTGTTCAACGAAACCTACGCGTTCGTCGGGTTCAAGCTGACCATCGATCTCGAAGCGCAGGTCGTGCGCACCGGCGATGGCACCGAGTACAAGTTCGACGTGCCGGGCTTCCGCAAGTACTGTCTGCTGAACGGTTTCGACGATATCGGCCTGACGCTGCGTCACGCCGACAAGATTCGCCAGTACGAAGCCGAGCGCCTCGCGAAGCAGCCGTGGCTGAATCACCGGCTCGCCGGCTAAATCCATCACGATCAGGAAAGGAACATACGATGAAGATTGCAGTGCTGCCCGGCGACGGGATCGGTCCGGAAATCATGGCCGAAGCGGTCAAGGTGCTGAACGCGCTCGGCGAGAAGTTCGAACTGGAAGAGGCGCCGGTGGGCGGCGCGGGCTATGAAGCGCAGGGTCATCCGCTGCCCGAGTCGACGCTCAAGCTGGCGAAGGAAGCCGATGCCATCCTGTTCGGCGCAGTAGGCGACTGGAAGTACGACAAGCTCGAACGCGCGCTGCGTCCCGAGCAGGCCATCCTCGGCTTGCGCAAGCACTTGCAGCTGTTCGCGAACTTCCGTCCGGCCATCTGTTATGCGCAGCTGACGGGTGCGTCGTCGCTCAAGCCGGAGATCGTGTCGGGTCTGGACATCCTGATCGTGCGTGAACTGAACGGCGACATCTACTTCGGCGCGCCGCGCGGCGTGCGTCAGGCGCCGGATGGTCCGTTCGAAGGCGCGAAGGAGGGCTTCGACACGATGCGCTACTCGGAACCCGAAGTACGCCGCATCGCACACGTCGCTTTCCAGGCGGCGCAGAAGCGCCAGAAGAAGCTGACCAGCGTCGACAAGGCCAACGTGCTCGAAACCTCGCAGCTGTGGCGCGACACGATGATCGACGTGGCGAAGGAATACGCGGACGTCGAGCTGTCGCACATGTATGTCGACAACGCCGCGATGCAGCTCGTGAAGGCGCCGAAGGCGTTCGACGTGGTCGTGACCGGCAACATGTTCGGCGACATCCTGTCGGACGAAGCGGCGATGCTGACGGGCTCCATCGGCATGCTGCCGTCGGCTTCGCTCGACAAGAACAACAAGGGCTTGTACGAGCCGTCGCACGGTTCCGCGCCGGATATCGCGGGCAAGGGCGTCGCAAATCCGCTCGCGACGATCCTCTCGGCCGCGATGATGCTGCGTTATTCGCTCGGCAAGACGGACCAGGCTGCGCGCGTGGAAAACGCGGTGAAGAAGGTGCTGGAGCAGGGCTATCGCACGGGTGATATCGCCACGCCGGACGGCAAGATCGTCGGCACGAAGGAAATGGGCGATGCAGTGCTGAAGGCGCTGTAATACGCTGAAAAACGATCGGCCGTTAGGGTATGAACGCGGCCGATCGTCTCTTTTTGCCGCTGTTCACGCACGATCCACGCGAATTTTGGCCGAAAGCTCATTCGGGCCGACGAAAACGCCGCCTTATCGTGTATATTCTTTCGTCATGGCGAAGAACTCTCAATTCTCTCTGGTTTCCATCGGACACGGCGCACATGCCGTCGCCACGGAACTCGCCATTGGCACGCGTATCGACGCGATTCAAAGCGCGTCCGGGTTTTTCAAATCCACGCGCATGACGAAAATCTCCATCAAAGCGATCACGATTCGCTGATCGTCCCTCGTGTCCGAGCGTCTTCCCCGCGCGGCCACGCCGGGTAAAGATGCGGGGAAGCGTCCACTTCAAGGGTAGTGAGTCATGAACGTAGGTCTCGTTGGTTGGCGCGGCATGGTCGGCAGCGTCCTGATGCAACGCATGCAGCAGGAAGGCGATTTCGACTTGATCGAACCGGTGTTCTTCAGCACCAGCAATGCGGGCGGCAACGCGCCGTCGTTCGCCAAAAACGAGACGAAGCTCAAGGATGCAACGAGCATCGACGACCTGAAGAAGTGCGACGCCATCATCACGTGCCAGGGCGGCGACTACACCAACGAGGTGTATCCGAAGCTGCGCGCGGCAGGCTGGAAGGGCTACTGGATCGACGCGGCATCGGCGCTGCGCATGAAGGACGATGCAGTCATCATTCTCGATCCGGTCAATCTCGACGTCATCAAGGATTCGCTGGTCAAGGGCGGGCGTGATTTCGTCGGCGGCAACTGCACGGTCAGCCTGATGCTGATGGCGCTGGGCGGCCTGTTCCGCGAGAACCTCGTCGACTGGATGACGGCCATGACGTACCAGGCCGCATCGGGCGCGGGCGCGCAGAACATGCGCGAACTGCTCCAGCAGATGGGCGTGCTTTACGGCGCGGCGAAGGAAGATCTGGCGGACCCGGCCTCGGCCATTCTGGATATCGACCGCCGCGTGCTCGCCGCGATGAACGGCGAACGCATGCCCGTCGACAACTTCGGCGTGCCGCTCGCCGGCTCGCTGATTCCGTGGATCGACAAGGATCTCGGCAACGGCATGTCAAAGGAAGAGTGGAAGGGCGGCGCGGAAACCAACAAGATTCTCGGCAAGCCGGCGATGGGCCAGCCGGGCTCGATTCCCGTCGATGGCCTGTGCGTGCGCATCGGCGCGATGCGCTGCCATTCGCAGGCGCTCACCATCAAGCTCAACAAGGATGTGCCGCTTGACGAAGTAAACAGCATCCTGGCTTCGGCCAACGACTGGGTGAAGGTCGTGCCGAACGAGCGCGAAGCGTCGATGCGCGATCTGTCGCCTGCGGTCGTCACGGGTACGCTGACGGTGCCGGTCGGCCGCGTGCGCAAGCTGGCCATGGGCGGCGAGTATCTGTCGGCCTTCACGGTCGGCGACCAGTTGCTCTGGGGCGCCGCCGAACCGCTGCGCCGCATGCTGCGCATTCTGTTGGACAAGTAAAGTAAACTACGCGCCTGAAGCGTGTAGCTGAAAGAGAAAGGCGTCGCGTTTCACGCGGCGCCTTTTGTTTTTCGGCAGTCGCGCGCCGCATGGCGGCATAACCGTATTCGAGCGAACGGGCCGTGCCCGTTTCGCGTCAATCTCGCCGTACTCCGGAGCCTCAATGATCCAACGACCTCGCCGGTCTCTCGTTTCGACGTCGCGTGCAGCGTTGGCCGCGGTCAGCCTCACCGTTTGCGCGGTGTTCTGGGCGCATCCCGGCGACGCGCTCGCCCAGGCAAGCGATGCGGCCTCCGCCGCCGCGCCGGCCCAGGCGCCGGGTCAGACCTATGCGGTCAAGCCGGGGCAGTCGCTGAATGACATTGCCGGCGAACTCACGGGATCGAAGGATCGTGACGTCAAGGCCCGCGCGGCGCGCGCACTGTTTGACGCGAATCCAAGTTCGTTCGGTGGTCACGATATCAACAAGCTGAAGCTCGGCGCCGTGCTGAATGTGCCTGCCGATCTGAGCGGCGCGTCGGCGCCGGCAGCGGCATCGGCGCCGGCTTCAGCCCCGGTCGAGGTGGCCACTGCCGCTTCCGCGCTGGCGTCGGAAAGCGCGTCAGCCGTGGCGGCAAGCGCCGTACCCGCATCGTCTGTTGCTCCCGCCGCGAGCGCGCCGGCGGACGTCGCATCCGCGCCCACGCAGACGACCGAAACGGCCCCCGCGCCCGCCGTCACTGCCAGCGCACCCGCCAGCACCGCGCCTGCCAAAAGCGGCGGTATGTCGCCGATGCTGATCGGCCTTGTGATCGCGGTCATCGTCGTGCTGATGGTGGTGATGCGGATGCGGCGAGGCAAACAGCGCCAGGCCGATGCTCGCGCCGAGCGGGGACCCGAAGCAGGCCCGGCGGCCGGCGGCGTGTCCAGTGCCACGAGCGCGGCGGCTGCGGCTACGGCCGGCGGTGTTGCGCTTGCGCGTGCTGACGAGCCTGACGAGGAAAGCCAGCCTGAAATCGACGCGGCTGCGGCAAGTCTCGACCGCGCCGACGCACCGCAGACCCCCGCGGCACGCGCCGAATCCGACTTGCCCCCGACAACCGAAGCGCACTCTTCGATGTCGGCCCGCGCGAAGCCGGAAGCATCCGCCGAAACCGAAGCGTTCGCGCCCGTTGCGCCGGCCGCGCATCACCCCGATTTCGTTCCGCCGCTGCCCGGCACCCTGCCGAACGGCGAGGAAGCCGCCGATTCCGCAGCCAACGCGCGCGACGCCACGGCGCAGGAGGCGCAAGAGGCGCTGGAGCACGAACGCAGCGTGCGGGAAGCGGCTGCTCGCGAGGCCGAAATTCGCGAAGCCGAACTGCGCAAGATGACCGAGCGCGAAGCGCAGGCGCGCGAAGCGGCGGAGAAGGAAATCGTCGGGCGGGAAGCGGAACTTCGCGACCTGCAGGCCCGCACGGCCGACGAGCCGGCGCAAACGCCTGATCTCTCGCCTGGCGAAGAGCCTGTCCTCGCGCACAGTTTCCCGATGCCGAAGTTTCCGCAGGAGGCCATCCAGGCGCTCGATTCGCTCGACATGGCGTTGCCGCCGCGCATGGAGCTGAAGGCCGAGGCGGCGCCCGCTGCGCCGGTCGAACGCGCACCGACAGTGGCGCTCGAGCCGCCGCCGCGCGAAACACTTCCGGAGACGCCGCCGCTCACCGCGCGATCCGCGGGTGAACACGAGATCGACCCGACGCCGATCGAACAGGCGCCGTTCGTGCCGCAGCCGGTAGCGGACCCTCCGGCGCAGGCTTCGGAGCAGCCTTCCGTGGCGTCGCAGATCGAAGCGGGCACGGCGGGCGCGGCATCGGTGGCGGGGCTTGGCGCAACGGGCTTCGGGCCGCTGAGTCTCGATTTCGATCTGGGACCGTCGTCGAGCACGACCGAGCCGCTGCCCGCGCTCACGCCCGCGCAGCTTGCGACCATCGCGCGCAACAAGCTCGAACTGGCCGCCGAGTACATCGAGCTGGGGGATCTCCAGGGCGCGCGCACCTTGCTGCAGGAAGTGATCGAATCGAACGATTCCGCCACGCGCCAGCAGGCTGCCACGCTGCTTTCGACGCTCGCGCCGCACTCCTGAAATGCGCATTGCTTTAGGCATTCAGTACGACGGCTCGGCGTTTTGCGGCTGGCAGTCGCAGCCGCACGGCAAGACCGTGCAGAACGCGCTGGAGCGCGCGCTCGCGGAGTTCGCGCAGACGCCGCTGCCGACGGTCGTCGCCGGCCGCACGGATACCGGGGTTCACGGTCTGGGGCAAGTCGTGCACTTCGACACCGGGCTCGATCGCGCCGAGTTCTCGTGGGTTCGCGGCACCAACGCCTTTCTGCCGGAGACCGTGGCCGTGCAATGGGCCCGGTCGATGCCCGACGACTTCCATGCCCGTTTCGCGGCCTTCGAGCGCACCTACTACTACGTGCTCTACGTGAATCCGGTGCGCTCGCCAATGCTCTCGAGGCGCGCGGGCTGGGTCCACACGCCGCTCGATGTCGCCGCGATGCGCGACGCGGCCGCCTGCCTGATCGGCGAGCATGATTTTTCGTCGTTCCGCGCCGCCGATTGCCAGTCGAAGACGCCGGTCAAGCATCTGCATCAGATCGACGTGCGCGAACAGGGCGACTTCGTCCATTTCCGCTTTCGCGCCAATGCGTTCCTGCATCACATGGTGCGCAACCTGATGGGATGTTTCGTGGCGATCGGCCGGGGGCGTCATCCGGCGTCCTGGATGGCCGATGTGCTTGCCGCACGCGACCGGCGCATCGCCGCGCCCACTTTCATGCCGGACGGGCTGTATCTCGCCGAGGTCGGCTATCCTGAACACTTCGCGGTGCCGCCGCCGCACCTCGCCGCCATGCCCTGGAGCGCCGTCTGGGCCGAGTCGACATGAACGAAACCGATCTGCATCGAACCCGCGTCAAACTGTGCGGACTGTCGCGCGCCGAGGAGGTGCAGCACGCCGTGGCGCTGGGCGCGGACGCCGTCGGCTTCGTGTTTTATCCGCCCAGCCCGCGCTCGGTGAGCGTCGCGCAGGCGGCCGAACTGGCCCGGCATGTGCCGCCGCTCGTGACGGCAGTCGGTTTGTTCGTGAACGCGACGCCCGAATGGATCCGCGAAGTCACGTCGAACGTGCCGCTCTCGCTGCTTCAGTTCCACGGCGACGAAACCCCCGAGCAATGCGAGGAACTGGCGCAGATTGCGGGTTTGTCCTATTGGCGCGCACTGCGAATTGGGCCTGATGCGTCCCCAGGCCATTTGATAGAATCGTCCAAACAGTTCAAAGCCGCAGGCGGCCTTTTACTCGACGCCCTCGTCGAGGGCTTCGGCGGCGGTGGAAAGGCATTCGATTGGTCACTTATCCCAACAGATCTCGGGCATCAGGCCGTTTTGAGTGGTGGCTTGAACGCGCAAAACGTCCATGACGCCATTCGTCGTGTGCGCCCGTACGCGGTCGATGTCTCCAGCGGCATAGAAGTACCGGGCGCCAAGGGCGTGAAGGATCCCGCCCGAATGGCGGCATTCGTGCGCGCGGTGCGCGCAGCGGATGCTGGGTGAATCGAACGCGGAACGCACAGCCGTCCGCGTAACCGAGAGTGACACAATGTACAACTTGCCAGACGAAAGAGGCCATTTCGGCCAATATGGAGGCGTGTTCGTCTCCGAAACGCTCATCCACGCGCTCGATGAACTGCGCGTCGCGTATGAAGCGGCTCAACAAGATCCCGAATTCATCGCTGAATACGAATACGAGCTCAAGCACTACGTGGGCCGTCCGTCGCCCATTTATCATGCGCGGCGCTGGAGCGAGATGCTGGGTGGCGCGCAGCTTTATCTGAAGCGCGAAGATTTGAATCACACGGGCGCGCACAAGGTCAACAACGTGATCGGTCAGGCGTTGCTCGCCCGCAAGATGGGCAAGCCGCGCGTGATCGCGGAAACCGGCGCAGGCCAGCACGGCGTCGCAACGGCAACCATCGCGGCGCGTTTCGGCATGGAGTGCGTGGTCTACATGGGCTCGGAAGACGTGCGCCGGCAGGCCGCGAATGTTTATCGCATGAAGCTGCTCGGCGCGACGGTGGTGCCGGTGGAATCCGGCTCGAAGACGCTGAAGGACGCGCTCAACGAAGCCATGCGCGACTGGGTCACCAACGTGGAAAACACGTTCTACATCATCGGCACGGTGGCGGGTCCGCATCCGTATCCGATGATGGTGCGCGACTTCCAGCGCGTGATCGGCGACGAATGCCGCGTGCAGATGCCGGAAATGACCGGACGTCAGCCGGATGCGGTGATCGCATGCGTTGGCGGCGGATCGAATGCCATGGGCATCTTTTATCCGTACATCGAAGACAAGGACGTGCGGCTGATCGGCGTCGAAGCGGCCGGCGACGGCATCGACACCGGCCGTCACGCCGCCTCGCTGATCGGCGGCAGTCCGGGTGTGCTGCACGGCAATCGCACGTACCTGCTGCAGGACGGGGACGGACAGATCATCGAGACGCATTCGGTGTCAGCGGGTCTGGACTATCCGGGCGTGGGCCCCGAGCACGCGTGGCTGAAGGACGCCGGACGCGCCGAGTACGTCGGCATCACCGACGACGAAGCGATCAAGGCCTTCCACGACTGCTGCCGCATCGAGGGCATCATCCCCGCGCTCGAGTCGAGCCACGCGCTGGCGTATGGCGCCAAGCTCGCCCAGACGCTGCCGCGCGACAAGGTGCTGCTCGTCAATCTGTCGGGCCGGGGTGACAAGGACATGCACACGGTCGCCGAGCGATCGGGCATCCAGTTCTGAGCCCCCAATAGATGCGCACCGTCATCGACGAGCCCTTGTCCGCCGGCGCTCTCACCAGCGCCGGCAGCGATATTCGCAACCGTGACTTTCTGGCTGATGCCGAGCACATTCCCGATGCGTCGATCGATCTGATCGTCGCCGATCCGCCTTATGGCCTGGGCAAGGATTACGGGAACGACTCGGACATGCTGTCCGGCGAGGCCTTTCTGGAGTGGACGTATCGCTGGCTCGACCTGGCGATCCCGAAGCTGAAGCCCAGCGGCTCGCTGTACATCTTCTGCACGTGGCAATACTCGCCTGAACTTTTCGTGTTCCTGAAGCGGCGTTTGCTGATGATCAACGAGATCGTCTGGGACCGCCGCGTGCCGAGCATGGGAGGAACGACGCGTAAATTCACGTCAGTACATGACAACATCGGTTATTTCGCGGTATCGAAGGACTATTACTTCGATCTCGATCCGGTGCGCATCCCCTACGACGCAGAGACGAAAAAAGCGCGCTCGCGCAAGATCTTCGAAGGCAGCAAGTGGCTGGAGCTGGGCTACAACCCGAAAGATGTCTGGTCCGTGTCGCGGCTGCATCGGCAGCACGCGGAGCGGGTCGATCATCCGACGCAAAAGCCGCTGGAGATCGTCGAACGCATGGTGCTGGCAAGCTGCCCGCCGGGCGGCCGCGTGCTCGATCCGTTCATGGGCAGCGGCACGACGGCCGTGGCCTGTGCGCGCCATGGCCGTGCCTTCACCGGCTACGAGATCAACGCGGATTACTGTGCGATTGCGGAAAACCGGCTGGCGGAGGCTCGGAAGCCTCGCGTGCCGGAGACGCGTCGCCGAGCGCCCGTTATCATCGATGCCGCCACTGAGGCGGCCGAATAACGCCCGTAGCACGCTTTTTCGTCGCAGATCGCCTCCGATGTCTACGTGACGTCGGAGGTCAACGAATCCGACTTCGAGAATTCTCATGTCCCGTATCAAGAACACTTTTGCGGCACTGGCCGCGCAAGGCCGGAAGGGATTGATCCCGTTCATCACCGCCGGCGACCCGAACCCGGAACAAACGGTGGAGTTCATGCATGCGCTGGCCAAGGGCGGCGCGGACGTCATTGAACTCGGCGTGCCCTTTTCCGACCCGATGGCCGACGGCCCCGTCATCCAGCGTTCGTCGGAGCGAGCGCTGGCGCGCGGGGTCACGCTGAAGCGCGTACTCGCCGACGTGGCGCGCTTCCGCGAAACCAACGACACGACGCCCGTCGTGTTGATGGGCTATGCCAATCCGATCGAACGCATGGGCGCCGAGCACTTCGCGAAGGCCGCTCAGGAAGCCGGCGTGGACGGCGTGCTGGTGGTGGATTACCCGCCCGAGGAAGCTGCAGACTTCGGTCGAGCCATGACCGCGGCCGGCATCGATCCCATCTTCCTGCTTGCGCCCACGTCCACGGACGCGCGCGTGGCGGCGGTCGGCAAGATCGCGAGCGGCTATGTCTATTACGTCTCCCTCAAGGGCGTGACCGGCTCGGCAAATCTGGACGTTTCCAGCATCGCGAGTAAAATCCCGGCGATCAAGTCGCATGTGCCCCTGCCGATTGGCGTCGGTTTCGGCATTCGCGACGCGCAAACCGCCCGCGCCGTCGCCGAAGTCGCGGATGCCGTCGTGATCGGCAGCCGCCTCGTGCAACTGCTCGAGGAAGCCAAGCCGGACACCGCTGCCGCGTCGCTGACGAGTTTCATCGCGGAAATTCGTCAGGCGCTCGATGCCTGAGTAAAATACGCGCCGCCGCGGCCCGCCTGATTTCGGGCGCGCCGTGCGGCGACTGAATAGTCAAGGAAAAACGATGAGCTGGCTCGACAAACTGCTGCCGCCCAAGATCAAGCAAACCGATCCCAAAAGCCGCAAGGGCATTCCCGAAGGCTTGTGGGTGAAGTGCCCGTCGTGCGAGGCCGTGCTGTATCGCAACGACGTCGAGGCGAACCTGCATGTCTGCCCGAAGTGCAGCCATCACATGCGCATCGGCGCGCGCGAGCGGCTCGACCGCCTGCTCGATCCGGAAGGCCGCTATGAAATCGGCCAGGAAGTCGTGCCGGTCGACGCGCTCAAGTTCAAGGACAGCCGCAAGTACCCGGATCGCATCAAGGAAGCGATGGACGACACCGGCGAAACCGACGCCATGGTCGTCATGGGCGGCGCCATCCACACGATTCCGTGCGTGGTCGCCTGCTTCGAGTTCTCCTTCATGGGCGGCTCGATGGGCTCGGTGGTCGGCGAGCGCTTCGCTCGCGGCGCGCGTAACGCGCTTGAACAGAACGTGCCGTTCATCTGCTTCACGGCATCGGGCGGCGCCCGCATGCAGGAAAGCCTGCTTTCGCTGATGCAGATGGCCAAGACCACGGCGCTGCTGACCAAACTGGCTGACGCCAAGCTGCCGTTCATCTCCGTTCTGACCGATCCGACGATGGGCGGCGTGTCGGCGAGCTTCGCGTTCCTGGGCGACGTGGTCATCGCCGAGCCGAAGGCGCTGATCGGCTTTGCCGGTCCGCGCGTGATCGAGCAGACCGTGCGCGAGAAATTGCCGGAAGGCTTCCAGCGCGCCGAATTCCTGCTGACGAAGGGCGCGGTCGACATGATCGTGGACCGTCGCAAGCTGCGCGAGGAAATCGCCCAGTTGATGGCGCTGATGACGCGCCAGCCGGCCGACGCCGTCGCCTGAGCATGCCCCACGCAGCGCCGCGCCGCGCGTGAACCCTCAAGGTTCCGCGCGGCGTTTTTGCTTTCATCATTCCGAATATGAACACTTTTCCCTCCCTCGACGCCTGGCTCACCCATCTGGAAGCCGCGCATCCGGTCGGCATCGACATGGGGCTGACGCGCATCGGCCGGGTCAAGGACGCGCTTGGCCTGCGCTTCGACTGCCCGGTGATCACGGTCGGCGGCACGAACGGCAAGGGCTCGACCTGCGCCATCCTCGAAACGATCCTGCTGCGCGCGGGTTATCGCGTCGGTTGCCACACCTCGCCGCACCTGCTGACGTTCAACGAGCGGGCGCGCATTGACGGCGTCGACGCCAGCGACGCCGACCTGCTCGAACATTTCGAGGCCGTTGAGAAGGCACGCGCGAGCCTGCCGGAGCCGGTCTCGCTGACCTACTTCGAATTCACGACGCTGGCGATCCTGCATCTTTTCGCATCGCGCGGGCTCGATGCGGTGGTGCTCGAAGTCGGACTCGGCGGTCGTCTGGACGCGGTGAATATCGTCGATACGGATTGCGCGGTGATCACGAGCATCGACATCGACCATACGGACTTTCTCGGCGATACCCGCGAGAAGATCGGCTTCGAGAAGGCGGGCATCTTCCGCTCGGGCAAGCCCGCGATCTGCGGCGATCCGTCGCCGCCGCAAAGCCTGATCGATCACGCCGAAGCGGTGGGCGCGGATCTCTGGCTGGTCGGCCGCGATTTCCGCTACGAAGCGCAACCGGGCAATGAGCGTCAGCAATGGAGCTATCTCGGCCGCGAGCAGCGTCGTTCGGCGCTCGCGTATCCGGCACTGCGCGGCGCGAATCAGCTGATCAACACGTCGGCGGCGCTGGCAGCGCTGGAAGCCTTGCGCGGCCGCGTGCCGGTGTCGGCGCAGGACATCCGGCTCGGACTGGCCAACGTCGAACTGGCGGGCCGCTTCCAGGTGTTGCCCGGCAAGCCGCAAGTCATTCTCGACGTCGCGCACAATCCGCATGCAGCCGCAGTGCTGGCGCAAAATCTCGGCAACATGGGCTACTTTCCGTACACTTACGCGGTGTTCGGCGCCATGCGCGACAAAGACATCGAAGGCGTGCTGACGCATTTGAAAGGCGAGATCGATCACTGGAACGTGACCGCGCTGCCTACGTCGCGGGGCGCTTCGGCGGAGCAACTCGAAAGCGCGTTGCGCGACGCCGGTGTCAACGACGGACCCGACAGCAGCGTTTCCCGTTTTGAAAACCCTGCCGCCGCCTTTCAAGACGCGTTAAGCAGGGCCTCCGAAAATGATAGAATTTTGGTTTTCGGCAGTTTCTACACGGTGGCCGGCGTCATGGCCTACCGCAAGTCGCAACATCATTGAGCGGCATCACTGAGACGGGCGGCCGTCGGCGCTGATCGCACCATACGCAGGATCGGCACTCGCGGGCACCCGTCTGCACCAAGCGATACATGGGACTCTTCTCGTTCGGCAAGAAAGACGACTCCGGTCGCGACGCATATTCGGACTCCGGACGCGGTTCGCGTCACACCGTCCGCACGGAACGCCGCACGCGCAGGTCCGAGCGCACCGACGCCGACGCCATGATGCTCGACCCCACGCTGCCGGAAAAGCAGCGCGCGCGCCGCAGGCTGGTAGGCGCCATCGCGCTGGTGCTGGCGGCGGTCATCGTCCTGCCGATGGTGCTCGACTCCCGCCCGAAGCCCGTCACCGACGACATTTCCATCGACATTCCCAATCGCCCCGCGCCGGCCATGAAGCCGTCGCGCGACGCGAACGACGCCGACACGCAAGCCGGCGTGGCCCACGACGGCCCGGCGAACGCGTCGGGTAGTGTCACCGGCGGCATGACGCCGCCGCAGGCTGCGTCGTCGTCTGCAGCGGCGGTGGCGCAAGCCAAGCCGGACACCAAGGAAGCGCCCAAGCCTGAAGCGAAGCCGCAGGCATCGAAGCCCGCCGCAACCGCTACTCAGGCCGCCAAGACTCCGGCGGTCAAGCCCTCCGAAGACGCCAACGCGACCACTGCGGCCAACGCCGCCGCGAGCGCCCCGAACACGCCGGCCTCGCCGGCCGGCAGCCGCTTCGTGCTGCAGATCGGCCAGTTCGACGACGAAACCGCCGCTCAGAACTGGGTCAACAAGTTGAAGTCCGCGGGCGTGCCCGCATATCTCGAACATCGCAAGCAATCGGACGGCTCGACCCGCTCGCTGCTGCGCGCCGGACCGTTTGCGGATCGCGCGGCGGCGCAGGCGGCGCTGGTCAAGGTGCGCCAGGCCGGTCTCGGCGGCGGCACCCGGTCGACATCGAACTAAGCGCGTCCGATGTTCACCGCTTTCGACTATGGCGTGATGGCCGTGATCGGCCTGTCCGCTCTGCGCGGCATGTGGCGCGGTCTGCTGGCCGAGGCGTTCGGGCTGGTCGGGTGGATTGCCGCCATCCTGATCGCGGGGCGTTGTGTCGGGTTTGTCGTTCCGTACATTCCGGACACCTGGCCGGGCGGCGCGCTCACGCAATGGCTGGTGGCGTTCGTGTTGGTGGTGGCGGCGGTGTTGTTGCTGTCGAGCGTGCTGTCCGCACTGCTGACGCGCATCACGGAAGTTACCGGCCTGCGCGGCGTGGACCGCTCGCTGGGTTTGCTTTTCGGCCTCGTCAGAGGCGCACTATTGGTAGTGATCCTGGTCGCCCTGGCGGGCTTGACCGAACTACCCGAGAAAGATTTCTGGCGCAACGCGCTGCTGAGGCCGACGGCCGAGCAGGGCGTGCGTGAACTGAAACTGCTGCTCCCCGATACGCTCGCCGCGTATGTGCACGTCGCCCCCGCTGTTGGCTCCAGCGGCCTGGCGCCAAACGCCGCACAATAGACGAACGGCCGGCTACATGGGGCGCGCGACGGCTCGAAGTCCCACTTCGACCCGGTCTGGGCGGCTTCGTGCAGCCGGACGCGTGAATGCGTCCGCTGGACCAGCAACGCCTTCTCTACCGTTTCGACTCTTTGAAGGACCATGCCATGTGCGGCATCGTAGGTGTAGTTTCGCAAAACCCCGTCAACCAGCTGATCTATGACAGCCTGCTCCTGCTGCAACATCGCGGCCAGGACGCGGCGGGGATTGCCACGGCGGACGGCAACAACTTCCACATGCACAAGGCCAACGGCATGGTGCGCGACGTGTTCCGCACGCGCAACATGCGCAGCCTGCCGGGCAACGTCGGCATCGGCCAGGTGCGTTATCCGACCGCCGGTTCCGCGGCGAGCGAGGAAGAAGCGCAGCCGTTCTACGTGAATGCGCCGTTCGGGATCATCCTCGCGCACAACGGCAATCTGACGAACTGGCCGCAGTTGAAGGACGAGATGTTCCGCATCGACCGCCGGCACATCAACACCGCATCCGACACCGAAGTCCTGCTCAACGTATTTGCCCACGAACTGCAGCTCGCCAGCTCGGGCCTGCAGCTCGATGCCGCCGCGCTGTGGAAGGCCGTGGCCGGCGTGCATCGGCGCGTGAAGGGCTCGTATGCGATCGTGTCGCTGATCGCGGGCTACGGCCTCGTGGCGTTCCGCGATCCGTTCGGCATTCGTCCGCTGGTGCTCGGCAAGCTGGAAACGACGACGGGCGTCGAATGGATGGTGGCGTCGGAATCGGTGGCGATCGAAGGCATTGGTTTCGAATTCGTGCGTGACGTGGAACCGGGCGAAGCGATCTTCGTCGACAGCGACGGCAACCTGCACAGCCATCAGTGCGCCGAGAAGCCCGCGCTGAATCCGTGCATCTTCGAACTCGTGTATCTCGCGCGTCCGGATTCGTGCCTCGACGGCGTGCCGGTCTACAACGCGCGCCTGCGCATGGGCGATTACCTCGCCGAGAAGATCAAGCGCGTGCTGCCGGACGTGGCCATCGACGTCGTCATGCCGATTCCCGATTCCTCGCGTCCCGCCGCGATGCAGGTCGCCGCGAAACTGGGCGTCGAGTATCGCGAGGGCTTCTTCAAGAATCGCTACGTGGGCCGCACCTTCATCATGCCGGGCCAGGCGGTGCGCAAGAAGTCGGTGCGCCAGAAGCTCAATGCGATGGGCATCGAGTTCAAGGGCAAGAACGTGCTGATCGTCGATGATTCGATCGTGCGCGGCACGACGTCCCACGAGATCGTGCAGATGGCGCGTGACGCGGGCGCAAACAAGGTGATCTTCGCATCGGCGGCGCCGCCGGTGAAGTTCCCGAATGTGTACGGCATCGACATGCCGACGCGCGGCGAACTCGTGGCCCACGGCCGCACGGATGAGGAAGTGGCGCGCATGATCGGCGCGGACTATCTCGTGTATCAGGACGTGGAAGACCTGAAGAACGCGATCCGTGACATCAATCCGGAGCTGAAGGACTTCGAGGCGTCGTGCTTCGACGGCAACTACATCACCGGCGACGTGACGACCGATTATCTCGATCGCATCGAGTCGGCGCGTC
Organism: Caballeronia sp. LZ035; assembly: GCF_031451175.1. NCBI lineage: Bacteria > Pseudomonadati > Pseudomonadota > Betaproteobacteria > Burkholderiales > Burkholderiaceae > Caballeronia > Caballeronia sp. LZ035. The sequence continues at coordinate 597,380 of NZ_JARUXS010000004.1, forward strand.
TTGCTCCGCAATCGCAGTCGGATCGCGATGCCGCGAGCGAAGCGATGGATGGCGGCATGGCGCGCTCGCAGTTGCATTTGCAACTATCGGTCGAATAGCGCGACTTCGGCGTGTTTGTACAAGCCCGCTTCGTCTGTGAGGACAAGCGGGCTTTTTTGCGTCCTAGGGGAACGTGAAGACGTTTGGTACGCGATCAATGCGTACGTATGCCGCCCGCACGCCATTGCCCCGGCGCCATGCCGAAACGTTTCGTGAAGGCATGCGTGAACGTACTTTGATCGGCGAAACCGCAATCGAGCGCGATGTCCATGAGCGCGGCGTGAGGATCGGCAAGCCGTGTCAGCGCGGTATCGAGGCGCAAGCGTTGCAGGTAGCGATGCGGCGTCTCGCCGAAGGCATCGTTGAACAACTGGTGGAAGCGCCGCATGCCGAAACCGCAATGCGCCGCGAGATCGGCGATGCGCAGCGGCTCGGCAAGATGCCGGCGCAGCCACGCGTCGATGCGCGCGAAATCGAGGCCTTGCGAAGGGAACGCGGCATGACCGGCATCGTGCATGAGCGCGCCGCACAGATGCGCGGCCGCGTGCCACGCAAAGCGCTGACACTCACTCGATTGATTGCCGCTCGCGCCTTGCGCGAACCCGGCGACGAGTCGCGTGATGGAAGGGTGAAGCGTGATGCAACGCGCCTGCTCGAAGAAGCGCTCGGGCACGGCAAGCGACGTCAGGGGAAGATCGAGCACGAGCTGGCGGTTGTCGCCAACGGCCCAGTAATCGTGACGCGCACCCGCCGGGATGATCCACGCGCCACTTCGGTCGATACGCGCGCCGCGGCCGTCCACGGCCATGTCCATCGATCCCTCCACGCCCAGCACGATCTGATGGAAGTCGTGGACCTCGGACGCCTGCGTCGCGGCATAGCGGCGCAGCGCGACGGCGGGACGGGGCCGCGGCGCGTTCACGCGGGCCCGGCTTAGACGTCGAGCAGTTCGACTTCGAACACGAGCGTGGCGTTCGGCGGAATCACGCCGCCCGCGCCGCGCGCACCGTAGCCGAGTTGCGGCGGAATGGTGAGACGGCGCACGCCGCCGACCTTCATGCCCTGGACGCCTTCGTCCCAGCCGCGAATCACCATGCCGCCGCCCAGCACGAAGGCGAACGGGTCGTTGCGGTCCTTGCTCGAATCGAACTTCTGGCCATCCGTGAGCCAGCCCGTGTAATGCACGCTGACCGTCTTGCCAGCGACAGCTTCGGCGCCTTCGCCGACGGTGAGATCTTCGTATTTGAGACCGGAATCGGTCGTGACAGTCGACATGGTTGCTCCCAGGTTGTCGGTGGTCGAAACCGCCATTGTAAAACGCCGCCGGAAGCAGGCGGCGCGTGAACCTCATGGGTTGAAGGATTGAACGTCTTCAGAGATGCCGGCCACGCGGCCCGAAGCGCGAGCCGATGCGCGGCCCGAGTTCCGGCGCGACATGCCGGCCAATCGAGGTGCCGATGTTCGCGCCCAGTTGCGCGTCTTCCATGGCCGTGGCGGCGGCATCGTCGCCTCGCTGTTGCTTCGCGAGCTTGAGCGCACGCACCCGGACATAGGCCATCGCGACCAAAGTCCATGGCGCGAGATACGCGAACTCGGGCACGGAGACCATCATCATCGTCCAGGTGGCGACGCAGCACTGCCGCAGCGCCATGCCGCGCGCGTCCCAATCGAGCTTGAATGCCGGATAGAGCATCAGCCCGCTGATGAAGATCGTGCCGACAATGCCGGTGTTGACCATCAGCGTCGAGAACAGGTCGGTCGAGCGCACGTAGCCGAAGCCGATGCCGAACAGCTGGTTCATCGGCGACCCGTGGTACCAGAGGCGCATCGACTCGACGAACAGCAGCGCCCGGTCGGAACCCGACTCGTCCTTCTGTTCGAGCTTGTTCGTGACCATCTGCTTGAAGAGATCGGCGATGTAGTCCTGCGCGATATACGCGATCACGCACAGCACGAACAGCCCGATGAGCGCCTTGACCGGGTTGATGCCGAGCTTGCGCATGCGGATCAGCGCGAACACCGCATAGCCGATCAGCACGGTGGACGAGGTGCTCATCAGCAGCGAGATGCCGAGGATCCACACCGGCCAGCGCACCCGTGAGGTGGCGTTGAAATACACCCAGAACGGGAACATGGACATGGCGTACATCGAGGGTTCGCCGGTCAGCGCCTTGAGGCGCTGGAAGCGCAAGCCGCCGATGTCCATCTGCTGGAACGAACTGCCGTTCACCGTGCCGTCCGAGCGCACGATGCCCTTGCCGAACTGGTCGCCGAAGGCACGGTTGGAGATGAAGTCGCCCGGCTGGCCCGTGATGACGAAGTACGCGACCTCGAACATGCCATAGAGCGCGAAGAGGGTGACGGCGGCGAGCAGCCACTGGTCCCAGGTGGGCTTGTAGTAGTGGTACACGTAGCCCGCGTAGAGCACGACGGCCGCCACATAGACCGACTGCGTGAACATGCTCTTGCGCAGGATGAAGGTGAAGGGATCGGTATCCTCGACCAGTACGATCCGGGAGAAGTCAGGATCGTAGGGGGCCATGACATCCGCCACCTGCGTGGTGCAGAGCATCAAGAGCCACACCACGAGCGCCGCGCCCACGAAGTGCATCCAGCTCTTGCGCGCCCGGCCGCCGAACAGCAGCACGAGCGGTACCGAGAGGAAGCACATCATGTAGCCGATGGTCGTGCCCTGGATGGACGGGACGAGCAGAAACGACGTCACCGGCATCGCGAAGGCCCAGATCCGGTAGTAGAGGTCGGTTAGCGCCGCTTTTTCTTTCATCGTCGAATGGTTATGCCCGCGTGGAACGGGCTTCCTTGAAATTCAGTGAACCGATCGGAACCGGCGCGCTGCTTGCAGCTTCGTTTTCGGGTGCATGGTTCGGCTGTTCGTCGACGGAGCCGAGCCAGTGATGCGAACTCAACGACTTCAAGCGGGTTTCGATGCCCGCTTCACGCAGCGAGATGTAGCCGCTGATGGCCAGCAGCGCCATCACGAGAACCAGTAGGGCGCGCAACGGCGTTCGCCTGCGGGCGGCTTTCACGACGCGTGGCTGCTGCGTCGCATTCGCCGGCGCGGGCAACCGCGGGACGAAGGCGCGCTCCGGCAGCCGATGAAAGTCGCAATGCGGACAGACCGGCACATCGGCGCCCACCGGCCTGCGACAACGCGGACACTGCTTGAGCCGATGCCTGAAGGAAAAACGCGCGCCCATAGGTTCACCTTGTGCGTACTCTTCCCCGATCAGGTCGGCTGCGCGCCGGACGTCGGCATCCGCGCCGCAACCCCTACAACCTTTTGTCGCCCTACAACTTGAAACGCCGCGTGACATGTCACGCGGCGCTGTGTTCGACATCAGAATGCAGACGTCAGTTCTGTGTCTTGAAGGTGCTCGTATAAGCCGCCGCATAACCATAAGTGCGGCGATTGCTCGGACGGCGCGGGATTGCGTTGAATACCGAACCCACGAGCCTGCCGCCCGCGCGCTGCACCTTCTTCACGGTCTCTTCGATCTCTTCCTCGCTCTGGATGCCCGAGCGCAACACGAGCACCGTGGAGCCCGCATCGCTCGCCACGATCGCCGCGTCGGTGACGACGAGGAACGGCGGCGTATCCACCAGCACGAGATCGAACTGATCGCTCATGCGTGCAAGCGTATCGCGGAAGCCGGGCATCATCAGCAGCTCGGACGGATTCTCCGGATAACCGCCGCACGACAGGAAGGACAGCCCCGGCACGCCGACATAGCGCAGCGCGTCGGCGAGTTCCATTTCGCCCTTCAGGACTTCGGAGAGCCCGCCCGGATTCGACTGCTTGAAGAACGAGGCGATATGACCACGACGCATGTCGGCGTCGATCAGCAACACGCGCAGACCGATTTCCGCGAGCAGCACGGCCAGGTTCGTCGCGACGAAGCTCTTGCCTGCCGAAGGAATCGGGCCGGTCAGCATCACGATGTTGTTCGGCGCGTTGGCGAGGTCGCGATAGAGGTCTGTACGCACCGCGCGCAGGGCTTCCACGGCCGGATCGTGCGGATAACGCGAAGCAAGCACGCGGGCGTCGCGAGATTCAGGCACGTGCGGCATTGCGAATGCGTCATGCCGCGGCGCCTCGGTGTAGGCCAGCGCCTTGGGCGCGGCATGCCCTTGCGCGCCCGCATAGGTGAGCGGCGCATGCTCGACCGGCGACACTGCAATCTCGTGATCCAGCATTGCCTGCTGGCGGCTGTACAGCACTTCGCCCAGCACCGGCACGGACAGGCGGCGTTCCACGAACATCGGATCCGTGACGCCGATCATCGCGTGACGACGCAGGAAGATGAAGAACGTGCCGATGAAGAAGCCCAGGCCCGTGCCCGCGAGAATCACCAGCGGCTTGTTCGGCTTCACCGGACGATACGGACGCAGTGCGTTATCGACGATATGCGCGCCGCCGCTCGTGCTCGCGCGGCGCACCGAGAGTTCCTCGGACTTGTTGACCATGCCCATGTAGATGGTCTCGGCCACGCGCGCATCACGCGTGAGTTCCGCGTTCTGGCGCTCGGAGGCCGGCATGCTGTCGAAGCGCGACTGGATCTGCTGGTTCGACGACTCGAGCTGCGCGATCTGCTGGTCCAGGTTCTGCACCTGCGGGCTGCTCGGCTGGAAACGTTGCAGCATCTGCGTGCGTTGCAGCTTGAGCGTGGCGAGTTGCTGCATCGACACGATACTGCCTTGCAAATAGGCTTGCGCTTCGTTGATCGGCTGGACCGATTGCGACTTCGCGCGGTAGGCGCTCAGGTTGCCTTCGGCTTTCTTCAGATCGGATTCGAGACGCGGCAGTTCTCCGCGGATGAATTCGAGCGTCTTCGTATCGTTCGCCTGACGCGCCTGCACGGCGGCGCCGAGATACGCCTGGGCCAGCGCGTTGGCGACGTCGGCGGTGAGTTGCGGATCGTCGGCGTTGAAGGTGATCTGCACGACGCCCGTATCTTTCGACGATTCCGCGACCTTCATCGTCTTCTTCATCAGCGCGATGGCGTCGAGCGTGTTGAGACGGGTCACGTCGAAATGCACGCCCGGGTGGCCCACGACATGATTGACGAGCATCGATACGCCGTTCGCCGCTGCGGGACGACCCACCGTGCCATGCAGGATCACTTCGCCGTCCGGATCGCGCAGCTCGTATTGATTGTTGTCGAGGAGAACGAAGTCGAGCTTCTGGTCTTCGAGCGCGGGCGGAACATCGAGGCGACCGATCTGCAGGTCTTCACCGCCCCATGCGTACGAATCGAGCCCGAACCATGCCGGTGCAAGATGCCCCTTCTTGGCGAACATGTTGGCAAGCTGGCCGAGGATCGGGAAGGTGTTGGCCTTCACCCGCACATCGAAGTGAAACTGCTTGACGACCGGCTCGAGCACCGAGCGGCTCTGCATCACCGAGATCTCGGCGGGCGCGATCTGGTTGACGGTCTGACCTTGCTGCTGCATCTGCTGCTGGTTTTGCGGGGCGATGCCGAGCGCGTTCGGATCCGGCGGATCGACCCGCACGACTACGTCCGATGAATAGATGGGCTTGGCAAGAAATGCGTACGCGGACGCGAGCGCAGCCGCGACTCCGACGAACAGGAGCAGCATGCCGAGGTGATCGCGCAGTAGCCGGAGCATGTCGCCGGCGGTGAATTCACCGTCTTCCTTGCCGTGCCGCGAAGATGCTGAGTTGACATAGAGGGTGTTCAAAGGCGCCGTCCTCAGTTCGATAAGTTGAGCAGTTATTCCCGGACCATTGAAAAAGCGAAGATCCGCGCGGCATGTCCGCGTTGCGACTTACGTTGTTGTTGATCCGGCGCATGGCCGTTGGAACTTCAAGACCAGAGACGCGAGAGGCAGGTAGAACGAGCGAAGCGCGTGGCGCTTCTGGTTCGCATTGACGGAACGCGTGGGCCCGTCGGAGTACGATCGCTGGTGAGTGGAAGCACACTTCGTGCCTCGACCCGTGCCCGCCGACTCGTGCGCGTCACCGCACCTTCATTGCGACGATTCGCTTGCGCAACGATACAAAAGGCCTTGAAGCAATTAGCGTCAAAGCCATCTTCCTGTCAGGAGGTGAGCGCGTCTGTTAAGTAGCGAACGTTCGATGCCCTGCAAGGTCGGGAACGCCACTTGCGCACGGGCCGTTTTGCGCGATAATCGGCGGTTCTGCGGCCGCCGTATTTGTAGCATCAAAGCGTTAAAAATTTAAGGCATCGGGTTGGATTTGATGAAATCGCGCACGGTGTTGAAGCGAGGCTTGCGCGTTTTTCCATCGTCTGCAATTACGCCGTAGTTGCCATCGCCGCCATAGCGCTGATCGTCATAGAGCTCGTAGAGCGTCACGTTCTGAACATTGTAGGTCTTCGCAAGCGACACGAAACCCTTCAATGCATCCTTGCCCACGAGATAGCCGCCCGGATCCTGATGATTCGGACGCACGCCGTACTCGGTGATCCAGATGGGCTTGCCATAGCTGTCGCGCAGGCGCTCCAGCACGTTGACCTTGTTCTGGCCCGCCGCCGTGATCGAACCCATGTTCGAATACCAGTGCCACGCGGTGATGTCCCACTGCGGGATGGGATGACCGCTCGATCCGTCCGGCTGCGTGCCGGCGAACAGCATGTCCGTGAAGCCATAGTGAAGCCAGCTGAACGATGTCAGCAGGATCTTCGCATCCGGATTGCTCTCACGAATGCCTTTGATGAGCCCGAGAATCGAACCGCGCGCCTTCATGAACATCGCGTTGTCATAGTCGGACGGATGCTCGCCGCTGCGGTCGGCGCCCCTGATGGTCCAGTTGTCGTACTCGTTGCCCACCTGATAGTACGTAACCACCCCTTTGAGCACGCGGCCCGCGGTCTTGCCGAGCGCATAGGCGCGTTCGTACGTCTCCTGCTCGTTCGCGCGCTTCTCCTGTTCGAAGGGCGTGACGAGCGCGAGCACGCCGATGCATTGCTTGGCGGCCGCGCGGGCGAAATCCGCGACCATGTTCGCGCTGCCTTCGCTGGAGACATCCTGGGCGTACATCGTGATGCCCAGATCACGCAGTTGCGAAATCTGCAGATCGTAATCGCTCATGCGATACGCGCCGCGATGTTCGAGATGACCTGCAATGCCATAAAACACGCCGGTTGTCCCCTTGCCGCACGCGAGCTTTGGCGCGGGCGGCTCGGCTGCTTCGGCATCGGCGATGATCGAGCGATTGCTGTGATGCGCATCGTGCGAGCCGCTGCGCGAGGACATCAGGAGGGCCGCACACGACAGTGCGCCCAATACGGAGACGGCGACCAGGAAGGTACGCATCGGCGTTGACCTCTGAAAAGGTGCGCGCGGTTACTTGGCCAGCACGTCGGAATGGTTGGGCGCGGAATGAGCGCCTGCATCGCGCGGGGCGCTGGTGGGCAGCAGCACCTGTTGCGCTTGCGCGTCGAAAGCTTCGCGCGAAAAACGACGCCTGAATTCGGCGCGCAACGATGTCATGGAGAAATCGCGCGCCGCGAACAGACGCTGTACAAAGGCTTCGCGGTCGTCGGCGGGGAACAGCAGTGCGTCGGGCAGATAGGAATCGAGGCCCGAGACCCGCGATACGACGATCGGCCGCTCCGCAAGCACGGCCTCGATCATCACGAGCGGCACGCCTTCATACGCCGAAGGCAACACCAGGGCATCGCTTGCGATGATATAGGGCAGCACGTCCTTTTGCGGTCCGACCATGCGCACGCATGCGGACAGCGCGGGACTGGCCGCGATGCGCTCGCGCAGGCGCGCGTCATCCGGTCCTTCTCCGACGATCAGCACGAGCGTATGACTGAAAGCCTTCGCGTTACGCTCGATGGCCTCCATGAAGAAGTCCTGACGCTTCTGCTGGAAATTCAAGCGGCCTATCTGCGCGACGATGGTCGTGCCATCGTCAGGCAGTCCGAGCGTGGCGCGCGCGGCTTCCTTCGAGAGCGTCGAACGGCTGAAACGGTCGTCGACGTAATTCTCCAGGATCATCGTGCGCGCTTTGGGCGCGAGCGAGCGCAGCTTGTCGCGCAGATGCTCGTTGAGCGTCACGTATTCGTCCGGCATGCGATACAGCACGCGTTTCACGAGCCACTTGACCTGTTCCGCGCGGCCGGCCTTCACGGGCGCGTCATCCACCAGCGGCAGATAGCTTACCGCCGTCGTGCGTGCACGGCGCGCGGCGATCAGCCCCGCGAGCCCTGAAGCGATCGTGCCTTGCGCGATCATCAGCTTGTCGAGACGCAGCGTGCGCAACGTGGCCGCGGTCGAGCGGATCATGCGCAGCAGCGCGAAGACGTTGCCGCGAATGGACTCAGCCGTGTAGGACAGGGCGATGACCTTGACCTTCGGATGCTGGGCGGCGAGTTCGCGCACATGACGCGACAGTGCTTCGTTCGCAGCCGGCACGAGGACGTGCAGGGTGTCGACCTGCGCGCTCGCAACCAGCGCGAGCATGAAACGCTTCAGCATTTCCTCATGGCCGCCGTTGACGCCCGAGTCGCAATAGATTCCCAACTTCACCGGCTTTCTCCCTTGCAGCGCGCGTGCGCCCGTCATTGCGGCGTGTCGATGTACTGCTTGAGCAGACGCGCGCTCTCCGTCCAGCGGAAACGTTCGGCATGCGCGAGACCACGCTGGCGCAATTCTTCGCTCAGCGCGGGCGAGTCGAGCAGTTCACGCAACTTGCCCGCGATGTCGTCGACGGAATAGGGATCGCAGTACACCGACGCATCGCCGCAGGTTTCCGGCAGGGCCGCGGCGCGTCCGACGAGCGTCGGGCAGCCGTTGCGCATGGCTTCGAGCGGTGGAATGCCGAAGCCTTCATAGATCGACGGATAGAGAAAACACGCGGCATGCTGATACAGCGCCCGGAGTTGTTCGTCGCTCACGTAGCCCGCCTGCTTGATGTTGGGCGCGCTGGACAGGTCCTGGGCCTTGCCGAAGATCGTGGCGTTCTTCATGCCGACGATCACGAGATCGATCGACGGATCGTTCAGGCGCATGAACGCCTCGACCAGCCGCTTGAAATTCTTGGTCGGGTTCATGCTGCTCACGGCGAGCACGTAACGGTTCTTCGTGAGCTTGAGCTCGTCGAGCACCGACGTATCCGGCGTGATGTGATCAAGATGATCCGCCGCGAGCGGCACGATGCCGATGCGCTCGGCAGGCACGCCCACATGATGCGCCAGGCGGTCGCGCGAGAACTTCGAATTGGTCAGCACGCAGCTCGAGGTGCGCGCGAGGATCCAGAACATCACGTGATACCAGGTGCGAAACTTCCACGAGAAATGCGACGGGGTATCGAACACCGCGGCATCGTGCATGTAGATGATCTGGTTCGCGCGAAAGATCGAGCCGGAATTCGAAAGGTTCACGATGCGCGAGCGTCCTGCGAACAGCGGCAACACGAGCTGCTCCCAGAAGACGCCCTTGCCGAAGCCAAGCTTGACCGTCTCGACGCCATCCACGGGATCGAGACCCGGTTGCGGCGGCACGGCGAGCGTGACATGCGAACCCTGCGGCAGTTGTCCAAGCGCCGCGACGAGTTCGCGCGCGACGCGCTGGACGCCGGTGGTTTTCTGGCTCGTGAAGCGCCCGTTATAGACAAGCTTGTTCGTAGCGATGGAAGTGTCCATGGAAGAGGCGTCAGAACTGGGAGTCGGAGCTGGTTTCATACGAGGCTGCCTCTTTCGAGGCGAGCTCGCGCGTGGGCCGGTCGGAGCCAAGCTGATAGACCGAGAGCCACTGGCGGAAGATCGTGTCCATCGAGAAACGCTTGCTTGCGGATTCCCTCGATGCAGCACCCATGCGGGCGCGCAATGCGGGGTCGTCGCGCAGCATGGCAATGTACTTGGCCATGTCCTCAACGCTCGTTGCGACGAAGCCGGTCACGCCATGTTGCACGACATCGCGATTGCCGACCACATCGGTCACGACGGCGGGAATGCCCGCAACCTGCGCTTCGATCAGCGCGATCGGCATGCCTTCCCAGCGTGAAGTCTGCACGTAGATGTCGAGTTCGGAAGTCAGCTCGAGCGCGCGTTCGCGCGTCACCCAGCCGCTGCACGTGACCGCGCCGCTCTTCATTTGACCCGGCAGCTCCTCGAGATTGCCGCCAATCCACAGGAACTTGACGGACGGGCCGCTCAAGTCGCTGGCAAGCTTCACGAATGCCTGATGGTTCTTCTGATAGGAAGCGCGACCGCTCATGCCGACCACGACATCGCCAGGATTGCGCTCGATGCGCGGCGGAATCTCGGGAACATTCACACCGTTCTCGATCATGCGCGCCTCGCGCGCGCCCATGCGGGTTTCGATCTCGCTCAGCTCGCTTTTCGAACACGCGACGATGGTGCCGCCCATGCGTGCAGCAATGCGTTCGAAGCTCAGATAAGCGAATTGCTTGACAGGCGACACATCGCGACGCAGGAACGCAAGGCCATGTGGCGAGTAGAACACGCGGGCACGGGGCGCGGCGATGCGGGCGGCGGCGCGGCCCAGCACGCCCGCCTTCGACGAATGCAGATGCACCACCGAAGGATCGAGCTCCTTGAGCTTGCGCACCAGGCTCCACAAGCTGGTCCAGTCGTTCTTGACGCTCACTTCGCGGAACATGCTGACGTAAGTAAGCTTGACTGCCGGATGAAAGAGCTTGGAAAAGTTAATCGGTGTTTCCTGCCGAATCGAATGAAGGATCGTTACGCCGACTCCAGCGGCCGCTGCGCGATTGGAAAGCTGCGTCAGCATTGACAGAACTCCGCCTCCGAAAGCCTCGGTTATATGGACGATCTCTTTCATATTGAACTCATCGTTTGTCGTGTCGCCGAGTGCCCGCGGCGACCACATGAGAAGGAAGCGGCCTAATCGTTATCAGTTAAGGACATCACACTTTCAAGCGCGCCGAATGCATGCGAGATGGGAGGGCGCCTGCCCACCTCGAAGAGCACATTAAAGAATCCGGTAATGTGCGCGTTGGAGTACTAATGGAGCGCAAAACAAACCGCTCCATCCCTGCCGCGCGCTCCGACCCAAGCATTACTCGTTCCTCGCGACTGTTTCCACGAGGAACCCCCGTCAAGCTTGCTTCCCAAGCCTGGATTCCAGAAGCATTCGTCCGGCTCGCACTGGCACGGAAGACACTCCGATACCGGTCTTTGCGAACATTGCTCCGCGTCGCGCCGATAGGGCGCAGGTCGATCGTCTGACTACGACCACCTGTTGCGAGACGTAAAGCCCGATTGATCAATCATATTTTTGACTTCTCCAAGCCGTGCCTTTCGGAACGGCTTGAGCACTTTCCTTGAGCCCGTGCTCAGGACCCATCAAACCAAAGCCTTACTCTGCTGATATGACTGTTTCATTACTCACTGCGTCACCGCTATTTGGCGGTAGACGAATTGTGCTGAGCCATCACCGCTTCACAAACCTGCAGAAGCATGCGCAGATCCTTGAGCGGCACTGCGACCGATTGCATGCGCAGGCTCTGCGCCTGGTCCACCAGCTTCTGCACACGTTCGATGGACGTATCCTCTGATTCCATGTCGGACCGCTCACTTAATTAATTAACTGTTCGTACCAATACGATATCGGACTCGACTCGCTCTGGTCCGTGCGCTGCTCCACATACAAGCATGCAACTTTTGGAGTAGGCCGCTATCGAACGCGCGGCGCCGCACCAACGCCGCGCACCGATTCTTCATCAAGGGGCAGTCATTCACGCGGCTGGTTCACAAGGCCTTCATCAACCTGCACGACACCCTTGCTGCTTTTATAGCACGCACCTGTTACGCCTTTACGTGCGCTCGACCGTGTAACTCCGCGGCTTAGGAGAGGCAGGTCACATAACGCGATTACGTGCCCGATCCCGCGCCTTCGGTGATGGGCCGGCGCAGGAACGGCACCTTCTCGAGATGCAGCGTCAGGGCCATCGCGCCTGCCACACAGGTCTCGACGATCAGCACCGTGGCCGCTGCGCCCTGCTCGCCGAAGAGCTTCGCCAGCACGGCAAGCAAGGCGAAATTCAGGACCGCCGAACCAATCAGCACACGGCTGAAATGGCTCTTCATGCCGAGCGGAAGCATCGTCTGAACGCCGAAGAGATCAGAGAGCCCGGCCATGAGCGGCACGAACGCCATCCAGCGCAGCACTTCTACCGTAGGCAAGAACTGCGGACCATACAAGAGCTTTACTGCAAGCGGAGCGGCGAAGAAGATGCACAGCGAGATCAGCGAGACAATCGACCCTTGCAATACGAACATCTTGCGCAAGAACGCGAACGCATCATCCTTGGCATGGTGCATGAGGAAGCTGATACGCGGATAAGCGGCGGTCTTGAGCGGCTGGAGCATATTCAATGCCGCGCGGATCAGTTTGTCGCCTGCAGCGAAGTAGCCTGCCGCCACATTGCCCGAGATGAATGTCAACAACACGATGTTGCTCGATGCGTAGATGTCCACCAGCGACGTCGCGATAAACACGCTCCAGCCTTCCTTCAGACGTTCCAGGATGGTCCTGAACGACACGCTGACGAAATCCAGTTCACGTCGAAAATACAAATAAATGCAAATTGCGACGCCTGACAAAAGTGGGACGAGCGCATTCACGGCCATCGCGATATACACGTCGTCGTGCTGGCGCACGAACAAATACATCGCGGGAATGCTGAGCGCGCGGCCCACGAACACGAAGCCGCTCAACATCCCCAGATCTTCGATGCCCTGGAAGTACCACGTCGGGATCAGCATCGCGCCGATGGCCTGGCCGTAGCCTAGCAACAGCAGTTCGCGGTTCTCTTCGAGATAGGGAATGGCGGAAGTCAGCACGACCAGGACGATCAGGCCGGCGACAGCCAGCGCAGCCTGCGTGAGGATCGTTTCCCAGAAGACCTGCGAACGCAACGCACGGTCTCCGCGATTGATGGACACCTTGGGCGTGGCAGTGAGAGAGAAGCTGTAATTCGTGAGTGAAATGAAATATGCGGTAAATGCCAGGCCGAACGAAAGGCGTCCATATTCGCTTGGCCCCAGCACGCGTGCGAGCCACGGCAAGGTCAAGAGCGGTGCAAGGTAGGTCGATACCTGCAGCGTCATCAAAATCGTAAAGTTCTTCTTGAATGAAGCCATTGAACGGTTTTCCCGGCTTGGAGCTGTGCGTGATCTTGATGACTGAGGGGCAAAGATCGCAAACGTCTTGCGTTTGCGCCTGAGCGGTGGGCCTAAACATGACAGTGCCACAAGCGAATAGTTTCGCTTGTAGGCCGCGCCGTCAATGCGGCATGCGGAGAAAGCTGTCTGCATACCCGGGCGCCGCCCGGGTCGAGTGAACGGATGCTGCGCACAACGCACCGGTTCCGGGCACCCTATAGCCCGATGACGGCGACACTTGTACTACCGTATGCATTTGACAGGTCGCGGCCGCAATCATCAGTGGGTTGGCCCACGCAATGCAGGATTCGCAACGCTTTTGAGCGATTGAAAATCCGGCATAACCCTGTTAGGGCGCAGGCAAGAAACGAGCACGGGCTGCACGCTTCCGCTCAGGCGAAGGCACCGTCTCTTGCGCGTTGCACGGCGCATGCCGGCGGTTCATCCGCTGCCACGTCCGTGCGTGCAATGACGCGGGATTGCATGCCGATGAAGCGGCGCACCACATTGCGCGTGATCTGATCGACGATCACACGGCTCTCCGCTTCCGGGTCCATCAGCACGCGCGGCCAGTCGGTCGTGCCGCCGTTGAAGACGAGGCCTTGTCGCGGGCCTCCGTTGCGATCGGGCTGGAACACGCCCATCGCGCCGACGCCGCCCATGTCCCATCCGGTCAATCGCACCGTGTCCGCGAGCGTCACGAAGCCATTCGGCTCGGGCGGCACGCCATCGACTTCATAGCCCACGAGGCGGTCTTGCGCGCCGAAGGTCTGTCCATTGACGAGACCCGTACCCGCGAAGATCCAGTGGTCCGCTTGCCGCACGGTGTAGCCGATCGCCTCGCGTTCGCGCTTGATCCAGCCGCCGCGCAAACGCTTCCACACGCCGTACTTGCCGCCGCCATAAGCGTAGCTCAGACCAATCAGACTGGATTCGTCATAACCCGGCCACTTCTCGCCGAGCCGGTTCATCACCGTATAGTCGCCTTCGATCGGCGCGTCGCCAAAGTCGATCGGACGGAAGCAGGTATTGCCACTGAAGATGGCGAGATTGCCGCCTTGCGCGATGAACCGCGCCACGCGCTCGCGCATCTGCGTCGACCAGTATTCGTGATGCCCGACGCTCAGCATGCAGCGATAGTTCTCGAGCTTCAGATCCGTGCCGCGATGCAGGTCGTGATCGGTATAGAAGTCGCACGCAATGCCTTCCGCGCGCAGCCAGCGAATGAACTTCGCATCCCAGTGCGTGAACTGTTGACGCGGCGAGCGCGGATCATAAGGATCGGTCGGCTCGCCGAGTTGCGCACCGAGTCCGCCGCCCGGACGCTGAACGCTCACTGTGGTCTGCGGCTGCGTGCGGTGGATCGGGTCGCCGTAGTAACAGCCGCCGCCCATCGAGTTATAGGCGTGGTATGTGTTGATCGGCACGATATAGGCGATCTCCGCCGACGGCTTGCGTGGCCGCGCGATGATGAGCGCCATGCTGTCGGAGGCGGGCGGTCCTGCGAAGATCGGCTTGTGCGCGGCGGCGCGCCGGCCCAGTTCGTCGAGCGGCTCGCCGTTCGCGCCCACTTCGTAGGCGATCGCAACGTATGCGCCGCTCTCGATGTCGTCGGCATTCGGACGGATCGAAATGGTCGGCCAGTTCCAGTCCTCATCGTGACGCGGACGCCCCGCGCGTCCCGGCGATTGAAAGACGTATTTGCCGTTCTGCAACTGTGCCTGCACGGCGCCGCCCGGCTGCACGGCGATGCCGCCCATGCTGGTCAGCGTTTCGTCATTGCCCTGGTGATAGATCGCGACAGAAAAACGCGAACCCGGCTGCACCGCGAGTTCGAACGACTCGCCCGCGGTGAAGCCGGGCCTCTTCGGGTAGATCTGCATGCTGAAGGCCCCTTACGACATTTTTATCATTGTTGACTGCCCGCGGACGGACGCCCGCGCAGATTGGCGGACGGCACGGCGCGCGCCGGCGCGGCAGGCGGACGCAGTTCGAGTCCGAGCACCCGCTTGACCATGCGCTTGGCCTGGAACCAGCGGCGATCCGCGACGATCTTCTTGTGAAACAACAACTCACCGGGCGTATCCCGCCGATTCACCGCGAACGCGCGATAGTGCGCGGCCGTGGCTTCGACGGTCCGGATGGCTTCGGCGAACGCGCTTGCATCGACACGGGCCGCCTGATGGCACGCGTACGAGAAGACCTTGTGGAACATCGCGAGCCAGAAGGCATCGAGCGGGCCGCCATTGCAGCGTTCCATGGTTTCTTCGGCGCAGATCGTGAGCGACGTGACCGTAAAGGGCGTTGCCCGCGTCGTGATGCTGCCGGCGCGGCGGCGATAGAAGTAGAGGTTGTCGGCGAGACGGAACAGCGTGCTGGCGCGCGCATAGACGAGCGGAATGGCCGCGGCGTCCTCGTACACGCGGCCCGCGGGAAACTCGATGCCGTCCCACAGCGCGCGCCGGTACACGCGCGCGGCCGGGAACACTTGATAGACGCGGGCGAAGTCCAGCAGCGCATCGAGATTGCATGGACGCGTGCCGACCGTCGCGGGATCGATCAATTGAACCTTGTCGATCA
Organism: Caballeronia sp. LZ035; assembly: GCF_031451175.1. Classification (NCBI taxonomy): domain Bacteria; kingdom Pseudomonadati; phylum Pseudomonadota; class Betaproteobacteria; order Burkholderiales; family Burkholderiaceae; genus Caballeronia; species Caballeronia sp. LZ035. Next base: position 613,162 of record NZ_JARUXS010000004.1, read on the forward strand.
CCTTGCCTGCCGAATTGATGATCCCGACATTGAACTCGATGATGTCGGCAACGTTCTGGTCCAGCAACGGCATGATCTTCTGCGTGAAGTCCTCGGACCAGACATCGTCCGAATCGAGGAAGCCGATGTACGGCGACGTCGCTTCGGCGATCGCGCGATTGCGCGCGGCGGACACGCCGCGGTTCTCCTGATGGATCACGCGGATGTGGCGGCCCAGCTCCGTACGCTGCACCTCGAGAATGCGTTCGAGCGTGTGATCGGTTGAACCGTCGTCGATGACGATGAGCTCGATCTCCTCCGAGCGCGGCTGCGAGAGCGCGGACGCCAGCGAGGCAGCGATGAAATGCTCCACGTTATACGCGGGGATGATCACCGACAGCAGGGTCTTGCGAGTACCGTTGTGGACGCGTGTCATAGCTCGTGTCACCGGTTAGTGTTGGTATTGAGGCCACCGTGGCAGAGGCCGGTTCATGCGCGCCGGCTGTCCAATGCGTCATTGGTCAGGTGGAATCCTATAGGCAGTTGTAAGCCGGGAATGTTCGCGTACGCACGCATGGAAATTAGCCGTTGCCGGTTTGTTTTTTTATTTGCGCGCCGGCGCCTATTTGAAAGCGGGCGCTAAGCCGGTTGAATCGAGTAGGCTGGTCCAAATCAGTGCATATCAATCATCGATACGGGCAATGCCACGCCCCTATTGCGTTTGCGGGCACCGCTTAACTTCTGACTGCGCGCTTTGATTAAATGCGGAGTGCGGCTATATCAGAACGGATAACCCGAGAATTTGTAACGCGTGTTTAAGAAAATGCAAGGAGAGTAACGCCGCTTTATGCCAGGAGCGAAACGTGCTGCGAGCTCAAAACGCTCGCATCTTACGGACTGGAAGCTTGTTCGTCAGATCCGATGAAGCGCCGAACTTGAACGCGTGTAACGTTTGCGCGTCGGCTTCAGGCGGGAAACGGGCGCGGAGGGCGACAGCATGCACGGAAGGCACTCACATATAATGACTTGCAGAATCCATTCATGAGGGCCGTCTGCCTGCATGATCCGCAGGTCTTCACCGTCGTTGCGAAGCGTTGCCTTCCCTTGACATCAACCGCACTAGCCCAACAGCAAGGACCCTAACCGTGACAACGTCTTTTTCCAGTACGGTCGAAACGGGCGGCGCCCGGACCTTCGACGCGGCCGTTGCAGGAAACGACGGCGTGCTGGTGCTCGACGCCGCTCAGCGGTGCCTGTCGGCCGACGCCGTCTTTGCTCATCTCTTCGATCTCGATTCCGCTTCATTGAACGGCCGTACGCTGGCGGAAACGCCGTTGCCCGGTCCGCTTGCAACCGTGCTCGGCGAAACCGCCGACGCCGCGCTGGCCGGCAACGGCACGCGCCGCGCGCAGGTGAGCATCGGCGCGGACGCTGCAACGCGTTCCTTTGCGATCATCGCGCTGCCGGGCCAGGATTGCGTCACGCTGATCGTGTCGCCGTCAGCGTCCGAACGCGCTGAAGAACATCTCGATCGTGTGGCGCATCTGCGCGCCGAGGCCGCGCTCTTCATGCGCGACCATGTGCTGTCCATCGTGTCGCACGACTTGCGCGGTCCGCTGAACGCCATCCACAGCTGGGGTTATGTACTCGAGCGCAAGGTCGACGCAAACGATCCCGCCGCGCAACGTGCGCTCGCCGGCATTCGCTCGGGCGTCGAGCAGCAGGTGAAGCTGATCGAGCAATCCGTCGATACCACGCGCGCCGAGACCAAGGCCTTGCAGGTCGCGGTGGCGCCGGTCGCGTTGCGTCCGCTGCTGGAGCAAAGCGCGGCGCTGGCGCGTGCGAGTGTGGCAAATGCGCGCGGCGTGAGCATCGAACTCGACACGCCGCTCGCCGAAGAACAAGTGGAAGGCGACGCAGAGCGCCTTCTGCAAACGCTCTGGCTGATGCTGGCGTTCGCCGCCGAGGCGGGCCCGGCCGGCGCGACCGTACGGGCGGCCAGCAATATCGAAGGCAGCATGTGGCGCACTGATGTCCGCTTCACCGCGTCCGCGCAGGCGCTCAGCGACACGGCGTCCCCGCATGTGCTCGAAGCGTTCGCGCGCCGGCAGGCGCTGGAACCGCGTGAAGGCGGGCGCATCGCGTGGGGGCTCGCGCTGTGCAAGCGCGTGTCCGAGGCGCATGGCGGCGGTTTCGAGCAGAGCGACATCGCGGACAACGCCGAGGTCACGTTGTCGGTGCGCATTCCTGTCGCAGGGATGTGAATTTACTTTCGATTTGCTGTCGCCTCTATACTGACGCTTTCCACTTTCGAAGAGAGTTGCCTTGGCTCAGGTCGTTGCGCTGATCGGCGCATTGTTGCTCGTCGCGTTGAATGGTTTCTTCGTCGCGGCGGAGTTCGGGCTCGTCAAACTGCGGCCCACGCGCGTCAAGGCAATCGCGCGGACCAACGGCCTGCCGGGCCGTCTGCTCGCGAAGGTTCACGGGCAGCTCGACGCCTATCTGTCCGCCTGCCAGCTCGGCATCACGCTGGCTTCCCTCGGTCTCGGCTGGATCGGCGAACCGGCATTCGCGACCTTGCTGCATCCGCTCTTCGCGCTGATCGGCGTGGAGTCGGAAAAGCTCATCGAATCCATCTCGCTGTTCTTCGCCTTCACGGTCATCTCGTTCCTGCATATCGTGGTGGGCGAGCTTGCGCCGAAGTCGTGGGCCATCCGCCGCTCGGAACAAGTGGGGCTGTGGCTCGCCATGCCGCTGTACGGCTTCTACTGGCTGATGTATCCGTTCATCTGGGTGCTGAATTCGAGCGCTAACTTCGTGTTGCGCCTCTTCGGCATGTCGGAGGAACACGGTCACGACACGCATTACTCCACGGATGAACTCAAGCTGATCCTGCGCGGCCGGCGTCACGGCGGCGCGTCCTCCTATAACGAGGACGAGTGGAACACCATCGCGCACTCGCTCGATTTCAGCCGCATGACCGTGTCCGACCTGATGCGCCCCGCGCACGAACTGGTCGGCCTGCGTAACGACTTGCCGACGCGCGATAACCTTGCCGTGATCTCGCGGCATCGTTTCTCGCGTTATCCGCTGTACGCGGATGCATCGGGTGAACGCGTGATCGGCATGATTCATTTAAAGGATTTGCTGCTCGCGGGTGACGGACAAGGACGCGGCTTCAACTTCCATCTCACGAAGAGTGCCGAGAAGCTCGATCAACTCGCCCGTCATGTGCGGCCGGTGCAATACGTGGCGCCGAACCTCTCGGCGCTCGAACTGTTCCGCCGCTTCCGCAAGGGCGCGCCGCATCTGGCTATCGTGGGGCGCAAGGGCGCGAAGCCGATCGGCTTCATCACGCTCGACAACCTGCTCGGCGCGCTCGTGGGTCAGATCCACGACGAGTTCCGTCAAGGCGATGCGGACTGGTCACGCATGGACGACGGCACACTGATGGGCAAGGGCAGTTTGCCTGTGGTGTCGCTGGAACGGGCGCTGGGCATCGATATCGATGAAGGCCGTGCCGAATCGGTCGGTGGCCTCGTGATCAATGCGCTGGGCGATCTGCCGAGCGAAGGGCAGCGTGTGGAGTTCGAACAGTTCGATATCGTGGTGAAGAAGATGAAGGGACCGCGTATCGTGCTGGTGCGGGTCTATCCACGAGAAGAAGCGCTCGAAGAAACGGAGTGAGTGGGCGCTGATCGGTTTCGATTGGCGCAACAGCGCATCCGCTGCTGAATCAAATAACATTGCGATTAAAAAGTTATACCGGTTGATAAGTCGATCAACCGGTTGACGACTGCCGCAAAGCAGAACTTTTCCGTCAGATGCTTGCTTGCGCAATGTCGATTAGTGTCGCGGGCTAAGCCGTGCGACCGGGTCCGGGTACGATAACAATGAATAACACTCCGGCCCATGGCGCACAGTCTTGCGCGATCCAACACGAATCGCTCACCACGAAGTGTTTATCGATCAACACTCGCAGACATATGGCATGTTCGTGTTCGATGGTCCACCGCGGGAAGCACGACCGTCGGCGGCGTTTGTCAACGCGAACGCTCGGGGATGGAACAGTACGGGAGAGGAGGTGGGCGTCGGCATTTCACGCCTTCTGAGAGCAGAGCGGACCCTTGCGGAGGGAGTGCGCGCCACCGTCGCACGAATAGCTCGTGCTGAATGACATCCGGGCTGATCCGCCGAGATTCGAGGATTTCACAACCCGCGTCGCGCAGTCGAAACCCGGTGAGCCGCTGCTGTGGAAGTGAATTCAAGGGAGAGCCGTCAGCATGAGCGGCGCGATGCCTCGGCCGGCATCGCGCACGCCATGACATGCTCAAGGCCGGGGCACGCCTTCTTCCACCAGCAAGGCCACCGGCATCGCACCCAATGCGTCGCGCACGAAGAGTTGCGCGCCTTCGGCTTTCGGCGCATTCGGACTCAGCCAGTCGAACAGCGCACGCGAGTGCAGCGCTTCCGGCAGCACGATGGCCGTATCGCCCCAACGCTCTGCTGCGACCAGCGGAACGTCTGCATCTGCATCGAGCAAGGGCGCCGCAAGCCGCGTCGCGACGACAACTGCAAACGCGCTGCCCGCATGCCGCGCATAGGCAATCACCTGTCCGGCCTGTGCGCCCGTTACTTCGAGCGGAATGTACTCGCCCTGCGCGAACAGCGACTCGCAGTGCTTGCGCAACGCCAGCGCGCGCCGCACGACAGCCAGCTTCACGCGTCCGTCGCGCCAGTTGCCGATCTGTTCCGAAGGCGCGCCTTTCTCCTCGATTTCGGCAAGCCATGTGCGTCGCAAGTCGAAATCGACAGGCCGACGATTGTCCGGGTCCACGAGGCTGAAGTCCCATAGCTCGGTGCCCTGATACAGATCCGGCACGCCGGGCGCCGTCAGACGCAGGAGCGTCTGCTGGAAGCTGTTCACGGCGCCCAGCGGCCCGAGCCGGGCGACGAACGCGGACAGTTCCCGTAGAAAACCATTGCGCCTTTGCGGCGAGACGATATCGAACAGGAACTCCTTGCATGCCTGTTCATAGGCTTCATCCGGCGCGAACCAGCTGGTGCGCAGCTTGGCTTCGCGCAGCGCCTTCAATTGCCACTGTGCCACGCGTTCCGCCAGTTCATGAACGCCAGCTTCATCATCGGGTGCAAGGGTGAGCGGCCAGCAACCGACGAGCGTCTGATAGAGCATCGCTTCCGCGGCGGGTCCGGGCGCCCAGTCGTTGAGGTCGCCGGTTTCGGCCAGGCCGCCGTTCGCGCCGCGCCGTAGCGGCGTGTTCAGCGTGGACCATTGCCGCAGCGTCGCGGCCCATTCATCCGGGATCTCGCTCAGCGCCGCGATGCGGGCGCGTACGTCCTCACCGCGTTTGTGATCGTGCGTGGCGGTACACAACATCGCGTGAGGAAATGCGGCGAAACGTTCCTGGTTGCCCGCATGAAAATCCGCGACCGACAACGCGAACTCGCCCGGATCAGCGCCGACCTCATTGCGCGAGATGAGCCGGCCATAGCGATAACACGCCGTATCCTCGACCGCCTTCGCCGCCACTGGAGAGGTCAGTTGCGAGAACAAGGTCTGTGCGGCGCGGCGTTGAGAGCCGCTCGACGGCGGCTGCGCATTCTGTCCGGCCTGCGCCTGGCCTTGCGCTTGAGCATGATTTCGGTTGCGCTCCGCCGCGCGTTCCCGTCCACGCTCGCTGCGCTCGGCGCGCGGCTCTTGCGGCGCTTCGTCGGGCAGCTTGCCGCCGAGCCATTGCGCGACCTGATCGAGCACGACATGATCCGCGCTCGAGAGCGTCGCTCGCGCGGCGTCCAGCGCTTGCGAGAAGAAGCGTTCGTCTTCGGCGCTGCGCACGCTGCCCAGCGGATAGATGCGATACACCGGAAAGTGCACGACCAGTTCCGCGACCACGCGGCGAATCGACGTGAAGGCGAAATCACGCGTGTTCTGCGCGTCGCGCGCAATCCGGTGCAATGCGCGCGTCACGCGATCCAGTTCTGCCGCGAGGTTCTCCGCAAGAATCTTGCGGCGCGCGCTGAGCGCTTCTTCCGCAAAGCTCGCGCTCCTGCCCGTCAGTTCCGCCCAGAGTGCCGCGAGCGGTTCGGCGCCGGCCGGATCGTGCAGCAGCGCGCCGACGTCGTTCATGAAGTCATACCCGGTCGTGCCGTCCACTTGCCAGTCACGCCGCAGCGGTTCGCCGCGTCCGAGAATCTTCTCGACCACGAAGTAGGTATGGCCGTTGCCATGTCTCAATGCCTCGGGACGCGTGGCCGACAACTCTTCGAGCCGCGCGCGCAGACGCTGGCAATATTCGCGCGGCTCGGCGAGGCCGTCCACGTGATCGACGCGTACGCCATCGATCAGCCCTTCGGTGAAGAGCCGGAAGATCAGCGCATGCGAAGCCTCGAACACTTCGGGACGCTCGACGCGCACGCCGCCCAGCGTGCTCACGTCGAAGAAGCGCCGCCAGTTCACTTCATCGGCGGCCGTGCGCCACCAGGCCAGCCGGTAATGCTGTCGTTCCAGCAGGCGATGCAGCCGGTCGCGGCCCGCGGGCGTATCGGGCGAATGCGCGGCGAGAATGGCCTCGATCGCGGCCTTGCCACCTTCCGTTCCCGCAATCGTGACGAGGGCCGTGCGGGCATCGGCGGCGCGCGGCTGGTCGGCGGGTTGCGTCGTGAGACCGGCGAAGCGCTGCGCCAGTTCGGGCGCTTCCTGGAACACGGCCGGATAGTCGACCGGACACACCGGAAACACGTGCGAGTAATACGCGATCACGAAGCGCCCTTCATCCGCGCGATAGTCGAGCTTGATCTTGCCGCCCTGCAACTCGTCGCCATACGACGCGCCGAGGAACGGCGCAAGCACCTTGCCGCGCAACGCGGGGTCCGGCGAGTGCCAGTCCACATCGAAGAAGCGCGCGTGCGTCGCGTGCCGGCCCCATTCGAGAATGTCCTGCCACCACGCGTTTTCCGAGCCGCCCACGCCCATGTGGTTCGGCACGATATCGACGATGAGGCCCATGTCGTGCGCACGAAGCTTCTCGACGAAACGCCGCAGCGCGTCTTCGCCGCCGAGTTCGGGATTGATCCGCGTGTAATCGACGACGTCATAACCATGCGTCGAGCCGGCGGTGGCGGTCGTGATCGGCGACACATACGCATGGCTCACGCCGAGCGACGCGAAGTAGTCCACGAGCGCGGCGGCGTGATCGAGGGTGAAATCCTTGTGCAGCTGGAGCCTGAGCGTGGAGCGCGGAACGGTCATGGTGAGTCGGTCGGATTCGAAGTGGGTTCGTTCGGTTGGGCGGAACGCTTGCGCGCGGTATCGACGGCCAGCAGCCGGTCGGCAAAGGCGTCGTCCAGAAACAGTTCATCCACGGGCAGGGCCAGCCGCCGGCGCCAGTTCGGATGCTCGTCGATGGAACCGGGCAGGTTGGGCTGCTCCACCAGCGCCAGAAGGTCTTCGAGCGGATAGGTGACGAGCGGCGCGGGCGTCGCGGCGACGAAGGCCAGTGCCTCGTCCACCGGCGCGTTGTCGAGATCGGGCGCAGCGACGTCGGCGGGCGCAATGCCTGCGTCCTGGAACGCGCGCCACAAATGTTCGCGATCTTCACCACGCTCTTCCAGCGCTACTTCCACCGCATCGCGGCCGTCGGCGCGCGCCATTGTCTGGCCGATCTTCGAGCGCCACACGACGTCCTCGCCGCGCCACCATCCGGCGACCGTCGGCAGATCGTGCGTGGTGGTCGTCGCGGTGACGCCGCTGTCCCATTCGCGCGGCGGCTTGAAACCGGGTCCGCCCACTTCACGCTCGAACCACAGCACGCGAATGCCAAGCAGTCCATGTTCCTGCAAACGTTCGGTGAAACCAGGCGGCACCGTGCCAAGATCCTCGCCGACCACGATCGCGCGATGCCGCCACGATTCCAGCGCGATTAGCCGCAACAGGTCTTCCAGCGGATAGCGCAGATAGGCGCCGTCCTTCGCGCTCTCGCCTTCCGGCACGAGCCACAGGCGGCGCAAGCCGAGAATGTGATCGATCCGGATGCCGCCCGCGCATTTGAAGGCGCAGCGCAGCATGTCGATGAACGCGGAGAAGCCTTGCGTGCGCATCGCGCGCGGCGAAAACGTGGTGAGTCCCCACGACTGGCCCGCCTGATTGAACAGGTCGGGCGGCGCGCCCACGGAGACGCCGGTGAGCATTTCATCGCGATACGACCAGGCGTGACTGCCGGCGCTGTCGCAGCCCACGGCGAGATCGGCGACGAGTCCCACCGCCATGCCCGCATCGCGCGCGGCGTGCTGGGCATGCAGCAGCCCTTTCGCCGCAAGCCATTGCGTGAAGAGATGGAAGTTGACTTCCCGACGATTGGCGCGGGCGAACTCGGCAACCGCCTCGCTGCGCGGATCGCGCAACGCCTCGGGCCAGTTGCGCCAGTGGCCTTCGCCGTTCGCGGCGAGTTGCGCGGCCTGCAAGGCCTCGAAACGCGCGTGGTCTTCGAGCGGGCGTCCGCCTTCTTCGACGAACGTGGCGAAGTCCTTCGCGAAAGCGGAGTCGTGATCCTGCGAGAAGGTGTCGAACAGCGCACGAAGAATGGCGAGGCGCGCCTGGCTGGCGCGCGGCCAGTCGATCAGCGTCAGTGCTTCGAGCGCGCGGAGTTCATCGGCGAGACCGGCATGTTCGATGGCGGCGCGCACGGCGGGCGCGCCGAGCACGGCGGCGGGATCGACGTGCGCGACGTTGAGGAACAGCCGCGACGACGGCGAGTAAGGGCTGAACTTGTTCGGCTCGGCGCTGAACATCGCATGCATCGGGCTGATGGCGACGGCATGACCGCCGCGCCGGGCCGTTTGCGTGGCGAGCGCGGCAAGCGCGGTGAAGTCGCCGATGCCGCCGTCGCCGTTGCGGCGCAGGCCATAGACCTGGGCCGCGACGCCCCACAGCGGCGGCGCGTGTTCGGCGTCATCGGCGAGCGCGCGCCAGGCGTCGTCGATGGTGTAGCAGCGCGCGGGCGCGACGGCCAGCGTTGTGCGATGGTCGTTGATGACGAGCGTGTGATAGCCCGGCTCGGCGATGGGCGAGAGCAGCGCGGTCTCGCCCTTCGGCGACGTGAATCGCCCGTCGATCACGGCGCCGTTTTCGAGTTCGATGCGATAGCGCGCCCCCGACTTTGCCGCCGACACCGGCAGCGCGATGGCGCGGTCCACTTCGGCCGTGATGAGCGGCGGCAGTTTGCGGCCGCTCGTTTCGGCATCGATGGTGCTCATGCTCTGTTTGATCTGCGTGGCATTGCCGCAGGGCAGGCCGAGCTTTTCCAGCAGGATGCGCAGCGTCGTTTCGGGCACGCGCCGCATGGCCTTGTGCGCGTCCTGCCATTCGACCTCGAAGCCGGCGCGCGCCGCGAGGGTTTCGATGCTGCTCGGCGAACCGGGAGCGAATTTGTCGGCGGCGCTCACAGGCGTTTCCCCTCGGCCGACGCCGGTTCGAAGCGGCGCGCATCATGCGCGATTGCGTATTCGTTCACGTCGCCGGTCAGCCACGCGAGGAAGGTGCGGCCGCCGAGTTCGCCGTCGCGGCCGCGATCCTGCGCACGCGCGGGGGTCTCGAAGATCAGCTTGCCCTGGGGCGTCTCGCCGAGCGCGACAGGCGCTTCATCGAGGTTCAGTGCCACCGTCAGCGTTTGGCCGTCGCCGAGTTTCCAGCGCGCGATCAACGCCTTCTCGCCGAGCACTTGCGCGCCCAACGCCTTCGCTCCCTTCAGGCGCGGTGTGACGAGCTTCGCGCGCACCGTCAGCGCCGACCGGTAGAAGTGCAGCCAGGCGAGCCGGTCTTCCTCATCCTGTTTGTGGGTGGAATTGGCGGTGTTGCTGGTCGCATGAGGCGACGACATCTCGAAGGTCTTGATGTCGTTCGGATCGGGAATCTGCGCGCGGCGCTTTTCATCGCTGAACGCGGAGAACTTCGCAAACTCCTTGCGACGGCCTTCGCGCACTGCGTCGGCAAGCTGGTCGTGATAGTCGGTGAAGAACAGGAACGGCTGCGTCGAGCCGTATTGCTCCTCCATGAACAGCAGCGGAATCTGCGGCGAAAGCAGCAGCAGGCCCGTCGCCGCGTAGAGCGCTTCGTCGTCGGTCAGCGCGCGCAGACGGTCGCCCATCGCACGGTTGCCCACTTGATCATGGTTCTGCAGGAACATGACGAAGCGGGTTGGCGGCAGATGCGCGCTTTTCTCGCCGCGCGGCTTGCCGTCGTGAATCGGCGACGGATCGCCCTGATACGCGAAGCCTTCGGTGAGGATCCGCGCCAGCTTCTCGATGGGACGGTCGCTGTACGCGCCGTAGTAGCTCTCGCTCTCGCCCGTCAACAGCACGTGCAGCGTGTTGTGCGCGTCATCGTTCCATTGCGCTTCGAAGTGCGATTCCAGCAGGTTCGCGGTGTTGTGTTCGTTCTCCAGCACGAGATGCACATGCCGGCCAGACTCCACCGTACTGCGAATGCGTTGCGACAGCTCGCGCAGCCACTCGTCGTCGTTGATTGCATGCACCGCATCGAGGCGCAGGCCGTCGAAGCGATATTCGTTGAGCCAGTACAGGGCATTGTCGAAGAACAGGTCGCGCACCTGAGGCCGTTCGAAGTCGATCGCCGGTCCCCACGGCGTATGCACGCCTTCACGGAAGAAGGTCTTCGCGTACGCATCCAGGTAATTGCCGTCCGGGCCGAAGTGGTTGTAGACCACGTCGAGGAACACCATCAGACCCAATCCGTGCGCGGTATCGACCAGCTGCTTCAGTTCGTCAGGGCGGCCATACGACGAGTCCGGCGCGTACGGCAGCACGCCGTCATAGCCCCAGTTGCGGCTGCCGGAGAAGTCATTGAGCGGCATCAGTTCGATGGCCGTCACGCCCAGTTGCGCGAGTTCGGGCAGGCGCGCGGTGACGCCCGCATAGCCGCCCATTGCGCCGACGTGCAGTTCATACAGCACCGTCTCTTCCCAGGGCCGGCCATGCCAGTTCGTATGGGTCCAGCGATACGCGCGCGGGTCGATCACTTCGCTCGGGCCGTGCACATCCTCGGGTTGAAAGCGCGAGGCGGGATCGGGCACGGCCAGATCCTCGTCGAGCCGGTAGCGATACAGCGTGCCGGCACCGCCATCGGCTTCCGCTTCGAACCAGCCGTCGCCGGTGGGCTGCATGTCGATTCGCTCGGGCGTGCCGCCTGCGTGCTGGATCTCGACTTGAACGGACTCGCGCGACGGCGCCCAGAAACGAAAGCGCGTGCGCGGATGTTCGCGCGCTGCGCCCGTCAAATGAGCGCCGAAAGGAAGGCAATACGCATGGTGATGCTTGTGCGGATCGATCGGACGTTCGGACATGATGGCTTGCCTGGTTCTCGTGACTGCAATGCAGTGTGTTTCGACGATTTCCGCGCCCCTGCGCGGTCCGCGTGTCAATGGGACGGATCGGCGTCAGGCGCGCGTTGCGGGGACATCGTGCCGGGATCGGGCGGCAGTGCGGTCAGAAGACGCGGCCCCTGATGCGCGCCTGCCATCCATACCGCCTGCCAGTCCGCCTCGCCGGTGGGCTCGGCCAGCAGCACGACGATGCTGTGCGCGGCCACCTCCAGTTCGCTCCCCACGAGCGGCCGCGTGATCGCGTCGGGTTCCGCGCTATCGAGGAGCACATTCCATTCCAAGTGCGGCGCGGGCGGTGCAAAGGTGAGCGGCTGGGCCGATGCATTGAACATGAGCAGCAGCACGTCGATCTTGCCGTCGACGCCCGGCCCCGCGCGCCGCAGCGTCAGCGCGCGTCCTTCGGGATCCTGCCACGCCTCGATGGCAAGCGCGTTGCCGCGTTCGTCGAACCAGCTGACATCGTAGAGACCGGGGAGCACCTCACGATCGCCGTAGAGAAAGCGCGTTTCGCGCAGGACCGGGTAGTTTTTTCGCAGCGCAATAACCCGCGCGATGAACTCCGTCATCTCGGCGCCTTCCGGGCGCGCCGCCGCTGCCCAGTCGATCCACGAGATCTCGTTGTCCTGGCAGTAGGCGTTGTTGTTGCCGCGCTGGGTGCGGCCGAATTCGTCGCCGCCCAGCATCATCGGCGTGCCGAGCGAGAGCATGGTGGTGGCAATCATCGAACGCGCAAGACGGGCGCGGACATCAAGCAGGGTGGGGTCGTTGCTTGCGCCTTCCACGCCCCAGTTCGCGCTGCAGTTCTCGTTGTGACCGTCGTTGTTGCCTTCCTGGTTCGCTTCGTTGTGTTTTTGCGAATAGGCGGTGACATCGGCGAGCGTGAAGCCGTCGTGCGACGCCACGAAGTTGACCGACGCCCAGGGCTTGCGAAAGCGCCGGTTGAACAGTTCCGCCGAGCCCGTGAGCCGCGCGGCGAGATCCGGGCGCATGCCGGCGTCACCGCGCCAGAAGCGGCGCACGCCGTCGCGATACTTGTCGTTCCACTCCGCGAAACCGGGCGGATGGTTGCCGACCTGATAGCCGTCCGGTCCGATGTCCCACGGCTCGGAAATCAGCTTGCGGGTGGAGAGGATCGGATCCTGGCGGATGGCGTCGAAGAAGCCGGAGCCGGGATCGAAGCCATGACCTTCGCGGCCGAGCGTGACGCCGAGATCGAAACGGAAGCCGTCGATGTTGAACGCCGTGCTCCAGTAGCGCAGCGAGTCCATGACCATTTGCAGCACGCGCGGATGCGACAGGTTCACGGTATTGCCGCAGCCGGTCTCGTTGATGTAATGGCGTTCGTCGCCGGGAATCAGGCGGTAATAGCTGGCGTTGTCGAGGCCGCGCCACGAGACCGTCGGGCCGAGTTCGTTGCCTTCGCAGGTGTGGTTGTAGACGACGTCGAGGATCACTTCGATGCCTGCCGCGTGCAACTGGCGCACGGCGATGCGCATTTCGTTGAGCCGGTGGGTGGACAGATACGACGGCTCTGGCGCGAAGAACGCGGCGGTGTTGTAGCCCCAGTAATTCTTGAGGCCGCGTTCGACGAGAAAGCGGTCATTGAGGAACGCGTGTACTGGCAGGAATTCCACGGCCGTGATGCCCAGCTTCTGCAGATGTTCGATGAACCACGGCGACGAGAGCGCCGCGAACGAACCGCGTTCGTGCTGGCGGATATCGTCGCGCAGCATCGAGGTGCCGCGCACGTGCGTTTCGTAGATGATGGTTTCGCCCCATGGCGTGTCGGGGCGGACGTCGCGCGACCAGTCGAAGGCGTCGTCGGTGACGATGCACTTGGGCATGGCGGGGGCGGAATCGCGGCGGTCCATGGACATGTCGAGGCGATTCGAATGGACGCGATAGCCGAACAGCGCGTCCGACCAGCGCCAGGGGCCGACGAGTTTTTTCGCGTAGGGATCGAGCAGCAGCTTGTGCGGATTGAAGCGATGGCCGTGTTGCGGCTGATAGGGGCCGTGGGCGCGGAAGCCGTAGACGGTGCCCGGATGCGCGCCGGGGAGATAGCCGTGCCACACCTCGTCGGTGCATTCGGGCAGGTCGAAGCGCATCAGTTCTTTGCGGCCTGTGCTGTCGAAGAGGCACAGCTCGATGCGATGTGCGTTTGATGAGAACACCGCGAAGTTGACGCCTAGTCCATCCCAGTTGGCTCCGAGCGGATAGGGCGCGCCAGGGAGCAACTTGTCGGGAAGTGCATTTGCCATGTGCCCCGTCCTCGTTTTTTAGTTTCTGCCGGTTCGGCAGGGGTTAAGTTTATGCCTTTGTTTCGGTGCGGTTTTGGGTTGTGGGTTTGGGTTTCTTTACTGCTGATCGCAGGGGATTTGTCTGTTCGATAGCGCGCGGTTTGTGGTTCGCTGGTTTATGTTTGCTTGCGCTTCTATGGACGGTCTGTTGGCACTGCCCCTCCCCGGGGCGGGGTTCTTCGCTCTTGGCCGTCGCGTGGTTCTTTGTGCTTGCCATACGCTTCCATGGACTTCCCGCATTCACGTCGGTCTGTTGGCACTGGCCCTCCCCGGGGCGGGGTTCTTCGCTCTTGGCCGTCGCATGGTTCTTTGTGTCTGCCATACGCTTCCATGGACTTCCCGCATTCACGTCGGTCTATTAGCACTGCCCCTCCCCGGGGCGGGGGTAACTTTCTTTGCGGCTGCAAAGAAAGTCACCAAAGAAAGCAGCTTTTCTTCCCGCCCAAGGTCAAGTTACAGGCGCAGCACAGAACCTTGTTTTTGGCCCGGCACTAGCGAGTGCCCTCATAGGCCCAACCGGGCTTGGATCGCGGACCCACTGTGAAATCGCACCACTGAACAGACTGGTACAGCCCCTCAAAGCTCCGGCGCTGCGCTACGCGCCGCCGTCCGGTCCATCGGGTCTGCCGGTGCTTGCTTGCTGACCCATCAATCTCGGCTAACGCGTCCATCTCACTGTACCGCCCCGCCCCTCGTTGGTTTCCCTTGCATACCCTTCGGCAGCGCGTAGCGCTGGGCCGGCGCTTTCAATGGCTGCACCAGTCTGTTCAGTGGTGCGATTTCACGGTGGGTCCGCGATCCACGCCCGGTGAGGCCTATGAGGGCACTCGCTAGTGCCGGGCCAGTGAGGCAGTTCTGTGTCACGCCGCTAAGTGGACCTTGGGCGATAAGAAAGCTGCTTTCTTTGGTGACTTTCTTTGCAGCCGCAAAGAAAGTTACCCCCGCCCCGGGGAGGGGCAGTCCCAATAGACCGACATGAATGCAGGAAGTCCATAGAAGCACAAGCAAGCAGAAACAAACCAAGCGAAGGCCCAGAGCGAAGAGCCCCGCCCAACCCCCAATTTCTAATCGGCCCGCAAAACCACCGTCGCCAACGGCGGCAACGTCAACGCCGCCGACTGCCCCTTCCCGTGACTCGGATAGTCATCCGTATGAATGACCCCGCCATTCCCAAGATTCGAGCCTCCATAAACCGAAGCATCCGAATTGAACACTTCACTCCAGCGCCCAGCCCGCGGCATGCCGATCCGATAAGCCAGCCTGGGCACCGGCGTCATGTTGCAAACAACAACCAGATCGCGCCCCTCGGCATCCGTCCGCCGATACGCATACACACTGTTCCCATTGTCATCCCCGACGATCCATTCAAACCCGCGCGGATCGCTATCCAGCTTGTGCAACGCCGGCTCACCCGTATAAAGCAGATTCAAGTCGCGCACGCACTTCTGCAGCCCACCATGCAGCGTGTCATCGAGCAAATGCCAATGCGGCGATTCATCGTGATTGAACTCCGCAACCTGCCCGAACTCACCGCCCATGAACAACAGCTTCTTCCCCGGATGCGTCCACATGAAGCCAAAGTACGCGCGCAAATTGGCAAACTTCTGCCACCGATCCCCCGGCATCTTGCCAATCAACGAGCCCTTGCCATGCACCACTTCATCGTGCGACAACGGCAGCACAAAGCGCTCGGAATACGCATACACCATCCCGAACGTATAAAGATGATGGTGGTACTGGCGATAAACCGGGTCTTCCTCCATGTAATGCAACGTGTCGTGCATCCACCCCATGTTCCACTTGAAGTCGAAACCCAGTCCGCCGCTCTCGACGCTCGCCGTCACCCCAGGCCACGCTGTCGATTCTTCCGCAATCGTGATCGCACCAGGAATCTGCCGCACTTCATGATTGAGACGCTTGAGAAACGCAATGGATTCGAGATTCTCACGTCCACCATAAATGTTAGGCACCCATTCACCCGCCTTGCGCGAATAGTCCCGATACAACATCGATGCCACCGCGTCCACACGCAGCCCGTCGACGTGATAGCGCTTCAGCCACGCCAGACCCGATGCAAGCAGGAACGCGCTCACCTCGTTGCGTCCGAGGTTGTAGATCATCGTGTTCCAGTCCTGGTGATAGCCCTCGCGCGGATCCGCGTGCTCATAGAGCGGCGTGCCGTCGAACTGCACCAGTCCATGCGCATCGTTCGGAAAATGCGCCGGCACCCAGTCGATGATGACCCCCAGTCCCGCCTCGTGCGCGCGGTTCACGAACTCGGCGAACTGCTCCGGCGTGCCAAAGCGCGCTGAAGGTGCAAACTGCCCAAGCGGCTGATAACCCCACGAGCCCCCAAACGGATGCTCGGCGATCGGCATGAATTCGAGGTGCGTGAACCCCATGCCCTTCGCATACGGAATCAAACGCTCCGCCAGTTCATGCCAGTTCATGCCGCGATTGGCTTCCTCCGGCACGCGCAGCCACGATTCGGCATGCGCCTCATAGATCGTGATAGGCGACTGGGCCGTCTGCTTGCCGCCGCGTGAGGCCATCCAGTCGGAATCGGTCCACGCGTAATGTTCTATGGCATCCGCATCCGCAACCACCGAAGCCGTCGAAGGCGGCTTCTCGCTTTGCATCGCGCACGGGTCGGCCTTGAGCGGCAGCGTATGCCCGTCGCGCGTGACAATCTCGTACTTGTAGCGCGTGCCCGCGCCGATGCCCGGAATGAACAGTTCCCACACACCCGCGTTGTGACGCAGACGCATCGGATGACGGCGGCCGTCCCAGGTGTTGAAGTCGCCCACCACCGACACACGCCGTGCATTCGGCGCCCACACGGCAAAGCGCGCGCCCGCCACGTTGCCATGCGTGACCGGCCGTGAGCCCAGGCACTCGAGCACCGCATAGGGATCGGCGTGCGACAGACGCGTCAGCCATTCATCGGAGAGCGTGGGGCCGAAGGAATAGGCGTCGTGCGTTTCCTGCGGCGTGCCGTGCCAGTCGACCTTCAGGCGGTAAGCCGCAGGCCGTTCGACGAAGCCCGCATACAGTCCCGCGTCGTGAATCCGTGTCAGCGCGCCCAGATGCTCGCCGCTCGCCGCATCGACGACGCTCGCACCCGATGCGCCCGGCAGATAGGCGCGCACAACGTGGCCGACATCCGTCTGATGCATGCCGAGCATCGAGAAGGGGTCGGGATGGCGCGCGTCGACGAGCGCGTCGATATCGAGCGGATTGAGGCCGTGCGCCGGATTCCTGGTATCCGCCGGATCGCTACGATTGTTCATGGTGGGTTCCATCCGGATTGTCCTTGGTTGCTCCGTACACAGGTCGCGTGCCAGGTGCGGGCGGTTCGCCCGTGTCGCCCAGCAGGCGGCTCGCGAGCGACGCGAGACCCCGCAACGGAAGGCCGATCCAGGTCGGCCGGTTCGCTGCTTCGTAGCGGATTTCGTAGGCGGCCTTCTCGATCAGGAAGAGATCGAGCAAGGGTTCGAAGACATCTTCAGCCGCGATCTGTTCAGGCGACGCGGCGATGGCTTCCATGTACTCGCGCAAGAAGCTTTCCTCGGCAATCGCCCGCAGCCGTTCGAACAACGCGCGCTTGCGGTCCGCAGTCAACGCCGGCGCCACTTCCGTGGTCGACTGCGCCGCAGCGCTCGCATACGACAGCGAACGCATCAGGCCAGCCACGTCGCGCAGCGGGCTCGTCTTCCTGCGGCGCTCGTCCAGCGCGCGCGCCGGTTCGCCCTCGAAGTCGATCAGATACGCATCGCCCTGCGCCATCAGCACCTGACCCAGGTGGAAGTCGCCGTGAATGCGAATGCACAGTGCATCAGCGGACGGCGCAACCAGCTTCTTCACGGCCTCGATCAGCATGTCGCGCCGGTCCAGCAGGCTCTGCGCAAGGAACGCGTCGTGTTCGTTGAACTCGCCGATCTTCTGCGCCACGATATCCAGCGCCGATTCCAGCAGCTTCAGCGTGCCGTCCCTCCAGTTCTTCACGTCTTCCTCACTGGCGCGCTGCGGGGCGAACGCCGCGTCGTCAGTGGGACTCGCGAGCGCGACGTGCAGTTCGCCCAGCCGTTTGCCAATCACGCCCGCGATGTTCGCGTAGCCGGTGAAGCCCTCGGCCTGTGCATCGCGTTCCTGGGTGTTCTCGTCGTTTTCGACGACCACAGCCAGTTCATCGACCGTGCGGCGCAGATAGTCGAGCGCGTAGTTCCACGCATCGCCCTGGTTGTCGATGAAGCCCTGCAGGATCACGAGCGTATGCGGCACGCCTTCCGGATCGACGCGCACCACTTCGCCAAACAGCGGCCCCGTGTTCGCATAGCCGAGGCTCGTCAGATAGCGGCTCATCTCCGCTTCCGGATGAATGCCGCCGACCACGCGCCGCACCAGCTTGAGCACGACGGTATCGCCGACCACGAGCGAGCTGTTGCTCTGCTCGGCCGCGAGCCAGCGGATTTCCGGCGGCTGGGCCGGATTGAAGTCGAGCTGGTCGAGGCGTTCCGTCGGCAGGAAGCGGATCTCGCTCTTCTGCACGGTGGGCACGACCGCGCGTTCCTTGAGCTTGCGCAGCACGCCGTAGGCGAATTGCGGCACCGAGAACGCGTCGGTCAAATGGCCGATGTTGCGATTGCGGCGCACGCGCGCCAGCGCCAGCTGCATGTACAGCGGCGAGGTGGTTTCCGTGCCCCATGCAATCGACAGCGGCAGCACATAGCGTTCGCAGTGATCGCCGACATCGGCTTCGATTTCGGTGAAGGCAAAGCCCGCGTTCTCGATCGTCGTCAACGCGGCGAGGCGCACCGCATGCAGCTTCTGATCCTTCGACGCAAACCAGCGGCGCTTGCTCAGATAACTCGGCAACACTTCGGATTCGAGCAGGCGCACGTTCTCGGGCGTCGGTCCGGTCTGGCCGGCGCGGATCACCATCGTGACGAATTCCGGCAACTGCTCGGACGGCGCCTGCGCCCACGCGGGCCGCATGTTGCCCGGGCACAGCTGGAACCACAAGAAGCCATACGGCGGGAAGGTCAGCAGATAGGTCAGCTGGCCGATCGGCGGGAACGGCGAGTCGGCGGTCATTTCCAGCGGCACCGAGCCAGCGAACTCCGACAGGTCCAGCTCCACCGCCTGCGGCGCGCGCGAGAGGTTGGCCACGCACAGGATCGGCGGCTCGCCTTCGAGTTCACGAACATACGCGAGGATCTTGCGGTTCGCGGGCCGCAGGAAACGGATCGTGCCGCGCCCGAACGCATGTTTCGAGCGCCGCACCGCGAGCATCTTGCGCGTCCAGTTCAGCAGCGAGTGCGGATCGCGGCTCTGCGATTCCACGTTGACCGCGTCATAGCCATAGAGCGAGCCCATCACGGGCGGCAGCACCAGTTGTTCGGGATCGGCGCGCGAGAAACCACCGTTGCGGTCCGACGACCATTGCATCGGCGTGCGCACGCCATCACGGTCGCCCAGGTGGATGTTGTCGCCCATGCCGAGCTCGTCGCCGTAATAGATGACTGGCGTGCCCGGCATCGAGAGCAGCAGCGAGTTGATCAGTTCGATACGCCGACGGTCGCGTTCCATCAGCGGCGCGAGCCGGCGGCGAATGCCGAGGTTCAAACGCGCGCGACGGTCGCTCGCATAGGTGTTCCACAGGTAATCGCGCTCGGAGTCCGTGACCATTTCGAGCGTGAGTTCATCGTGATTGCGCAGGAAGATCGCCCATTGATTGGTCTCGGCGAGGTCCGGCGTCTGCCGCATGATGTCGGTGATCGGGAAGCGGTCTTCACTCGCAATCGACATGTAGATGCGCGGCATCAATGGGAAGTGGAACGCCATGTGGCATTCGTCTTCATCGCCGAAGTATTCCTTCACGTCCTCCGGCCACTGGTTCGCTTCCGCGAGCAGCATCCGGTTCGGATACTCGGCGTCGATGGTCGCGCGGATCTTCTTCAGGATGTCGTGCGTTTCCGGCAGGTTTTCGTTGTTCGTGCCTTCGCGTTCGACCAGGTAAGGCACCGCGTCCAGCCGCAGGCCGTCGATACCCATGTCGAGCCAGAAGCGCATCACCGAAAGCACTTCCTTCAGGACCGCTGGATTATCGAAGTTGAGGTCCGGCTGGTGCGAATAGAAACGGTGCCAGTAGTACTGGCCCGCGACCGGATCATGCGTCCAGTTCGACGGCTCCGAATCGATGAAGATGATGCGCGTCTCTTCGTACTTCTTGTCCGTGTCGGACCAGACGTAGTAGTTGCGGTGCGCCGAGCCGGGCTTCGCATGGCGCGCGCGCTGAAACCACGGATGCTGGTCCGACGTATGGTTGATAACCAGTTCGGTGATCACGCGAATGCCGCGTGCGTGCGCTTCCTGGATGAAGCGCTTGACGTCCGCGATCGTGCCGTAGTCCGGATGCACGTTGCGGTAGTCGGCGATGTCGTAGCCATCGTCGCGACGCGGCGACGGATAGAACGGCAACAGCCAGATTGCATCGACGCCCAGCTCCGCGATGTAGTCGAGCTTCGCGAGCAGGCCGGGAAAATCGCCGATGCCGTCGTTGTTCGCATCGAAGAATGACTTGATGTGAACCTGATACATGATCGCGTCTTTGTACCAGAGCGGATCGTCGTTGAGAATCGACGCCTTCTTGTTGCGCTTCACCCTTGTATCCACGGTTTCGCTCCAATGTTCTGTCGGGCCCGCCGATATCGGTTCGCCCTTGTTTCTGGTGTGCTCTCTCGCTGCTGCTGTCTGTGCCTTACGGGTTCATGCCGCCGTGTCCGGCTGAGGTTTCGGCAGGCCCCAGGTCGGCGCGATGCGCCATATCGCGAACGGCAGCGAATGCGGATTGAGCCGCACGTGCTGACGCCGACCGCGCCATTCAAAACGTTCCCCCGTCACCTGGTCTTCCACGCTCACGGCGTCCCATTCGCGCACGCCCCAGGCTTCGAGGGTCTGCCACGGCAGTTCGATGTCCGCACCCTGTTCGTTGAATGGATCGAGATTGATCGCGACCAGCACGACGTTGTCGCGCGCCGCGTTTGCCTTCTCGAAGAACAGGATGTTGTCGTTATGCGCAGGCAAAAAGTTGATGCCGAGATGCGACTGCAACGCGGGGTTCGCGCGGCGGATGCGATTCAACGCCGTAATCTCGGTGACGATGTTGCCGGGCCGGTTCCAGTCCCACGCACGCAGCTCGTACTTCTCGGAGTTCAGATACTCCTCGCTGTTCGGCAGCGCGGCGGACTCGCACAGTTCGAAGCCGCTGTACACGCCCCACAGGCCGGACAAGGTGGCGGCCAGCGCCGCGCGGATCACAAAGCCCGGCCGTCCCGAGCTTTGCAGGAAGCGCGGGTTGATGTCCGGCGTGTTCACGAAGAAGTTCGGACGGAAGAATTCCTTTGCATCGGTCTGCGTGAGGTCGTGCATGTACTCGATGAAGTCGCGCTTGCTCTCGCGCCACGTGAAGTACGTGTACGACTGCGAGAAGCCGAGCTTCGCCAACCGGTTCATCACGCGCGGCCGTGTGAAGGCTTCCGCGAGGAAGATCACGTCGGGATGGCGCGCGCGGACGTCGCCGATCACCCATTCCCAGAACGGGAAGGGCTTGGTGTGCGGATTGTCGATGCGGAAAATGCGCACGCCCGCGTCGATCCAGTGCAGGAACACGTCGCGCAGCGAAGTCCACAGCTCAGGCTTCGCGTCCTGTGCATAGAAGTCCGGGTTCACGATGTCCTGATACTTCTTCGGCGGGTTCTCCGCGTAACGCAGCGTGCCGTCCGGACGCCATGCGAACCACGTCGGATGCTCCTTCAGCCACGGATGATCGGGCGAGCATTGCACCGCGAAGTCGAGCGCGATCTCCAGACCATGTTCATGCGCGGCTTCGAGCATGCGCTTGAAGTCATCGAGATTGCCGAGTTCCGGATGCACCGCCGTGTGTCCGCCTTCCTTGCCGCCGATGGCATACGGACTGCCCACGTCGCCCGGCTCGGCCGTCAGCGTGTTGTTCTTGCCCTTGCGGTTCGCCACGCCGATCGGATGGATCGGCGGAAAGTAGAGCACGTCGAAGCCCATCTCGCGGATGCGCGGCAGCTTGCCGATCACGTCGATGAACGTGCCGTGACGGTTCACGTCGTCGCTCATCGAACGCGGAAAGATCTCGTACCAGCTCGCGAAGCGCGCGGCGGCGCGTTCGGCGTCCACGCGATACACCACCGGATCGCGCGACAGGAACGGCCGGTGCCGCGCCGCCGCCACGGCCTTCGCGGTCGCGGGTGCAAGCACCAGTTCCAGCTTGCGCGCGTCGTTGGCCTTGGTGAATTCCTTGACGATGGCGTCGAGCGGCGCGCTATTGGAGTCGGCGTCGTCGGCGGTCTTGACTTCAGCGAGGATCAGCGCGAACAGATGCTTCGCTTCCTCCACTTCGAGTTCTACAGTCTGCCCGGCCTTCAGCTTCTTCTGCATGTGATCGACCAGCGACGCGTAGTCGTCGCGCCACGCCATCACGACGAACTCGTGACGGCCCACGCGTTCCAGCGGAATGCGCGCGCTCCACAAGTCGAGGCCGGCGGGCTGCACGGCGGTCATCGGCGCTTCGTGCCAGTCGGTTTCATCGGCGGCGCGCCATTGCACCGAGGCGGCGATCTTGTCGTGACCTTCGGCGAAGATCGCGGCCTGCACTTCCAGCGCCTCGCCGACAATGCGCTTCGCCGGGAAGCGTCCGTGATCGACCGAAGGCGTGACGCTTTCGATCGACACGCGCGGCGCGGCGATGGCCTCGGCCACCGATTTCTTGTCAGCGGCCTTCGCACCGCGCTTGACCTGCGGTTGCGCGAGCAGGATGAAGGGCTCGGCTTCAGCGCGGAACAGGCGCACTTCGCCCGCGTGCAGCGTGAACGGCGCGAGGCGTTCAGCCTGGCCGAGCGTATCGTCGATCGGCGCGAAACGCGTGTAATTGCCCGGCACCGATTCGAGCAGATGCAGCGTATCCACCTGCACCGGCGCGACGAGATCGGGGTTGAACACCGCCAGCACGGCGCCTTCGCTGCGCCGCAGATCGCCGCCGTCGGCACGGATCAGCGCGGCGTAGGGCGTGCCCGCGCCGGTCAGCGAGCGCAGTTCGCCGACGCTCGACAGCGTGGCCACGTTGCGTTGCAGGTCATTGGCGCGGCGGATGCGCGCCGTCAGGTCGATGCGCTTCTCGCTCGTCGCGCGCGCGTACTCAGCCGCGACGCCATACTGCGGCGACAACGGCAGGCCGATGCCGTATTCGAAGCCCATCGGCACCATCCAGCCCGTGCCGAGCGCGGCGGCGGTGTCGAGCACGCGCGTGTAGGCGCGTTCGAGCAGCGCGGTGTCGCTGGTATCGGTCAGGTCGCCGATGAAGCGCGTGCCGAACGGATCTTCCGGAAACGCGACCGGCGACGCGATGCGCGCGAGTGCCGCATGTTCGTCGAACAGCCAGGCGCTCTTGAAGTCCCACCAGCGGGTCGAGGTGAACACGGCGTCGAAGGCGGCATCGGAGAGGCCGTGCAGGTCGTGACGCGTGACGCCGACCGTCCACGCAAGCCAGCGCGACTCCGGATGCTTTTCGCGGACCGCCGCGCCGAGGCGCCGCCACACGTGCGCGGGCACGGCGTGCGGCGCATCGAAACGAAAGCCGCCGACGCCTGCATCGGAGATCTGGTTCAGCTCACGCGCCCACCATTCGGTCAGGCGGTCCGCGGCTTCACCATTCGAGAAGTCGGCTGAAGCGACGTCGCGCTTGCGCGGCGGCATGCGCGGATCGAGACGCGCATCGGCGCTTTCGAACGGCTGGAACCAATGCTTGTTGTCCTGATACAGGCCGCCTTCGGCGCTGACGCGGTCGATCACGATATCGACCAGCAGCGTGAGTTCGTGCTTCTTCGCGGCGGCGGCGAGCTGGCCCAGACCTTCAGCCGAGCTGCCGGCGAACTCGAACACGGGGTGCAGCCGGTGATGATCGGCAACGGCCTCGCGATGCCCGTTGCTGCCGGGCACGAACGGCGAGCCGATCAGGACGTGATCGAAGCCGAGCGAGGCCGCGTGCTCGAACTGGGCCGACCACTTGGCAAGCGGGCCGACGAGCAGGGGATCGATGAAGTAGATTCGCGGCGCGTACGCATGATGAGCTTGATGGTTTTCCATCGTTCGTATTTTCCAGAGTCGTCCTGCGGTGGCGGGGATGCGGACTTCGATCGCGATCGCGCTCACGGGCCAGCTCAAGGGCCAAACGGCTGAAGAGCCGGTCCGCACGTTCCGGCGCATGGCGCACTGCTGCTCGCGTGCGGACGACAGGCGCGTGACGGGTCGAGTATCGACATCGGCCTGTTCGCCCTGCTTGGATCACGCAATACAGTCACGCGATACACCGTGCGCCGGGCGCAATTCGCGCTCGCGGCGCGCCACGCGTCCCGGCAGTCGATCCCGAACGGATGCCCCAGGAACATCGCTCGGGGAGGGAGCACGTTGCGTGCCGCGCCCGGCACACCGGCCGGGTCAGCTCTGCATCAGGGCACTACTATGGAGCAAGTGCAGGCGTCGCGCTCACGCACTGCGCGCGACAAGTGTCTTGTCAGCAGCGAGTGCACGCGTGTCCTGCGCCGGCACGGCTACCGGCGGGCACACGGCCTCGGCGGCACGGCGCGGCCGCAGCGCTGTCCGGCTCGGCCGGGCCTCGCTCACGCCGGCGTACAGTGCGACCATCGTCGCGACGGCTTCGTTCCATCCGAAATCGCATGACATCGCGTTGCGCTGCAGCGCGCGCCACACTTGCGGACGCATGTAGGCGTCGAGCGCGCGGGCGGCGGCGTGGAGAATGTCGTCGGCACGTTCGCCGTCGAAGAGGAAGCCCGTAGGCGCGTCCGCGGCCCGCGGTACGGGGGCGTGCGCGATGGGCTGGTCGTGCGTGCCGTCGCGCAGATACACGGACGGATGCAGCACATTCGGGGCAATGACGTCGGCGTTCTGCGCCGCATCGACGATCGTGTCGGCGAGACCGCCCACGCGCGACGCGATCGGCAGCGTGCCATAGCGCATCGCATACATCTGCGTCAGGCCGCACGGCTCGAAGCGGCTGCCGTGCAGCAGGATGTCGGCGCCGGCGTGCAGCGCGTGCGCGCGCCGTTCGTCATAGCCAATCGTCACGCCGACGCGATCCGGCCATTCCTGCGCCAGCTTGCGGAAACCCGCTTCGATATGCGCTTCGCCCTTGCCGATCACTGCCAGTTGCAGACGCGGATGCTGTGCCAGCAGACGCGGCAGCGCTTCGAGCACGACATCGGCGAGCTTCTGGCTGGTCATGCGGCTGCCGATTGCCATCACCGGCGCGAAAGGATCGACGGGCAGGCCGAACTTGCGTTGCAGCGCGCGCTTGCAGGCATGCTTGCCGCGCATGTCGTCGAAGGAATAGTTGCGCTCGATGGTCGGATCCGTGGCCGGATTCCATACGTGTTCATCGATGCCGTTCACCACGCCCGATAGCTTGTCGGCGCAGCTTTGCAGCACGCCTTCCATCAGATGACCGAAACGCGGCGTCAGGATTTCGCGTGCGTAGTTTTCGGAGACGGTCGTCACGCGATCCGCGTGGACGATGCCCGCTTTCATCAGACTCAATGCGCCGTAGAACTCGATGCTCTGCGGGTCGCTCAGCGCGTGTACGAGCCATTTGTCCGGCACGCCCAGCGACGCACCAAGCGAGAGCGCATAGTTGCCCTGGAATGCGAGATTGTGGATCGTGAAAACGCTCTTTGCGTGCACGCCCGCGGCCTTCATCAACAGCGGCGTGAGGCCGGTGTGCCAGTCATGCGCATGCACGATGTCCGGCCGCTTCACGTTGCGCACGCCTTGTGCGATTCGCACGGCCGCCGCCGAGAGCGTCGCAAAACGCACGGCGTTGTCCGTGTAGTCGCGGCCTTGAGCGTCCTGGTAGAGGCCCGTGCGCGCGTACAGCGTGTCGCAACGCAGCAGCAGCACGGGCACGCCGGTGTCGGGCATGCGGCCCCGCAGCAAATCGGCGTCGCCGCCGGGCAGGTCGGCAAGCGTGCCGACCTTGGTGAGCCCTTCAACCTGCGCGATCGCGTTCGGATAGGCGGGCAGCAGGATGGTGGCATCGACGCCGGCCTGGCGCAGCGCGGCAGCATAGGCGCTGACCATGTCGCCGAGTCCGCCGGTCTTGGCGAGCGGGACGGCTTCAGAGGCGACCAGCAGAACGTTCAAAGGCAAAATGGGGCTCCTGAGCGAGAGGAACGCGCGGTCAATGCGCCGCGCCGGCGAGTGCTGATCGGGACATGCTTATTGGGGATGGCTGGCGCAATGCAGCAATCGCTGTGCCACCCGCTCACGGTCTATGTGCGGTGCAGCACGGGAAAGTCCGCCTTTCGTTCGACAAGAGCGTCCGAGCGCGCTTATCGGGTGCGGTGCGCAACGGCGTCGGCTTCGCGTGTAAAACTGACAGCGGCGCGCGCCGCGTTTTTACACGCGCACTCAGCGAGTGTGAGGAGGCCGCGTGACAGCGGCGTGATGAGGCGCTGCGTTCCGGCTTCAGCCGTCTTTAGCCGCCGACCAGG
This sequence comes from Caballeronia sp. LZ035, assembly GCF_031451175.1. Classification (NCBI taxonomy): domain Bacteria; kingdom Pseudomonadati; phylum Pseudomonadota; class Betaproteobacteria; order Burkholderiales; family Burkholderiaceae; genus Caballeronia; species Caballeronia sp. LZ035. The sequence continues at coordinate 639,451 of NZ_JARUXS010000004.1, forward strand.
CTCGCCGCGATGTTGATCGAGAGCCCCAGCACCGCGAGGTTGAAGAAGAACGACAGCACCGATTGCGCGAGCGCGCTGCGGCGCGCAGCGGTCGAGCCGAGCGCGATATCGGCGGTCTGCGAGGCGACCGCGATGGTGAAGGAGAAGTAAAGGAAGTCCCAGTAGCCGGGCTTCAGGTGCTTGTCGGGGAAGCGCAGCGCGGGTTCGTTGTCGGGCGACTGATAAAAATGCCGCGCGTAATGCAGGGTGAACATCGTCGGGATCAGGAACCAGGCGCCGAGCATGGTGGCGCCGGTGAGCAGGTAGTTCGGCAGCGCCTTGACGCCGAGACTCTTCGCGGCCGCCAGTTCGACGACAATCGCCACGATGCTTGCCAGCGCCGCCACGCTGACGATCATCAGCACCATCGCCGCGTTTTCGTCCTCGCGCTCGGCCAGCGCCTGCACGTCGCTCTGGCCGGCGGTGGCCATCTGCAGCCAGATCAGCACGAGATACAGCCACACGGCCGTGTCCCAGCCGATCAAGGCGCGTGCGGTCGGACGGAAATGCGCGGGCACCAGCGCGGCGACCACGCAGCCGACCATCAGCCCGATGAGCAGCCGCGGACGGTTGCGCAACACGGACGGGAGGACGTTTTTTTGCTTGTTATTTGGCATGCACTAAGTCCAGACGGATGCGCGCGATGCGGCGATTATTGCCTATGCGGCTTTCAAACAGCGCGCGCATGCACCATTCGACTCCGAAAGCGAGCAAGCCCTCACACGCTGTCATCCACCGGCGCTAAGATCGACGCATGAATGGTCCTACCTATCCTGTCGTCTGCCGACACCCCGCCAACAACGTGGGCCGCGATTTCGTGGTCGGCGACCTGCATGGCTGCGTCGATGCGCTGCGCTATCTGCTGCACGAGATCCACTTCGACGGCGCACGTGACCGTCTGTTCTCCGTCGGTGACCTGGTTGATCGCGGCACGGACTCGCTCGCGGCGGTCGATCTGATCGACAAGCCGTGGTTCTATCCGGTGCTCGGCAATCACGAGGATTCGCTGATCGCCGTGGCCACCGGCGCGATGCGAAGGCAGGCGTGGTATGCGATCGGCGGCGCATGGGCCGAGACGCTCGGCGACGATCAGCTTGGCGAACTCGCCGTGCGGCTCGCGAAATTGCCGCTGGTGCGGATCGTCGGCGAGGGCGCGCGGCGCTTCAACGTGCTGCACGCGGAGTTCTTCGGCAGCGACGCCGACCTCGACACCGCCGATTACTCCGACGACGTCCGCAACGAGATGCTGTGGGGCCGCGGTCTCGCGCTCGGCCAGGCGGACCCGGGACAGCAGCGCGGGCTGTCGCCCACCTATTGCGGCCACACGCCGATGCGCGCGATCAAGCAGATCGGCTCGCAGATTTTCATCGACACGGGCGCGTTTGCGTCGGAAGGGCGGCTGACCATCGTGCAGGCCGGCACCGACGAACGCTGGTCGGTGAAGGAGCGCTGGGCCGCGTCCGAAGGCGCCCGCACACTCGCGCTGCCTTGATGCCATCGTAGCGGCCGGCGCGCCCGGCACGGCCGTTGCTCGATGTCTTGCCATCAGTCGAACGAAAAACAGGCGAGGCACACGGTGGCGAGAATCGGACGAAACGGTGAAGCGGGCGGCGGCGCGAGCGACGTGCCGGCCGGCGGCGTGCAGGGTTGCCCGGAAGATCTGCCGCCGGGCCTGCGCTACATGGACGACTCACGGCGCGGCTATACGCGCGAATGGATCGACGGCGCGTTCGCGTTCTTCAATACGCTGGGCAAACGTATCGACGACGAAGCCGAGGTGCGCCGCATCAACGCCCTCGCGATTCCGCCCGCCTATACCGACGTCTGGATCTGTCCCGATGCGCGCGGTCATTTGCAGGCCACTGGCCGCGATGCGCGCGGACGCAAGCAGTATCGCTATCACCCGCAATGGCGCGAGACCCGCGACGCCACCAAGTACGAGCGCATGCTGGCGTTCAGCGCGGTGCTGCCGAAGCTGCGGGCGCGCGTGACGCGCGATCTGGCGCTGGACGGCATGCCGCGCAACAAGGTGCTCGCGACGGTCGTGCGGCTGCTGGATACGACGCTGATCCGCGTCGGCAGCGAAGAATACGCGCGCGAGAACCGCTCCTACGGCCTGACGACGCTGCGCAAACGTCATTTAAAGCTCTCGGCGGGTACGCTGCGCTTCCGGTTTCGCGGCAAGAGCGGCATCGAGCACGATGTCTCGGTGAGCGACGTACGGCTTGCACGCATCATCAAGCGCTGCATGGATCTGCCTGGGCAGGACCTGTTCCAGTATCTCGATGCCGATGGCGAGCGTCATGCGGTCAGCTCATCCGACATCAATGACTATCTGCACGAGATCACCGGCGCCGACTTCACCGCGAAGGACTATCGCACGTGGGCCGGCAGTGTGTTCGCGCTCGCGGCGCTGCGCAGGCTCAAGTGGGACACGGTGACGGAGGCGCGCAAGCACATCGTCGGCACGATCAAGGAGGTGTCCCAGTTGCTGCGCAATACCCCGGCGGTGTGCCGCAAGTGCTATGTGCATCCGGCGGTGATCGAGGCTTTCGAGGCGGGCGAACTCGCTGAATCGATGCCGGCAAGCCGTCGCCATGGACTCAAGACCGACGAGGCCGCGCTTGCCATCTTTCTCGAACTGGACGCGAAGCGCCGCGCCCGCGAAGCGGCGCGCAAGCCTCGCAAGGGCGCCGAGCCGAGCGATGCACGTCTCACCAATCTGCTCGACGCATCCAGCCGCAAGGCGCGCGCCGGTGCGTTGAAGGCCAGTGGCAAGCGCGCGGCGGCGCAGGCGCTGGAGCAAGTCGCGAAGAAGCCGGCGCCCAAGGCGGCGCGGCCGGCGTCGAAGAAGATCGCGCGGACGCGTTCGTCCACGGCGCTCGCCATCCGCTGACGGGCGTTGACAGGCGGGCGTTCAGCCGACCTGATTCAGCTCGAAGACGTAGTCGACCGCGTGGCCGTTCCAGTTGTATTCGAGATAGGCCGCATGGTGGCAGTCGCGCAGCATCGTCGTGCGCAGGGCTGCAAGGCACTCGCCCTGCGGGTCGCGCACCGACGGATACGCAATCCCCGCCGCGCCCGCTGCGCGGGCCGCACGGCCGAGCGCGCGGCCTGCGCTGTAATCGACGGGATCGAGCAGACGCGCGTCCAGCCCATTCCGCGCGATGGCATCCCCACGTAGATCGACCACTTCACCGTACGCCGTGACCGAATAGAGGCGCATCTGCTGCCGTGTCGGCGCTTCGTTCGTGGCGCGCAGGAACACGCTCGAGTGATAACGCGTTTCCTCGATGGCTGTCTGCCGGTCGCGGGCGCAGTAGAACACGCCGTAGTGTCCGTCGGAGAAGCGGCTGCCGTTGGGATTCAGATGCGTGAACGCGGCCATGATCGGCCCGCAGCCCGGCCCGAAGCAGCGCTCGTCCTGCGGCACGAGATCCAGTTCGCCGAGTTCGGTCCGCAGGCGGTCGTTGGTCATCGCCTCGAGTGCGTACAACGCTTCAAAATCGTGCGGCGACGCCACGCGGTCGAACAGGTTCACAGCGGGAAAGCGAGTGGGAATCACGCGATACGCAGGCGACCAGTCGAGCAGGCCATGTGGCCAGCGTTCCCGCCAGTCGGACGGGTTCTTGCCGAATTCGATGCCCATCACGCCCATCCGCCTCGCATGGCATCGAGGTATTGCCGTACGGCAAGCAGGTCGCTGATGTTGCCGGCCAGCATGCGGTCGAGCGCCGGCTTGCCGCCGAAGGGCGGCGCGCTGTTGGGGCGGCGAATCCACGTGTCGGCGGCGCCGGGGTCCGGCAGCAGGATTTGCAGCGCCTTGTAGATGCCGAGAATGAGCGACAGGCGTTCGAGCTTGTCGCGTTCGAGCCGCGCCGTTTCAGGCGCGTTCTTCCATTTGAAATAGGTGGAGCGGCCGGGCGAACCGAGCAGGACGATCTGCTCTTCGGCCGTTAGCGACCAGTCCCGGGCAATATTGAAAAAGGCGCGCAGGCCAGCGGCGGAGAGATCACCTGTAAGCAGCGGCGGGGGCGGCGGCGTGTGGCCTGTCGCCGCCGAATGGGCGCGTGCGGCATGGGACATGTCATCAAGTCTCTAAAAGAACTTGATGACAATAATAGTCCATATGTGGATTAATTCAAGCGATGCATGAACTTTCGTGCTCGGCGCGACGGATCACGCGTCTTCATCACCGGACCCATAGCGGCGGCCTGGCACGTGCCCTCGCAACGCTTCGGCGATCTGCTTGGACGTGCAGTCGGCGGGAAAGATGCGGCACTGGACGCGCGGATCGTTCTTGTCCTCCCATTCGACCGTTCGGTACGCCGGACCGAACAGCCGCTCGACCGGCGCGGACAAGCGACAGCGGCGCAACGCGAGCGCGTGCTTTTTGCGCAGCGTCGGAGCGAGATTGGCGAAAGACGGGCGCGCAGTGGTGTTGGCGGGCATGGCACATTCCTCATCGTGGGCGGCTCGGGCCGTCATGCAGACGGCGCCAGCGGAGCCGGATCGCGCATGAAGTGTGTCGGCCCAGAATTAAGCGCGACTTAATTTCGAGATGGCCGGTCGCAGGGCGCGTCGAAATGTCACCGGGAGCGTGCAAAATGACGTCGGCGGGGCGGGTCAAGAGGGTTGCGGTATTTTCACCACGCCGGCTTTGACGGGTTTGCCGTGCTGGTCGATTACTGTATATTCGTACAGCTTGTTCGTAACAGGAGCTTGCCGATGAATCGACCCAGCGATTCGCCCGAAGCCGCCGCACTCGAACGTTTCATGCGCGCGACGCGGGCTGTCCACGCAGCATTCGACGCCACGCGAGGCGAGCCCGGTCCCGAAGCAGGCGGCCAGTCCGCCGCAAGTTCAATCGGTCGGCTGGACGCCGCGTTACACGAACTCGACACCTCCGAGCGCTCGCTCGACGCCATCCTCTCGCGCAGAGCGGGCCACTTACCGTTGGAGCAAAACCTTTGAAGCGCGCATTGCTCATTCTTCTGCTGGTCTTCGGTTCGTCGTCGCTGTTTGCCGCCGAGCGTTACACGGAAGTCTGGAATCCGCCCGAGGCGCAAGCCGTGAAGGGCAAGTCGAAGGCACGCACGGGCAGCCAGGTCGCCGCGAAGAAAAAGCGCAAGAGCGCGCCGGCGGTGAAACAGGTAGCCGATAAGGCTGCGATCGAAGCGCCCGCCGTCACGGCACCGCCGAAGACGACGTCTCCCAAACAGTCCGAACCCATGATTCCACGCAAGATCGAGCCGAACGGGCAGGTCATGCGCGTCTGACATTGCGCGACGGGTTCGAAGAAATGAGAAGGGGCGCCCAGTCGGGCGCCCCTTCTCATTTGCGCAAGTCGCGACCCGTTCAATGCCGCACGGGCGCGCGGGACGTCACAGCCGTCCCATCAGCAAGAGCACGATCACCACGATCAACACGACGCCGACAATACCGCTCGGCCCGTAACCCCAACTGCGGCTATGCGGCCAGGACGGAATGGCGCCGACCAGAATCAGGATCAGGATGATCAGCAGGATGGTTCCGATCGTCATTTTGACGTCTCCTTGTTAATTGATCGCGATTTGACGAATCGACACCCGGCGCGGCCTCCCAACTGCCTTGCAGCACAGTGCGCCGGGGCGGCGGAACTTGACTGCCGTCCGGTCCGAGGTGCGATCGACGAGGAGTGTGGAGCAATGGCTGTGCCAGTCAGTTCGAAACCCAATTGCTACAAGGCTTCAGCCATTTCCCAGGGCACCCGCCGGCACAGGCGGATTGTCAAAAAGACGAGCGAACGCTAAAGGAAACGCAAAACTTTCAAATGAGCGGGAGCGCGGTTCGTCGCGCTCCCGCCATTCAGGCGTTCAGGCCGCGCTTCAGAAGATGCCGCGGAAGGCCCAGAACAGGGCGCCCGCGAGCGCGATGGATACCGGCAGCGTCAGGATCCACGCGAGCGCGAGACTGCGCACCGTACGCCATTGCAGGCCGGAGCCATTCGCGGCCATCGTGCCGGCAACACCCGACGAAAGCACGTGCGTTGTGCTGACCGGAAGGCCGTAGGCATCGGCGGCACCAATGGTCAGCATCGCGACGAGTTCCGCCGATGCGCCCTGGCCATACGTCAGATGGGTCTTGCCGATGCGCTCGCCCACCGTCACGACAATGCGTTTCCAGCCGACCATGGTGCCGAGTCCCAGCGCCACCGCCACAGCCACCTTCACCCACGTCGGGATGAACTTGGTCGCGTGATCGAGCTGCTTCTTGTAGTTGTCGAGGGTCGAGAGGTCGGGTTGCGAGAACGCAGGCGTCTTCTGCTTCTCCATGATGCGCAGCGCCTCGGACGCGACATACATCTCGTTGCGCACGTTGCGGACGTTGCCTTGCGGCAGATCGGCCATGGTCTGACTCGGGCGAACCTGCGATTCGATCGAGTCGACGAGGCTTTTGAGCGAGGCCACGGAATCCGGTGCTAAGGTCTTCGTCTGAACGAACTTCTCGACCTGAGCGCGCGCATCGGCGGCGGGCGCGACGCCGTTGCTGTAGCGCTGCAACGCCTCGGCGGCGCTGTGGCTCACGGCGAGGAAGGTCTGCGTTTCGTTGGCCGTCACGGCCTTGTTGAGCGCATAGGCGGTCGGCACGGTGCCGATGAGGATCAGCATGATGAGGCCCATGCCTTTCTGGCCGTCGTTGGAGCCGTGCGCGAACGAGACGCCCGTGCAGGTCAGGATCAGCAGGCAGCGGATCCAGAACGGCGGCGGCGCGTTCTTTTCCGGCTCCTTGTAGAGCGACGGCACGCGCACGACGAGTTTCAGCACGTACAGCAGAAAGCCCGCGAGCACGAAGCCGACGATCGGCGAGAACAGCAGCGACTTGCCGACCGACAACGCCTGGCTCCAGTCGACGCCCGACGTGCCGGTCGTGCCGTGCAGCATCTGGTTCATCAGGCCGACGCCGATCACGGAACCGATCAGCGTATGCGAGCTCGACGACGGCAGGCCGAGCGCCCAGGTGCCGAGATTCCAGATGATCGCGGCGATCAGCAGCGCGAACACCATGGCGAAGCCCTGCGAACTGCCGACGCCGATGATGAGTTCGACCGGCAGCAGTTGCAGAATGCCGAAGGCCACCGCGCCGCTCGAAACCAGCACGCCGATGAAGTTCCACATGCCGGACCAGACGACGGCCAGATTGGGCGTCAGCGAGTGGGTGTAGATGACGGTGGCGACGGCATTGGCCGTGTCATGGAAGCCATTGACGAATTCGAAGCCGAGCGCGATCAGCAGCGCGACGCCAAGCAGGACATACGGAAGTACCGACGATTCCCGCACCGGCGCGAGATCGTCGAGCAGATGCATCACGCAATAGACGACACCTGCCGCGATCACCAGCAGAAAGATCAGCAGGGCGTAGCGCTGGCCGGGAGAGCGGCCTTCCTGGGTTTGGGGAAAGACAACCTGATTCATGTCGCGTCCTTGAGGCTGGGCTTGCGCGCGATGCGCGAGTGGGCGGCAAATAGGGAAACGGCGGATGGGTGCGTTGCAAAGCACAATCGGTGATGTTTCACCCGCCATGTGTCGATTTCATGAAACACGCACCAATCGCGGATCAATCGTGGATTCATATGATCTGAACGGCGGCGCAAGCGCGCGCGGGAGACACCATGACGATGTGGATCGAAATCGCGTTGCAGGCGGCCCAGCCAGGGAACGGGACGGCTGCGCTGACAGTGGTGCTTGCGCGGCTTGCGGCATTCGCCGGGCATCCATCCGCGCGCGCGCTGCTCCACGTGCGCGAGATTCGGCTGAAAGCGCCGGACTGGCGGCTCATGGTCGAGACGCGGGACGGCGCGCGCACGCTGCATGCGATCCAGATGGAAGAACCGGCGCTGCCCGGCTTCGCGCGCTACCGGCGTTTCGCGCGACCGGCGGGTGATGATCTCGGCGCATCGCTGCGCGAATTTGCCGAAGCCGAAGCCGCCCTGCGCGTGCCGCTGGCGAAGGCGCATCGCGTGATCGGGTTTGCGGCCCAGGAAGTGCCGGTGGCCTGCGACGGTCGTGAAATCGAGCGCATCGAGTGGCGCATCGACATGGACGGCGTGTTCCTGCGCGCGTCGCTCGACACCGCCGCCGACGGCCATCCGGAACTGCGTCTGGCCGCGCCCGCCGTGGACGGTTCGCTGGATGCGCTGTTCAGACTGGCGGGCGCGGTCATCGACGCAACGCCGTTCGTCATGGCGTCCGGCGCGACGTCCGCCTTCAACACCGATCCGGTTCACGCGGCCAGCCTCGACGTGCCTCCTTCGGCGACGCGGCGAACGGCCTTCGTCACGATGGCGGCGTCGGTGGCCGGGCAGTGGTTCGGCAACGAAGCCGCCGCGCGCCACGGTCTCGGCGACGAGCACGTGCATCAACTGCGCGTCGCGCAGCGGCGGCTGAAGACGCTGCTGAAGCTGTTCCGCGACGATATCGACGAGACCCGGCGCACGCACATCGCCCCTGATCTCGCCTGGTTCGGCGAGTTGCTCGCCGAAGCGCGCGACTGGGACGTCTTCGCCGGCAAGACGCTGCTGGCCTACGCCGCTGCTGACGATGATCCCGCCCGCTGGCAAGCGCTCATCGCGGCGGCGCACACGCGGCGGCAGGACGCGCGCGAAAGACTGCGCGATGCGCTGGCGTCGAAGCGGCATGCGCGGCTTGCGCTGGCCTTCATCGAATGGCTCGCGCGCTTCGCGGTGCAAGAGGATGCCGCCCCGGCGAGCTTCGTCGCGTTCGCGGCGAGGCGGATCCGCAAGGACTATCGCCGTCTCGCCGGCGTGCCCGATCTCGTCCGGCTTCCGGCGCAGGAGCGGCACCGGCTGCGCTACGCGCTGGAGTTCTTCCGCTCAATTCTGTCCTCCCGAACCCGCAAGCACGCCGGCGCGCTGCTGGGGCAACTCCAGTCCGCGCTGGGCGAAGCCAACGATGCCGCCGTCGCCGCCGACCGGCTCGCCGCGCTGCCCGAAGCCACCGATTATCAGCGCGGTTTCGCGCGCGCGTGGAGCGCGGCTGCGGCGCGCGCCGACGCGCAGGAAGGCGAACGTTTGCTGCGTGCGCTGCGTCGTCCGCGGCTGAAGGCGTCGCTATAATGCGACACGCCGGATTGTTTCGGTTTCAGTCATGGCGCGACCTCTGGAGACGATGCATGAAGGCTGACGAACCGCTCGCGCGGCGCGAGTCGCTGGAACTCGGCGGTTCCGTGTGGCTGACGAACGGGACGGAAACGCTCGGCGGCGCGTCGCGCATTGCGTTGCTCGCCGCGATCCGCGATGCCGGGTCGATCACCGCCGCCGCCAAGCGGATCGGCATGAGCTACAAGGCGGCGTGGGACGCCGTCGATACGATGAACAACCTCGCCGGCGAGCCGCTCGTGACCACGTCGAGCGGCGGCCGGGGCGGCGGCGGTACGACGCTCACGCCGGCGGCGCTGCGTCTCATCGAGACGTATCGCGTGGTGGAGCGCGAGCATCGCAAATTTCTGCAACGGGCGGGCGCGGCGATCGCCGGCTTTGCCCATGACTGGCAACTGATCGGGAGACTGGGGATGAAAACAAGCGCACGCAATCAACTGGCAGGCAAGGTGACCAAGGTCACGCGCGGTGCCGTCAACGACGAAATCGAACTTGGCCTGCCGGGCGGCCAGATCATCGTCGCGGTCGTGACGCACGAAAGCACGCAGGCGCTCGGCCTGAAGGAAGGCAGCGACGCCTTCGCGCTGATCAAGGCATCGTGGGTGATGCTGATGGAAGACACGAGCGCGAAGCTCTCGGCCCGCAATCAGCTGCGCGGCACCGTCAGCAACGTGACGAAAGGCGCGGTGAACGCGGAAGTGTCGCTGACGCTCGACGGCGGCACCACCGTCACGGCGATCATCACCAACCAGAGCGCCGACACGCTCGGACTCGCGCAAGGTCAGAAGGCGGTGGCGGTGATCAAGGCGTCGAGCGTGATCATCGGCGTGAACGACTGAGCCTGTTCTATCGACTCAATTTCAGGCGGCGTCTGGATCCGCCGCCTGAACCTCCGTGCGATGCTCCGGCGCGCGCGGACGTTTGACCTTCCAGCTGGCTCGCACATAGGGCCGTGCATGGCCCGACAAACCCAGGGCGATCTCGGTGATCCAGTGCTGCGTCGGCACCGGCACGCCGTGCAACGCGATGACGACCGCAGCGAAACTTGCGGCCACGGGCATCGGCGCCAGCTTGCCGGGCTCGGCGCGCCACGCGAAACGCACGAAAGCCAGCGCAACCACGGCGCCGAGCGCGCAACCCGCAACGACCTCCGACACCGAATGGGCATCGAGCACCACGCGCGACACGCCCACGGCCAGTCCCAGCAGCAATCCAACGGCAACGCCGAGCGCCCGCAGCGGCCCCCGCGCGGGCAGCAGCGCGACGAAGACGGCCACCGGCAGCACCGACGTGGACATGAGCGCATGTCCGCTGATGCCGGTGAAGTCGAGGTTGCGCATGCCGATTCCCCAGCCAATGAACGCAATCTTGCTCAGCGCGACGAGGCCGCTTGCCACGCCGAGCAGCGCGAGCCATGCGCCCGCATAGGTCCAGCGATAGCCGAGCGCGAGCCACGCCGCAATGATCAGCGCGACCGGGCCCATCACGCCGACGCTGCCGAGCGCGGTGATCCAGTACCAGACGGAAACGGGAAGCTCCAGGGTCATTGATGGCTTGGGAATAGGGGTTGCTGCAGCGCGGTAACCAGCGTCCTGCACGGCCAGGACGCAAAGGGGCAGGCCAATCTTCAGCAGTATAACTGTCTCCTGTCAGACGCAATTATGTGCCAACGCGAAGCGGGCCGGCTCGTTACATCGCGTAACTTACGTTTAATTTTCGCTATTTTGTTGAATTGCCGTTAATTCATACCGATATGTCACGCGAGGACGAGCGATCGCGCGAGCAAAAGGTGTTATTGTGCATTGCACAACCCGGCGCGGATTTCCTGCTCGCGCCGTTCGATTGCCAGTTTGCGGAGGACCCAGCCGAATGTCGAAAAGCCTTACCAAGCTCTGGCTGCGCGGCTTGAGACGCCTGGTCGCCAGCCACGCGGAAGCGGTTCACGCGCCCAAGCCCCGGGCCAAACCCAAGGCCAAGCCCACGCGGGCGAAAACCGTCAAGACGAAACTCCAGTCCGGCGCGAGCGCCAAGGCGTCGTCGCCGCGTGCCGGCGCGCGCCCGGCCGTACGCGAGTCGCGTGTGCGACCGCGCGCGTCGGCCTGGGCGCGCGGAAAGTGGGCGCGCTCCTATCACTCGGCGCCGCCGACTTCGGCCGGTCGTCTCGTGAATCATCTGTCGTACGCGCTGTATCTGCCGCCGAACGAAAGCGCTGAGCCGATGCCGCTCGTTGTCATGCTGCACGGCTGCCAGCAGAACGCGGACGAGTTCGCGCAAGGCACGCGCATCAATCTCCTCGCCGACAAGTACGGCTTCGCGGTGCTGTATCCGGAGCAATCCAAGCACGAGCATGCGCATCGCTGCTGGCACTGGTACGACGACTCGGGCGGCGGCGGTGGCGGCGAGGCGGCTTCCGTGATCTCGCTCGTCAAGGCGATCGTCGCGGAACACGATCTCGATGAAGAGCGCGTCTACGTGGCCGGGATGTCGGCCGGGGCGGGGCTCGCCGCGCTGCTCGCCATCCGCCATCCGCAGACATTCGCGGCGGTCGGGCTGCATTCCGGCGTCGTGTTCGGCGAGGCGCATTCGGCTATCGGCGCAATGGATGTCATGCGCCGCGGCAGCCGTACGGACCCGGTCGCCTTGATCGATGCCGCCGTCGACGTGCGCGCGTACCCCGGCATGCCGGCGATCATCGTGCATGGCGAGCTGGATTCCGTCGTGACGGCCGCGAATGCCGAGCAGCTTACCCGGCAGTTCCTGCGGCTCAACGGTTTTATCGATGCGGAAGGCCATCGTCGCGCGGGCGAAGTCCGCGAGGAAAAACTCGCCGACGGCGTGGTCAGCGATTACATCAAGAACGGCCGGCGGGTCGTGAAGACGTCGATCGTGCGCGGACTCGGCCACGCATGGGCCGGCGGGGACGACACGGTGGCCTTCCATTCGTCCAAGGGGCCGGATTCATCCGCTGTGATATGGGAATTTTTCAAGCACCAGCGGCGCTCCGGCGAGGCCACCAGCAAGGCTCGCGTGGCCTGATGGGCGTCGAAGTGTCGCAAAATTGTGTTTTAGATCAGCGATTTATTTTGTTCGGGGCTGGCGCTGGATCAGGGATTACCCTATAATCGCTTCATAGGTAGTAACCCTAGTATCCCAGCGAGGCCCACCATGTTCCTGCTCAGCCGTATTTTCCTGTTCCTGACCAAGTCTGCCGACCAGCGCGACCGCGAGCGCGACGACGCCTATCTCGCCGAAGCCACGGACGTCTACGATCTCGAATATCGTATGAAGAAGCTGGATCAGCGAGTCAAGACGCGTCACCCGTCGTGGATGGCGAACTAAGTCTCTGACTTGAGTCGTACGCCGGATCATCGTCCGGCAGCAACAAACAAAGAAGCCGGCTCAATTGCTTGAGCCGGCTTCTTTTTGTCTCGAATTCTTGCGCGTGGCGTTCTAGACCTTCGGGGTGTCGGAGGCGTCCGGGATATCCGGCGTATCCGGCGACTGCACGCCGAAGCAGCCGCGATACGTGGCGTAGAACGAGCAATACAGCGCGGTCGTAACCAGTATCGACGCCGGCATCAGTACCGCCAGCGCCATCTCCTGCCCGGCGCCGAGCGCCTGCATCAACGCGGTGAGGCCGAACGACACCGCGAGCGCAATCGCAATCCACAACACGCCGTAGTAGACGAACGCGCCACGGTTGCGCCAGCACGACACCAGGCTGAAGAACAACGCTTTCGCAGGCGGCACGTCGTGCCATGCGACGAGAATCGGCGCGAACCAGAACAGCATCGCGAACGGGATGTAGCACGCCAGGGCGACGAGCACGGCAAGCGGACTGAAGCTGGCCGCGACGGTTTCCGGATCGCCGGCGGGTGTGTCGCCCATCATGAGGTTCAGCAGCGTGCCGCCGTCCACCAGTGCCGACACCGCGAAGATCACGGCCATCGCCACCACATACAACGCGCCGAGCGCCAGCAGCCTGCGCGCAACGACGCTCCCATACGAGCGGAACCCGTCGACGAGCACGGTCGGCCAGACGGGTTTGCCTGCAATCGTGTTGCGGCACGCCGCCATGAAGCCGACCGCCACGCCCGGAATGAACACGAGCGGCAGCACCGGCCCGATCAGCGGCACGCGCGAGATCAGCGTCATTACGAACAAATACGCGAAGAACACCGTGAGAAACGCAAAAGGGTTGCGGCGAAACAGCCAGAGACCCTGGCGGAACCACACGTAGCCAGTCTTGGCGGGAACTTCGATCAGTCGCATAGAGAGAATCAGCCTTGTGCGGATGGGGCAGCGGCTTGGACGCGCGCGCGCAGGATGCGTTCGAAATGACCAGGATCGTGAGCGTTCAGCATTTGCGCTTCACGCGGCCGATGAAAATCATGCAGGCGCGACACCCAGAAGCGCATCGCGCCTGCGCGCAGCATGTCGTTCCAGTGACGCTCTTCAGCGGGCGTGAACGGCCGCACGGTCTGATACGCGCGCAGCAACGCATCGACACGCGCGGCATCCAGCACACCCGTTGCGAGATCCGTACACCAGTCGTTGACGGTCACGGCGACATCGAACAGCCATTTGTCGACGCCCGCGAAATAGAAGTCGAAGAAACCGCCGAGGCGCGCGTGTTCGAGCCCCGGCGCGAACAGCACGTTGTCGCGGAACAGATCGCAATGACACGGGCCTTCGGGCAGTCCAGCGTAATCCGCCGAGCCGAAGAACGCCGTCTGCCAGGCCAGCTCGCCCTCGAACAGCTCGCGCTGCTCGTGGCTCAGGAATTCGACGATCGACGGCGCCTTCTCCTGCCACCAGGACAGGCTGCGCAGATTCGGCTGATGCTGCGGGAAATCGCGTCCGGCAAGATGCAGGCGCGCAAGCATCTGCCCGACCTCGATGCAATGCGCGGGCGTCGGCGCAAGTTCAGGCGCGCCTTCCAGTTTCGTGACCACCGAAGCGGGCTTGCCATGCAGCATGCCGAACAGCGTGCCGTCACGGCGCGGCATCGGATCGGGCACGGGCACGCGATGCGAGGCCAGATGACGCATCAGATCGAGATAGAACGGCAACTGCGTGGCGCTCAGATTCTCGAAGATCGTCAGCACGAATTCGCCGCGCGTGGTGGTGAGAAAGAAGTTGCTGTTTTCGATACCGGACTGGATGCCGCGCAATTCGACGACATCGCCGAGATCGTAGTCTTGCAGCCAGTCGCCGAGCTCGGCGTGGGTGACGGGGGTAAAGACGGCCATGCAGGGAAGCGTCGGTCAGGTTGGACGGCCCGGAGCGGGCCTGTGAAGATCGGCGCGGCCTGTCGGACGCCGCGCCGCGAGGCCGCGACCCGCTGTCAAAGCGAGTCCGGCGCGATCAGGAAAGATCAGTAACGCAGGTTGATCGATGGCAGGCGGGTGCTGGCCTTGCCGTTGTCGCGCACTTGCGGCGAGGTATCGGCGGGCGAGCTCATCTGGTAACGCGTGCCGAAGTTGGAACGCACGTCGATCTCGACAGGCTTGCCCTTGTCGCGGAACTCGGTGATTTCAGTGCCGTTCGTGCTCAGTTCGTGATAGCTCGGCGTGCGCGGCGGCGAGATTTCGACTTTCGAGCTGACGTTGGCCGGCGGACGGTTGATGGCCTTCAGGTCCGGAAGCCCTGCTGCTTCTTCCGGCGACATTTTCTGTGTAGCGGGTTGCGGCTCGATTTGAGCGGCTTGCGGCGCTGGCTGCGCAACTGCGCCGAGGCTTGCGGCGGCGAGGACTGCCGCAACGGCGGCGCAAAGGTGCAGCTTCATGATGGTTCTCCAGGCGATGGCCGGATTCTAGCAAAAAGCCTTGCCGAATCAGTGGAACGCCTTATTGTGCGCTGGTTTTCAGCATTTCGACGTGGCGCCGAAAAAACACTGTGGTGCGGTGTGATCGCACGCACTCCCGCGATCAGGGGCTTCACGGTCCGGGCATTCTTCCGTGTTAATGTCGATTCATCGAGGGCATCGAAAAAAAGACACAAGATCATGACAAACGACCGGACTCAAAGCACCCAGGGCACGCCTGCCAACGACTTCCCGACCGAATCCTTCGAAGATCCTGTCGCGGCCGTCACGCGGCTTTCCGCGATCTATGAAGCCAACACCGCATTCCTGCGCGACGCATTCGCGCGCTATCGACGCAACGAGCAGTTCACGCATCGCGTGCGCGCGTGCTATCCGTTCGTGCGCGTGCGGACCGAGTTGAACACGCAGATCGATTCGCGCCGTTCGTATGGTTTCGTCGCCGGCCCGGGCATTTATGAAACGACGCTCACGCGTCCCGACCTGTTCGGCGATTATTACCGTGAGCAGTTGCGCCTGCTCGCGAAGAATCATCACGTGGGCATTGAAGTGGGCGTGTCGGCGCAACCGATCCCTATTCACTTCGCTTTCGCGGAAGGCATTCATCTCGAAGGCGACCTGGACCGCGACCGCCTGCTCGCGATGCGCAATATCTTCGATACACCGGACCTCGCGCTGCTCGACGACCGCATCGTCAACGGCACCTTCGAGCCGGGTCCTGGCGAGCCCCATCCGCTCGCGTTGTTCACGGGGGCGCGCGTGGACTTCTCGCTGCACCGGCTGCGCCACTACACCGCGACCTCGCCGACGCATTTCCAGAACTACGTGCTGTACACGAACTACCAGTTCTATATCGACGAATTCGTAAAGCTCGGCCGCACGATGATGTCCCGTGCCGACGACGAAGCCACGCGCGCCTATCGCAGCGAGTATTCATCGTTCGTCGAACCCGGCGACGTGGTCACGTATAACGCGAACCTCGGCGAACAGCCCGAGGAGGGCACGTCGCCCGCGCGCCTGCCGCAGATGCCCGCGTATCACCTGAAGCGCGCGGACGGCAGCGGCATCACGATGGTGAACATCGGCGTGGGACCGTCGAACGCGAAGACGATCACGGACCATATCGCGGTGCTGCGCCCGCATGCGTGGATCATGCTCGGACATTGCGCAGGGCTGCGCAATACGCAGCGGCTCGGCGACTACGTGCTCGCCCACGGTTACGTGCGCGAAGATCACGTGCTCGATGACGACCTGCCGCTGTGGGTGCCGGTGCCGGCGCTGGCCGAAGTGCAGGTGGCGCTGGAAAAGGCGGTCGCGCAGGTGACGCGGCTCGAAGGCACCGACTTGAAGCGCGTGATGCGCACGGGCACGGTGGCGAGCGTGGATAACCGCAACTGGGAACTGCGCGATCATCGCGAACCGGTACGGCGGCTGTCACAGAGCCGGGCGGTGGCGCTCGACATGGAAAGTGCGACGATCGCCGCCAACGGCTTTCGCTTTCGCGTGCCGTACGGGACGTTGTTATGCGTGTCGGACAAGCCGCTGCATGGCGAACTGAAGCTGCCCGGCATGGCCGACCAGTTCTATCGCGCGCAGGTGGACCAGCATTTGCAGATCGGCGTGAAGGCGATGGAGTTGCTGCGCATGAACGGGCTGTCGCAATTGCACAGCCGCAAGCTGCGCAGCTTCGCCGAAGTGGCGTTCCAGTAAGTCAGAAGCGTTGCATCGGGGCGAGCGGCGCTCGCCCCGCAACCCATCTCACAGATAGAACATCCGGTCTTCGTCCGACTTGCCTTCGGCGGGCTGCTCGGGCGCGTCTTCACGGTCTTCGTAGAAGCGCAGCACGGCGTCGAGCACCTGATCGGGATCGTCGATGACCTGCATCAGGTCGAGATCCTTCTCGCCGATCACGCCGTTGGTCAGCAGCGTCTTCTTGAACCAGTCGAGCAGGCCGGCCCAGAACTCCGCGCCGACCAGCACGATGGGCACGTGACGCGACTTCTTCGTCTGGATGAGCGTGAGGACTTCGGCGAGTTCGTCGAGCGTGCCGAAGCCGCCCGGCATCACCACGACCGCGTCCGAGTTCTTCACGAACGTGACCTTGCGCGTGAAGAAGTGACGGAAGCGCAGTGAGATGTCCTGCCATTGATTGCCGGACTGTTCATGCGGCAATTCGATGTTGAGACCGACCGAAGGCGACTTGCCCGCATGCGCGCCCTTGTTGGCTGCTTCCATGATGCCCGGGCCACCGCCCGAGATCACGGCGAAGCCCGCGTCGGAGAACTTCTGCGCGATTTCAATGGTGCGCTGATAGTACGGCGACTCGGGTTTGAGACGGGCCGAACCATAGATGCTGATGGCAGGCCGGATCTCCGAGAGGTACTCGGTTGCCTCGATAAACTCTGCCATAATCGTGAACATCTGCCACGATGCGCGGGCCTTCTTGGCTGTCGCGCGCTCTTGATCTGCGAGCGATCGCAGACTCGGAATCACTTTTCTCTTGTTCATAATGCCTGAAGAACTCAGTCTTGAAGGTAAGACCCTGCTATTGGTCGACGGTTCTAGTTACTTGTACCGGGCCTACCATGCGATGCCTGACCTGCGAGGCCCCGACGGCGGTCCCACTGGCGCACTGTATGGAATGATCAACATGCTGCGGCGCTTGCGGCGCGAAATCAATGCAGAGTATAGCGCGTGCATTTTCGACGCCAAGGGCAAGACTTTCCGCGACGACTGGTACGCCGAGTACAAGGCCAACCGGCCCTCGATGCCCGAAGACCTCTCCAGGCAGATCGAACCCATTCACGTTGCCGTGCGCGCGCTTGGCTGGCCGCTCGTCATGATCGAGGGCGTCGAGGCTGACGACGTCATCGGCACGCTCGCCGTGCAGGCCGAGAAGCGCGGCATGAAGGTGATCGTCTCGACGGGCGACAAGGATCTGGCTCAACTCGTGACGGATCATGTCACCCTCATCAATACGATGACCAACGAAACGCTCGACCGTGCCGGCGTGCAGGCCAAGTTCGGCGTGCCGCCCGAGCGCATCGTCGACTATCTTTCTCTCATCGGCGATACGGTCGACAACGTGCCGGGCGTCGAGAAATGCGGACCCAAGACTGCGCTCAAATGGCTCACGCAATACGACACCCTTGATGGCATCGTAGAACATGCGGGCGAGATCAAAGGTGCGGTAGGAGACAATCTGCGCAAGGCTCTGGACTTCCTGCCCATGGCCCGGAAACTCGTGACCGTACACACGGAATGCGACCTTGCCTCGCAGATCGAATCAATCGATGCAACGCTCGTCAGCCGTCCCGAATCGCGCGATGAACTGCGCGATGTGTTCCTGCGTCATGGCTTCAAGACCTGGCTGCGCGAAGTTGAAATCGCTGATGCCGTGGAAGGGCCGAGCGACACGCCGCCCGCCGAAGTCACCGAGATCGAGCATCACTACGAGACCGTGCAGACGTGGGACCAGTTCGATGCCTGGCTCAAGCGCATCAATGAAGCAGAGCTCACGTCGTTCGACAGCGAGACCACGTCGCTCGATCCATTGACCGCGCAGATCGTCGGCATGTCGTTCTCGGTCGAGCCGGGTCACGCGGCATATGTCCCGGTTGCACATCGCGGGCCGGATGCGCCCGAGCAGTTGCCGCGCGACGAAGTGCTCGCGAAGCTCAAGCCGTGGCTCGAAGATGCATCGAAGAAGAAGGTCGGCCAGCATCTGAAGTACGACGAGCAGGTGCTCGCGAACTATGGCATCGAGATGCGCGGCGTCGAGCATGACACGCTGCTGCAATCGTACGTGCTGGAGTCGCATCGTCCGCACGACATGGACAACCTCGCATTGCGCCATCTCGGCGTGAAGACCATCAAGTACGAGGACGTCGCGGGCAAGGGCGCGGGGCAGATCGGCTTCGACGAAGTGCCGCTCGAACAGGCTTCCGCCTATGCCGCCGAGGACGCCGACATCACGCTGCGTCTGCATCGCGCGCTGTATCCGCAAGTGCAGCAGGAAGAAGGGCTGCTGCGCGTGTATCGCGATATCGAATTGCCTACGTCGCGCGTGCTGCGCAAGATGGAACGCAACGGCGTGCTGATCGACCGCGAACGGCTCGATGCGCAGAGCACCGAGATCGCAAAGCGTCTCATCGATTTGCAGGCGCAGGCGTACGAGCTTGCGGGCGGCGAGTTCAATCTCGGTTCGCCGAAGCAGATCGGCCAGATATTCTTCGAGAAGCTGCAATTGCCGATCGTGAAGAAGACGCCGAGCGGCGCGCCTTCCACCGACGAAGAAGTGCTGCAGAAACTCGCCGAAGACTTTCCGCTGCCGAAGGTGCTGCTCGAACATCGCGGTCTGTCGAAGCTCAAGTCCACCTACACCGACAAGCTTCCGCGCATGGTGAATGCCAGCACCGGCCGCGTGCATACGAACTATGCGCAGGCCGTCGCGGTGACGGGGCGGCTGTCGTCGAATGAGCCGAACCTGCAGAACATCCCGGTGCGCACCGGCGAGGGACGCCGCATTCGCGAAGCGTTCATCGCGCCGCCGGGCCGCAAGATCGTGTCCGCGGATTATTCGCAGATCGAGTTGCGCATCATGGCGCACATTTCCGGCGACGCCTCGTTGATGCGCGCGTTCAAGGAAGGCGAGGACGTGCACCGCGCCACCGCGTCGGAAGTGTTCAGCGTGACGCCGCTCGAAGTCGATAACGATCAGCGCCGCATCGCCAAGGTCATCAACTTCGGCTTGATCTACGGCATGAGCTCGTTCGGTCTCGCCTCCAACCTCGGCATCACGCGCGATGCAGCGAAGCTGTATATCGACCGCTATTTCGCGCGCTATCCGGGCGTCGCCGCCTACATGGAGAACACGCGTCTCGCCGCGAAGGCGCATGGTTTCGTCGAGACGGTCTTCGGCCGGCGTCTGTGGCTGCCCGAGATCAACGGCGGCAGCGGTCCGCGCCGGCAGGCGGCGGAACGCGCGGCCATCAATGCGCCGATGCAGGGCACCGCCGCCGACCTCATCAAGCTCTCGATGATCGCCGTGCAGGACTGGCTCGAAACCTCGGGCACCGGTGCGAAGATGATCATGCAGGTCCACGATGAACTCGTGCTCGAAGTTCCCGAGGAAGCGCTTCCAGAAGTCAGGAAGCGCTTGCCTGAACTGATGTGCGGCGTCGCGCAGCTGAAGGTGCCGCTCATCGCGGAAGTGGGCGTCGGCAACAACTGGGAGGAGGCGCACTGACGCCGTGAGCGTCATCGAGGCCTGCTGACACGAGCCGCGCGAAGGCCTATGCTGCTTCGAACGCGTATGCCCGGCATGTCATCGACGCGCTTGTGACTGTCATCGGGCCTCGCGCACAATCCGTTGTTCATCGAGGAAACAAGCACGACAGCCGACCGGTCATAAAAAACACAGGGAGAGTTCCATGCATCGCTTCATCATCGTCGGCGGAGGGGCCGGCGGCCTCGAACTCGCGACGCGTCTCGGCGACCGCTTCGGCAGCACGGACAGCAAGACGCCGCCGAAAGCGCAAATCACGCTGGTCGACCGCAATCCGACGCATATCTGGAAGCCGCTGCTGCATGAAGTCGCGGCGGGCAGCATGGATCCGTTCACGCAGGAACTCGAATACGCGGCGCAAGCCCTGTGGCATGGCTTCGAGTTCCAACAGGGCGATCTGATCGGACTGGACCGCGCGAACCGGCGCATCAGGATCGGCGCGCTGCGCGACGAGGAACTTGGCGAACTCCTGCCGGAACGCGACCTGGAATACGACACGCTGGTCATCGCCATCGGCAGCACGACGCATTTCTTCGGCGTCGACGGCGCGCAAGCCAACTCCATCGCGCTCGATACCGTCGGGCAGGCCGAACTGTTTCGCAAGCGGCTGATTGCGGCGTGCATCCGCGCCGAACACGTCGCGCCCGAGCCGGTGGCCGCGGGCGTGGACGAAGCCGGAGCCGAAGACCCGCCGGGCGTCGATCCCGTGCCGCGCATCCAGGTGGCGATCGTCGGCGCCGGCGCGACCGGCGTGGAATTGTCGGCGGAACTGCGCAACACGGCGCAGGTGCTGTCCGCCTACGGCCTGCACAAGCTCGACCCGAAACACGACATCGGCATCGTGCTGATCGAAGCGGGACCGCGCGTGCTGCCCGCGTTGCAGGAGCGTGTCTCCACCGCGACCGCCGAACTGCTCACCAAGCTCGGCGTGAAGCTCATGACCGGCGAAACCGTCGCGCACGTGGGCCGGGACTCGATCCACACGGCGAGCGGCAAGATGATTCGCGCGGACCTCACGGTGTGGGCGGCAGGCATCAAGGCGCCCGCCATTCTCACCAACCTGGACGGCCTGCCGACCAACCGTCTCGGCCAGCTGAACGTGCGCCGCACGCTGCAAACCGAAATCGACGACAACATCTTCGCCCTCGGCGACTGCGCCGCGTGTCCGTGGCCCGGCAACGAGCGCAATGTCCCGCCGCGCGCGCAGGCCGCGCATCAGCAGGCGAGCTTCCTGTTCAAATCGTTCGAGCGGCTGCTGCAAGGCAAGCCGCTGCCGGAATACACCTATCGCGACTTCGGCTCGCTGGTGTCGCTCGGGCATTACAGCGCGGTCGGCAACCTGATGGGCGGGCTGATCGGCGGCAACATGCTGATCGAAGGGCTGTTCGCGCGTTTCATGTACATGTCGCTGTACCGGCTGCATGTCGCCGCGCTGCACGGCTATGCACGCATGGTGCTCGATACCATCGCGCACTGGCTGCGCCGCTCTACTGCACCGCGTGTGAAGCTGCATTGATGTGCACGGGTTTGGAATAGAAGCGCTGCGTCGTTCGTTCAAAGCTGTTTAGAATGAGCGGCGCGCTTTTTCCGAAGCGCACGTTCGTCGTCGTGCAGCGCCGCGCCGCGTGCAGCCTTGAGCACGTCGCGCGGTTTCAAGGATCCGTGCCGCGCATTGACACTGCAAGCGCAATGCGACGGCCTCGCCGCGGGAGCCACGTATGCTAGACCCAGAAGTCGACAGCCTCATTCCGCACGTCCCGTTCAATCGCCGTACCTTCATCAAGGCAAGCATCGGCACCGGCTTCGCGGCCGCGGTGCTGCCGGTCTCCGCGCAAACCATCCATACCGACAGCGACGGCCTCGAAGCCGGCGCGATCGGCGTGCGCGGTGCGGACGGCACGCTCGTGCCGGCCTATCGCGCGCAGCCGAAGGGCAAGACGCATCTGCCGGTCATCATCGTCATTCATGAGATCTTCGGCGTGCACGAGCACATCGCCGACGTGTGCCGGCGCTTCGCGAAGCAGGGTTATCTGGCGATCGCGCCGGACCTCTACACGCGTCAGGGCGACGCCTCGGCCTACAAGTCGATGCAGCAGCTCAACGAACAACTCGTGTCGAAGGTGCCGGACGCGCAGGTGATCTCGGACATCGATCAGACCGTCAAGTGGGCGGGCGAGCATGGCGGCGATCCGAAGCGCGTGGGCATCGTCGGCTTCTGCTGGGGCGGACGCATCTCGTGGCTCTATGCGGAACACAATCCGTCGCTGAAAGCAGCGGTTGCGTTCTATGGACGGCTCGTCGGCAACAAGACGGAGAACACGCCCACCAATCCGCTCGATCTCGCCAGCGGGCTCAAGGTGCCGGTGCTCGGGCTGTACGGCCGGCAGGACCAGAGCATTCCGCAGGACACCATCGAGCAGATGAAGCAGGCGCTTGCCAACGATCCGCCGCCCGCCCGCAACTCGCAATTCGTCGTGTACGACGACGCCCCACACGCGTTCTTCGCGGATTACCGGCCGAGCTATCGCAAGGCGGACGCGGAAGACGCCTGGAAGCGCGCGCTCGCGTGGTTCCGCGAGCACGGCGTCCGATAAGACCTTTCAGGGCGTCGCGCCGGTCGCGACGGGCCTGCCCGGATCGGCGCTCCATTCGCTCCACGAGCCGGGATAGAGCGCGGCGCCGTGCAGCCCCGCGATCTCCATCGCGAGGGCGTTGTGGCACGCCGTCACGCCCGAGCCGCATTGCAGCACGATGCGGTCGGGTGAAGTCGCGCCGATCAGCGTGCCGAAGGCCTCGCGAAGATCGTGCGCGGACTTGAAGCGGCCGTCCGCGTTCAGGTTGTTCTTGAAGAAGTGATTCAGCGCGCCTGGAATGTGGCCGCCGACGGGATCGAGCGTTTCGTTCTCGCCGCGATAGCGGTCGGCGGCGCGGGCATCGATCAGCAGATGATCGCGGGTGCCGATACTGCGCTCGATGGCCGCTGCGTCAATGGTCACCTGCAACGGCGCTGCCGCCTTGAACGTACCTTGCGTGCGTGCCGGCACGGCGCTGTCCAGCGGCTGTCCAGCGGCTTCCCAGGCGTTCAGGCCGCCGTCGAGCAGCGCGACGGAATCATGTCCCAGCCAGCGCAGCAGCCACCAGAGACGCGCCGCAACCATGCCGCCCTGTGCGTCATAGGCAACGACCTGGCGTCCTTCATCGAGGCCGAAGCCCGCCAGTTTTTCGACGAGCGCCGCGCGCTCGGGCAATGGGTGCCGTCCGTTCGTGCCGGTTTTCGCGCCGGACAGATCGTGATCCAGATGCAGGTAATGCGCGCCCGGAATGTGGCCGGCGGCGTAGGCGGCTGCGCCTGCGTCGGGTGCCGCGAGGTCGAAGCGGCAGTCGAAGACCAGCACGCTGCCGGGCGCGGCGGCGAGGCGGTCGGCGAGGTTCGCGGCGGAGATGAGCGTGGTGTAGTGGGTGTGCTGCATGGCGGCTCCTGGAGCGACGCTCGTTGGGCAAGGGGAGACGTCAGTCTAAACACATGAGGGGTGGATCGTCACCGTTTTGAGGGACGGTGCGGTGTGGATCTTGCGCCTGCGTCCGGTATTCATACGACGGAGGCTTCAATGAAAACAACCAGACTGCGGGTCTTG
Source organism: Caballeronia sp. LZ035 (assembly GCF_031451175.1). NCBI lineage: Bacteria > Pseudomonadati > Pseudomonadota > Betaproteobacteria > Burkholderiales > Burkholderiaceae > Caballeronia > Caballeronia sp. LZ035. The sequence continues at coordinate 663,393 of NZ_JARUXS010000004.1, forward strand.
CTGGCGACGGCCACCATGCTGGCCGCTCACACCGCATTCGCCGATACCCCCGGCGCTGACTGGATGCCAAAGGAACAGGCCATTCAGAAGTTGACGCAACAGGGCTATGCCAACGCCTATCTGAAGGCCGACGATGGTCATTGGGAAGGCGAAGCTACCAAGGGCGGACGGATCTACGAACTGCACGTCGATCCGCATTCGGGTGCGATCACCAAGAGCGAACCGAAGCACTGACGCCGGACTGCGCGGCTGCCCGTTGGCCGCGCAGAAAACGCATGGCCCGACCGGCTTACGCCGATCGGGCCATGTGTCATTCCGAAGCTTGCGTCGGGACGTTCAGATCGTCCCGAGCTGATGCCGCAGGAACTCGTGGAAGTGCTGCATGCCGGATTCCATCGGGCTCTGATACGGGCCCACCTGGTTCTCACCGCGCGACATCAGCGCACGGCGGCCGGCGTCCATGCGTTCGGCGATCTCGTCGTCCTCGCGCGCGGTTTCCATGTACGCGGCGCGCTCGGCCTCGATGAACTCGCGTTCGAACAGCGCGATTTCCTCGGGGTAATAGAACTCGACGATGTTCCGCGTCTTCTGCGTGCCCTGCGGGATCAGCCACGACACGACCAGCACGTGCGGATACCACTCGATCATCAGGCCGGGGTAATACACCATCCAGATCGCGCCGAATTCGGGCGGCGTGCCGTTGCGGAAGCGCAGGACTTCGTCATGCCACTTGCGATACGTCGGGCTGCCCGGCTTCTCGAGATTCTTGTGGACGCCGACTGTCTGGACGCTGTACCAGTCGCCGAATTCCCATTCGAGGTTGTCGCACGACACGAAGCTGCCGAGTCCCGGATGGAACGGCGCAACGTGATAGTCCTCGAGATAGACCTCGATGAAGCTCTTCCAGTTGTAGTTGCACTCATGCACTTCAACGTGATCGAACATGAAGTTCGAAAAGTTGAAATGCCGGGCGGTGCCAAGCCTCGCGAGATCCGCGGCGACGTTGCGGCCCTCCGCTTCGAACAGCAGCCCCTGCCAGTTCTGCAGCGAGGTCTTGCCGAGGTTGAGGCAGGGCTTGTCCGCGAAATGCGGCGCGCCGAGCAGCTGACCGTCGAGGTCGTAGGTCCAGCGGTGCAGCGGGCAGACGATGTTGTCCGCGCTGCCGCGGCCATTGAGCATGATGGCCTGGCGATGGCGGCACACATTCGACAGCAATTCGATATTGTTCTGCTGATTACGAACGAGCACGCGCCCTTCGCCTTCACCCGGAAGCGCGAAATAGTTTCCCGCATCCGGCACCATGAGTTCGTGCCCGATATAGCGTGGACCCTGCTTGAAAAGTATGTCGAGTTCGCGCGTCAGAAGCGCTTCGTCAAAGTAAGCCGTGACTGGCAGCTGGCTATGAACAGCCTTGAGCTGCAATGCATTGCTCAGATTGGACATTCCCACTCCCGATGAAAACGTGAAAGCAGTGAACAACCCAACCATCGATGGATTCGATTTAGGGAGCCCGCGATTATACCGAAATCCCCTTCCTTGGGGAGCTTAAGGTCTTGATTTGGGTATAAATTGTGCCGGGAGTTCCGCGCGATTGCGTCGCGGGCGCGCACGTTTCGCAATCCGCCAGCGAATTCACGAACGATGCGGCAAAGCACTGTTAGCAGTTCCGGATAGCCCGGATGCGGGTCGAAATTTTGTCTTTTGCCGTAGAATGTGCGACTTGGCTCCAAAAATTAAATTGCACATCCACGATTCATGGCGAAAACCGCTGTTCAGGACACAAGTGAGGTCACCGGCGCGAGTGGCGCCGAAGCGCCCGGCGCGGACGCCGCGCGGCTTCCGGAGAATTACGAAGCGGCGCTGAGCGAACTCGAATTGCTCGTGGCGCGCATGGAAGAGGGCGCGCTGAGTCTCGAGGAGTCGCTTGCGGCGTACCGTCGCGGCGCGGCGCTTGTAGGGTTTTGCCAACAACAGCTCGAAAAAGTCGAGCAGCAAGTACGCGTCCTCGACGGCGAGACGCTCAAGCCGCTGCCCGCCGAGGTACAGCGCGCCACCCAGGGTGCAATGAAAGACGACGGGGACGACGACCTATGACCTTCGAACAATGGATGCGTGGCACGCTCGACCGCGTCGAGACGGCACTGGAGCACTATCTGCCAGGTACCGATATCGCGCCGGCGCGTCTGCACGAAGCTATGCGCTATGCCGTGCTTGGCGGCGGCAAGCGTGTGCGTCCGCTGCTGGTCCATGCGGCCGGCGAACTGACCGGCGCGAGCGCGCAGGCGGTGGAAGCGGCCAGCGCGGCGCTCGAAATGATTCACGTGTATTCGCTGGTGCATGACGACATGCCCGCCATGGATGACGACGCATTGCGTCGCGGCAAGCCCACGGTACACATCCAATATGACGAAGCGACGGCATTGCTGGTCGGCGACGCGCTGCAATCGCAGGCCTTTGTTGCGCTGACCGCGGCCGGCAACGGTCTGAACGATAGCCAGCAAGCCGCGCTCGTGCGCGAGCTGGCGGTCGCGAGCGGTTCGCTCGGCATGGCGGGCGGGCAGGCCATCGACCTCGAAAGCGTCGGGCGCAAGCTGTCGCGGCCGGAGCTCGAGACCATGCATCGCAAGAAGACAGGCGCGTTGTTGCGTGCGTCGGTGCGCATGGGCGCGCTGGCGGGCGCCACGCCGGACGCAGAGGCGCTCGCGGCGCTGGATCAATACGCCGCCGCGGTCGGCCTCGCATTCCAGGTGGTCGACGACATCCTCGATGTCACCGCGGACTCCGCCACGCTCGGCAAGACGGCGGGCAAGGACGCGCAGCATGACAAGCCGACCTACGTGTCGATCATCGGTCTCGACGCGTCGCGCGAACTCGCGGCGCAACTCGGCCGCGACGCGCACGGCGCCATCCAGCCATTCGGCCCGCGCGGCCAGCGGCTGGCCGAGCTTGCAGACCTGGTTGTGAACCGGGTGAATTGATTGTTGAACGCGTGACGAACCCCACGGCGCGAGCGAGCCAACCCGGAAGCATCGCGCTGAACGAATCACGCCAGTTTTCCTAAAATGGGACGACGATGTACGACCTGCTGAAATCCATCGACGATCCGGCCGATTTGCGTGCCCTCGATCGACGTCAACTGCAACCGCTAGCCGACGAGCTGCGAGCCTACGTGCTCGACAGCGTCTCGCAGACGGGCGGGCATCTGTCGTCCAATCTGGGCACCGTCGAGCTGACGATCGCGCTGCACTATGTGTTCGATACCCCTGCTGACCGCATCGTCTGGGATGTCGGCCATCAGACCTATCCGCACAAGATCCTCACCGGCCGCCGCGACCGGATGTCCGGACTCCGGCAGTTGGGCGGCATCTCCGGCTTCCCGCGCCGCTCCGAGTCCGAGTACGACACCTTCGGCACCGCGCATTCGAGCACGTCGATTTCGGCGGCGCTCGGCATGGCGGTCGCGAACAAGCTGCAGGGCGACAACCGCTATTCCATCGCCGTGATCGGCGACGGCGCGATGACCGCCGGCATGGCCTTCGAGGCGATGAACAACGCGGGCGTCGCCGACGACCTGCCGCTGCTCGTCATCCTCAACGACAACGACATGTCGATCTCGCCGCCGGTCGGCGCGCTGAACCGGCATCTCGCGCGTCTGATGTCGGGGCGTTTCTACGCTGCCGCGCGCGCAGGCGTCGAGCGCGTGCTGCGCGCCGCGCCGCCCATGCTGGACCTCGCGCGCAAGCTGGAAGAACACGCGAAGGGCATGATCGTGCCGGCCACGCTGTTCGAGGAGTTCGGCTTCAACTACATCGGCCCGATCGACGGTCACGATCTCGATTCGCTGGTCCCCACATTGCAGAACATCAAGGAACTGCGCGGTCCGCAATTCCTGCACGTGGTGACGAAGAAAGGCCAGGGCTACAAGCTCGCCGAAGCCGATCCGGTGCTCTATCACGGCCCGGGCAAGTTCAATCCGGCCGAAGGCATCAAGCCGTCCACGGCGCCTTCGAAGAAGACCTACACGCAGGTGTTCGGCGAATGGCTGTGCGACGCCGCGGCGCAGGATTCGCGCGTGGTCGGCATCACGCCGGCGATGCGCGAAGGCTCGGGCATGGTCGAGTTCGAACAGCGCTTCCCGGAACGGTATTTCGATGTCGGCATCGCCGAGCAGCACGCGGTGACCTTCGCGGGCGGCCTGGCGGCGGACGGCATGAAGCCGGTCGTGGCGATCTACTCGACCTTCCTGCAACGTGCGTACGACCAGCTGATCCACGACGTCGCGCTGCAGAATCTGCCGGTGGTGTTCGCCATCGACCGCGCGGGCCTGGTCGGGGCGGACGGCGCCACGCATGCGGGCAACTATGACCTCGCGTTCCTGCGCTGCATCCCGAACATGACGGTGATGGCTGCATCGGACGAGAACGAATGCCGTCAGATGCTCTACACGGCGTTGCAGCAATCCAACCCGACGGCCGTGCGGTATCCGCGCGGCGCGGGCGCCGGTGTCGCGACCGTCAAGCAGATGACCGCGCTGCCGGTGGGCAAGGGCGAGATGCGCCGCGAGTCGTCGCAGAAGCTCGGCTCGGGCAAGCGCATTGCCATCTGCGCTTTTGGCACGATGGTCGCGCCGTCGCTGGTCGCGGCCGGGGAGCTTGATCTCACCGTCGCGAACATGCGCTTCGTGAAGCCGGTCGACGCCGACCTGTTGCGCGAGCTCGCTGCCACGCACGACGCCATCGTCACCATCGAGGAAGGCACGATCATGGGCGGCGCGGGCTCGGCCTGCGTCGAAGCGCTGCTTGCGGGCGGCGTGCTGAAGCCGGTGCTGCAACTCGGTCTGCCGGACGTGTTCATCGATCATGGCGATCCCGCGAAGCTGCTGGCGAGCGTGGGCCTCGACGCGGCCGGCATCGCCCGCTCGATTCGCGAACGCTTTCTCGACGCCGTCGAAAGCGAGCAGGCGGACAAGCTGACCAAGCGCGTCGCCTGAAACAGTACGGCGCGCTCGGGGCGCGCCGTACGATACGAATCGCTTCATTGATCACTTTCACACACGGCGCGGGCTCCAATCCGCGCCGTGTGCGCTTCAAGCATCGAACCGCCCGCGTGGTCATGACGCGCGGCGCATAATGACATACCATATGAACCAGATGAACCGCGCCTTCGTGATGCCGGACGTCCAGAGCAAGCCCGACACGAGTCAGATCGTCATTCAGCGCGTCGGCGTGAAGGGCGTGCGGCATCCGTTGTCGGTGCGCACGGCGAACGGCGTGCAGCCGAGCGTCGGCGTGTGGAATCTCGACGTGCATCTGCCCGCCGACCAGAAAGGCACGCACATGTCGCGCTTCGTTGCGCTGCTCGAAGACAATCGCGAGCCGCTCGATCAGGCCACGCTGCGCACGCTGCTCGCCGACATGCTGACCAAGCTCGAAGCGCATTCGGGACGCATCGAAGTGAGCCTGCCGGTCTTCGTCATGAAGACCGCGCCGGTGTCCGGCGTGCAGAGTCTGCTCGACTACGAGGCGACCTTCATTGCAGAACGGCGCGACGGCGAAACCCGCCTGTCGATGAAAGTGCTCGTGCCCGTGACGAGCCTGTGCCCGTGCTCGAAGAAGATCTCGCAATACGGCGCGCACAACCAGCGTTCGCACGTGACCATCACGGCCGAACTGGCGGGCGAAGTGGCGGTGGAAGAACTGATCCGCATCGCGGAGGAAGAGGCGTCGTGCGAGTTGTGGGGCCTGCTCAAGCGCCCGGACGAGAAGTTCGTCACCGAGCGGGCGTATGAAAATCCGAAGTTCGTCGAAGACCTCGTGCGCGATGTCGCCACGCGCCTGAATGCCGATGAACGCATTGTTGCGTACACGCTCGAGGCCGAAAACTTCGAGTCGATCCACAATCACAGCGCGTATGCGGTAATCGAGCGCGACAAGCGCCGCGACGCCTGATCGTTGATCGTTCGCACAACGTCTTCCTGAGAGCCGGTCTTCGCACCGGCTCTTTCTTATGCGAACGCAGTTTCCGACGAAACATGCGCTTCCCGCACCGATTCCACCACCAGCGACGCCAGCCGCTCGACCAGTGGCGAGCCGATACCCGACGCGCGATGCAGCGCGAGCGGAATGGACGGCAGCGCGGGCAAGCCGCCCTCCTCGGCGTCGAGCGGACGGACGGTCGCAGGCAGGCCGTAGCTCGTGCGCACCGTGACGCCGAGGCCGGCTGCGGCAGCTGCCCATAATCCCGACAGGCTCGGGCTCGTGAACGCCACGCGCCAGCGGATGCCGGCGCGGTCGAGTGCCGCGGCGGCCGCGCTGTGGAACAGGCACGGACGGTCGAAGGCGATCAGCGGCAGCGGTTCGTCGAGGTCGAAATGCCACGGCACGCTTGATGACACGATCCAGCGCATCGCCGGGGCGGCGATCGCTTGCGGCAGATTGGCTGCCTGGCTCTCGTCGCTGACGCCTGCCGCGCCCCAGACGAGCGCGAGATCGAGCTGTGCGCCGTCGATGCGTTCCAGCAGCTCGGTATTCCGTGCGACGCGCGCCTCGATGCGCACTTTCGGATGCGCGCGCGCGAAACGTCCCAGAACGTCCGGCAACACCACTTCGCCGAAATCTTCCTGTAGCCCGAGCCGGATCCAGCCTTCGAGATCGACGCCGCGCACCGCGACGGCCGCTTCGTCGTTCAGTTCGACGAGGCGTCGCGCGTAGTTGAGCATCACTTCGCCGGCATCCGTGAGCGCCAGCCCGCGGCCCGCCTTGCGAAACAGCGGCGTGCCGGCCTGTTCTTCCAGCTTGCGGATCTGCGCGCTCACCGCCGAGGTCGAGCGGCCGACGCGGTCCGCCGCCCGCGCAAAACTTCCCAGATCCATGCCGGCGACGAAACTGCGCAGCACGGCGAGGTCGAAAGTCGTCTGGCCCATGGAATCATCCTGTTTATCTGAATGGATGGTGAAAAACTTTGCGATTTTCAGGATGATCCTAAGCCTTCAGACTGGTCGCAGTCAAACTTCCTCCGGACTGCGTCATGGATATTTCCTGGGTATCGAATTCGATCAAGTCGCCCGTTCTCGACGGCCGGCATCGCTGGAAAGTCCTGGGCGTGGGCGTCGCGGCCAACGCGAGCGTGTCGGCGGCGGCGACGGGCTTTCCGACGACCGCCGTCTGGGTCCGCTCGGCGTATCACCTCACCAACGGCCAGTTGGGCGTGGTGCTGGGCGCGCTGGGACTGGGCGTCGCGTTGTCCGAACTGCCGTGGGGCGTGCTGACGGACCGCTGGGGCGATCGGCCGGTGCTGCTGACGGGCCTGCTTACTACAGCGGCGGCGCTCATCGCGATGGCCCTGTTCGCCACGCCCGCCACGGCGAGTTTTGGATGGCTGGTCGCGGCGATGTGCGGCCTCGGGCTGCTCGGCGGCAGCGTGAACGGTTCGAGCGGGCGCGCCGTGATGGCGTGGTTCGGCGAAGGCGAACGCGGCCTTGCGATGAGCATTCGCCAGACGGCTGTGCCGCTCGGCGGCGGCATCGGGGCGGCGGTGCTGCCGTGGCTGGCGTCGACGCACGGGTTTTCAGCGGTCTTCGGCGTGCTCGCCGCCATGTGCCTCTTGTCGGGCGCGTTCGCGTGGCGCTGGCTTCACGAACCGCCGCTCGCGCAGCACAAGCCAACGCAGGGCAAGGTCCGGCCCGCCCAAGGCACGCCTTTGCGCGACATGCAGGTATGGCGCGTCGTGTTGGGCATCGGCGTGCTGTGCGTGGCGCAATTCGCGGTGCTGAGTTTCGCGACGATTTTCCTGCACGACGCCGCGCGTTTCGGCGTGACCGCGATCAGCGCGACGATGGGCGCGCTGCAACTTGGCGCCATCGGGATGCGCGTCTGGAGCGGGCGGCATACCGACCGCCATGGAAATCGCCGCGCTTACCTGAAGATGTCCACGGTGGTCGCGTGTGCGTCGTTCGTCGTGCTGGGACTCGCGACGGCGCTGGGCGCGGTCCATCTGCCGGTGCTGCTGGCCGCGTTGCTGATCCTGGCGGGCGTGTGCGTGTCCGCGTGGCACGGCGTGGCCTATACCGAGCTCGCGACGCTCGCAGGCACCGCGCGCGCCGGCACGGCGCTCGGCATGGCGAACACGGCGGTGTTCGTCGGCTTCTTCCTGACGCCGCTCGCCATTCCGCATGTGCTCGCGCTGGGCTCCTGGCCGCTGGTCTGGCTCGTAGCGGGCATCTGCGCGTCGCTCGCGTGGCCGTTGTTCCCGAGGCCCGCGCGCGCTTAAACTGACCGTCCGACAAAAACATCCGTGGAGCGCACCTTGATCCTGATCGGCCAATACGATTCCCCGTTCGTGCGGCGCGTCGCCATCGCGGCGAGTCTCTACGGTATGGCGGTCGAGCATCGTCCGTGGTCCGTCTTCGGCGACGCCGACAAGATCGCGCCGTTCAATCCGCTGATCCGCGTGCCGACGGTCGTGCTCGATTCCGGCGACGTGCTGATCGAAAGCGCAATGATCCTCGACTATCTCGACGAGCAGGCCGGCGCGGCGCGCGCGCTGATCGCAGCGGAGGGGCCGGAACGGCGTCACGCGCTGAAGATCTGCGCGCTGGCCACCGGCCTGGCCGACAAGGCCGTCGCGCTGGTCTATGAACGCGTGTTGCACAAGGAGCGGTCGCAGACCTGGCTCGACCGTTGCACGGGGCAGGTCGAGCGCGTGCTGAATGCACTGGAAGCGGATCGCGCCGTGCGTCCGGCGGCGTTCTGGTTCGGCGATGCGATCGGCCACGCGGATATCGCCGTCGCCTGCGCGCTGCGTTTCGCGCGCGAGGCGCATCCGGAGATTTTTACGTCGACAAGATGGCCCGCGCTGATCGCCCACAGCGACCGGTGCGAAACGCTGCCGGTGTTCGAATCGATCGTGCAGCCGTTCAACCCGCCGCGATAAGCGGAATCAGGCACGCGCCAGCGAGGACAAGTCCCAGCGCGGCTTCACGGTGAACGCGTAGTCGCGCACGGCCTGTTCCGGCCAGCGCGACAGGCGCAACGCACCAGCGAGCGCGATCATCGCGCCGTTGTCGGTGCAGAGCGAGAGGTCGGGGTAATGGACGTCGAAGCGGCGCTTCTTCGCCGCCGCCGACAACGCTTCGCGCAGTTGCCGGTTCGCGCCGACGCCGCCCGCCACCACGAGCCGCTTGAGGCCGGTCTTCTTCAGCGCGGCGAGCGACTTCGCGACCAGCACGTCCACGGCGGCATCGACGAAACCGCGCGCCAGGTCCGCCTTGCCCTGCTCGCACACATTGGCGCCGAGCTTGCGGCTCTGCGTCAGCACGGCCGTCTTGAGCCCGCTGAAGCTGAAGTCGAGGTCGCCGGAATGCAGCATCGGACGCGGCAGCACAACCGCGCCCGGCGTGCCGAATTCGGCCAGCCGCGAGACTTCCGGGCCGCCCGGATAACCGAGGCCGAGCAGCTTGGCGGTTTTGTCGAAGGCTTCGCCGGCGGCGTCGTCGAGCGTTTCACCGAGGGTTTCGTAGACGCCGACATCGGTCACGCGCATCAACTGCGTGTGACCGCCCGACACCAGCAGCGCGACGAACGGAAACGGCGGCGGCTCCGCCACCAGCAGCGGCGACAGCAGATGCCCTTCCAGATGGTGAATGCCGACAGTCGGCTTGTCCCACGCCATCGCGAGCGCATTGGCGACGCTCGCGCCCACCAGCAGCGCGCCCGCGAGCCCCGGACCTTGGGTGAACGCGATGGCGTCGATGTCGTCGCGCGCCGCGCCCGACTCTTTCAGCACCTCTTCGAGCAGCGGCAGCGCCCGCCGGATGTGATCGCGCGACGCCAGTTCCGGCACGACGCCGCCGTAATCGCGATGCATCGCGATCTGCGAATGAAGGGCGTGCGACAGCAGGCCGCGTTCGGTGTCGTAGAGGGCGAGGCCGGTTTCGTCGCAGGAGCTTTCGATGCCGAGAACGAGCATGGGAGTGAGACGTCGGAGGGAACAAAAAAGTATAGCAGCGGCGGCCCGCGCGCGTTCCGTGACCCGGAGGTGGCCCGGAGGTGGCCCGGCGCAGCGGTTAGAATGCGCGCCATGGAATCCTTCGATATCGCCGTCATCGGCGCGGGCGCGGCCGGCATGATGTGCGCGGCGGTGGCCGCGCAGTCCGGGCGCCGCGTCGTGCTGATCGACCACGCCGCGCGCCTCGCCGAAAAAATCCGCATCTCCGGCGGCGGGCGCTGCAACTTCACCAACAGCCACGCGCAGCCAGCCAACTTTCTCTCGGAGAATCCGCATTTCTGCCGCTCCGCGCTGGCGCGCTACACGCCGCGCGACTTTCTCGCGCTGCTCAAGCAGCATCGCGTGAAATGGCACGAAAAGCACAAGGGCCAGCTGTTCTGCGATGACTCCAGCGAAACGATCATCGACATGCTCAAGCGCGAGTGCGACGCAGGCGGCGTGACGTGGCGGCGCCCGGTGACGGTCCACGAGATTCGTCACGACGGCGCGCGCTTCACGCTGGACACGAACGCGGGCGCGCTTGGCGCGACGGCCCTCGTGATCGCGACGGGCGGGCTCTCGATTCCGAAGATCGGCGCGACGGACTTTGGCTACCGCGTGGCGAAACAGTTCGGCCACACGCTCGTCGAGACCCGGCCCGCGCTCGTGCCGCTCACCTTCACGTCGACCGACTGGGAGCCGTTCGCGGCGCTGTCGGGGCTGTCGCTGCCGGTGCGCATCGGCGCGGGCAAGGGCAAGACGCGCGGCGAGTTCGACGAAGACCTGCTGCTCACGCATCGCGGCGTGTCCGGGCCGGGCGTGTTGCAGATTTCGAGTTACTGGAATACGTCCGAGCCGGTCGAGATCGACCTGCTGCCCGGCATCGACGCCACCGCCATGCTGCTCGAGGCCAAGGCCGGCTCGAAGAAGCAGATCGGCACGTTGCTGGCCGCGCAGGTGCCCGCGCGTCTCGCGCAGGCGTGGCTCGCGGCGCACAAGGTCGCCCTCGATGCCCGTCTCGCCGATCTCCCCGACCGCACGTTGCGCGCGCTTGGCGCTTCGCTGTCGAACTGGACGCTGACGCCGAGCGGCACCGAAGGCTATCGCAAGGCGGAAGTGACGCGCGGCGGCGTGAATACGCGCGAGCTGTCGTCGGCGACGATGATGAGCGCGCGCGTCGCCGGGCTGTTTTTCATCGGCGAAGTGGTCGATGTGACCGGCTGGCTCGGCGGCTACAACTTCCAGTGGGCGTGGGCCTCGGGGGTCGCGGCAGGCCAGGCGGCGGCGGAACATGCGCGCGGCGCGGCGACGGGCGGTTGAGCACCTTCGGAAGGCCGCGCGGAAAGCCGGTCAATTGTTCCGGAACGGGGGTTTTGGCGAGTCTCGAAACGCGAACCCGTTTGCTATACTCAACCGGACATCGGAGGAAGCCCTCCGCTCTGGCTGGCACGCGGGAGCGTCGTTGCAGCACGCCTTGCCGCGGCCCGGAATGGCCCGCAGAAAAGTCCCGCTTGAGGATGCGTTCCCAAGCGGGTTTTTGCTTTCACGATCACGGCATCGCCGGGCCAGCCGGAACCAGTTACCGCCATTTATCGCAATTGCACCGGGTGAACGATGAGCCTCAAGGACCAGATCAACGACGACATGAAGACTGCCATGCGCGCGCGCGAAACCGAGCGCCTCGGCACGATTCGGCTGCTGCTCGCGGCAATCAAGCAGCGTGAAGTCGACGATCGCGTCACACTCGACGACGCCGCCATCACGGCCGTCATCGACAAGATGATCAAGCAGCGCAAGGATTCCATCAGCCAGTTCGAAAGCGCGGGCCGCACCGATCTCGCCGACAAGGAAAAGGCGGAACTCGCCATCCTGTCCGCGTACATGCCCGAACAGCTTTCCGCCGACGCCATCGCCGCCGAAGTGCAGGCCGCCATCGCGGCAAGCGGTGCGGCCGGTCCGCAGGACATGGGCAAGGTGATGGGCGTGCTGAAGCCGAAGCTTGCCGGCAAGGCCGACATGACGGCCGTCTCGGCACAGGTGAAGGCGGCGCTCGCCAAGTAAATCAGCTGCCGACTGCCCGGTGATTCCTCACGCTTTCCTGCAAGACCTGCTCAACCGCGTCGACATCGTCGACGTGGTGGGCCGCTACGTCCAGTTGAAGAAGGGCGGCGCGAACTTCATGGGCCTCTGTCCGTTCCACAACGAGAAGAGCCCGTCGTTCACGGTCAGCCCGACCAAGCAGTTCTATCACTGCTTCGGCTGCGGCGCGCATGGCACGGCAATCGGCTTCCTGATGGAACACACCGGCCTGACCTTCCCGGAAGCCGTCAAGGATCTCGCGCAAGGCGCCGGACTCACCGTGCCGCAAGAGCCATCGTTTCGTGGCGGCGGCGGGTCGAACGGCGAGAGCGCGCCGAGCCGGGCCGTCAGCGTCGCGCTCACCGACGTCATGCAGACCGCCTGCGATTTCTATCGCAAGCAGTTGCGGGGCGCGCCGAATGCCATTGCGTATCTCAAGAAGCGCGGGCTGACGGGCGAGGTGGCGGCGCGCTTCGGCCTCGGTTACGCGCCGGACGGATGGCAGAACCTCGAAGCCGCATTTACCGATTATCGGGATGAGAACCTGGTCGAAGCGGGCCTCGTGATCGTTAGTGAGAAGACCGATTCGCAGGGGCAGGCGCGCCGCTACGACCGCTTCCGCGAACGCGTGATGTTCCCGATCCGGAATGTGAAGGGCAATGTGATCGGCTTCGGCGGACGCGTGCTCGACGGCGGCGAGCCCAAGTATCTGAACTCGCCCGAGACGCCGCTCTTCAGCAAGGGTAGCGAACTGTACGGCTTGTTCGAGGCGCGGCTCGCCGTGCGTGAACTGGGCTACGTGCTGGTCGTCGAAGGGTATATGGACGTCGTCGCGCTGGCGCAGCTCGGCTTCGCCAACGCGGTCGCGACGCTCGGCACCGCGTGTACGCCGGTTCATGTGCAAAAGCTGTTTCGCCAGACTGATACCGTGGTGTTCAGCTTCGACGGCGATTCGGCCGGACGCCGCGCCGCGCGTCGCGCGCTGGAAGCGGCGCTGCCGCACGCGGCCGACAATCGGACGATCAAGTTCCTGTTCCTGCCGAAAGAGCACGACCCGGACAGCTACGTCCGCGAGTTCGGCACGGATGGTTTCGGCGAGCAGGTCGATCGCGCGATGCCGCTGTCGCAGTTTTTGCTGAACGAGGTGCTGAACGACAAGGAGCTGGAGCAGCCCGAAGGCCGCGCGAAGGCGCTGTTCGACGCCAAGCCGCTGCTTCAGGCGTTGCCCGCGAACGCGCTGCGCGTGCAGATTTTGCACATGCTCGCGGACCGGCTGAGCACGCCGTTCACGGAGATTGCCGCGCTGTGCGACATCGATTCGCGCGCGGCCGCCGTGGCCCGCGCGAACGTGCCGAAAAGCGAGCGCCGCCGGGTGACCGGCCAGGAACAGCGGGCATTGCGCAACCTGGTGATGTATCCGGGCATTGGCGTGGCGCTCGATCAGGACAGCGAGCGCACGCTCGTCACCATGACCGAACACGGCGAATTGTTCAGCGAAGTGATCGGGCACGCGCGTGAACTGGGTGGTGAGGCTGAGTTCCAGATGCTCTCGGACGTCTTGAGAAATGCAGCAAATGCGGCCACGTACGAAGATATCTTCCAGGAAATTCTCGCCTATGATGAAAACGTTCGCGATTTGCTGTTGCGCGATCCATCCGACGAGGACGCGGCACAGCGGGTCGAGGAACAGAAGCGTCTGCTTGCCGAGGAGTTGCAGGCAACCGTCGTGAAGCTGAAACACGACAGCTATCGCGCCCGGCTGGATCAACTGGCGCGGCAAGCGAACTTGTCGGCGGAAGAAGTGGCGGAGTTTTCGGACCTTTCTGCACGGGTTGCGCAGATCAAGGCCGGGCGTGTCGCCAGCCCGGATAGCGGAAAGTGAAATGCTATAATTAAAAGTTCAAATGGAAGTGCTTTTTGTCAACTGCTTGTGTCGCAGGACTGTTGTTTAACGCCCACGGCGCAACATCAGTAGAGCGGTTGAAAAAGGGCATTCGAAGGGGTATTCGAACGGCTTTTAGCGGGCCATGGGAACAGTAGGCGGCACGCGGAGCACACGACGGCGCTGGCTGAGCGGGCAGTTTTCACGGCGATATCTGTTGCGAAATTCGTCGATTTGCGTGGCACAGGCCGCATAAATCATACGAAACAAACGGAAAGGCACGCCGGCGTACAGACGGGCGGAAGGGAAGCGGCTGCTATTGCGGGTAGGGCGAGACAGGCGGTTCATTCTTGTCGGATCAGCGGTAGCGCTCCGGGCAGGGCACGCAGGACGAAGCAGCGTGCGCATATTGGGTATTCACGGTTCCATCGGCTGTTGTCCAGCAGCCGCGAGTCGAGACTAAAGCCGGTATGGCGAACTCCATGACGAAAAAGCTGAACGATGTATCCGTCGAAGACGACGCAATGCAAAACGCAGAGTCTGGCGCCGCCGCTCCCGCGGCGAAGGTCGAAAAGGCCAGGGCTCGCGATCGCCGCGCGAAGGAGAAGGCACTTCTGAAGGATGCGTTCTCGTCGAGCGCGCCGGGCACGGTCGAGGAACTCGAGGAGCGGCGCGGCAAGCTGCGCGCGCTCATCAAGCTCGGCAAGGAGCGCGGCTTCCTCACCTATGGCGAGATCAACGATCACCTTCCGGACAACTTCACGGAAACCGAGGCGATCGAAGGCATCATCAGCACGTTCAATGACATGGGCGTGGCGGTGTACGAGCAAGCGCCCGACGCCGAAACCCTGCTCCTGAACGACAACGCGCCCAATGCCTCTTCCGACGACGAAGTCGAGGAAGAAGCCGAAGTCGCGCTCTCCACCGTCGATTCCGAATTCGGCCGCACGACCGACCCGGTCCGCATGTACATGCGCGAGATGGGCACGGTCGAACTGCTGACGCGCGAAGGCGAAATCGAGATCGCGAAGCGCATCGAGGACGGCCTCAAGCACATGGTCATGGCGATCTCCGCCTGCCCGACGACCATCGCCGACATTCTGGCCATGGCCGAGCGCGTGCAGAACGAGGAGATTCGCGTCGACGAACTCGTTGACGGCCTGATCGATCCGAACGCCCAGGACACGGACGGCTTTTCCGAACAGGAAGCCGAGGCGATCGAATCGGAAGACGAGGAAGCCGAGGAAGAGAAGGACGGCGACGAGGAAGAGGAAGAAGAGGACGACGGCGCCGCGCAAGCCAGCGCCAACGCCGCCCAGCTCGAAGCGCTGAAGCTCCAGTCGCTCGAAAAATTCGCGCTCATCAGCGAATGGTTCGACAAGATGCGCCGCGCCTACGAGAAGGAAGGCTATAAGTCGAAGGCGTATCTGAAGGCGCAGGAAGCCATCCAGACGGAACTGATGAACATCCGTTTTACGGCGCGTACCGTCGAGCGCCTGTGCGACACGCTGCGTGCGCAGGTCGATGAAGTGCGTCAGGTCGAACGGCAGATCCTGCATACGGTCGTCGACAAATGCGGCATGCCGCGCGCCGAGTTCATCACGCGCTTTCCGGGCAGCGAAACGGATCTCGACTGGTCCGAGAAAGTGGTCGCCGAAGGGCACGATTACAGCGCCGTGCTGGAGCGGAACATTCCCGCTATTCGCGAGCAGCAGCAGCGTCTGCTGGATTTGCAGGCGCGTGTCGTTTTGCCACTGAAGGATCTCAAGGAAACCAACCGCCAGATGGCGGCGGGCGAATTGAAGGCGCGTCAGGCGAAGCGCGAGATGACCGAGGCCAACCTGCGCCTGGTGATTTCCATCGCGAAGAAGTACACGAACCGCGGCCTGCAGTTCCTCGATCTCATCCAGGAAGGCAACATCGGCCTGATGAAGGCGGTGGACAAGTTTGAATACCGTCGTGGCTACAAGTTTTCGACTTATGCCACGTGGTGGATCCGGCAGGCCATTACGCGTTCCATCGCGGACCAGGCGCGCACCATCCGTATTCCGGTTCACATGATCGAAACGATCAACAAGATGAACCGCATCTCGCGGCAGATCCTGCAGGAAACCGGTCTCGAGCCGGATCCGGCTACGCTCGCCGAGAAGATGGAAATGCCGGAGGACAAGATCCGCAAGATCATGAAGATCGCGAAGGAACCGATCTCCATGGAAACGCCGATCGGCGACGACGACGATTCCCATCTCGGCGATTTCATCGAGGACACGAACACGGTGGCGCCGTCGGATGCCGCGCTGCATGCGTCCATGCGCGATGTCGTGAAGGACGTGCTGGATTCGCTGACGCCGCGTGAGGCGAAAGTGCTGCGCATGCGTTTCGGGATCGAGATGAGCACGGATCACACGCTGGAAGAGGTCGGCAAGCAGTTCGACGTGACGCGCGAGCGCATTCGCCAGATCGAGGCGAAGGCGCTGCGCAAGCTGCGTCATCCGAGCCGCTCGGACAAGCTGAAGTCGTTCCTCGAAGGCAATTGAACCGGCACGGCGGGCTTGTATTGAGAGGCGTAGTGAGGCAAACTCGCTAGCCTTCGGAAACGCCCAGCGCACGGTTCGGAAGTCAGGAAAGCGCCGCTTCAGGGCGCTTTCTTTTTGCCCGTCGCGCCTGAAGGTTTAGGTTTGCTGCGCCAAGACGCCAAAGGGCCGGAAGCTTAATTGGTATAAGCTGTCGACTCATAATCGACCGATAGTGGGTTCGAATCCCACCCGGCCCACCACAATTTGTTCAATCCCCTCAGATACTTAGCTTCCCGTCTCCCTGTCTCGGGGGCTTTCCGGGGACTGAATCGCACTCTCAAGCCGCGCCATCTCTAAGTCGTTCTGACTTCCATCGATCCACTTCGTATAAATGCGCAGGAACATCTCGACGGTGTGACCCAGTTGCCGCGCGCAGAACGCGGGCGTCATGCCTGCCATCAGCATGCTCGTCGCGTAGGTGTGGCGCATGTTGTACGGGCGTCGATACCGGATTCCCAGCCTCTTCAGGATGCGCGCCCAGAAGACGCGCTGGAATGCCTCCTCGCTGTGAAACGGCTCGTTGTGTCGGGGATCCTGAAACACTCGGCCGCCGGCCATCTGCGTCAGCGCACGCTGCCGCTGAAGCGCTGCCCTCGAGCGGCTGTTCATCCGGACCAGGCGTGGCTCGGCCGTCTTCGTTCGATCCTTCTCCTCGCCTGACACCAGCACGCGCTCGATGCCGATCGTGTCGTCTTTGAAGTCCACGTATGGCCATTCCAGTCCGTTGATCTCGGACGTGCGCAGCCCCGTCCAAAACCATGTCTCGATCAAGTTCTGGATCTGTGGATGAACCTTCGCGGCTTCCGCGATGATCAGCTCTGCCTCTTCGCGTGAGAACGGGTCCGGTGGCTGTCGTTGATGCTTGGCGCGCGGCACGCCGTCCGTGACATTCTTCGCGATGAGGTTGTCGGCGAGCGCGAGTGCGAGGCCCTGCCGCAGCGCGGACACGTAGTTGTTGATGGTCTTTCCGCTCAGATTCGGATGGTTGGCGATCCCGGTCAGGACGTGCGATAGCTTCAGGCCACGCAGCGTCACGTCGCCCATCTTCCGTTGTCGGTCATCGCAGACGGCTCGCTTCCAAAAATTCACCGCGGCGACGTATCCGTGGCGAGTGGACTTCTCGACCCGTTGCGCGTTCAGCCACTTGTCCAGCCAGGCCCCGACGGTCAGCGTGGTCGGCGCGCCGGAGTCGGGGAAGTATTCGACCATGCTGAACGAGCCCGCGCGGATGCGCTCGCCGATCTCGATCAGCAGCCGGTTCGCGTACTTGATATTCGCCGGCGTGGGCGCCATCGGCTTCCCGTCGATCTTGATCGTCGGTCGCTGGCGCACGCCGTCGACAGTGAAAGAAAGGCGAATCGACTTCTCGCGAATTTCTACGCCGCCGCTCTTTCCACCCATCTTTCGTATCCCCGGAGATCAATGAATATTCCGCCATCAGGGGAGCGCCGATATTCGCGTCCCTCGATCCATTTGCCGTCTTCAATCTTGCGACGGATGGCTTTTTCGGTAAGGCCCGTGATGATAGCGGCGAGCGCGATCGTCACATAAGACGCCGGTGAAACCAGCGCGGCGCGCGCTGCTTCGGCTATGTACGGTGCAGTCGTTCGATTCACACTTCACTCCTTTCCAAGTACTCGCGCGTGATGCGCATGAATTCTTCGATTTGCTGCTGCATTCCACTTCCTAAAGTTCTGGCCGGGCGTGCCGATACTGCGGGCATGAACAAAGACCAAGCCACCCACATCCTTGAATTGTCCGACCAGGACGCCGAGACGATCGTCGCGGATCAATTCGGCGAATATGACGACGACAACAGCGTGCATCGCCATGCGCATCAGGCCGTCTTTGAATCGCTGGTGAAGGCCCGCGCACCCGGATACACGCACATCGACCTGCTCGCGATCATCGAGCCGCCGTTCGAGCAGCTCAGACCATCGCGCATGCACTGACGCTTCAGCTTCCCTCTCCGGTCGTCACGCCGCGGGCGGCGAATCGGATACGCTGCTTTCAAGGTCAGCCTCGCTGTCCTTCGAGGGCTCCGTCCCCCGGGCTTCTAACCTGGGCAAGTTCGGAGCCCTTTGTTCGTCTGCAGGATGCGGGGCGGCTTCGCCAGCAATGGCGTCGGCACAGGCTTCGTCCGGGGTGTCACCCTGGCCGCGCGCGATCACCTTGCGATCCGGATCATCGTCGCGGCAGTTCGAGCAGATCCACGCCATCCAGCCGGTGCGGCGGGTGTACGCAAGCTCGAAGTACGCATAGTCGTTGCGCTCCAGCTCATCGGCATGCGCGGCAATCAGTTTGCGAATCGCGTCATCTCGCGCAGCAGAGCGCGGGGCGTCGAGCATTGACATCGCCTGATCGCGCAAGCCTTCAATGACCTGCGTTTTGCGATCGCTCGCCACCGCCTTCTCTCCTTGAGAATGCGGGGCGTCATGGTCCCCAGCGCGGAACACAGCGCCGCAATCAAGGCAGAGATAACCAGACTGCACGATAGGGTTTCGAGCATCTACGAGCCGATGGCCGCGCGCAGCACATTCGCTATCGACTTGAGATTGAGGGGCGTCGGTGTTAGCTGCGCGCCATGCTTCCATCATTCGACCGGCGTGCGCCCAATCTTCCGCATGGCGCTCGATCAGGTGAAACGCGACGGACGGTTCTACGCTGGCCCAGTCTTGATTAACTTCTGGCAACTCTGCCACTTGCTTGTCGCTCGCCTCTCCGCCCTCTGCGGCAAGCGCGGAGGAGAGAAGCGCGCGGGTGAACGCAAAGAGATCGCGGCGGCTGAACGAGAACAGCGGTTCGTCATCGTCGCAACTGTGCTTATAGACAAGCTGTTCAATCTGGTCTTCAGTCATTCCAATCCCCTTGAATGCGCGGATTTCTTTTTCGTCGCCACCGTCCGTGCTAGCCTTCGCTTCCAAATCGGAGGTTTTATGAACCGTATGATTGAGTACCGTGGTTTCGAGATTCATTTAGAGCTGACTCCTGCTGATCGCGATTTTTTTTAAGTGACCTTTCACATAAAGGGCGCTCAGAACATTCAGGTAATCGGCGCGCGCGCTGACCACGTGCGTCTTCGTAACGGTCCTTTTACCGAGCGATGGGCCCTTCTCGTCGGAGAAGTGGCCGGACAAGCTGCGATCGACCTCCTGCTGGGCCCTACGGAATGAATGTGCACCTGTGCCTTTCTCAATGGCTCGCTCCGTCGCTGGCGGAGGACGGTCGCACGGCCGAATCGAACGCTTCTGCTTGGCGAAGCTGCTCGGCGATGCGCAGCATCTCTGTGTAGTCACGTTTCGCCTCGGGCGTATCGTCCCAGCGCCCAAACGTCGCATGGGCGGCGCGTATGCCTTCCGCCTCGCGTTCGATGATCGCGGCCGCGCGGTCGAGCAGCTTGCGCGGCTTCATTTGATTTGGTGGCGCCGAATGCCGGTGATGCCGTTCGGCAGTTGCGGCGCCGCGGTGGCTTCGTCGGCCTGCATGAAGTCCGAGCCTGTGGCGCCGGACGCCTTGATGAAGTCGACTTCGACCTTCGCGCTGTCGACTAGGACGCGCGCGACGTCGGCGACGGCGCGGGCGCGCTCGACCTCCATCGGGTTATCGCGGTTGCGCAGGTCCGCGAGGGTGTCGAGCAGGTGCTGACGGACGGTGCTGATGTTGTTGCTCACGACTGTTCCTCCTTCGCCTCGCGGGCGATTCGGTTGACTTGGCGGGTGATAGCGCCCTTGAGTTGCACGAGCTTTGCCAACTCGGGATCTCGATTGCGCGGGTGGTTGCGGTGCGCGAGCTCGGCGCGGCTGACGAGTTCCAGCGCGTCGAGCGTGATGCGCGCGGCGTCGGCGCTGCGCCGGCCGGGCAGGAAGCAGACGACATGGCCAGGCGGAATCGGGCCGTTCGCGGCCTCCCATACGAGCCGGTGGACGCCGACCCAGCGGCGCGCAGGCACCGGATGATCGTCGGTCACCTTCCGTTCGAGGTATCTGTCCTTGCTGATGCGCTCGGAGCCGATTGGCTGGTACTTGCGCTGCGCCGCGCCACTCATCGAGCCTCTCTTGAACTGCGTAGCCCGAGAGTTCGGATGCGTGCCGACGACGCCCTTGGTGCCTTTGCTCCAAGGCTGGTGGCCAGGCCTGAACTGCGTCGCCTTCATGTTCGGATGCTGCTGGCCCCGCTGAACGCGCCCGCTGCGGTCCGACTCCATGAAAGCCTCGGATTTGTGTAGTCCTAGCTCCGCTGCCTTCGCATAGACTCGCGGGATGGAACAGTTAAACAGGGCTGCAAGCTCGGCCGTCTGTCGGCTTGGATACTCGCTGCGCAGCTGTTCGATCTCCGTGGGACTCCAGAACCGGCGCGACGGAGAAAGGGATCCGGGTTTGCGCTTCGTCATAGTGGGAACGTGTGGTCTGTCCATTCGATCTTGCTGTTCTCGCTCATGCTAGGATTCCTTCAAACAAATCGCCGGGT
This sequence comes from Caballeronia sp. LZ035, assembly GCF_031451175.1. Classification (NCBI taxonomy): domain Bacteria; kingdom Pseudomonadati; phylum Pseudomonadota; class Betaproteobacteria; order Burkholderiales; family Burkholderiaceae; genus Caballeronia; species Caballeronia sp. LZ035. The sequence goes on from NZ_JARUXS010000004.1 coordinate 684,381, forward strand.
TCGACATGTCAAACAAGAATTACGTGCGCAATGGGCACCGCATCAATATCAACGTCACCGAAGCGAAGCGCGGTAGGTGGGATTGGTATTACACAATCGACGCTCTGAACTACACCTCTCTGCGCGAGCGACCAGCCGCTTCAGAGGACTTGGCGATGTCTGAGGCGGAGCGTGACGCGAATCGAAAGGCCGACAGCATGCCGACGGGTGATGCTTAGCCAGCCTCTCCGATCCTTTTGAACTCGACGACCCAGACCCACGGATTGGCGTCCCATGACTCATCGCCGTTGATGTCGCGCCAGAGACGCGCGAAGCCTTGCCGATAGGTAGGCTGGCCGACGTTCACCGTGCCGCCGTCAACATCCAGCCAGGCGGGCGCCGCTCCTTCCGCCTGGGCGTTGTCCTCGGTGATCTGGTCGAGGCGCTCGACGCGCACGCCGGTGACTTCGAGGTTGATGCGCGACGCCCAGCGCGGCATGTGGATGGACGGACGCCACGGCTCGGAGTCTCGGCCGTGCGTCGCTTGGTACTCCACGCGTCGGCAGTACTGTTGGTCCGGCACGTAGCGCGCGACGCCAAGCTCAGTGCACTTGCCGGGCGGGTTGATTTCCACGACGCCGCGCCACGTCTCGCGCACCCACAGACGGTCGCCGGGCTTTCCATACGGGCAGCGGATGTGATCGCTTACGACGTGCGCGGAGCTGCACCAGGCCCATTCGCCGGTTGGCTCGTCGGCGCCGTGCGCTTCATCTTTCCCTCGAAACTGGAAGATGTGATGCGCGCCGGTCGGCTTCACGATTCGCCGCGTCTGCGTCTTGCTGCCGTCGAGAAGCGCACGTACCATCGCGCTGGAAAACAAAATAGGACGCTCTGTCATGAATTCTCCAATTGGCGCTACGGCTGTCCGCGTTGGTACCGACTGGCATTTCAGCCACGCAGCATCTGGCGGCGCGATCATTCACATTCAGGTGACGCACGAGTGCCTGGTGGATGCGCTTGCTTCTGACGGGACAGAGGAGAGCGATCGGGCGGCGCTCGATGCTCACTGGCGGCGCATCATCGCGATCGGGGAAGATAAGTTCAACGCGGGCGAGCAGCAGCCGATCGTCGTGAAGCGAGCGGATTTCCAGACCTGATTCGCCGATGCTGCAGTCCTGTCACGCTCGCGCGGCCACTCATCACGGTCAGCGGAGCGGCGCCATCAAGTCAGATGGCCGGATAAGTGGAAGCACGTGTCGCATGACTGATGCGCCTTCGTCCGTAATCGCTCGTAGAGCCATCGCGAAGGGGGTATAGTGGTTTCACATGCCGCTTCCGGTGTGTTTACGGAGCGAACATGGAAAACGTGTCCTGTGTCCCCTATCGCGGGTACACGATAGACGTGCGCGTCGCTTCCAGTAAGACACCATCAATCGACGGCCAACAACTCCGGTACGCCGTGTCCTGGTGCGTTGCTTCGTCTGCGCCTGACGCTACTCCCATAGTGAGCCTGCCTGAGCAGCTGAACTTCCTATCGCCCGACGCGGGTGTCAGATACGCGGAGCGGCAAGCTAAGAGGTTCATCGACGGCTGCGTCAACGACGAGAAAGATGAAAATTAGCGGGCTTGACTCCACCTCCTAACGCGATTGGCCGCCTTGGCTATTGCTTACGCTCGGAGAAGGTGGAAGCACCATGCGTGTTAGGATGATCGCCCACTATTGGAGTTCTGAATGTCGCGTCTGCTAAGAATCGGAGCTCTAGAGTTCCATGTAGTGGTTGAGTCGCTGTTCAGCGGCGGATTCACATACACCTGTATCGAAGTCGATCGAACCAAAGGGAAAATCGAGCAGATCCGATTTGAAGGCGCCCTTCGATACGAAAGCGAAGAAGAGGCGTATGCGGGCGGATCAGCGTTCGCTCGAAAGCAAAGCAGACGGCCTCCTCTGTAGGCAACGTCGTGCTTTCTCTCCGGGTGCTTCAGTGCGCCGAAAGCGGTGACGCCAGCGCGCCGCCCCAAGGCCTTACTCGGGCGTGCCGAGCAGGATCTTCGTGGCCGTCTGTTCTTCGATCTGCGCCCAGACTTCACGGAACGCGGCTTCGAGCACCTTGTGCGGGCGGATCAGCTCGTACCAGATCTTTAGCACGCCATCTTTGATGCGGTACTTGATCCGCGCGTCGATCGAGTAGGACGCGCCATTCTCGAAGACAGGGATGCTGAGCGTGATCTGCGACGGCATCGCGATCTTGTTGCCGGTGGCGTTCACGTCTTCCTTCCAAACGAAGTTCGTGCTGCCGTCCTGCAGGCGCGCGGCCGACACAAAGTTGCCTTCCTTGCTGGCTTCGAAGTTCAGCGCGATGCTGAGCATCGTCGATCCGTCCGGGGTGATGATGTCCGGCAGGTTGTCTTCGATCAGCTCCGCGAGCTCAAGCTGGCCCATCGGCTGGCGGTCCTTGCTGGTCCACGTCTTCCACTCGCGGGAGGCGGGCACCGGGAACTCGACTCGGTACGCGCGCCAGTTGGCGCCGTCGTGCGCGTCCTCGCGCGAGCCGTATGCCCGGTGGTCATCGATCACGCCGAGGATGCGCGCCGGGTCGAGCGACGCATAGATCAGGCTCTCCGGACGTTTCTGACGGTTGAAATATTCGATGAAGCTTGCAGCGTCGCGCAGCTTCACGGTGCCCGTGGCGCGCGCGGGGCTTTCGTCGCGTTCGAAGATGTGCTCGAGCTTGTAGCCTTCCGGCACGACCACATAAGGCACGCCATCGGACAGCGGGCTCTTTTGCGGACCTGCGAGCGCGGTGCCTGCGCCGAGAATTGCTGCGACGTCTTGTTCGCCGTGAAATTCGTTGATCATCTGTTTTTCTCAGTGGTGGATGGATGTTTTGCTCAGCCGTACGAGGCAGATCGGCCGCTGGAGTTGTTGTCCGCCAGCGAGATGCCGGGCAGTTCGGTCTGCCGCTCGCTGTGACGCGACAGGTTGTTCTCGACGGTCGGGAAGAAGACTTCAGCCGATTCCTTCTCGCGCGGCAGGGTGGCGACGACCTTGCCAGTCACTTCGAGCGCGTCCTGCACCTTGGCGAACGGCTTCACCTCGACGGTGATCGTGATCTTTCCGGCCTTGCCGGTGTCGCGGACCATCGCGACGAGGGTGTTCAGTTCGTTCGTCGCTTCTTCGACGACTGCGCCGCCGCGCAAGTCCATCAGCGTCTGCGTGAAAGCCTTCTTCATCCGATCCTCCGATCGTGTGGTTGAATTCGGTGGCCGTCTCTCCGGCCTGTCACGACTGTTTTGCGCTTCACTTCGTCCACGCAAGGCGAGCCTCAAAGAGACATGCCGCGCCGTCCTCCTCTCAGGGATTCCTGCCGGATTACGCGTCGGCGCGCGGTGGTGGTGATCAGTTGCCTGCCGGCCAGTGGATGCGGTTCTTGCGCTGCTCGATGTCGGCCAGGCGTTCGTCAGCGCCGCGCACCAGCAGATACGCGAGGAGTCCACAGATAAGCAGTCCTATGCAGAACAGAGACATGGTGAGCCTTTTCGGGAAGGTGAATCAGATGCAGCGCGTGTGAGCGCAGCGTTCCATTTGAGCGTTGCGATGCGACGTCTCTGAGTCGAGGGCGAGAAACACGGCCACGACGATGAGCGTCAAGCCCCAGATCTGCCAGAGCTTCATTTCCAGAGCGCTCCAGCGGGAACTGCGACACACAGGAACCACACGCAAGCGATGCCGATTGCGTAGAGGCTGCCAACTCCGACCGCCTTGATCAGAGTATTCGCGTCCTGCAATCGCTCGACGTCGCGGAGCAGGGCGTTTTCGTTCAAAACACGATTCATGTCGATCTCCTTGTCTTACCGCTGCGTCATCGCGTGGCGCACTGGTGAGACATCCGGCACTCTCGGGGCCGGTGGCCGGCGGATTCCTCCCTTGCGGGTCTCCGCGCGCTGGCACTCTTAAAGAACGATCGCATTCCGCCCAGGCGGTGCGCGGCTTCGTCAGATCGACATCAGCCAGATGCCACCCGCCGTCACGAGGATGGCGATCGTCACGGCAACTGCCACGACGTTCATTTGATCTGCCATCTCCCCCTCCAGTGCATCGGTAAGTGCGTGAAGTGAATAGTAGCAATCGCTACTAGAAAGGGCAAGTAGCAAACGCTACTAGATTCGCGGGAATTTTGTAACAGACAGGGACAGGAAGGCGGAACGAACTGTCCAGGCAACAAAAAGCCCGCGCGCGGCGGGCTCAACCTGCGAAGACGCAGGTGTTCTCAGATGATTTTATGTGGGTGCCGGCTTGTTGCCGGTCGAACGCCCTCGGAGGCAAACCCAATTTACGCTCGGAGCGTGTGGACGCAAATCGGGAAACGTGCGGACTAAATACTTGCATAAAATCGCCGATAACCCTGCGGACAAGCAACGCGGACGAAAAAAATCCCGCCAGGAGGGCCTGTTGGCGGGACGTGGCTACCCGTGAAGGGTAGAAAGTTGGGTATCGGGGTTCAGTATAGAAAACGCCGCGCGGAAGGCAAGGCTGCGCCTGTAACAAAAAACCCGCCGAAGCGGGATCGATCCCCACTACGTTAGCTAAGGCATCCTTGGCTTCGCGGCCGCGTCGCTAGTATGAACGTCAACCATCACAGACAGCACCGCTCACTCATCCAGCAAAGAAGCGACGTCTACGGTGGTAGCCACGATCGTCCCAAGGATTTGGTCGAGGAACGTCCGTAGCTCTGGCGTCAGTCCTGATCTGTTGAGCTTTGCGGAGATTTCGTCGATGTGCCCCTGGATTTCGCCGAAGCCGGCTTGATAGGTGCGGAGCGCCTCGAACATCTGCGTTTTGGTCCAGCGAGGTTCGTCGTTCATCATGGTTAACCCTTGATGGTTATGCAAATCACAGACAGCGCCGCGCCACGTCGACTAGCTCATGCTCGCCGAACGCAACCCTGCTGAACATCGTGACCCTGCCGGATACGACATCGAGCACCACTTCGTGCCCGGACATGCCTCGCACGGTCAGCGTGACGCCGTCCTTCGTCGGGGAGTACTCGACGGTATTGGTCCCTTTGTCCTGCCATCCGCGTTGTACGCAGCCCGCATACTCGGGTGCCGGCCGGCTGGTCGTGCCAGAGAAGACGGCTTGTCTACCGCGCAGATCGGCCGAAGATTCACAGGCTCCCAAGGTTGCGATGAGCGCGAGCAGAACGATTCGGTTCATTGTCCGACGATTCGGAAATGTGGTCATCATCCGCGCGCGACGATCGCATCGTTGAGCGCGAGAACGATTCGGGCGACTTGCGCGTCATCGTAAGTGACAAAGGCTTTTGTCTCGCCCGACGATGATCTGAGACGCACCTGTGACTGCGGACGGCCGCGCCACAATAGATATGCGCCGAGCGCGGCGATGATGCCACCGAGACCGAGCGGGCCGACTGACTCGCCATTGGAGATCAGCACCAGGCCGGAAAGAAACATCGGAACGGCGAGCGCAATCAACAAGACCCCAAACAGCCATTTCCGCGGCGTCCGCCAATGCTGGACTGACGTGATCCCGCTCATAGCGAACGTCTGGCCTGGCACGATAAATCGTGCGTTGGTGACTCGGACCGCTCCGTCGTCGTAAAAAATCTCCTCGTTGCTGCTTGGCCGATTGCTTGGCGCACTCGCAGGCGCGAGCGTCGGCTCTCTTGCTTCTCTCATGTCGTTTCCTTAGTAACGCACGACTTTTGTTTTCACGACGCCGCAGATTGTCGCGTTGCCGTTGACTTCGATGATCCGATTTGGCCAATCTGGATTCAGCGCCCGCAGGTACTTTTTCCCGTCTTCGACGATGAGTTGCTTGAACGTCGCCTCCGCGCTGTCGTCAAGCAAGACGACTACGAGATTCCCGCTCTCAGCGTCGCTCTGAGGCTCAACAAGGATCAGGTCATTCTCGTTGAACGACGGCTCGCCGGACGGGTTGTACATGCTGAGTCCGCGCACGCGAAGGTAGTAGGCGCTCTTCGATGTCGGAATGGGTGACAGAAGCCACTCTTCCGCGTCTCGTATTGCAAATGTGTTCACGACCGACTCCCAGGCTCCGGCCTGTACCCATGTGATGAGAGGAAGCTTCCCTCTGATTTCGGGGCCAAGCTCGATGTTTAGGTCGTGAAGCGTACCGTCGGTCTGAGACGATTTCTGTCCGATTAAGGGGCTGTTTAGTTCTTTGTTCGGAGGATTGACGTGCAGTTTGGACTGTGCGTCAGCTGACGTTGTAGCACTCGGAATAGTGATTGATCCTGCTGTCGAACTGAACCAACCCCGCAGCCCGGGAATAGCCTCAACGGACCGAATGGTCTTCTCGCTGACAGCCCGATTGCTATTGAGCATCTGACGAATGAACGCCCCGTCCTTATATCCAAGTCTCCGGCCAAACTCGCTGATGTTGCCGTTGGACACACGATCGATGGCCGCCCGCAACAGGGATACACGGAGATTGTTCAATTCAAGTTCATTCATTCCCGGATAGTAGCGCATGCTACACATAGCATTTGCTCCTTGCTAAACGTAGCAAATGCTACTAGAATGGCCTTCATGGACCTCGATCAATTCCTCTCTCAGCCTGGCGCTCCAACGATTGCCGAATTGCGGCGCCGTATGAGTGCACTTGGATACCGCGTGAAGAGTGACGCTCAGATCCGGCAGTGGCGACACGGTTATGCCGATCGCATCCCGAGCCCGGAGAACTGCGTCGGGTTAGAACGCGCTACCCATGGCGCCGTTTCGCGAAAGACCTTCCACCGCAATGACTGGCATTTGATCTGGCCTGAACTCGTCGAAGAAGCCGAGGCTGCGTAATGGGTATCGAGCGTTTGTATGCACGGGTTGTTTTGTGGCTGATTCGTTCGGGCCTCGAAGCCCACCGATCGTCCGAGGAGTTGAGCGTGAGGATCTCGAATCTAGAGGTCAATACGAACTCTCTGATGGGCTTAGTTGCTTGGGAGCGAGAAGCCCGTCAACGAGCAGATCAGATGTCGCGCAAGCTTTGAGGCAAAAGGTACTTGAGCGATTCTCGGAAATCTTCGATCTGTTTGTCGTTGATCTCCGCTGCATTAAGTCGGCGAGTTAATCGATGTTCGACTTGGTGCTTCAGGCTGGCTACAAAGACCGGGTTTTCTGCGTTGGCATCTGCAAGGGCTCGGACAATGGCAAACATGGCGTGAGTATCAGCGAGGATCGCCGCCTGTATTTGCTGCATGCCGTCGATAGCGTCGAGGATTTTGAAAAATTGTTGTTCGTTCATGGGATCTCCGTTTCGGGTGCTTCGTGGTGTGGGGCCTTGATTCTGCCAGAGGCTGGAGATCCCACCAGAAGAGGGCGGTCCTGCTGAGTGCTCGCGGAGAGGATTCAGCAGGACCAGCCAAAAAAACGAAGTAAGCGGCGCCGCGTCTGCGGCCGGTTTGGATGGATGGCCCACCGGTCCGAGATTCGCAGTACTAACGGCGCAATGGTCTCTCGCGCTTGTTGTCATTTTTGTTTTACCCCGTCAATCGTGTTGTTTTTGTTGTTGATCGAAGTATCTAGCAACGAGCAATCCGGGGACACCACTAACTGAGGGTAGGAATCGTGGGATTTCGCCAAGCGTACGTACAGATGATCGAAGCGGCCGGCGGCCGGGACACCATGGCGCGGGAACTCGCGATGACGACGTCAGCGCTTGATAACCGAGTTCACGAGAAAGGCACGCCGCCTCAGCGAGTTCACCCTGACATGGCAATGCAGATGCAGGCGATCAGCGGCACGACGCTTTTCGCGGAGGAGGTCGCGCGTCAGTCCGGCGGCACGTTCATCGCATTGCCTCAGGCGGGCGACGATCTCGACAACGAACAGATCCAGAACAAGTTTCTGCGCATCGTTGAGCGCGTTGGTGAACTGGCGGCTTGCCATCGCAAGGCGACGGAAGACAACAACGTCGACAAGAACGAACGCGCCGAACTCGACGGTATCGCGCACGAGATCCACCGCAGCGTCCAGGAAATGCTCGCGCTGACCTACATGATCTACAGCTCGCCGGAGCCCACCAAGCCTTCGGTTCCCAGCATTGGCGATCGCAAGGCTTCGTGATGAGCGCCAATCCGGACTTCATCCCTATGCCGTATCCCGAATGGCTCACGGGCTGCTTCTACGACGGCCCGCAGGCGACAGACGCAGACCGAGAGCGCGTTGCTCGCAAGATCTGCATCGCATGCGGCGCGAAGCAGGCACCCGACGGCACGCTGCCGTGCGGCCACGATCACGACCTGTGAGGTCATCCATGAACGAAATCGCACTGTCGAGCAATCTGACGATGTCGAGTCGCGAGATCGCCGACCTCACCGGCAAGCGACACGACAACGTAATGCGCGACGCGCGCCTGATGTTGCTCGATCTGCACGGGGTAGGGGGTGTCCTCAGTTTTGAGGATACCGCCCTGAACGAGCAGAACGGCCAGCGCTATCCGATCTTCCTGTTGCCGAAGCGAGAGACGCTGATTCTCGTCTCCGGTTACAGCATCGCCATGCGTGCTCGGATCATCGATCGGTGGCAGGAGCTGGAAGAGAGCCGCGCCCGCCCGGCGATCAGCCTCAACGATCCCGCCTTTCTGCGCGGCGCGCTGCTCGAATACACCGAACGCGTGATGCGGCTCGAGGCGACCGTGGCCGAGCAGGCGCCGGCCGTCGAGTTCGCAAAGGCTGTGCGCAACACAAACGACTCGATCACGATGAGCCAGATGGCTTCGGTGCTCGGCATCGGCCGGAATCGCTTTTTCTCCCGCCTGCGCGCCGATCACATCCTGATGGCGGACAACCTGCCGTACCAGATCTACAAGGATCGCGGCCTGTTCCGCGTGATCGAGAGCGTCTGGATCGATGACGCAAAAGAGCCGCATCCGACGTTCAAGACCGTCGTCACAGGCCGCGGTCAGGTGTTCTTGCAGCGTAAGTACGGCACAGAGGTGACCGCGTGAGCACCATGATCATGTCGGCCTGCTGGCCACTCCAAGGGATGTCGCTTGCGCAGAAGGCCGTGCTGATCTCGCTCGCGGACAACGCCAACGACCAGGGCGTGTGCTGGCCGTCCATCGCGACCATCGCCAAGCGGATCTGCGCATCGGAGCGCGCGGTGCAGAACGCCATCAAGTGGCTGGAGTCGGCGGGCATCGTGCTGGCCAATCGGAACAACGGCCGGCACACGAGTTACACCATCACCCCCGCAGCATATGCACCCCCGCAGGAAATGCACCCCCGCACGGCGTGCACCGGTGCAGCAGATGCACCCACCCCCGCAGCAGATGCGGGGGACCCCCGCACCAGATGCGTCCCACCCCCGCACCAGGTGCCGTCTAACCGTAAAGAACCATCAGAAGAACCGTCATTGAACCGTCAAGGCGCGCGGCGTGCGCCGCGAGTTGCGTTGCATGACGAGCTTCGCCTGATCGAACTTCCTGAAGGCATCACGCCGGATGTCTGGGCGATGTGGTGCGAGCACCGCGAGGCGAAGGCCAAGGACGCGCCCTGGACGCGCGGCGCCGCAACGGTGTCGATCAAGCGCCTCGTGAAGCTGGCTGCCGCCGGGCAGTCGCCGGAAGTGACGATCGAGGAAGCCGTGCTGCGCGGCTGGACCGGACTGTTCCCGGTCAAGAGCGATCCCGGCGGCGCAGGCCAGACCGGTGCGATGTCTTACGCCATGAGTCCGGATTGGTGGAAAACGTCGAGCGGCATCGAGTCTCGCGCCGCGCAGCTCAACCTGAAGCAGAAGGAAGGCGAGACGTTCATGCACTTCAAGGTCCGCGTGTTTAAGGCGGCGGGCCCGGGCGAATGGATGGAAGACATGCTGCGCACGGTCGGCCGCGAGAGCGAAGAGCGGTACGAGCAGCTCTACGCGTACTTCAACGACATCCCGCGCGACAAGAACGGCAATTCGGAGGCTGCATGACGAAGCGCTCCGCACCCTGGCCGATGTACGTCCCTGAGGGCACGAAGAAGGTCGGCACCGCGCGTGTGCGCGACGCCGGCGTCCTTCCGGCCATGACGGCCGCGCAGCGCGAGATCTACAAGCGGACGGGCAACCCGCCGCAGAACTCCGCGCTGGACGACATCGATGTCACCGACCCGTTCGATCCGTCGCTCACCCGCGCGCCGAAGAAGCCGCCGAAGTACCGCAACTCGAAGTGCGAGCACGACGGCATCAAGTTCGACAGCGAGAAGGAGCGCTCGCGCTGGTTCCACCTGATCCAGTTGAAGGCGGCGGGCCGCATCCGTGATTTGCGCCTGCAGGTCCCGTACGTCCTCACCGCACGCAAGCAGCGCGATAACGGCACGTGGGAGCGCGCATCGAAATACGTCGCGGACTTCGTCTACTTCGACGTCGACGCGGGCAAGGAGGTCGTCGAGGACGTGAAGTCAGTCGCGACGCGGAAGAACCGCACCTACATCCAAAAGCGTAAGCAAATGCTGGCGGTGCACAACATCACGATCAAGGAAATCTGATGGGCACGACCAAGAAACCGCGCAAGCAGTACGTCCCGAAATCAAAGCGCAAGGACATCATTTCGTTCATATCGAATGGCTCGGAGCCGCTCGACCTAGGCACGCGCACGTCGATCTTGACTGCCGTGCACGCTGCGGCGTTCTCGCTGTCGCGCGGCACGAACGAAAAAGACGCCTGGCATACGGTGACGAACGCCCTCAACATCGCGCAGATCTTGTGTGAGGACGCCGGGAACCGCGAGATCGGCATCAACATCATCTTCGCCGCCCAGAACGCCATGATCGAATGCGCCGAGAACTACCACACTCGCGCGCGCCTTGTGTTCGGTACTGGTGGCTTACCCGCTGTGAATGCTGGTATCGAACTGTTCGAGCAGTTGCTTGAGACGGTCTCGAAGCTGCAATACACGCGTGCAAACGGCGAATCGCTGCGGCGCGTCGAGTCGCGCCAAGTCGTTCGCGTGAAGCGTGGCGCGCTGACGAAGCGCTTCGAACTGGAGGCAGCGTAATGGTCACGAAGCTCTGGACGACGGTTGAGGTTGCTGCTCTTCGTGAAGCATGGCCGACGGATGCCCCGATGGAATCGATGGCTGCGAGATTCGGCCGCTCAAATGAAGCCGTGCGCAGCAAAGCGCGGGAATTGCAGCTCGGCCTTCGCCCTGACGCGAACAGGCCTTGGACGGAAGCAGACGACGCAGAGCTGCGACGGCTCTGGGCGGAGAAGGGATCCCTGAAAAGCCACCTTCACCGATTGCCCGGCCGATCGTGGCGCGCCGCGCTTGAGCGTGCGAAACGACTCGGCCTCACCGCGCGCGGTGGAAATCTGAAGAACGTGTCGTTCTCGTGGGTGGATGTGGAAGTTCGCAAGGCGCTGGCGGACGGCCGGCAGATGACCGTGACGCAGATCTATCGGCGCGTGAAGGCTGCGCGCGGCACCGTCGCGGAAGTTCTCGAGCGCAGTCACGGAACGGCGTACCGCATCGCTGGCTGGGGGCGCACGGACCACGGCACCGCGGGCGCGTTGTGGCCGGTCTGGGCGATCGGCAGCGAGCCGGACGTTCCCCGGCCGCCTGCTCGAAGCCGCAATCAATACATGCGCGACTGGCGCGCGGCGCGGCGCGTCAAGAGCGGCGCCATCAATCCTTTCTCAACAATCGCGCAGCAGGTGGCCGCATGAAGCTATATATCGCGGGTCCGATGTCCGGGTATCCCGAACTCAACTTTCCGGCGTTCCACGCGGAGGCCGCACGGCTGCGTGGCTTTGGCTTCGAGATCGTGAGTCCGGCAGAGATCAACGTCGATCCCAGCGCAGGCTGGCTTGCGTGCATGCGCGCCGACATTAAGGAGCTCGTCGAGTGCGACGGCATCGCGCTTCTGCCGGGCTGGCAGGCGTCGGCCGGTGCGAACGTCGAACACAGCCTCGCGCGCGGACTGGGCCTTCGAGTCTTTGTCGCTTCGCACCTTGTGGGGCTGTGCGGTGACATGCCTGTCCTCGATGTGACGGTGCTCGGTGTCATAGGCGCGCCTGCTGTGGTGCAACTGTGAAGCGCTCATCCATCCAACGCAAGACGCCGCTGGCGCGCTCAGCGTGGCCGCTGGCGGACCGCTCGACTGCGCAGCGCCGTTCGACTCTGAAAGCTCGCGTGAAGAAGCCGACCGTCGAGCAGGGCTCGAAGTATCTGGCGGCGTGCCGCGGCGAGTCCTGCTACCTGCGCGTGCTCGGCGTGTGCATCGGTCGCAATACCGTCGTGCCGTGCCATTCGAACCAGGCGCGCCATGGCAAAGGAATGGGCATCAAGGCGAAGCACGAATTCACGGTGCCCGGCTGCCAGGCGTGCCATGCGTGGATAGATCAGGGCCCGGCGCCGCGCGAAGCGAAGTTTCGGCAGTGGGATGTGGGATACGCGCGCTGGGAGCCGGTGCGCGCCGCGAAGATGGGTTTGACGGAGGAAGCAGCGTGAGAACGATGGAACCGATGCAGGTACAGGCGTATGTGATGGCCCCGCGTGTGACCGTGCTCCGAACTGGCCGTGGGAGAGGACGTCAGGTCGTGACGAACGAGCCGAGCCCGGTACACACGACCGCCTATGGCCTGCGCCGCAAGCCGAATCGCTACGGCGCCGACGTCGCCGTCGAGGTGCTGGCATTCATTCCGCCGAACGCGCGGACGTGGGTCGGCGAGAAAAGCACGGCATGGGTGGACGAGGATCATGCGTGGATCGGCTGCCTCATCCAAGACAACAAAAAGACGCTCGCCGCGTTCTTGGAAAGCGGTGATCAGGAATGGCTCGCCGCAGATGCGCCGGTGCCGGCAAAGCAAGGAGACGCAGCATGATCGACTCATCGAAACTCGAACCGCTCTTCGATCAGGAGGCGTGCCGCAAGGCCGTGGCCGAACGCGCGCGCGATCTCGCGGGATCGCCGGTGAAGCTTCCGGATGCAATCGCCGAACTGATCGCAATCGGCTTCGAGGCCGGCATGAAAGGAGGCGCGAAGTGATCCCTGACAACTTCGATCCGCTGTGGGTGGCGCTGGGCATCAAGCGCCGTGACTGGACCCGACCGACACCGCCGAAGCAATGACCGAATACGTCTACATCGACATATCCCGCATCCCGCGCCCGCTGGTAGACACCGCCGCCTGCCGCGATGACGGCGAGCAGAAGCACATCGCATTCATCGGCTGCGCCATCGTCGGCATTGAGCAGGACAGCGGCGAGGTGCAGTTTCCTTGGCCGAGCCCCGGCGAGCTGCGCGAGGAACTGGAGAAGTGGCTCGACTACTGGTCCATCCCGTATAGGGTCGATCGATGAGGCGCTTCGAGTTTATGGATCCGGCAGTCGTCCTTGAGCGTAAGCAGGACGGCACATGCCTCGGATGCGCGGCGCTGGAACTATCTCGCTGGGGCGGCACGCGCAAATACGTGTGCAGCCAAGGGAATCAAAAGGCGTCGACGGAATGGACCGCGATGCGTCGATGCAAGAAATACAAATCGGAGGATGTATGACGGAGCAAGAACTCACAACCCGCCAAAGCAATGCCGCCGACGACAACATGAATCGGTGGGTCGACTGGTGCCGCACGCGCCGTTTCTTCGCGCCGCAGGTGAAGCAGAACGTTTTGGCCCGTCTGCAACCGCCGCGCGCGCTGAGCACTGGCGAACCGGACTCGTTCCTCGAAGCGGACATGCCATACCTCAACATGGCAATCCATGCGCTATGCGAGCAGGGCGGCCATGATGATGAGGCTGAGTGCTTTCTCGGGATCTACTGGTTTCGCACGAATATCAAGGCGCTTGCGGCCGAGCGGCAGTGCGCCCGCGGGACCATCTACAATCGCGCGCGCCGCTTTGCGATCCGGGCGCAGTCCCTGAGCCGATCGATCCGGCGCGTGCACGAGCAGCACATGGGGGAGAAGTGTTCAAAAATCATTGAACAAAATAGTTGTACTACCGATTGAACACTTTGAGCTAAAATCACGCCCTAATAGATAGGCTGCATCACTGCCTCTAAAGCCCGGACGGTTCGCCGCTCGGGCTTTTTCATTGGTGCGGCGTGTGCGCGATAGCCTCGTTCGAGGCTAGTTCACGAACCTCACTGTTGCAACCTGCTAATGCCGACCAGACCAATGCGCCCTTGCAAGCATCGCGGGTGCAGCGCTCTCGTGCCTGGTGGCAAGACGTACTGCGAGCAGCACGCAAGCGAAGAAGTGAAGTGGAAGCCTGATGCGGTGCGCGGCAATCGCCACGCGCGCGGCTACGGCAACGCATGGGTCAGGCGTCGTGATCGCATCCTGTTGCGCGACTGCGGACTGTGTCAGGTCTGCCGTCGTGCTGGGCGCGTCACGGTGGCGACTGAGGTCGATCACATCCTGCCCAAAGCGCAGGGCGGCACCGATGACGACGAGAACCTCCAGTCGATCTGCAAGCCCTGTCATGCGACGAAGACAGGCAGCGAGCGCCGCTAGCGCGCTCATTCGTTCCGCTCAATAGAGCCTACCTCGGGACACAAGATGACGACCACGATCGAACTATTCGGTCGCGGCGACCAAGCACGTCTGGTCGTTGCGCATGCCGTTGTTGATGACGCAGACCTTTCATTGGTCAGCGGGTATCGATGGACTGTATGCAAGGATGGGTATGCGATCCGGCGCGCGGGTGGTCGCTACATCTATATGCATCGGGTCGTGCTTGGATTGGAGAAGGGTTGCAAGCTGGTCGCGGATCACATCAACCGAGACAAGCTGGACAATCGGCGATGCAATCTTTGTGCAGTCACCATCGCAGCCAACACGCAGAATCGCGGCGCAGCGAAGCGCAACACCACTGGTTATCGCGGGGTTATGCAAGTGGCCAGCGGACGGTACCGCGCGACGGCGGCGGTCAATGGGCGCGTTGCGCGGCTCGGCCTTTTCGACACGGCACACGAAGCCGCAGAAGCGGCGCGAGCGTGGCGCGCAGCGAATCAGCCTTGGAACGTTGAGCCGCTGGGCCTCGGTCGTGAAACTGCTGCGTGAAGACAACGCAATCACGGGGACGCACCGCGATGGTGCGTAAAGAGTACCGATGCCCAAAAAATAGGCAGGTAGAAAATGCAATAGAAGTTCCCTATGGGGGTGGTGGTGCAAAAGTCCAGGCCTAACGCGCTTGGGACCGACCGCTCCATCAGATTTTCACGACCGCGAAAAATGAAAATCGGTTTTGGCGGCGCGCGGCGAGATCTCGGGTAAAAGTTACAACGGCATTCGCCGGAAAATGGTTGCAAAAACGGAGAGAAAATGGCCGGCGTCAAAGGCCGCTCCGGGCGCCGCGCCAAGCCCACGGCCAAAAAGGAACTGGCCGGCAATCCGGGCAAGCGGGCGTTAAATAAGGACGAGCCTGACTACGGTCAGGTCACCAACATTGATTGCCCCGCGTGGATCGAGGGCTATGCCGCCGAGATGTGGGCGCGCGTCGCGCCGTCGCTCTGCAAGCACAAGATCGTGCAGGTCACGGATCTGCACAACCTCGAGCTGTTCTGCGAAGCGTACGGCCGGCACCGCCTCGCGAGCGAGGATCTGCGCAGAAACGGCCTGGTCGTGATGAGCGCACAGGGCGCGCCGATGAAAAATCCGGCCGCGACGATCCAGAACGAAGCGGCGCGGCAGATGGCGACATTCGGCGCGCTGCTCGGGCTGGACCCGTCGAGCCGCCAGAACATGGTGGGCGGCGGCAACAAACGGCCCGACAACCCTTTCGGCGCGCTGCTCGGCAGCTAATCATCGATGGCAACAACGTATCCGCGCGTGGAGCAAGGTCTCCAGTTCGCGCGCGACGTCGTGCGCGGCAAGCGCCCGGCGGGGCGATTTGTCGTGCTCGCGTGTCAGCGGCATCTCGACGAGCTAGCGGCGAGCAGGAAGAAAGAGTTCAAGTGGAAGTTCGACGCGGCGACGGCTGAGAAGAAGCTCGCGCTGATCGAGCTGATGCCGCACACAAAGGGTGAGTGGGCATTCAAGCGCCAGCTCGTGACGCTCGAGCCATGGCAGAAATTCGGTCTGATGTGCACCTTCGGGTGGCTGAACAAGCGCACGGGCAAGAGGCGGTTCCGCGAAAGCTACTGGGAAGTGCCGCGGAAGAATGGGAAATCCGTGATCGCGGCGGGCGTTGGCATCGGCATGTTCGTGCTCGACGATGAGTTCGGCGCCGAGGTGTATGCCGGCGCGACGACCGAGAAGCAGGCTTGGGAGGTGTTTCGGCCCGCTCGGCTGATGGTGAAGCGCTCGCCGCTGCTCATCGAGGCTGCGGGCATCGAGGTGAACGCCTCGAACATGAATAAGCCGGAGGACGGCAGCCGCTTCGAGCCGCTGATCGGCAATCCGGGCGACGGCGCGTCGCCTTCGTGCGCGATCGTTGACGAGTACCACGAGCACGACAGCTCGGCGCTGTACGAAACGATGCTGACGGGCATGGGCGCGCGGCGCCAGCCGCTGATGTTCGTCATCACGACGGCCGGCGCGAACATCGAGGGGCCGTGCTACGACAAGCGGCGCCAGACGATCGAAATGCTCGAGGGCACCGTGCCCGACGACGAGCTTTTCGGGTGGATCTGGACGATCGACGAGGGCGACGACTGGACCGACCCGCGCGTGTTGGCGAAGGCCAACCCGAACATAGGCATATCGGTCTACCAGGAGTATCTGGAGAGCCAGCAGCAGCGCGCGATCAAGTCCGCGCGCTTCACGAACACGTTCAAGACAAAGCACTTGAACGTGTGGACGTCGGCGAAAGCGGGCTTCTTCAACCTCGAAGACTGGAAGGCTTGCGAAGACACGACGCTCACGCTTGAGCGCTTCGAAGGGCAGGAATGCATTCTGGCGCTCGATTTAGCGCGAAAGCTCGACTTGAACAACATGGCGCGGCTCTTCTGGCGCGACATTGACGGCCGACGGCATTACTACAGCGTCGCGCCGCGCTTCTGGGTGCCGGAAGACACGGTGAAAAACACCGAGAACCGGCGCATGGCAGAGCGCTATCAAAAGTGGGTAAATACCGGCCATCTATTTGAAACTGCCGGCGCGGAAATCGACTATCGCGACATCCAGCACGAAGCGGTGTTGTCGAATCACAGTTGTCCGGTGCAGTGCGTTCCGATGGACCCACACGGTGCGACGAATCTCGCGCACCAACTCGAGGATGAAGGGCTGACGCCGGTCACCATCATCCAGAACTACACGAACATGTCCGATCCGATGAAGGAACTGGAGGCCGCGATCACCTCGGGCCGGTTCCATCACGACGGAAATCCGATCATGACCTGGTGCGTGAGCAACGTGGTCGGGAAGAACCTGCCAGGTAACGACGATGTCGTGCGGCCGATCAAGCAGGGCAGCGACAACAAGATTGACGGCGCCGTGGCGCTGATTATGGCGATTGGCCGGGCCATGCTCGACGGGCAAACCGGCTCCATCGGAGATTTTCTTTCGAGCCCGATTATCGTATGAAGCAGAGCAAGCAAAAGTCGCCGGGGCGCTTTAAGGCGAGCGTTCTGAAGTGGCTTGGCGTGCCTATTTCATTGACGGACGGTTCGTTCTGGGCGGCTTGGGGCGGGATGAGCTCGTCGAGCGGCGAGTCCGTGACCGTCGATTCGGCACTGCAACTTTCCGCGGCGTGGGCGTGCGTGCGGCTGATCGCCGAAACGATCGCGACGTTGCCGCTGAACCTCTACCTGAAAGCAGCGGACGGAACGCGCTCGATCGCGTCATCGCATCAGCTGTATTCGATCCTGCACAGCCAGCCGAACGCCGAGAACACGGCAACGGAGTTCTGGGAAGTCATCGTCGCGAGCATGTTGCTATGGGGCAATGGCTACGCGCGAAAGCTTCGCTCTGCGAGCGTGCTGATCGGCCTCGAATTGATGCTTCCGCAGCGCACGCAGGTGAAGCGCCTCAAAGACGGGTCGCTGCAATACACGTATCAGGACATCGACGGCACGACGTCGACGCTCTCCGAAGACGACGTGCTGCACTTCCGAGGCTTCAGTCTGGACGGGATGCTGGGGCTCTCGGCGATCGCGTACGCATGCGAGGTGCTCGGCAACGCCACGGCCGCGAATAAGACGAGCAGCAGCGTGTTCCGGAACGGGCTGCGCCCGTCCGGCGTGTTGTCGACAGACCAAGTCTTGGCGAAGGACAAGCGCGAAGAGATCCGCACGAGCTTGACGACGCAGTTTGGCGGCGCCATGCAGTCCGGCAAGACGATGGTGCTCGAAGCCGGCATGAAGTATCAGGCGATCACCATGAATCCGGGTGACGTCCAACTGCTCGAAACGAAGGCCTTCAACGTCGAGGAAATCTGCCGCTGGTTCCGCGTGCCGCCGTTTATGGTCGGTCACAGCGAAAAATCGACGAGCTGGGGGACCGGAATCGAGCAGCAGATGATCGGTTTCCTGACGTTCTCGCTGCGTCCGTGGCTCACGCGCATCGAACAGACGGTGCGCAAGGGCTGCCTCACGCTCGCGGAGCGCGATAAGTACTACGCCGAGTTTTCAGTCGAGGGTCTTTTGCGCGCTGACAGCGCCGGGCGCGCGGCTTTTTATTCGCAGATGACGCAGAACGGGCTCATGTCGCGCGACGAGTGCCGCGTGAAAGAGAACCTGCCGCCGATGGGCGGGAATGCCGCCGTTCTGACGGTCCAATCGGCGCTTCTGCCGATCGACAAGCTCGGCGAACAGTCCGACGCGACGGCGGCGCAAGACGCCCTCAAGAATTGGCTCAGCCAGGAGCAAAAATGAATCGCAAGAGCGGAAAAGGCGGCTACAAGGTCCGCGCGTTCGATCTCGATGTGAAATCGGTTGATGACGCGGGCCACTTCTCCGGTTACGGCTCGGTCTTTGGCAATGTCGACAGCTACGGCGAGATCGTCGCGCCTGGCGCGTTCGGGAAGAGCCTCACGGAACTCAAGGCGAGCGGGCGCGCGCTGCCCATTCTCTGGCAACACGACAGCTATACCCCAATCGGGTCGTGGTCGGGCCTGAAAGAGGACGATCACGGCCTCTTTGGCGATGGCGAGTTGTGGGTCGACGATGCCCCGAACGCGAAGATCGCGTACCGCGGCATGAAGTCGAAGGCGATCACGGGGCTGTCGATCGGCTACTACGTGCTCGACTCCAGCTACAACGAAAAAACCGGCGTGCGCACGCTGAACGAGCTGGATCTCGTCGAGATCAGCATCGTGACGAATCCGGCGAACCCCGACGCGCGCATCGAGGCCGTCAAATCGGTCATCGCGCACGGCGGCATGCCATCCCTTTCTGAGTTCGAGCGGTTCCTGCGCGAGGCAGGCTTCTCGAAATCGCAGTCTGCGGTAATCGCCAACCGCGGGCTGAAGCACCTGCTCCAGAGTGAGTCTGGCAGCGAGGCGAACGATGTAGGCAATCGGCTGCTGGACAGCCTCAAATCCATTTCTTTCTGAGGAAACTCAACATGCAACGCAACATTCTGGGCAAGGTTTTCATGGGCGCGAGCGTTCTGCTGGCCATGGTCTTCGCGGTCGACGCGCATGCCGCATCGATCGTCGTGCAACACGCTCTGCAGCATGGCGACATGCTGGGCGCGATCGGCGATCACGCGTGGACGCTCGCCGGCATCGGCTCGATCGCTGCTGCCGAAGGCTTCCGCCGCAAGAACGGCGGCACGGGCGGCGACAATCCAGAGCAAGTCATGGAAAAGGTGACGGCCGAGCTCAAGCGGATCGGTGACGAGGTGAAGAAGTCGGGCGAAGAAGCGCTGAAGCAGGCAAAGTCGGCTGGCGATGTCAGTGTCGAGACGAAGGCCAAGGTCGACGAGTTGCTCCTGAAGCAGGGTGAACTGCAAGCGCGTCTGACCGAAGCTGAGCAGAAGCTCGCGCGCCGCGGCAGCGAAGGCAGCGAGCAGGTGAAGTCGCTCGGTCAGATGGTCGTCGAAAACGATGCCATCAAGGCGGTCATGACGGCTCGGGAGGGCAAGGCCCGTATCGCTCTCAAGGCCATCACCAGCCTCACGACGAACGCTGATGGTTCGGCCGGCGCGCTGGTGGAAACGCAGCGCGTGCAGGGCATCGTGGCGCCCCCGGAGCGTCGGATGACTGTGCGCGACCTGCTCACGCCGGGCCGTACGACCTCGAACGCGATCGAGTACATCCGGGAAACCGGCTTCACGAACAACGCCGCGATTCAGGCGACGGAAGGCGCTGCCAAGGCAGAGTCGACGATGAAGTTCGATCTGCAACAGACGTCGGTCGCAACGATCGCGCACTTCGTCAAGGCATCGAAGCAGATCCTCGATGACGCGGCGATGCTCGCTTCGTACATCGACGGCCGCCTGCGCTACGGCCTGGCATATGTCGAGGAACTGCAACTGCTCAAGGGTTCGGGCACCGGTGGAAACCTGAACGGTATCTACACGCAAGCCACGGCCTATGCGGCGCCGTTCGTGCTCGCCGATGCGACCAGCATCGATATGCTGCGCCTTGCGCTGCTGCAATCGGAGCTCGCCGAATTGCCGGCCACGGGCATCGTGCTGAATCCGACCGACTGGACCCGAATCGAACTGACGAAGACCACGGACGGCGCGTATCTCTTCGCCAATCCGCAGTCGATCGCCGGTCCGACTCTCTGGGGCCGTCCGGTCGTGAACACGCAGGCGATGGACGTCGACGCGTTCCTCGTCGGCGCGTTCAAGCTCGGCGCACAGGTGTTCGATCGCGAAGACGCCAACGTGATGGTGTCGACGGAGGACGCCGACAATTTCACCAAGAACATGGTGACCATCCGCGCTGAAGAGCGCCTCGGCTTGGCGGTTTACCGCCCGCAAGCGTTCACGAAGGGCGATTTCGGCCTGGTGTCGTAAGCGGAGCGGCAGGAAGCGTTGAGACCTGAAAGCCGCCTCTCCGGAGGCGGTTTTCTTTTGGGAGATGGAAATGAGCAAATCGACTCCGAAAGCGACAACCGGCTTCATGCACGGCAAGAACTATCGGAAGGGC
Organism: Caballeronia sp. LZ035; assembly: GCF_031451175.1. Taxonomy (NCBI): domain Bacteria; kingdom Pseudomonadati; phylum Pseudomonadota; class Betaproteobacteria; order Burkholderiales; family Burkholderiaceae; genus Caballeronia; species Caballeronia sp. LZ035. Next base: position 705,359 of record NZ_JARUXS010000004.1, read on the forward strand.
GACGCCGTGCATGAGACCCCGGAAGTTGTCGCTGATCTCGAAAAGGCGGGCCTCGTGACGACGATGCCGGAGCCGGAAGGCAAGGCGGCGCCGACGCCGAGCAACAAGAAGGCTCCCGAGCCGGAAAACAAGGCAAGGGTGGCGAAGTAAATGGCCGATCCGACGCCGATCATCACGACCGAGCAAGCGCTAGCGCATCTGCGCGCGGACGCGGGCGTCGAGGATGATTTGATCGCGCTGTACGTCAGCGCAGCGGTCCAGTCGGCATCCGACTATCTCGACCGGAAGATCTACGCCACCGCGCAGGACATGGCCGCGGCCGTACTCGATGACACTGCTGGCGACGATCCGATGGTGATCAATGACACCGTGCGCGCCGCGATCCTGCTGATCCTCGGCCAGATGTACGCGTATCGCGAGGACGTCGTCGTCGGCACGTCGTCGAGCGTCATGCCGCTGCCGATCGGCTCGCGGCAACTGCTGTTTCCGTACCGCGCGGGGCTCGGCGTCTGATGCGCGCGGGCGATCTGGATCGGCGCGTGCGCATCGAGCGCAACAGCGGCGGGTTCGACGACATCGGGCAGCCGATCGAAGGCTGGACGGAAGTCGCGACGGTATGGGGCAACGTCCGCATGCTGACCGGCAAGGAAACGCTCACGTCAGACGCTGACGTCGGCACCGCGTCGGCGAGCATCCGGATTCGGTACCGGACGGACATCACGAACGGCATGCGCGCCATCGTTGACGGCGTCGTGTTCAACATCGGCGCGCCGCTGCCGGATCTCGCGGGCCGCGAGTACGTCGATCTGCCGTGCACGACCGGGGCGAACAATGGCTAGCGCGGAATCCGTCACGTTCGGCGCGATCAAGGCGCTTGCCGGCGGCCGTGTGTATCCGGACGTCGCGCCCGCTGGCGCGGCGCTGCCTCGGATCGTCTATCAGGGCGTCGGCGGCGTTGACGAAACCACGTTCGACGGCGCCGACACGCTGCAGAACAGCCGCATGCAGGTCGTTGTTTGGTCGACGACGCGCGGCGAGGCAGCAACCATCAATAAACAGGTTCGTGCTGCGCTGACTGCCGAGCCTGTTGGCGGCGTGCCGATCGGCGCGCCGGTGAGCGTCTTCGAAGACGACACGAAGCTTTATGGCAGTCAGCAGGATTTCTCAATCTGGTATCAGGAGTGAACCCATGACCAGCACCGCAATTTCGTCGCAAGGCACGAAGATCTCGAAGAACACCGGCACGACGCAGACGCCGGTCTGGACCGCGGTCAAGAACGTGTCGAACCTGAACGGCTTTTCCGGCTCGGCGAGCGACATCGATGTGACCGACTTCGACAGCACCGCGAAGGAGTATCGCCAAGGGCTCCAGGACTGGGACACGGTGTCGTTCGACATCAACGTCAACATGAAGGAAGCCAGCCACGCCGCGCTGCTCGCCGACAAGCGCTCGGGCGTGGTTGCTCAGTATCAGGTGATGCTGAGCGATGGCACGACCATCGAGTTCGAAGGCTACGTGAAGTCGTTCCCCATCACCGCCGGCGTCGACGCTGTGGTGAAGGGCACGGTCGCAATCAAGATCTCCGGCGACATCGATGTCACGCCGGCGGAAGCCTAAGGAGCGCTCGCGCATGCTGACGAAAGAGCAACTCCTGTCGCTGGGACAGCCGACCGTCGAAACGGTCAACGTCGAAGGGCTCGGCGAGATCCGCGTCAAGGTGATGGACGGTTTCGCCCGCGACGCACTGCAGAAGACGCTGCAAGAACAGGGCACGAGCGATAGCGTCTACTTCTCCGCGGTCATCGTCGCGACGGTCGTCGACGACAAGGGCGCGCCGATGTTCACCACAGCCGACCTCGACACGCTGCGCGGCATGAGCGCCGAGACGGTGCGTCGAATCGGTCTTGCGTGCACGAAGGTCAACGCGCTCGGAACGTCTCAGGCGCAGGAAGCAGAAAAAAACTAAGACGCCATCCAGAGCGACTCTTCTGGCACCGCCTAGCGCTCGCGCTCGGCATGTCAGTCGCGCGAGCGCAACGCGAGATCGACAGCGTTGAGTTCGCCGACTGGATGGCGTTCTACAACATTGAGCCGTTCGGCGAGCGCATTGCGGACATTCGCATGGGCATGCTGGCGGCGACGACAGCAAACATCCACCGCGACCCAAAAACGAAGGCGTTCGAGCCTGCCGATTTCATGCCCTGGGTGAGGCAGCCGAAAAAGGAAATCCTGTTCGACGATCCGAAGGACCAGGCGCGTTTCGTCGCGCTGGCTCTGTTCGGCATCGACATCAAGCAAGCGAAGGGCAAGAAGTTCAAGGTCAAACGGAGATCAGGTGGCGAAAAAGATTGAGATCGTCAATCCGACCGCGCTCACCGACTATCTCGATCGGCTGGAAACGGTTGCGAGCGAAGAAGTGCTGCGGCAGGCCGCGGTCGCGGGCGCGCGCGTCATCCATTCCGAGGTTCGTCTGCGCGCGCCGGTCGGCACGCCATATGAGCGAAAGGGATCGCAGCACGTGCCCGGCACGCTCAAGCGGTCGATCCTGATCGCCTACGACAAAGAGGAATCGATCGCTGGCCACCTCGCCATCTATCTGGTGACCTGGTCGAAAGATGCCTTCTACGGGCGATTCGTCGAGTTCGGCACGTCGCACTCTGCCGCGAAGCCGTTCCTTCGTCCGGCATTCGAGGCGACGAAGCGGGCGGCCGCAGATGCCGTCATCGAAGTGATTCAGAAAAAGGCTGAGGAGGCCGCGCGTGGCGAATGAAACCGTCGTTAAGGTAGGGGCCGACTCGTCCGGCTATACCGCCGAACTCGACAAGGCCCGCAAATCCGCTACTGCGTTCATGAACACGCAGTCGGAAATGGCGCAGCGCGCGGCGGTTGCGCAGGACGCCATTGCCGAGGCGACCGCGAGCGGATCGGATGCCAGCGCGCGCGCGGTGAAAGCTTTCACTGACGCGCTGCTGAAGAACGCTTCCACGGCCGGCAAATCGCGCGCCGAGATCCTCGCAATGCGAGCGGCGAATCTCGGGCTGTCCGACTCGGTCAAGCCATACATCGACCAGATCGCGAAGGCATCGGAGCACACGCACAGTTTCAGCCTGGAGTCATCGGCGGCGAAGCGCGAGCTGCTCGTGCTCGGGCACGAACTGTCGCAGGGCAATTACAAGCAGTTCGCCGGCTCCCTGCTGGTGATGGCAGAGGCGACGGGCGCATTCAACATGCTGCTCAACCCGGTCGTGCTCGGCGTCGGTGCGTTCGTCGGCGTGCTGGCAATCGCTGCCCATTCGACGTTCGCTGCGCGCGAGCAGTTGGCGGCTTACGGTGAGACGGTCGAGAAAATCTCGAAGCAGACGGGCCTGTCCACTGACGACGTCCAGAAGTTCGGGTTCGCCGCGAAGACGGTCGGCATCGAGACGAAGGATGCGGCCGAGGCGCTCGCCGATCTAACGAAGGCGCAGAATGAAGCGCAGCACGGCAACAAGGACGCGGCGGCCGCGTTTGCGGCGGTCGGCGTCTCGCTGAAGACGCTGAAGTCCGCGTCTCCGGAAGATCTGCTCGCGCGCGTCGCGGACGCGTTCTCGAAGAGTGCGGACGGTGCCAGTAAGGCAGCAGTCGCCAACGAGCTGTTCGGGACCGCCGGCAAGAACCTGATTCCGTTGCTCGACCAAGGGTCGGCGCGGCTTGCGCAGCTGGGAGCCACCGCGACCGACGTCGGCGCCGTGCTCTCTGCGAAGACGATCGCGCAACTGTCCGCGCTTCAGGAGCAGCTCGAACTGTCGCACGCGAAGATGGATGCGTTGACTCTCGCGGCGAAGACCGCGCTGCTGCCGACGATCATCAATCTGACGGACGCCCTTGCCGACAACGTCGCGATGAAGCCGCTACTGAACGACTTCTACGCTGGCGTCGCGATCATCATGAAGACAGCGGCGAGCGCGGTCGCGACGCTCGTCGCAGCGTTCGAGGAAACATCAGAAGTTATCGCCACGCTGGTGACAGTGGTCGCCTACGGGATGACGGGCCAGTTCAAGATGGCCGCGGCGTCCGCGCAGGCCGGCTACGACAACCTGAAGAAGCAGGGGCAAGGTTACGCTGACTTCATGTCGCGTCTCTGGTCGAATACCACGCCGGGTGGAGATTCTCACGGCGCGGCGCCCACCGGTCAGATCAACTTTTCGAAGGGCGACAACGCGCCGAAGGCGTATCAGGAAAGCCGCGCCGACTCGTTGATGGATCAGGCGAAACAGGCGCAGGCCACCCTCGAGGCATCGCTCAGCGGACAGGAAAAGCTGACCGGCTGGGCGGCGAAAGAAGTCGAGTTGCGCGCGGAGATCGACAGCCTCGCCGGCAGGACGCTGACGAAGGCGCAGCAGAGTGTCGTCGCGCATCAGACCGAGCTTCTGGCTCAGTACAGCCTCAACGCGTCGCTTGAGAAGCAAATCGACCTGAGAACGCGCATCGACAAGCTGAACACCGAGGCGTACGAGACCAACTCGAAGATCCAGGACCAGAACGACGCGCTGTCTGCGCAGCACAAGATCCAACTCGACACTATGACGCTCGGCACGAAAGAACGGCAGCGTCAGATCGAGTTGCTGAACATCGAAACGGAGCGGCAGAAGGAGCTTGCCGACTGGCAGAAGAAGGCGATCAACGCGCGGCTCGACGGTACGCCGCAGGATACCGAAGAGCGGGCGTCAATCAACAGCCGCTTCGACGCCCGCCGCGACGAAACCACAAGTTTCTTTGATCGAAGCGATCTGGCCAGCCAAAACTGGGTGGCCGGCGCGAAGGGCGGTCTTCAGGACATCATCGACAAGACGAACGATCTCGCGTCGGCCGCGAATAACACCGCGCAGAACTCGATCGCCAGCCTGGGCGATGCGGTCGCCGATTTTGCGACGACCGGCAAGCTCAACATGGGCGACTTCGTGAAGGCGGCTATCGGCAGCCTGATCAAGCTCGAAACCGAAGCGCTCATTGCCAAGGCGATCCTCGCGTCATTCAACTTCTTCGGCGCGGCCGGAAGCGAGGCTGTTGGCGCCTCGGCAACGAGCACGCCAGACGATCTCATTTCCGGGTACGGGCACGCCACCGGCGGATACATCGCCGGACCCGGCACGGGCACGAGCGACAGCATTCCTGCGCGTCTCAGCAACGGCGAATTCGTGATGACGGCTGCGGCTGTGCGGCGCATCGGAGCCTCGAATCTTGACGCCATGAACAACGGCGCTGCCGTGCACAGCGTCGCGCGTTTCGCTTCGGGTGGCCTTGTCGGCGCCGCGTCCGGCGTCTCACCGAGCGCTCGCGCCGGCGACATCAACATCGACGCGCCCGTAACCGTGCAGGGCGGCGCTGACGCCGGCGCCAACGCGTCCGGCGCTGCCGATCTGCAGAAGAAGATCACCGCCGCAGTGCGCGCGGTCGTCGTGAATGAGCGCCGCCAGGGCGGAGCCTTGTGGAAGATGCAGAACGGGATCGCGTAATGGCCGACACCTTCATCTGGAAGCCGACCGTCGCGGGCTCGTCTGGCGACGTGACAACGAAAGTCCGTGAGGCCGCCTTCGGCGATGGGTACACCCAGCGCGCCGCAGACGGCCTTAACAACGTCTCGTCCAGCTTCAGCTATCAGTTCGTGAACGACGCGGCGACGATCAGCGCGATCCTCGCGTTCCTGCGCGCGCATGGGGGCGCGACGTCGTTCTACTTCACTCCGCTGCTGTGGGCAGCGCCTGCGCTCTTCGTTTGTAAATCGTGGAGCGAGCCGACGCGTGACGGCGGCGTCTACACGATTACCGCGACGTTCGATCAAACCTTCGCACCGTAAATCTCGATGGCTACTCTCCAAAAGGTCAACCTCGGCACTCCGCCGACGGCGGTTGACGGCGATACCTCGCGCGTCGCAAACACGAAGGTCAATGCGAACGTCGATGTGCTCGCGAAACAAGCGACGCTTACGTCAATCGCGCCGTTGACCGCCGTGCGCGCGCTTACCGCGGCAGATGTCGGGCAGCGCGTGACGTTCAGCTTCACCGGAGCGCAGACCGTCCCCTTACCGCAGGCATCGACGTGCGCCGCCGACCAGATCCTATTGCTGCGCAACGCTGGCGCTGCGGCTGTGACGCTCTCGAAAGCGACAGGCTCCTCAGATACGATCGGCTTGAGCAAGCTGAACCCTGGCGAAACCGCGCTCCTCGACACGGACGGCACGTCAAAGTGGTCCGTGCTTATGCGCGGCCGAAGCAACTCGGATAACGAGTCGGTTAATGGGATTCTTACCGCAAGCGGCGGGATTACGGCGAACGGCGTCGTAATTTCCGCGTATGCCAGCCCTATCGTTTATTTGAACGACACGTCGGCCAGCGGTTTCGCCGACGTGCGGTTTCAATCGAACGGCACGACGCGTTGGAGTTTGCAAAAGAGCACCGCGAATAATTTCAACTTTTCGCGCTTCGATGCTACGGGCGCGTTTCTCGACAACCCGTTGTCTTTCGCGGCGGCTACTGGCGTGGGGGCGTTCACGCAACGGCCCACCTTCGCTGGTAACACGGCGTGGGATAGCGGAAACCTGACGCCAGCTAACTACATGCCCAAGACGGGCGGAACATTCACAGGCGCGGTGACGTTCCCGCAATCTACTGCGGCGGGCGGCCTCCTCATTGGCACGGGCGGCGTGCTGTATCTGTATGACGGCGGCTCTGGGAGCATCGCCATGCGGACCGGTGGGGTTTCGAAATTCTTCACTTTCGATGCTGTCGGAAACGGCAATGCCGTAAATGGCTCGTGGATCAACGGATCGGACGCGCGGCTTAAGTCGGAGATCGTCGAGATCGACAGTCCGCTTGATCGCATCTTGGCATTGCGCGGGGTCTTCTACGAGCTCAAGTCCAATCCAGGGGTACGGCAGGTTGGCGTGATCGCGCAGGAAGTCCAGGCCCAGTTTCCCGAGGTTGTCTCCGCTATGGGCGGCGAGGATGACTATCTCGGCGTGTCGTATGGGAACTTGGTTGGTCCTCTCATCGAGGCGGTCAAGGAACTGTCGAGCAAGCTTGACGCTGCCAACAAGCGTATCGACAAGCTTGAGGGCGGCGCGTCATGACCATCTCCGCCGACATTCAGCAGCTCGAGCCGGGACGCTTGGTCGAGATGTTCGAAGTCGACTGCACGGCGATCGGCGGCGACCTGTTGCGCTTTCAAGGACATCTGCAGACCGCGTCGATCTTCTGGCAGGGAAACGAATACAAGCCGTGGCCGATCGAGGCGACTGGCTTCGAACACACATCTGACGCGCAGCAGCCCGAGCCGAAGCTGACCGTCGCCAACGTCGACGGGACGATCTCGGCTCTGTGCGTGTATCTGGCCGACCTGGTCGGCGCGAAGGTTCGGCGCCGGCGCACGCTGAGCAAGTACCTCGACGCGGTCAATTTTCCGGGCGGCAATCCGACGGCCGATCCGACCGAGGAGATGGCCACAGAACTCTGGTACATCGAGCAGAAGAGCAGCGAGACGAACGTGCAGGTCGAGTTCACGCTATCCAGCGCGCTCGACTTCGGCGGCCAGCAGCTTCCGGCGCGCCAGATCGTGACCATCTGCCAGTGGCAGTATCGCGATGCGAACTGCGGATACACCGGCGCGGCGTACTTCGATGCGAACGATCAGCCGGTGGGCGATTCAGCGCTCGACCGGTGCAGCAAACGGATCAGCGGCTGCGAATGCCGCTTCGGCGTCAACGAGCCGCTCAGTTTCGGCGGCTTCCTCAGCGACACCCTTTCCTGATGAACGAAGAGACGAAAAAAGCGATCGCGGATCACGCGCTCGCGGAATACCCGCGCGAGTCGTGCGGGCTCGTCGTGTTGCACGACGGGCTCGAGCGCTACGTCCCATGCCGCAACCTGTCGGCCGCGCCCGGCGAGCACTTCGTGATGTCGCCCGAGGACTATGCGCTGGCCGAGGACATGGGGCCGATCGCCGCGGTCGTGCATTCGCATCCGGGCGCGCCGGCGCGCCCGAGTATGGGCGATAAGGCGATGGCCGAAAAGAGCGGCGTCGACAAGTGGGTGATCGCGTCGGTGGGCGTGCAGCCGGACGGAACCAACGCCGTCGAGGACTGGTGCGAGTTCGGCCCGAGCGGCTATGTCGCGCCGCTCATCGGCCGCGAGTGGGCGCACGGCACGCTGGATTGTTACAGCATCGTGCGCGATTGGTACCACCTCGAGCGTGGCATCGCCCTTCCGGACTTCGAGCGCTCGGATCACTGGTGGGAAGACGGCGCGTCGAGCCTCTACATGGATCACTTCGCCGAGGCGGGCTTCATGGACGTCGGCCAGGACGCCGACCTTCAGCCGGGCGACGTGTTGCTGATGCAGATCCGCAGCAAGAACGATGTGCCGAACCACGCGGGCGTCTATCTCGGAAGTGGCGTGATGCTGCACCACATGCACGGACGTCTGTCTGGCCGCACGGTGTGGGGCGGCATGTGGGCGCACGCGCTGCGCACGGTGCTTCGCTATAAAGGAGAAGTCGCGTGAGCGAAAAGCTTCGGACAATCCGGCTGTATGGCGTGCTCGGTGCACGCTTCGGTCGCGTGCATACGCTCGCGGTGTCGTCGACAGCCGAGGCAGTGCGCGCCCTCGGGGTGCTGCTGCCGGGCTTTCGCAAATTCATGCTGTGCGCGAAAGACAGCGGGCTGACGTTCGCAGTTTTCAACGGCCGCCGGAACCTCGGGGAAGACGAGTTGCCGCATCCCGTGGGCGACTCTGACCTTCGAATTGCGCCAATTCTCATCGGCAGCAAGAGCGGCGGCCTGTTCCAGGTCATTCTTGGCGCGGCTTTGATCGCGTCAGCCTTCATTCCTGGCCTCAACGCGGCTACTTTTGCGGGCGCTTCTTCGACCCTGCTCGGCCTCGGCGCTTCGATGGCGATCGGCGGCGTGGTGCAAATGCTAAGTCCGCAGACAAGCGGACTCGCCAGCAGCAGCGGCGACAACGGCACGTCCTACTACTTCAACGGGCCGGTGAACAGCGCCGCGCAGGGCGACTGCGTACCGTTGGTCTACGGCCGGATGCGCGTCGGTTCGAAGGTGATTAGCGCCGGCATCTATTCCGAGGACCAAGCCTGATGCTCATCCGTGGATCCAAGGGCGGCGGCTCGTCGAGCACGCCGACGGAATCGCCGGACAGCTTGCGTTCGGTCGCCTATGCCAAGGTGCTGGACCTCATTTCTGAAGGGCCGATTCTTGGCCTCGTGGCCGGACTGCAGTCGGTCTATCTGGACGACACACCGATTCAGAACGCCGACGGCTCGACCAACTTCACGAACTATTCGCTGGATACTCGGACGGGAACGCAGGACCAGACATATATGTCTGGTTTTCCATCCGTTGAGAATGAAATTACGGTCGGTACGGCTTTGACGTCCGACACCCCATGGGTTCATCAACTCCAGGATACGCAGCTCACCGCCGCGCGTATCCGCTTTGGGGTGCCTCAGTTCCAGCAGTCGAACCAGACGACGGGTGACATCACAGGCTACCGAGTCGAGTACGCGATCGACGTCGCGGTGGACGGCGGTGCTTACGCGCAGGTTCTGACCGGCGCTTTTGACGGCAAGGCGACGTCGCTCTATGAGCGCAGCGTGCGCGTAGAACTGCCGCCGGCGACGACCGGATGGCTTGTGCGTGTCCGCCGTCTCACGCCGAATGCGCACAGCGCGCTGGTAGCCGACACGACCAACATCGAGGCTATCACCGAGATCATCGATAGGAAGTTACGCTATCCGATGAGCGCGCTGGCCGGGCTTACATTCGATGCGCAGTCTTTCAGTTCTGTGCCGACGCGGTCATATGACGTTTATGGCCTGATCGTTCGTGTTCCAGACACCTACGATCCTGTGCTCCGGACCTATTCAGGGACCTGGCAGGGTACGTTTAAGACGGCATGGACTGACAACCCGGCGTGGATCTTCTACGACCTCGTGCTGAACGACCGCTACGGGCTTGGCAAGCTCGTCGACGCGTCGATGCTCGACAAGTGGAATCTGTATCAAATCTCGCAATATTGCGACGTCATGGTGTCGGACGGCAAGGGCGGCCAGGAGCCGCGCTTCACGTGCAATGCCGTCATCCAGTCGCGCGCTGATGCCTACAAAGTCCTGCAGGATCTCGCGACCGTGTTCCGCGGCATCGCATATTGGGGCCCGGGGCAGGTCGTCGCGAACGCGGACATGCCGCAGGATCCAGAGTACGTCTATACCGCGGCGAACGTCGTCAATGGCAGCTTCGAATATGTCGGCTCGGCGCGCAAGACGCGCTACACGACTGCGCTGATCAGCTGGAACGACCCGGCGAACAGCTATCAGCAGGCCGTCGAGTACGTGCCCGACGAGGACGGCATGGCGCGCTACGGCGTGATGAAGGCCGAGATCACAGCGTTCGGTACGACGTCGCAGGGGCAGGCGCACCGGCTCGGTCTGTGGACGCTCCTCACGAGCCGGTACGAGACGAACACGGTTTCATTCCAGGTCGGCCTTGATGGCACCCTCTGCCCGCCGGGAACGGTCATCGCCGTGGCCGACCCAGCGAAGGCAGGCTGGCGCACCGGCGGCCGGATCCGCGCGGCGGCCGGGCGCGTCGTCACGCTCGACAAGGCGCCGTCGATCGCTGCCGGCGACACGCTAACGGCCATCCTGCCTTCCGGGCTGGCGCAGAAGCGGACCGTGCAGAGCGTGGCGGGCGATGCCGTCACCGTTTCCGACGTCTTCACGACGCCGCCGACGGCGGGCGCAATCTGGATGGTGGAGAGCGCCGACCTCGCGTCGCAGCTGTTCCGCGTCGTGAGCGTGCAGGAATCGGACGACGACGGCCAGATCACCTACACAATTAACGCGACGCAGTACGAGCCCGGCAAATACGCGGCGATCGACAACGGCGCCGCAATTCAGGTACGGCCGATCACCGTCATTCCGCCGTCGGTGCAGCCGCCGCCGGCGAACGTGCGCGTGTCGACCTACTCGGTCGTCGATCAAGGCATCTCGAAGACCATCATGGTCATCGCTTGGGACGCCGCCTCGAATGCGGTGAACTACCTCCCTGAGTGGCGCAAAGACAACGGGGACTGGGTCTCTGCAAACCAGACCGGCGGCCTGCAAGTCGAGGTGAGCGGCATCTACCAGGGCACGTATCTGGCGCGCGTGCGCGCGCAGAACGCCATGGGCGTGACGTCGATCCCTGCGTACGGCGTCGACACCCAGTTGGCCGGCAAGACGAGCCCGCCGCCGGCGCTGGTGTCGCTTACCACGACCACACAGGTCTTCGCCATCCAACTGGACTGGGCGTTCCCGGCCGACGGTTCCGCGGGCGACACCGCGTACACGGACGTCTGGTACAGCAAGACGAATGATCGCGGCACCGCGACGCGGCTTTCGCTCTATCCGTACCCGCAGGCGCGCGCGAATCTGATGGGACTCGCCGCGGGCCAATCGTTCTATTTCTGGGCGCGCCTGGTCGACACGACGGGCAACATCGGGCCGTGGTATCCGACCACGGCGCAGGGCGTGCTGGGGCAGAGCAGCAGCGACGCGACGGAAATCCTCTCGTATCTGACCGGCCAGATCACGGCCACGCAGCTCGCGCAGGATCTGCTATCAGACATTCAGGCGATCCCTGATCTTCAGCAGACGGTCGAGGAGACGGCGGCCGCGATCACGCAGGAGTCGCAGACCCGATCGGATGCGGATAGCGCGTTGTCCGAGCGCCTCGACGTCGTCAGCGCGCAGGTGCTGTTGCCGCCGCTGGCCGGCAGCACGGACGACCACGCGGGCTCGACGCAGATATACGCGGGCGTGTGGTCCGAGCAGAGCGCGCGCGCCGAGGCCGACCTCGCGATCGCAAAGAACGTCGAGACCGTCACGGCGCAGATCACGTCGAACAACTCGACATTGATCGCGGCGGTTCAGACTGAGACGCAGGCGCGGATTGACGCCGACAGTGCGCAGGCTTCGCAGATCACGACGATCCAGTCGACGGCGAACGACGCGCAGGCTTTGGCGCAGACCGCATCGAACTCGTACGCGGACCTCAACGGCCGCGTCGCGGCGTCGTACACGATCAGGACGCAGGTTCGCGCCGACGGAACCATGTACTACGCCGGGATCGGGGTGGGTGTCGACAATACAAGCGGCGTGATCGTGTCGCAGGTGCTTGTTTCAGCCAGCCGCTTTGCCGTTCTCGATCCGAACGGCACGTCGATCAGTTCGCCCTTCGTCATCCAGGGAGGGCAGACCTTCATCAATCAGGCGTTCATCGGCACCGGCTGGATCACTAACCTGATGATCGGCGACATCATCCAGAGCAACAACTTCGTGTCCGGGCAGCAGGGCTGGCAGATCAACAAGGCTGGCACGTTCGAAATCAACGGCACAGGCGGCGGCGGTCGGAACCTGCTCAACGCGAACGGCCAGCAGGTCTATGACTCGGCAGGCACGCTGCGTGTGCGCCTTGGATACATCCCCTGATGGCCTACGGACTGGAATGCTATGACGCGGCCGGCAACGCCGTGCTGAAGGTCACAGATCGCATTACGCGGTTCGCTGGACAGATCGATACCGGCACGGCGTCGGGATCGATCTCTGTGCCGGTGTTCTCGAACGGAGAGCCGTGGTTCAACGTTCGCGACATTGACCCGTTCTCACAGTCGACGGTGCCACCATCCGTGTCGCGCAGCGGAACCACGATCAGTTGGACGTTTCCGACGACTTCCTATCCAAACCGGTCTGTTCGTGTGCTGTATGGGGTGTATTGATGGCTGACTTCGGCCTGCAGGTGTTCAATTCGTCTGGGAACGTCCAGATCGACAGCACATACAAGAATCTGGGTCTGCGTGAGAAGGGCACAGTCGTATCCGGCGGATCGCCGTCTGGCGGCACTGGCTGGTACTTGGCGACGCTCACTGTGAGCGCGGGCGTGAGCCCGCTGATCGCGTGGCGGTCATCGGGAAAGTGCTACCTCCGCTACTCGACAGTGTCTGGAAGCAGCATCACCTATTACTTCCACTGCCAGGGCTCGGGTGTCAGCGTCCAGTATTGGATCTTCGACGACTTGGCGACCGCGACTCTGTCGGGGAACTACGGTCTGCAAGTCTTCAACAACGTTGGCGGCTTGGTGTTCGACTCGCGCACGAAGTACATGCGAGTGGTCGACATGTTGAGTTCGCCCGGCGGTCTGTCGGGTGAGCCGATGGACACGGGCATCACCCGCAGCTACACCGGCACGCCGGCAGTTGTCCAAGGCCAATTGCGCTATATCGTCCAAAACAACGGCACGGGAACGACGAATCCGATCACGGTCATCAGCGTTCTGACGCTGCCGGCGGTCTCGTTCTCAGGATCCAGTGTGACGTGGAAAACCGAGAACCCGGCGACTTCGACTTTCACCGGCCAAGCAGTCCCCGAGAGCCAGATTCACCTGCCATACGACTATTTGGTTCTCGACGTTTCGAACATCTAGGAGAGCAGCACATGGCAATCATCATCGACTACGTCACGCCCGGAACCGGCGCGACCGCGGGCTATCACGTGGTGCAACAAGTGACCATCGACTATCGCAACGCCCGCAGCGCTGCACAGTTCGAATCCTTCGTGAGCAAGGAGACATACGACGACGGCAAGCAGCCGGTGTTCAGCCAGGCGATCGAGTTCGCTGAATTGCCGACGACGGGGCTGGATGCGCGCGCGTACGCGGAGCAGAAGATCGTCGCGCCGGCTGATGACAAGACGTCGCCGACCGCAGCACGGCAGTACTTCATCGGCGCCGAGATCGCCGAGTAAGAAACAGGCAAGATAGGAGCGAGCCGCCTGCGGGCGGCTTTTTCATGCCCGGATGACCGGCGACAGTACGAGGTGAAGATTTCCATGCCATTGCCTGAGTGGTCACAGAGCACCGGAATGGGCGCGCTCGGCGCGCTCGCTTTTCGGTGGATCTGGCAGGAGGTACGGAGCCGGCGCAAAGACATTCAGATCGACCAGTCGGAGGCGCTTGCCCTCAAGAACATGAGGGACGAGATCGCGCGGCTGACGGAGCGAATCGATTCGCTGGAGAAGAAGCTCGACGAGCGCGATGTGGAGGTAGAGGCCGAGCGCAAGCTGCGGCGCATCGCGGAGAACGAGCTCGACCAGGAGCGGCGGCGCAGCGCCGCGCTCGAGGATCGGATTGCCGAACTGGAGAGCGAACTTGGAAAAGCTTAATCACTGGTGGCGGCAGTTCAAGCTGCTCATCGCCGTTGGCCTGCTGGTGCTCGTTGCTGGCTTCGCGGGCGCGCAGTGGCAGTCACGCGCCGACGCGGACGAGCGGGCTGTGCTGATCGAGCGCTTCCCGAAAGTCAGGGCGGAGGAGCGCGCGGCGTGCACGCGCGAATTCACTGCCCAGGTCGACGGGCTGACGGCGCTCAACGAGCAGGGGAAACGAGCGCTCGATGACATCCGCGCGCAGATGGAAGACACCCACGAGGTCGTCGCGTACACGCTGCGCTTCCTCGGCGATCGCGCAAAGGTCAATGACGCGCGGACCGCGGCGATGCTGAAGCAGACACGAGCGGCGGCCGCAGCGGCAACGACGGCGGCCGAGAAGACCGAGTCTGTTGAGCAGAAGGTGACCGTCGCGACCGCCAAGGCTGTCGAGGCCGCGAGCACGGCGAAGGCCGTCGACAAGAAGCTGGACACGGCGGTGCAGCCGCCGCAGCCTGCGCAACCTTGGGTGGGAAACCGCCGCTGACCGCATCACCGTTTTCTACACCAGCCCGGTCGCGCGCCGGGCTTTTTCATTTCTGGAGGGCACATGCCTCTCATCCCGTTCACTCGGCTGCGCCTGACGCTCGCCAATGAGTGGCAGCAACTGCACAAGCGCGGCACGGTCATCGCGGGCGCCGCATTCACCGCGCTTGCCGGCGCGGGCCCGCTCATCTCACAGACATGGTCCGGCATGCCACGCGAGCTGCGCGACGTGATCCCGCAGAACGTCCAGCAGTGGATCGCTTACACGCTGTTCGGCCTGAGCTTCATCGCGATTCGTTACACGTCGCTGCACCGCGTGCCGAAGGAGGGCGGCGATGGAACTCAATGACGTCATCCGCACGGCGATCGCTCCGGCGCTCGCCATCCTGCCGTATCAGATGGACACCGGCGAAGCGCGCGTCATGATGCTCAGCATCGGGCTGCAGGAATCGCGTTTCGCGACGCGCCAGCAAATGGGCGGCGGCCCGGCGCGCGGCTTCTGGCAGTGTGAGCAGGGCACGCAGGCGAGCCGCGGCGGAATCTGGGGCTTCTACCTGCATCCGTCGAGCCGGTACTGGCTGAGCGTGCTTTGCAAGGCGCGCGGCGTCGCGTTCGATCCGGTGACGATCTACGGCGCGCTCGACGAGGACGACGTGCTGGCTGCCGGCGTCGCGCGGCTCGGCCTCTTCACGGACCCTAAGCGGCTGCCGGAGATCGGCGATGCAGTCGGATCGTGGGCGCTGTACCAGCGCGTCTGGCGCCCTGGGAAACCAAAGCCTGACACGTGGCCCGCGCTGCACGCGCAGGCCGTCGCGGCCGTCACCGGAGAATCACCATGATCGAACTCTTGATGAAGCTCGGCCCATGGATTGGCATGGGCCTCGCCGCGGCGTGGGCGCTGTTCACGCACATGAGTGCGAAGACCAAGGTGGCGGCCGCGCAGATGCAGGCGCAGGCCGGCGTGGCGGCCGCGCAGGCGAAGCAGCAGGTGGCAGAAGACAATCTCAGCGCGCGCAAGACGGCCGATGTGCAGGCGGACGCCGACGCGGCAAAAACAGCGGCAGCCGCCGCGCAGGAGCGAACCGATGTGGAAAACTCTCAAGCTGCTCTCGACGACGCTGCTGCTCGCGCTGAGCTTCTCAAGTTGCTCCACGGTTCCGGCGCCGACAACCCCGGTGCAGGTCAAGGAAGTGCCGGGGCCGACCCGGGTCGTGGATAACTCGTGCCTGTACTTCAAGCCTGAGACGCCGAGCGACGCCGACGTCATGGCGATGTCGCGGCCTTTCCTCGACCAGGTGACTACAAACCTAAAGATGGGCATCGAGCACTGCGGATGGACGTTGAAGCCGAAGCTATAGGCGAAAAAAACCCGTCCGCAGGGACGGGTTGACGAACATTGCAGTGAGCATCGTCGCAGGCAACGAGAACGCTCAGAAGGAGAATAGTCGATAGATTACAAAAAGCAAGATTCCATAACACGCCCATCAAAAAAGCCCGGCACATGGCCGGGCAATGAGGGTTGAATGCAACAGACGCCATGCAAGCGTCCTTTCAAAGTATGGACGTTGCGGCTGAAGGCGCAATCAAAATTGTGAAACACTGCGTTTCGATTCCGTACGAGCCGCAGGGCTTGCCTGTGGTCGATGTCGATTAGGTCTCACGGCGATCTCTTCTAAGCCTGGCCTCACGTTGATCCATTCGCTGCACGCGCTCCAACGCGCGCAAGCTTCTATGCAGGCAATCGAGGACGACGCGTGAAATCTTGGTAGAGACGCCAGTCGTCGTTTGATGAGCGATGCGATTCTTCTGTACCTCAATCATCCAATGACAATCTTCAATCTGCTGGCCGATGGATTGCATGGGCAACTCCCCTGAGATGCGGGTAAATCACGCAAATCTGTACCCGCAAAAAGTCTGAATATAGGGATTGATCGCGCTTTCTGACCTTCAAAAGGTGTCAACGCGACTCCGTTGGATCCCCATCTGTTGTAAAGACTGGTTCGTTAAGTGCAGGTTCAAAGCGAACGATGGTCGCGATGTGCAGAATTTGATGAGATGCGCAAACCGGGCACCACATTCCATTTTTTTCGTTTATGAGGAGCGAGGAGCCGCAATCAGCACAGTAGCTTAGTGGTCCCATTGCGCGGATTACCTATTGCGATACGGACCCTCGGGCGAAAAAGAGCCGGCAGGATCGCCGGCTAAAATGCCTGGCTCCGAGGCAGCGACCAGGCACCTGAGAACTCTCAGGCATGCACGAGCAGTATAGACACAAAGTCGACACTCGCCATATTGGGGTGTACCACGTTCCTTGGAGCCACACGACGCCATCAAACTTGATTCGAAAAGCACGGCCAAGAAAGTGCTCTTACGAAAGCTTTTCGTCATTCTTCATTGCAGAACGCTCGTCACCGTTCATCCTTCGACGAAACCCCGGAAGTGGGCGACGCATCGCTCGTGCGGCGTGGTCGCGTTCCGTCTTGGGCTAGCAGCTATCTCGGCGCCGAGGTCGATCATCGCGAAATCAGGGTCGAGCTGTTGCACCGGCCGCGCTGTAAGATACCTGCCCATGCACTCCCACTGCGTTCACGCGAGCTCGATGTGAGTTGTTCTAGCGGCGACATCGCTCAGCTCGACGGCTCCATCTGCCACGTTCGCCCTCATTCTGAAACACTGCACGATTCGCAATATTGCTTCGGCCGTCTCAGTCCCTGACGCCAGGGACAATTTCGGGGACAATGCGGGGAATCACAGGGGTTTCGAAGGAACAGGTCTCTATAAAAATCAAAGCCTCAAGCCCCGTCGATCCCCCAGAATCCCTATGCACATGGGTTCGAATCCCACCCGGCCCACCAGCTTTTCTGATCTTTCTGATTGACGCCCGAGCTGCCGCTCATACGCGTCGCCGCAAGAATCCCCTCTCGAACGCCGTGCGGTTTCATTGAGACAAACGCTCAGGCATCCGGACGAAAAATCGTCCGCCCAGTTCTTCCCTCTATCAATCAAAACTGCCCGTGTTTTCAACACGATGCTCGTGCCTTGTGAATTAGTGTCCTGATTTAAAAAAGGAGAATTCGTGCGCGTAGCATCGATGACATTGACCACACCGGCCGAGCCCGAAATCACCAGGTCAATCCCGAGCGCGCCCGCAGCGATGCGACGCGTTGTCCGAGCCTGATTCATCCGTTTCACCAGTCGCTTCCGCAGTTTGCGCTGGGCATCACTCGACCCGCTTTTCCAGCATCGCTTCCCGGTGCGCCTGAAAGGCGAAGGAGCACGCGATGTGGGAATGGGACAGGCGCGACGAATGCCAGCCACGACGAAGAGGCGTCGGTTTGCCCGATGCTTCGTTCGACCCTTTCACAGAAACGAGTCCGCGTGCGTCGGCCTGGACGCTTGAACACGATCCCATGCCGGATCAGGAGGACGCGCCCCCAGGCTCCGACTCGTCCGCTCCCGCAGACGGCATCTTCATCCGGACGGTCCAGGATCTGGTCACGCGTATCGCCCTGCGCTTCAGTCGCGACGTCGTTCAGCAGTGCTGCGCCGGCGAAACGGCCTTCCGCGATCTCCAGCACATCTACACGCGCCGCGAAGACTGGCTCACCACGCTCTTGCAGCTCGGCGAGTTGCTGCCAACCTACGTTGCCTACCTTCCTGATGCCTACCGGCCTCAAGCAACCAGCGCCGCTGCAAGGCTGGCCGATGCACTGACACTCTGGCGCGCGGCGGACAGTCTTTTTCGAACCACACGAAGTGACGCACGGGCCGATGCATCCTGGCTCGAAAGCGTGGTCGCCTGGCTCTCGCTTGTCGATCGCTGCAGCGCGGTGTTGCCGGATGACATGCGCGACGTCTCTCGATCAGCCATCGAATGGTTCAAGCGAGGACTGGGCAGCTACTCGGCCATCGACGTCCTCACTCGAAGCCTCGAGCCCACGCTGACGAACGAGTGCCTCTCGATGGACGACAGGCTCGCGCAGGCCCGTCATCTGATCGAACTGCAGGCAGCCCGCTTGCCGGCAACCTCGTATGCAGCGATGCGTGCCGCGCTGCAATCCTCAGCGACGTTGAACGCATGCATGCGGCGCATGGACGATGCCCGCGCCATCTTCGCGCGTGCGGGCAATCTCACGGGTCTGGCTCAAGCCCTGATCACGTTGCCCGGCGACGACGCGAAAGGAGACGTCGCATCCTTCGACCGGTTCACCACGTTCACCACCTACTGCCGGGCCCTGAGCGAGACCTGGCTGGTGGTGAGCAATCGCCTCGGCGGCGACGGTTCCGCCGACCAACCCAGCGCAGCGGGCGCGCTCCATCACCGGCTTGCCGCGCTGGTCGGCTTCCTTGGCGGACCGGCAGGCGCGCCGTTGAGAAGCCACATACCGGAACCCGTGTTGATCGTCATCGACACGTCCAACGTATTGATGGAGCAATATCAGACAGGCGAGCGTCTCTATGGCTCGCTTCACGAGATTCACAACAGCGCCGGCACATTGACGGCGAGGCTCGGCGCATCGGCGAGTCTCATTAGGAATCAATCGGGCCGGCTGCTGCCTGAAGTCGCGCGTGTGCCTCTCATGATCATCGCGGACCTGCTGGATGGCCTGCTCCAATCGTGGAAGGGTGGCGACCGTTCTTCGGCAGAAGCGCGTGTCAGGTTGATCGAGCGCGCCATCACGCAACTGGAACGCGCGGCGCGTGATCCTGGCCTGGCGCGCGTGCTGCCCGAAAGCGCGCGGACAGGCGTGAGCCAGGCCTTGCGTTCCTGCCAGATGCTGACGGGACACCTCGGCGCTCTGCTCAGCGCGCACGAACACAGCAGCTTCACCGAATTCCTGCAAGCGTTGTTGAGGGAAGACGGGCCGGCTGCGTGGCTTCCCCAGTCCCTTCAGCCGGTACTGGAATGGGCGCGAATGCTCTCGAATGTCGCCGAGCAATTCAAACCCTCGAATCTTCCCGCATATTCAGCGGACGCAAGCGTCCCCGAACAACTCGGCTGGCTCGCGCATGCAATGCAGGACCCGGATCGGATCGACGTCTTGCTGAAGCACGTGTCGCCGGAAATGCGGAGCATGTTGCGAACCGCTTCGGTGCTGCTTCAAAAAACCTGGGCAGGTCCGCAAGGCGACGCATTGCCCGCGCAGGCGCAATGGCTCCTGAGCCTGGTACAGAGCGCCGAAATGCGCGAGCTTCTCGCGCTCGGCGGGGTGTCGCAAGACGAGTGGATGACTGGCTTCGTCGATACCGCGCTGGCGCAGGAACTGTTCAAGGGCTTCATCGAAGCGACTCGTGCCGATTCCGTGCTTGCGAGCGTTCAAGTTGCGCTTGTGCCCCTGGCAAAGTTCAAGGTGATCGCAAGCGCGAGCGCGGCGGTTGTCTGGCACGCGTTGGGGTACGCGCCCTTGTTCGGCGTGGAGCGAGTCCTGCAAGGCTTGCTGGGCCAGGTGACGATAGAAGACTCATGGCAGGCCACGGTCAACAAGCTGCTGTCGGGCATGGCCCAGGATGTCGCAGCGGTCAAAGGGATCATCGCGGAGATACACGGCATCGGCATGGAGATCGCGGCGCGCTGGCCGCTCATGCTGTCACACGCCGACAGAACCGACGTCACGCGGTCCAACGACAAGCGTCTCGCGGAACGCGTCGGCGATCTTCGGCGACGCATCCGCGAACGCGCGGAGACGCTCGGCGCAAGCCCGAATCTCGCCGATCTGAGAGGCAGTCTCGTCGCGCTTCGAGAGACGTTCGGCGAAATCAGGAAGATCGCGCGGGATGTGGAAGTCACGGACGATATCAGGTTACTCATCGAGGCGACCAGGGACCTCTGCCCGCTGCTTCTGGAGTCATTCAGCGAGACCCACTTCAGTCACGCATTGACGGCGATCCGGCGCTTCCCGGCGCAGCCGGAATCGGGCGACTGGCAGGCCATGCTGAGCGGATTCCAGGGATTCGAGCAGACCAAGCCGCTCTATCGTGCCTTCATCGTGGTGAGGCTCACCTGGCTGACTGCGCGGCTGGCCACAGCGGATCCCACCGAGCGTGCTGGTCGGCTCGATGAGCTCACGCGGGAATTGAGCCACATCGCCGATGCGTCTTTCGAGGGAAGCGACGCCATCGCCGGCTTGCGGCACATCCTGCCCCTGTTGCCCGATCTGATGGCGGCGCGCGAGCACATCGAACTACCGCAAGCCGGTTCCTGGCTCGAATGGGCGGCCAGACTGGCCGACGCGCTGGCGGCGAACGAGGCGCCCGTCATCATGCGGCTCCGGCAGAGCCTGGAACAGCAGACCGAAGCGTGGATACTCGGGAAATTGCATCAGGCGACGGATGCGCTGTTGAACCGGTCTCCCGTGCAGCGTGAGACTGCGCCTTCGAGGCTGGCGGAGTTGATGCCGCTCAACAGGGCATGGGCCGTCGATGTGTCCGTGCGTGATTCCGTCGCCGAGCAAGGCATCCATACGATACAGGGCAGGCGGTACATCGAAGAGCGGGGCGGTATTTATCGCGTGCGTTACGACCGCGAAGAAGGCGTCTTGTGCGTGTTGTCGACCAATCGGGAGCACGATCGGATCGCCTGGCATCCGCTCGAATTCAGAGGCGGGCATTGGTGGGTCAAGCCACGCACCCGCAAGCTGCCTGGCGGGGCGGCAATCGATGCCGCCTCGACCGCTGATCCTCCGTCGCCGACGACCGCCGAACCCGGCACGTCGCACCATCAGGACGAGAGCGACGTCCTGACGATCCATGACTTTCTCGTCACGGACGCCGGGTCGAAGGAAGCCACCGGCATGAACTGGACGCGAATAGCCGGTGCCGCTGGACTTGCTGCAAGTCTCTCCTTGATGCTGACGCTGTTTTTTGTCTGGCGCGCGGGGCGCGGCGCCGATGTTCCTGGCTCGGCCAGGCGTCGAAGCGAGTCGCCGAGCGTCGAGCGCTTTGAAGACGTGCCCTTGTCCATGGAGTTGCAGCCCCTGCCACCGGACGTCAGCGAAATCGGCGAGAGCATCGACGACAGCAGCGGTGCTTCAAAACGAAACCGATACGCCGTGTTGCTCGGGGCGCTGGCGGCGATGATGGCGGCGGGATCGGTCTGGGCCCTCGTGACGCCGCTCGACGACGCATCAGCCGAACAGGACGCAGCGCCCGGCGACGACATGCCCGACAGGCCCGACCTTCTTGCGAGTGAATACCTGTGCGGCATCGAATCGCCTTCGGGGCTGTCGCATCAGTTGGTGATCGACGCGCCGATCGACCTGCGTCCGACTCACGCGACACATTCGGAAGCCGGCGCAACCTTGGACGCAACAGAAGCTGAAGCCGTCGAGGCGGGAACACAGCGCTTGCGGCGATCCGTGACAGCCACGGCAGCGAGCCCTGAAATCTGGCCCATGCCGGGTGACTCGGCGGTCGATGCCCAGCTCGAGTCCGCCGTGGCCAATATGTTTTCCGCTGCGGACGCTTACGCACCGGAAGTCGAATACTTTCCGCAGGTCGAAGACAAGCTGTATTCCAACAAGGCAGGCACGCAAAAGCTTCTTTTCGCCAACGGACGCTTCTGGAGCTGCCATAAGTTCGATGATTTTCCGCCAATTACCGGAGCAGAAAATCAGGACGCGGTCGAGTCCACCGTTTCAGGCAAAAAGGGATCGGCGAAGCGCGACGCCATTCTCTCCGGGGGCGGCAAGCAACTCTATATAGCATTCGACGGACGCAACTGGAAGCTGAAGCCCGGGGCCAACGCCGGTGTCAATACAACGAGCAAGCCTGCGCCGGCGGCTCTCGCCAAAGAAGTGATAGCCGCAATCGGGCGGTGGAGCGACCAGTCGGCTTATCCCTACGTCAGGGGTGTCGGCGTGGAAGCACGGCTGTATGCGGACGCCCAGGGAAATCGACTCATCTGCCTTGACCGACAGTTCTGGCGATGCGTGATGTTTCATCCAGGGCTGATCGAAGTGATGGGCATAAGGGAGGCGCGTCCGGACACCGTTTATCTTGCATGGTCGGCTGAAGCGTCCCGGTGGAATCTGGCGCAAGTCGCGAGTCCGTCGCCCTTGCCGGTTCATATCTACACGGATGAACTGCAAAGGGCGATGCTTGAAGAGGCCGCGCCGGTCGAGCCCCCCGAGAGATTGCATCGCGTCGACACTTATCCCGGACTGTATTCGACCTCGATCCATCCGCCCAGGTTGAAGAGTGAAGAGCTCTATCTCAAACTGGATGCGAATTTCTACCGATGTACCGAGAAGCCTTTGGTCGGTTGCAAGAATACCCAACGCGGCTATTTCATCAAGGCAGTGTCGCTTGTGCCGAAGAAGCCGGCGACGCCATTGGTTCACGCGGCGTGGGACGAGGGCCTCGGGCAATGGCAAAGAATTCACTTCGACGACAGGACGCGCTGCACGCCTGAATTCGGCGCGGATGATCTCGGGTTGTACGGTCAATTCGCGCGCGCCAATACCGCCGCGAGCGCCGATCTGCTCAGGCAACTCTCCGATCTCGACGACACGGTTGCACTGAATAACCTGGATGTCGCTCAACCTCCGGTGCCAGGCGGCATTTACCAGTCCGATCGAAAGCTATACATGCATCTCGAAGAAAAATTCTGGCCATTCGTCATGCTGACCCCGGTGCTGGGCATTCTCTTCACCGGAAAGAAGAAGGAGCAGTCCCGGACACTCGTCTGCTTCAAGGGCGCATGGGTTCCCCTCGATGCCGGCGTGGCGATGCAGAATATCTACCAGCTTCTGCAGGGTTCACGGATGTCGGAGCTTCTCGAATGGTCGAATACCTTGCTGACGCGTGCGGGTCCCATGACCTGGTCACAGATGTTGATCGGACTGGATGATCTCGCCACGGACTCGCTTCGTGACAACGTCAAAATTCCGGATTCTGAAGCATTCAGAATGGCCTTGCTCAGAAAGTCCCTTGTATGGTTTCTCCAAAGGCTGACACCGCCTGATAAACAGTGGCCACCCGCCATCGCAACGAGCACGTCGTTGAGCAACGATCTGATGCAGCAGGTGGGTGTGGAACTGGGACGCAACGAGCCAGTCAATGAACCGGATATCACTTTTGCCGTTTCCGTATGCGATACGACCGACCAGCAGATTCAGAAGAAACTGGATGAGCTGACCACGAAGATAACGGCGACTGAAGTGGAGCTCAAGAACGCTGAATATTATGTCCTCGTGGAGAAGCGCGCCAAGCCCGACCCGGAAGCATGCGCGGATGGACCCAAGGCTGAGCCGCTCCTGCTGGTTGTGCTCAAGGAGATCTATCAATTGGCCGCCGACATGAATGCCAATGCGGAGTGGTGGGCCGGCGAGTACAGACGTTTGCTTCGCGTGGACGAGAAGTTGAAATGCCGGAGAGCCGACCTCATGGCCCTGCAGGAGGGAATCCTGGCCAACGATTACGTTGCGGGCTTCAGGATCGGACGAAGCAAGGAGAAGGAGGAACTGTCGAAGCAATGGGTCAGTGACGATTTCGGCAAGAAGTTACGTCAGGGAATCGCGTACTCGCGCATTCTTGCTGATCTGGAATGCGAGATCTTCAGGGTTTGGCACCGGAACAAGAGCGGTGAGAATCTGGGCGATCCGGAGATGGTCAGGATTGGCGATATGCGCAACGCGCGCCTTTATATATCCCGGCAGTGGCAGCTAGCCGATAACTTTTCCGAGATTCTGTTTGAAGTGGTTCGGTTCGACCCGAAGCAGCTTGCGATCAGTCTTGCCGGCAACTACCTGGACATTCTTGCCTCACTGGAAAAGGCGGACTGGGTTATCGCTTCATCACAGCCGTCATCCGGACTGAATCCATCGCACCGGGCAATCATCGCCGCGATCGTGCTCTGGATCGGTGAAAAGCGAGTGTCGATTGCGTCCATCACCCCGCTGGATCACGTCCTCGTTTCGGATTATTTCTCCGAACGCTCGCAGGCATTGCATCCCTTGAGCGAGATAGGCCGGGCACCCGCAGGCTACCGGACCTTGATGAATCTGAAGCCCAGTACGCTATGTGCGAACGACACGGAGTTCTTTGCTCAATTCGAACGTTATGAGGCGAACAGCCTGTCTTACGATGCGGCGTGGACCGTAGCGACGCTGCTACTGCCGCTCGAGATTTCATTCCGTGAATACTACTCGATGACGAAGGCGATTCACGTCGGCAACCAAATCGACAAGTCTGACGAGTTCTTCATCAAGCTTGGCGGCGGCGACTGGATTCTGGCGAAACTTGGCCCGGACAGCGCCGACAAAAGCAGTCTCAGGGTTGCGGCGAAAGATGTTGGCAAGGCCAGGGTCGCCCCGCAATACCGATTCTGGAAGGATATCCGTACGCTGAGCGAATCCAGCAAGCAGATATTCGAATACGTTTTCGAGGAAGTGTTCGTATGCAGTGATCCCAGGATTCCCAAGAATTGCCCTGGCGGTATCAAGCAAAGTTCAATTCGACAGATCAGTGCCGGGAATCTGGATAAAGCGAAGCATGCAAGTATCGCGGACTACCTGTCTCTCGAAATGACGAGGGTCATAAAAGACCGGGTCCCGCAGTACAAAACCAAGCTCTACAGACCTGGCTTCGGTCAACGATTGCTGTTCGACCTGGTGCCCTTCTACAAGCTGGGATACCTGATCTCGTTCGACAAGGATTATCAAGTCAGTCCGCTCGATGTTCTGGTCGATACCTTCACGGTCATACTGTCTCTGTACCCGGCGAGCAAAGGGATCGGTGCAGTGATCTCTCGAAGCACATTGCGGGAAAGCGTACGTTCGGGCAGAGCGCTTGGATTGTCCGGGTCCGCGCTGGCCACTCACGTCCTGCGCGTCATCGGGGTGAGTAAAGTGGGGGCGGACGTGTCCAAGGTCGCCAGAATCATTGCTGCCGCCTTGCTGGACATACTCGTTCCGCTTCCAATCGATATAGCGGATATCGGGCGAGCATCGAAGGCCGCAGTCATCAGGCCCGCCCGGCTGAAGGCGGAACTGTATCTGCCGAACGACTGGAACGTGCGCGGCATCAGGATTGACAATCAATATCTGAGACCCGTGGCCGCCAGGCCCAGTCTGGAATTCAATGTCTCAAGCCATACCTATACGTTGCGCGAAGCCTTGCCTGTCCCGAAGTACACGGAATATGTCAGGGCAGGCGAGAAATTCTGCGAGGTCAGATTCAACTGGCGGACCAACACCTATAACGCCGTTCATCCAGTCAGTCGTCTGGATGGCCCGTCGCTGAGGTATTTCGACGGCGAATGGAAGGTGGTTCCGGAGCCGACGCCACCGTGTACATCGATGCGGAGATTTGCGATCACGCACATTGACGAAGGCTTGAGCCTGCAAACCGCCAAGGAGATGCGTGACGTGTTGGCCCGCGCGAAGCATGAAGCATTGAGCCTGCTGGAGGAAGCCAGCTTTGCCTTGCGGGAGAGCCGCGAGGGGCTTCGGATAGCAAGGTTGTTCGAGATATTCTTCGGCGAATCCGGAGACGATGTGCTCGATCATTTTCTGGATACGCGGCTCCCGCTGTGCGGCGCTTCGCTGGCCAAGCTGAACGTGTCCACCACGACACGCTATGCGAAGCAGGGGCATCAGAGAGATGTCCTGATCACCACCTATCCATCGAATGCGCCGCCTCTCTATCAGCCCCACGAGGATTACTACCCCCTGAAAATGACGTCGAAGGATGTGACCTTCCTGTTGACCGCTTTCGAGAAAGGCCTGGATGAAGTTGCGATCATGGGTTCGCAGTTCGATCAGGTGATGTCGAGGATGTTGATTCACGAGAGTTATCACATGTCGGCGGAAGACTTGCTGGACGTTTATGCCGCACGGACAGGAACACGGAATTCGGTTGAACGACTCGTGGTGAACAGCGGCGAAAAACTCAGGGGAATTCCAGTCGAGGATCTGGCAACCGATCCGAAGTTCAAGAACGTCGTCTTGCAGACGCTCAGGTTTGCAATCGAGAAGGATCCGACCCGGCGCAAATGGAGGCTGCGCAACCGTGTGCCCGGGACGGATCAGCCACTCGGACCACAAGCGCTGGAAGCGCTCTACACCGACAAGAGCAAGGTCAAACAGCAGTTGCAGGATGTCGTCGGCACTTACGCGCCCAAGATGCAGTTCAATCCGGATAGCGTGAGCTTCGTCGTGCTGGGCCTGGCGTATCTCAAGAACGATCCGGAAAGCCTGCGCTACTTCTTCACCAGCTACGAGAAATTCATGAATGGAGAACTGGATTCCCTTGCTTGGGACTATCGTGCCCTCTACTGACGCTTTCGGCTTGGTTTGGCCGGGCTTCCATCCATTCATCTCGCCCTATATGAACGATAAGAATGTCTTGCTTTCATGAATGGTCTTTCTGCCCCACCATGATGGAGTCTGGAAAAGCACAGGGAGCGAGACATGGAAAGCAAGACTGACCTGAAGCGCTATGAATTGCTGATCAACGGCGAATGGATACCGCCAGGCGGCGGCGAGTATTCCACCAACCTCGATCCGGCCACCGAGAATCCGATTGCCCAGGTCGCGCAGGGCACGTCCGCCGATGTCGATCGCGCCGTACAGGCCGCGCGCGCCGCATTGAAACCCTGGAACGCGATCCGTGCAGCCGAACGCGGCCGCATTCTGATGAAGTTCGCCGAACTGCTGCGCCAGAATCAGGACGAACTCGCCGCACTCGAAAGTCTCGACGGCGGCAAGCCCATTGCGGCGGTGCAGCGTCAGGACGTTCCCGCCGCCATCGATACGCTCGCGTACTATGCCGGCTGGTGCGACAAGATCAATGGTCAGGTCGTGCCCACGCGGCCCGACGCGCTGACCTACACAGTGCGCGAACCGGTCGGGGTGGTCGCGGCGATCGTGCCGTGGAACTTCCCGCTGATGATCGGCATGTGGAAGATCGCGCCGGCGCTCGCCTGCGGTTGCACGCTGATCGTGAAGCCCGCCGAGATCACGCCGCTGTCCGCCCTGATGCTCGGCCGCCTGGCGCTCGAGGCAGGCGTTCCGCCTGGCGTGCTCAATATCGTGACCGGAAAGGGTTCGGTTGTCGGCGATTCGCTGGTCGCGCATCCGGGCGTCGACAAGGTGACGTTCACCGGATCGCCGTCGGTCGGACGCGGCATCCTGCAGGGCGCCGCGGGCAACTTCAAGCGCGTCACGCTCGAGCTGGGCGGCAAGTCGGCCAATGTCATTTTCGCCGACGCCAATCTCGACAGCGCCGTGCGCGCGGCGGCATCGGGCATTTTCTTCAACGCGGGGCAGGTGTGTTCGGCGGGCTCGCGCATCCTGGCCCAGCGTGCGGTGTACGACGAGGTGGTCGAGCGGCTCGCGCAACGCGCCCGCACCATCAAGCTCGGCGATCCCACCCAGCGCGAAACCAACATGGGCCCCGTCATCTCCGCCAAACAGATGAAGGCGATTCTGGAATACGTCGATATCGGCAAGGGCGAAGGCGCCTCGCTCGTCACCGGCGGACGACGTGTCGGCGAGCGCGGCTATTTCATCGAGCCGACGGTGTTCGCCAACGTCGAGCACGAGATGCGGATCTCGCAGGAAGAGATTTTCGGGCCGGTGGCCAGCGTGATTCCATTCGACGACGAAGCCGACGCGCTGTGCATCGCCAACGGCACCGCGTACAGCCTCGCCGCGGGCGTGTGGAGCGCGGATATCGGCCGGGTGCATCGGATGGCAGCCGGATTGAAGGCAGGCACCGTCTGGGTCAATACCTACGGCTACACCGACGTGCGGCTGCCGTGGGGCGGCAGCGGCGATTCCGGCTTCGGCCGCGAACATGGCGATGTGGCGATCGAAAACTTCACGGAGCCCAAGGCTGTCTGGGTGGCGCTGACGCCCTGAAGGGCTGAACGCAAAACGGGCGGCCCGGATTGCCGGGCCGCCCGTTCCTTTTGCAAGAGCAGCTCAGAACTGCGCAGCTTCCCGGTCGCGCGCCCGCCAGAGCCGCGCGCGCTGTGCGCTGTCCTCGTACTGGACGGTGTTCTGCCGGCAGGCTTCGACCATTGAATTCTTCCGCTCCACGATAGCCTGGCAAAGGAATTCGGCGCTGTACGCCTTCAGGAGATGCGGACAATGCATCTCGATGTACAGCGCGATCCTGCCGTAGTCGCTGTCCGCGGAGGCAAGCGAGCGGTACGTCTGCGCGTCCCAGCGGAACATCAGGTCGAGTTCTTCGAAAGCCGTATTGAATGCGCAGACCTGCGCCTGAACTTCGCGGTCATTGTCGTGCGTCGTATGGATCATGATCGTCTCCTGTTGGCCGAGGGGCTTCATGGCAGGATAGAAAAATCGATCCATACACGACAGTTAAACTTTCTTCGAGTATGTATTGATGAAACCTTATGTATTGGGTTTGCCCGTCGTGGCGACGATCTGCGTGATGGCTTCGATCTGCGCGGCGCCTTCCTGAATCAGGAAATCCTTGAAGGCAAGCGCCACCGGCGGCAGGCGCTTGTTGTTGCGATGCACGACGAACCAGTTGAGCATCACCGGAAAATCCTCGATATCGAGCACCGCCAGCTTGCCCATCTGCAGCTCCATGCTGATGGTATGAGCGGAAAGAAAGCTGAGCCCCATGCCGGCGATCACCGCCTGTTTGATGGTCTCCGTGCTCGTGATCTCCATCGCCACGTTGAGGTTGGTCAGGCGGCCGGCGAATCCTTCCTCCATCGAATTCCAGGTATCGGAGCCGCGCTCGCGAACGATGAACGGCTCGTCGGCCAAGGCCTCCAGCGGAAGGTCCCGGCGCCCGACGAGCGGATGATCCGGCGGCGCGACGATCACATACGGATGCGGCGCGAACGACACGTTCACGGTATCCATGTCGCGCGGCGGGCGCACCATGACGGCCAGGTCGGTGAGATTGTCGGATAGCTGGTGCAGCAATTCCTCGCGATTGTGAACCGCGAGATTGAGCCGCACGTCCGTATTGCGGAGCGTGAAGGCAGCGAGCAGGCGCGGAAAGAAGTAATCGCCCGCGCTGATGACCGCGACATTCAGCGTGCCTCCGGAAATACCCTTGAGGCGGGCCATGGCGTCGTCGGCTTCGCGGAATTGCTCCAGGATCGCGCGGCTGTGATGAAGCATTTCGTTGCCGGCCGGCGTGAGGTAAATCTTCTTGCCCAGCTGCTCGAACAACGCGAGTCCTGCGTGCTCTTCGAGTTGCTTGACCTGCGTCGACACCGCTGGCTGCGTGAGGTACAGCTCTTCGGCGGCGCGGGAAAAACTCAGTCGCCGTGCGACCGTTTCAAAGATCTTCAACTGACGCAGGGTGGCGTTGCGGAGCACGGCAATCCCTCATCCATTAACGATACTGAATTTATACAATAATTTTTTCTAACTTTCCTTAATCGTTTTTCTCCCCCACGATGCTTTCACGTCCCCGTGAGTTGTAAGGTGGACAGTCCCACAGAGCGCGACCGGCCATGCTGGCCCCAGGCACCGACCGACCCTCGCGCGGCACACCAGAAGCGCCCCGCAGCACCGCAGCACGCATCAATCAGGATCAATCACCAGCATGCGACGCCTGCAAAGGCTGGTTCGAATCACCCGGACTCAACTGGGAATCGCTCGACATGATTCTTCGATCGCCTGACGCGGATGTTTGCCCGATGTGCGAATCGATCGCCTGCATCATCGCGCGCGCCCCGCGCCGCACGCAGACAGACCGGCGGCCTCCCGCCCACGCCGCCTGGACCGAACCTTTCTCCTGACCGACCGCCCGCCGCCGACGCGTCGCGCCGGCTTCTCGCAGCACATCAAGCGCCGTACGAGCGCTGGGAAACACAACGGAGACAGACATGGCAAGCGCAGACACGGTTGTGTCCGGGCAATCGCACGGGCGTCATCACAACAGATGGTTCCAGCTGGTGATCGGCATTCTCTGCATGGGACTGGTCGCCAACCTGCAGTACGCATGGACGCTGTTCGTCGTGCCAATGGATGCCAAGCACCATTGGGGTCAGGCGGCGATCCAGACCGCCTTCACCATCTTCATCGTCACCGAAACCTGGCTCGTGCCCGTGGAGGGCTGGCTCGTCGACAAGTTCGGGCCGCGGCCGGTGGTCATCGGCGGCTCGCTGTGCGCGGCGCTCGGCTGGATCATCGACGCTCACGCGGCCAGCCTCGTGCATCTCTACATCGGGGCGGTCGTGGCAGGCGTGGGCGCGGGGTGCGTGTACGGCACCTGCGTGGGCACGGCGCTCAAGTGGTTCCCGGACAAACGCGGCCTGGCGGCGGGATTGACGGCGGCCGGCTTCGGCGCGGGCGCGGCGGTCACGGTGATTCCGATCTCGAACATGATCCAGCGCTCGGGCTATGAGCATGCGTTAATGTTCTTCGGCATCCTGCAGGGCGTCTGCATCTTCGTACTCGCGCTGATGCTGGTGCGGCCGAAGCCGCCGGCGGGCATCGTTCCGGCGAAGCGCATCGTGGCGACGAAGATCGACTACACCACCAGCCAGATGGTGCGCGCGCCGATCTTCTGGGTGCTTTACCTGATGTTCGTGTTCGTCGCGGCGGGCGGCGTGATCGCGACCGCGCAGTTCGGGCCGATCGCCAAGGAATACGGCTTCGCGAAAATGCCGGTGAACCTGTTCGGCATCACCTTGCCGCTGCTCGCGATGACCTTGTCGATCGACAATCTGTGCAACGGATTCACGCGTCCGCTGTGCGGCTTCATCTCGGACAAGATCGGCCGTGAAAACACGATGTTCATCATCTTCCTGGGCGAGGGCATCGCGCTGCTCGGGCTGATGGAGTTCGGCCACAACCCGTATCTCTTCATGTTGTTCGCGGCGCTGACGTTCCTGTGCTGGGGCGAGATTTTCTCGATCTTCCCCGCAACCTGCGCCGATACCTTCGGCAGCAAGTACGCCGCCGCCAATGCCGGCACGCTGTACACCGCGAAAGGCACGGCGTCGATGCTGGTGCCGCTGGCATCGGTGCTTGCGTCGATCGGCTCGTGGAACGCGGTGTTCATTGCGGCGGCGGTGACGTCGATCGCGGCCGGGCTGTGCGCCAAGTTCGTGCTCGCGCCGATGAGAAAGCGCTGGATCGACAATACGGTCGCGCAGGCGTCGAGTGAATCACCGGTCAATGCGTCGTTCCAGGCCGGCTGGGACGGATCGCACAAGACGGTGCAGTAAGCAGGACGGCGCGGGCATGAGCGATCTGGACGATTCGAGCGATCATGCCGCGCCGGCGCTCAGTGTCTCGCTGCATCAACTGAGACTGTTCGTGACGCTGGCGCGGCATCGCAGCTTCACCCGTGCCGGCGATGCATCCGGGGTCACGCAGTCAGCGGTCAGCCGGGGCATTCGCGAACTCGAAGAAGAAATCGCGCTGCGGCTCTTCGATCGCACCACGCGTCAAGTCACGCTCACCGACACGGGCCGCAAGCTGCTTGCGCGGGTCGCGCCGCTCGTCGAGGAACTGGAAGCGACGCTGCGGCCGCATGGCCGGTTTGGCGCCGAGCCAGGCGTTGTGAATCTCGCGTGCAGCGGCGCACTGGCGGCAAGCCTGCTGCCCGCGATGCTCGCCTCGTGTCGTGCGCGTCTGCCGGATGTCACGGTGGTCGTCCTGGATCGTCCGCAGAACGCCGTGCTCCAGTTCGTGCGCTCGGGCGAGGCCGATATGGGCCTCGTCATTGCGCCTGACACGCTCGACGAACTGTCCGCCGAGCCGCTTTATCCGGACGCGTTCGCGGCGGTGGTCCCGATGTCGCACCGATGGGCCGGGGCCGCGGCGCTCGACTGGCGCCAGCTGCGCGGGACGCCCTTGCTGCTGCTCGACGACGACACCGGCAGCCTCGCCGCCATCGAGGCCGCGCTCGCGCTGCACGGCGTGAGCGGCGCGGTGCGGCAGCGCTTCACCCAGGCGTCGGCGATTGCGCACATGACCACGGCCGGCCTCGGCGTCGGCGTTCTGCCGATGCACGCGCGCACGGCCTGCGATCCCGCCGCGCTTCATCTCCTTCCTCTCATCCCCGCCACCGCGCGCGCGCTGATGCTGGTGCGCCGTCGCGGCCGCGCGCTGCGCGCCAGCGCGGCGAGCGTGTGGTCACACGTCGTTGCATCGACGTCGCATACTGTCGGCAGCGGTCAGATCGCCGAAGCCTGAGCGGCGCCTTCCATTCTTCTTTGCCACTCGCGGCGTCGCCGGCGCATGCGGGTTTTGGCGTGCTCGCCCGTACGCATTACGCCTTGTTCTTGCTCCATACGGAATGTAGTATCTTGTATATCAGTGGACATCGGGCTACAAAACAGGAGACGAACCATGAAGATCTGCGTGTACGGCGCCGGTGCGATCGGCGGCTATATGGGCGCGCAACTGGCGCGCGCGGGAGCCGATGTCAGTTTCGTCGCGCGCGGGCCGCATCTTGCGGCCATGCAGGCGCACGGCGTCAGACTGCGCATCGATGGCGAGGAGCACACCGTCAAGGTGCGCTGCACGAACAATCCCGCTGAACTCGGCCCGCAAGACTTTGTCATCATCGCGCTCAAGGCGCACTCGATTCCCGGCGTCGTCGACCTGATCCCGCCGCTGCTCGGTCCCGACACGGCGATCGTCACCGCCGTCAACGGCCTGCCTTACTGGTACTTCTACAAGCACGGCAACGAACTCGAAGGCACGAAGCTGCAAAGCGTCGATCCGGGCGGACGGCAATGGGATGTGTTCGGGCCGGAGCGTGCCATCGGCTGCGTGCTGCTGCCGGCGGCGGAAATCGCGGAGCCGGGCGTCATCGAACATCACTACGGCAAGAAGTTTCCGATCGGCGAGCCGAGCGGGGAGATCACGCCGCGTCTGCAGGCGTTGCACGATCTGATGGCGAAAGCGGACATGGAAGCGCCGATGCGCGACAACATTCGCGACGAAATCTGGCTCAAGCTGTGGGGCAATCTCTGCTTCAACCCGATCAGCGCGCTCACCGGCGCGACGCTCGACGTCCTGACGAGCGATCCCGGCACCCGCGCGCTCTCGAAGGCGATGATGCTGGAGGCGAAGGCCATCGGCGACAGGATAGGCGTGAATTTCCGTGTCGACGTGGAGCGGCGCATCAACGGCGCGGGCGCGGTGGGCGCGCACAAGACCTCGATGCTGATGGACTGCGAGGCCAAACGTCCGATGGAAATCGATCCACTGATGACTGTCGTGCAGGAAATCGGCCGCCTGGTCCACGTCGAAACGCCGATGCTCGATGCGGTTCTCGCATTGATCAAGCTGCGCGAGGGCGTGAACCAGGGCACCGCCAAGCCTGTGTCGTCCCCGCAGCCGCAAAAAGCGGCCTAAACTGCCTTCATGGCGCCAGCGTTGTTTCTGATATACAAGATTCAAAATATGTTGCGCCCTGTTGCGACGCAACATATACTGAGGGCTCTTGAGTGATTTGACCGGAGCCTGAAATGAGCATCGCCCTGTTGATTGTCGTTGGATTCGCGCTGGTTGCCGTGGGTATGGGTGTTACGTTTATGATTGCATCGGCGGTGCCGCAGAGCATGTTGCAGCGCGCGCAGAATCACGGTCGCTTTGCCGGTCTCGCGGCGGACGACCAGAACGGCGGCTCGGGCAAGCGTATCGACGCTGGCCGTCCGCACTTGGGAAATCAAGCCATCAATGCCATCTGATACTCAATCCGTAGAACGGCCGGAAGTCCGCACCTCGGGACTCACGCTTTCGCTGGAGCCGATCAACGCCACGGTGTCGCTGCGCGACCAGGCGTATGCCAAGCTGCGGCAGGCCATTGCCGAGGCGGACATCTACCGCTCGCGGGAAGAGATTCGTCTCGACGAAAAAGAGCTGACCGAAGCGCTGGGCGTGTCCCGCACGCCTATTCGCGAGGCCATGACGCTGCTGGAGCAGGAAGGGTTTCTGCGCACCGTGCCGCGCCGCGGGGTGTATATCCTGCGCAAGACGAAGCGCGAGATCGTCGAGATGATTCACATGTGGGCGGCGCTGGAGAGCATGGCGGCGCGCCTCGCCACGCAGCGCGCATCGGACGAGGAAATCGCCCAGCTGCGCCATATGTTCGACAACTTCCGCGATTCCACGCCGGCCGAACATATCGACGAATATTCCGAAGCGAATATCGCGTTTCACTCGGCCATCGTGCGGCTGGCGAAGTCGGAGATCATCTTCGACACCATCAAGAACATCTTCGTGCACGTGCGCGCCATCCGCAAAATGACGATCGCGCAGAGCGACCGCGCATCGCGTTCGATCGTCGATCACATGCGGATCATCGAGGCGTTGGAGAAGCGCGATACCGAACTCGTCGAGCGGCTCGTGAAGCAGCATTCGCTCGATCTGGCCGCGTTCGTCGAGGCGAATTGCGACTTTCTGGATTGATCGTCGGGCCAGATGTTTAGTGGTAATGGAAGGCCGCCTGGCATGTGTCAGGCGGCCTTTGTTTTTTGATGTGCGCTGGCATCAGGGTTTCGGACAACCGGAACTCATCGATTGCGCTTCGAGATAACCGCGCTTGTCGTGAACGGACTCGGTGACGATGCGTTGATGGTCGAGTGTGGTGACGTCCACCGCGACGCTTCGTTCGGGCGACGCCGTGGCGGCGGCAATCGACGAGGCAAGTTCCTTGCAGTGAGTGCTCGTGCCGGCGCGCGACGCCGCAACGGCTTCGGGAGGATGCGTGATGTTGGCGTTGCTGCTGCTTTCGAAGCGTGTAGCGGCGGCGTTGTCGGTGAAGGAAGGACTGAGTGAAAGCGCGGGCGCCTCCCGGCCGTTTGCCGAAAGGGCCAACGCGGTGGCGGTTGCTGCGGAGAACAAGCGGATCATGGTGGAGCTGGAAGCGTCGGACAAAATCCGCAGGTTACGACTTCCGCTCGCAGCGACTGACACAATCTGTCATGGCGGGGTTGGGCTAACCCCGCCGCGCTTCCAAAATGACTAGCGCATCGCGCGCAGCATCGTTTCGCCGAGCGCCGCGGGCGAATCCGCCACGCGTATCCCCGCCGATTTCATCGCGTCCATCTTCGCCCCGGCCGTGCCCGAGCCGCCCGAGATGATCGCGCCCGCATGACCCATGCGGCGTCCCGGCGGCGCGGTCGTTCCGGCGATGAAGCCGACCACCGGCTTCTTCGTGCGCGCGTCCTTGAGAAACTGCGCCGCCTCTTCCTCCGCCGATCCGCCGATCTCCCCGATCATGATGATGCCCTCGGTGGCGTCGTCTTCCAGAAAGAGCGACAGGCAGTCGATGAAGTTGGTCCCGTTCACCGGATCGCCGCCGATGCCGATGCACGTCGTCTGCCCGAGCCCGGCGGCGGTCGTCTGCGCGACGGCTTCATACGTGAGCGTGCCCGAACGCGACACCACGCCGATCTTCCCCGGCTGATGGATATGGCCCGGCATGATGCCGATCTTGCATTGCCCCGGCGTGATGACGCCCGGACAGTTGGGCCCGACGAGCCGGCTGTCCGAGCCGCTCAGCGCGCGCTTGACGCGCAGCATGTCGAGCACCGGAATGCCTTCCGTGATGCAGACGATCAACGGCACGTGCGCATCGATGGCTTCGAGGATGGCATCGGCGGCGAAGGGCGGCGGCACGTAGATCACGGAAGCCTCGGCGCCGGTGCGGGCGACGGCTTGCGCGACGGTGTCGAACACCGGCAAGTCCAGATGCGTCGTGCCGCCTTTGCCCGGTGTCACGCCGCCGACCATGCGCGTGCCGTAGGCCAGCGCCTGCTCGGAATGAAAGGTGCCCTGCGCGCCGGTGAAGCCCTGGCAAATCACTCTGGTGTTCCTGTCGATCAGAACGCTCATGTCGGTGTGCTCCTCAATGACGTGCGCCGGCGACCGCGCTGACGATCTTGTCGGCGGCATCGGCGAGGTTGTCGGCGGGAATGATGGTGAGTCCGGACGTGCGCAGAATCTCGCGGCCTGCATCGACGTTCGTGCCGGCCAGGCGCACGACGAGCGGCACGCTCAGGTCGATGTCGCGCGCCGCCGCGACCACGCCTTGCGCGATCACGTCGCAGCGCATGATGCCGCCGAAGATGTTGACCAGGATGCCGCGCACCTTGGGATCGCGCAGGATCAGCTTGAACGCCGTCGCGACGCGTTCTTGCGTCGCGCCGCCGCCGACATCCAGAAAATTGGCCGGCTCGCCGCCATAGAGCTTGATGATGTCCATCGTGGCCATCGCGAGGCCGGCGCCGTTCACCATGCAGCCGATATTGCCGTCGAGCTTCACGTAGTTGAGGCCGTGCTTCGCCGCTTCGATTTCAGCGGGATCTTCCTCGTCCTCGTCGCGCAGTTTTTCGATGTCAGGATGACGGTAGAGCGCGCTGTCGTCGAAATTGAGCTTGGCGTCGAGCGCGATCACGTCGCCCGAACCGGTCACCACCAGCGGATTCACTTCGACGATCGACGCGTCCAGATCCACGAACGCGCGGTACAGCGCCGCGATGAACGTCGATGCCGCCTTCACCTGCTTGCCGTCGAGCCCCAGTCCGAAGGCGATCTGACGCGTGTGGAAGGGCTGCAGGCCGGTGGCCGGATCGATGGCGACCTTGAGGATCTTGTCCGGCGTGCGCTCCGCGACTTCCTCGATCTCCATGCCGCCTTCGGTCGACGCCATGATCGTGATGCGCGATGTCGCGCGATCCACGAGCATGCCGAGATAGAGTTCCCGCGCGATGTCGCAGCCTTCCTCGACGTACAGACGCTTGACCTCCTTGCCCGCCGGCCCGGTTTGTTTGGTCACGAGCACCGACGACAGCATCTTCCGCGCGTTCTCGCGCACGTCTTCCACCGACTTCAAGACGCGCACGCCGCCTTTGCCTTCCGGGTCGTTCGAGAAGCGGCCCGCGCCGCGCCCGCCCGCGTGAATCTGCGACTTGACGACCCAGACGGGTCCGCCGAGAGCGCTGGCGGCATCGGCGGCTTCCTGCGCGGTGAAGGCGACGCGACCTTCCGGCACCGCGACGCCGTACTGCCGCAACAGTGCCTTCGCCTGATATTCGTGAATGTTCATCTCGTCTCCAGAATCCTCTGATGGGAATGGCGCAAAGACGGAACGAACGCTCTCGTCATGCGCTGAAATACTATATATCACATATCAAGGCGCGGCAAAGGGTTTCGCAAGAGTGGTTCAATCGAGCGGAAGGTGCACAGCTATGTTGCGCTGCGCAACAAAAGAAGCGGAGTAGCCTGCGAGACGGCGCTTTCAGCGGATGACGCGTCGCATCACAGGGTTTTCGCCGAGCGGGATACAGTTGACTAATACTGTGTGTGGAATATTGTATATCACATCAACGGCGACCCAATCGAGGTCGACGGAACCGCACACCATCCCATCGAGGAGGAGACAACAATGTCCGAAGTCGTCAGCAGCCGCCCCGAAACCGCTCCCGCCACCACCACCGCCGATGACACCCTGAAGGCGAAGACACGCGGCGCCGGCGTGATTTCGGGCGGCCATCTGGTTGCCCGCGCGCTGAAGAACGAAGGTGTCGATACGATCTTCACGCTATGCGGCGGCCACATCATCGACATCTACGATGGTTGTGTCGACGAAGGCATCCGCATCATCGACGTGCGTCACGAGCAGGTGGCGGCGCACGCGGCCGACGGCTATGCGCGCCAGACCGGCAAGCTCGGCTGCGTCGTGACAACGGCCGGTCCCGGCTGCACGAACGCGGTGACCGGCGTGGCCACGGCGTTCCGCTCCGAAAGCCCGATCATCCATATCGGCGGGCAGGGCGCGCTGACGCAGCACAAGATGGGTTCGCTGCAGGACTTGCCGCACGTCGACATGATGGCGCCCATCACCAAGTTCGCCGCCACGGTGCCGAGCACCGAACGCGTCGCCGACATGATCTCGATGGCCGCGCGCGAAGCCTTCAACGGCGCGCCTGGCCCGGCGTATCTCGAGATTCCGCGCGACGTGCTCGATCGTGAAATCGACCTGACAAAAGCCGTGATTCCGCAACCCGGCCGCTATCGGGCGTCGACGAAATCCGTGGGCGATCCCGCCTCGATCGAGCAACTCGCCGATCTGCTGGTGAACTCGGAGCGGCCCGCCATCCTGTACGGCCAGCAAGTCTGGACCGCGCGCGGTCACGAAGAAGCGATCGCCTTGCTGCGCGGCCTCGACATCCCCGGCTACTTCAACGGCGCGAGCCGCGGCCTGCTGCCGCCGGGCGACCCGCATCATTTCGACCGCACACGCTCGCAGGCTTTCGCGAAGGCGGATCTGATCGTGATCGTCGGCACGCCATTCGACTTCCGCATGGGTTACGGCAAGCGCATCAGCAAGGACCTCAAGCTGGTGCAGATCGACATGGACTACCGCACGGTCGGCAAGAATCGCGACATCGATCTCGGCCTGGTCGGCGATCCGGGTGCGATTCTCGGCGCCGCGCTGCAAGCCGCGAGCGGCCGCCTGAAGAACGACAAGCGCCAGGCGCGCCAGGGCTGGATGCGCGAACTCTCGGCGCTGGAAGAAGCCGCGACGGCCAAGCTGATGCCGCTGTTCACGTCAGACGCCAGCCCGATCCACCCCTACCGCGTCGCGCACGAAATCAACCAGTTCCTCTCCGACGACACCATCTACATCGGCGACGGCGGCGACGTCGTGACGATTTCCGCGCAGGCCGTGCGTCCGCGCCGTCCGGGCCAGTGGATGGATCCGGGCGCGCTGGGATCGCTGGGCGTCGGCACGGGTTTCGCGATCGCGGCGGGCTTGGCCAATCCGGAGAAAGAAGTACTCTGTTATTACGGCGACGGCGCGTTCTCCATGACGTCCTTCGACATGGAAACCGCGAACCGTTTCGGCGTGCCGTACATCGCGGTGATCGGCAACAACTCCGCGATGAACCAGATCCGCTACGGCCAGCTCGCCAAGTACGGCGACGAGCGCGGCAACGTGGGCAACCTGCTGTCGGACGTGCCATACGGCCGCTTTGCCGAGATGCTCGGCGGCTACGGCGAGGAAGTGCGGGAAGCGTCGAAGATTGCCGGCGCGCTGCAACGGGCGCGCGAAGCGGTCGCGAAGACGGGCAAGAGCGCGGTCATCAACATCTGGGTCGATCCGACCGTGTACGCGCCCGGCACGATGGCGCAGACGATGTACAAATAAACGTCGAACCTATAAACATCGATTGAGTTTGGGAGACAAGCCATGACGGTGAAAGTGAACACATCGGGCAAGGCGCTGGATGGCGTGAAGATTCTCGACTTCACGCACGTCCAGTCGGGACCGACCTGCACGCAGTTGCTCGCGTGGTTCGGCGCGGACGTCATCAAGGTGGA
This sequence comes from Caballeronia sp. LZ035, assembly GCF_031451175.1. Lineage (NCBI taxonomy): Bacteria > Pseudomonadati > Pseudomonadota > Betaproteobacteria > Burkholderiales > Burkholderiaceae > Caballeronia > Caballeronia sp. LZ035. The sequence continues at coordinate 745,418 of NZ_JARUXS010000004.1, forward strand.
GCGCGCGGGCGCGGGCGACATCACGCGGGAGCAGTTGCGCGACATCCCCGACGCCGACAGCCTCTACTTCACGATGCTGAACCACAACAAGCGTTCGATCACCATCGACACGAAGAATCCCGAAGGCAAGAAGGTGCTCGAGACGCTCGTCAAGCAATGCGACGTGCTGGTCGAGAACTTCGCACCGGGCGCGCTCGACCGCATGGGCTTCACGTGGGAGCGCATCCAGGAACTGAATCCGCGCATGATCGTGGCGTCGGTGAAAGGCTTTGGACCGGGACCGTATGAAGACTGCAAGGTCTACGAAAACGTCGCGCAATGCGCGGGCGGCGCGGCTTCCACGACCGGTTTCGACGACGGCCCGCCCACCGTCACCGGCGCGCAGATCGGCGATTCGGGCACGGGGCTGCATCTGGCGCTTGGCATCGTCACGGCGCTGTATCAGCGCAACACGAGCGGACGCGGCCAGCGCGTGCTCGCCGCGATGCAGGACGGCGTGCTGAACCTGTGCCGCGTTAAGCTGCGCGATCAGCAGCGCCTCGAACGCACTGGCGTCATGAAGGAATATCCGCAGTATCCGAACGGCAGCTTCGGCGAGGCGGTGCCGCGCGCGGGCAATGCATCGGGCGGCGGTCAGCCCGGCTGGATCCTGAAGTGCAAGGGCTGGGAAACGGATCCGAATGCGTACATCTACTTCATCACGCAGGCGCCGGTGTGGGGCGAGATCTGCAAGGTGATCGGCCGCGAGGAATGGATCGATCATCCGGACTACAAGACGCCCAATACACGCCTGCCGCACCTGAAGGATATCTTCGACGAGATCGAGCGCTGGACCATGTCGAAGACCAAGTTCCAGGCCATGGAGATTCTCAACAAGCACGACATTCCCTGCGGCCCGATTCTCTCGATGAAGGAAATCGCCGAAGAGCCGTCGTTGCGCAAGACCGGCACCGTGGTGGAAGTGGATCATCCGGTGCGCGGCAAGTACCTCACGGTCGGCAACCCGATCAAGCTCTCTGACAGCCCGACCGAAGTCGTGCGCTCGCCGCTGCTCGGTGAACACACCGACGAAGTCATGGGCGAACTCGGCTACACGCCTGACCAGATCGCCACGCTGAAGAGCCTCGGCGCGATCTAAGTTCTTCCAACCTGCACCGACGTCCGCCTTCGAAAGAAGGCGGCGCGGACTTCTGCACGCCTGAATCAGACGGAGACACGAAAAAATGAACAGCACGGTTGTCCAGGAACGCAGCGACGTCGCGTCGCACGTCACGCATGTCGTCCCGCTGCACGCGCCCGATGCGAAGCGTCGCGTCGCCGAAGTGTTCGATCGCGTGAAAGCCGAAGGCCGCACTTCGCTCACGGCGCCCGAAGGCAAGCTCGTCTGCGATGCATACGGCATCGCCGTGCCACAGGAAGGCGTGGCGAAGTCCGCGGAAGATGCAGCGAAGCTCGCCTCGTTCATCGGCTTTCCGGTGGTGCTCAAGATCGTGTCGCCGGAGATTCTCCACAAGACCGAGGCGGGCGGCGTGCTGGTCGGCGTGAAGAACGAGGCCGAAGCACAGGCCGGCTTCGACACGATCATCTCGAACGCACGCAAGTACGCGCCCGACGCGACGCTCATCGGCGTGCAGGTCCAGCAGATGGTCGGCGCGGGACAGGAAGTGATCATCGGCGCGGTGACGGATCCGTCCTTCGGCAAGCTGATTGCGTTCGGTCTGGGCGGCGTGCTGGTCGAAGTGCTGAAGGACGTTACCTTCCGCCTCGCGCCGGTCACGCGTGACGAAGCGGCATCGATGCTCGACGGCATCCAGGCCGCCGAAGTGCTGCGCGGCGTGCGGGGCGCAGAGCCGGTGCAGCGCGAGGCGCTCATCACGTTGATCGAGCGCGTCTCGCAGCTCGTCGACGACTTCCCGCAGATCTCGGAGATGGACCTGAATCCGGTGTTCGCGAGCCCGACTGGCGCGGTGGCGGCGGACGTGCGCATCGTGATGGACTTCGGGCCCGCCGCGCCGCGTTACCGTCCGACGCAGGAACAGATCGTCACGCAGATGAACCGCATCATGAAGCCGGATGCGGTTGCGGTGATCGGCGCGTCGAACGAGGACGGCAAGATCGGCAATTCGGTGATGAAGAACCTCATCAACGGCGGCTATCAGGGCGCCATCTATCCGATCCATCCGAAGGCCGATGAGATCATGGGCCGCAAGGCCTACCGCAGCGTGAAGGACGTGCCCGGCGTGATCGATGTCGCCGTGTTCGCGATTCCGGCGAAGTTCGTCGCGCAGGCGTTGGTGGAAGTGGGCGAGAAGCAGATCCCGGGCGCGGTGCTGATTCCGTCGGGCTTTGCGGAGACCGGCAATCATGAAGGGCAGGAGGAGATCGTCAAGATCGCGCGCCAGTACGACATCCGCATGATGGGCCCGAACATCTACGGCTTCTACTACACGCCCAAGAACCTCTGCGCAACCTTCTGCACGCCCTATGACGTGAAGGGCAAGGCGGCGCTGTCGTCGCAGTCGGGCGGCATCGGCATGGCGATCATCGGCTTCTCGCGCTCGGCGAAGATGGGTGTGTCGGCGATCGTCGGTCTCGGCAACAAGAGCGATATCGACGAAGACGATCTGCTCACCTTCTTCGAACAGGACGACAACACCGAGATCATCGCGCAGCATTGCGAGGACCTGAAAGACGGACGCGCTTTCGCCGAAGCCGCGCGGCGCGTGTCGAAGAAGAAGCCGGTGGTGGTGCTGAAGGCCGGCCGCACGAGCCTCGGCGCGCGCGCGGCGAGTTCGCACACGGGCGCGCTCGCGGGCAACGACAAGATCTACGAAGACGTGTTCGCGCAATGCGGCGTGATCCGCGCGCGTTCGCTGCGCGACCTGCTCGAATTCGCGCGCGGCATTCCGAAGCTGCCGACGCCCAAGGGCGAGAACACTGTCATCATCACCGGCGCGGGCGGCTCGGGCGTGTTGCTGTCGGATGCGTGCGTCGACAACGGTCTCTCGCTGATGACCATGCCAGACGATCTCGACGCAGCCTTCCGCAAGTTCATTCCGCCGTTCGGCGCGGCGGGCAATCCGGTCGACATCACGGGCGGCGAACCGCCTGCAACCTACCAGAACACGATCCGCCTCGGTCTGGAAGACGACCGCATCCATTCGATCATCCTCGGTTACTGGCACACCATCATCACGCCGCCGATGGTCTTCGCGAAGCTGGTGATCGAGGTGAAGGAGGAGATGAAGGCGCGCGGCATCGAGAAGCCGATCGTCGCATCGCTCGCGGGCGACGTACAGGTGGAGGAAGCCGCCGAGTATCTGTACGAGCACGGCGTGCCGGCCTATGCGTATTCCACTGAGCTGCCGGTCGCGGTGCTCGGGGCGAAGTACAAGTGGGCGCGCGGCGCGGGTCTCATCTAAGGAGCATGGAGGAGGGGACGAGAGAGCGCGGGCCACGCATGCCCGCGCTCCTTTTTCCAAGGGAGACAGACATGACACACTGGATTCGCTTCCGCGATGCGGACGAACGCATCGGCTTCGGCACGCTCGACCCGCATTCGGGCCGCGTGGTGCAGCATGACGGCGCGATGTTCGATCAGCCGCGCCCGACCGAGATCACCTGGGCCGTCGACGACCTCACGCTGCTCGCGCCATGCCAGCCGAGCAAGGTGATCGCCCTGTGGAACAACTACTACGCGCTGTCGCGCAAGCTCGACAAGCCGCCGCCGCAGCATCCGTTGTTTCTCATCAAGCCGCCGATGTCGGTCATCGGGCCGCACGAGTCGATCCGCCGGCCGCGCAGCTATCACGGCAAGATCGCGTATGAAGGCGAGCTGGGCATCGTGATTGGCAGGACGGTGAGCGGCGCGTCGGTGGAGGAAGCCGAGTCGGCGATCTTCGGCTATACCTGCGTCAACGACGTGACGGCCATCGAGCTGTTGCAGGAAGATCCTAACTTCGCGCAATGGTGCCGCTCGAAAGGCTTCGACACGTTCACCTGTCTCGGGCCCGCGATCGTCACGCCGGGCAACGGCTTCGACTGGCGCACGGCGAACGTGGTGACGACGCTCGAAGGCGTCGAACGGCAGAACTATCCGCTCGACGACATGATCTTTTCGCCCGCGGAGCAGGTGAGCCTGTTGTCGCAGGACATGACCCTCGTACCCGGCGATGTCATCGCGTGCGGCACGTCGATCGGCGTCGGCTCGATCAAGGACGGGGCGCGCGTGGAGGTGTCGATTGCGGGCATCGGCACGTTGTCGAACATGCTGGCGGCTTGAGGGAGCGCGGCATGTCAGATCTACTGGCGGGCGCGTTGCTCGTGCTGGCGATCATCGGCTGGCGACGGCCGCATGTCGCGCTGCACAGCGTGCTGATCACGTTCGCTTTTGTTGCCGCGCAGCTGCCGGATGGCGCGCTTGCGATCTGCGTGGGCGGTGTACTCGCGGCTTGCCTTGGCTTGCAGGACTCGACGCGATGGCGCGCGCCGCTTCACCTCGCAATGGCCGGCATGTGTGCAGCGCTCGCCTACGCGCTCGGCGCGCAGCCCGGCGGGCTCGCGGTGCTGATGGCCGTCGCGATGCTGATGCTGATTGGCGCGCATCTGGCGCTTGCGTTCGGCGTACCCGTTGCAAGTCTGTTGAGCGCACTGGCAGCGGCGGGGCTCGCCACGGCATTGACCATCGACGGCACGCACGTTGTGCTGGCAATCGCTTGCACTGTGTTGGGCATCAGCTGCGCGCGGAGCGTGTCGTTTGCCGGCATCGCGCGCGAGACGCCCTGAAAAAACGAAGCCGGTGCAACGAGGCACCGGCTTGCGTGTCCATCTCTTCGGCGCGGGGCGAACGCGCCGAATGCATCAGCGATCGCGATTCCACAACGCGCCGAGCACGAAGCCCACGGCGGCGGCAATCAGCACGCCCTGAATCGGCTGGCTGGCCACGGCCACGCGCACGTGATCCACTGTCTGCCCATAGCTTTCCTGCAGATTGCCAAAGGCCTGGCGCACCTTGCCTTCGGCCTGCATCTGTTCGTCGCCCGTCAGCGCGCCGACCGCGTCCTGCACCTTGCCGGCGACCTTTTGCGCCGCACCTTCAATCTGATCCTGCACCATGGTGCCTCCATTCGGTTGAGCGGTTCCCAAGAAAACCCTCGTGCATTCCGCCACGAGGGAACGCATGTCAGCAGCACGGTTCGTGCCCAGCGCAGTCACGCCGGACCGATCAGCCCCCGAACCGTGTCGATCAGGTCGTCGATGGAAAACGGCTTGCGGCGGAACTGCGCGTGCGGATGGGTGATCGCGGGCGCGTGGGCCGCGGCGCTCATCAGGATGACGGGCACGTGGGCCAGTTCGTCGCTGGCGGCGAGTGCGTCGATGAGTTCGACGCCGTTCATGTGCGGCATCATCCAGTCGGTGATGATGAGCGCGGGCGCGCTGGAGCGCGCGGCGTCGAGCGCCGTGCGTCCGTTCGACGCGGTCGACACCTCGTAGCCCTCCATTTCGAGTACGAGCCGCCACGTGGTGAGAATGTCGAATTCGTCGTCGACGACGAGGATTTTTTTCATGAACGCGCGCCGGGATCGGACACGGAAAGCGCGGGCCCGGCCGACGGATGCCCGGACAAGAGACCTGTCGGGCCGATGAAGCCGTCGCTGATGTGCAGGCCGCGTGCGTCGATGGTGAGCCTGCGAATGGCGGAATCGTGCGCGCCTTCGCGCTGCTTGATGACCGACACCATGCGGTACAGCGACGAATTCGCCTCGATGTAGCGCAGCAACACGATGTTCTCGGTCATCGCGGAGGCGCGCAGCGTGGACGGCTGCCGCGTCTCGCCGTAGAGCGGCATCTCCTCGGTCATGACCGTGGTCACGCCGGCTTCGCGCAGGCGGTGCGACAGCGCGTTCAGGAACAGCCCGAAGCGCTCCACGCGGTTGGCGGACTGATGAAAGCCGTCTATGCCGTCCACTACGAGGCGTGATGCTTTCGCGTCTTTCACGGCGGTCAGCAACTCGTTGGCGAGTTCGTCGATGGCCAGTTCCACGGCCGGATGCCAGTGGATCGTGAGCCGGCCGTCCTGGAGCGCCGGCGCGAGATCGATGCCCACCGAATGCGCCTTGGCGATCAGCCGCGACGGCGATTCATAGAAGCCGAAGTAGACGCAGCGCTCGCCACGCTCGATGCCCGCTTGCAGGAACTTGAGCGACATCAGCGTCTTGCCGACACCCGAAGGACCGACGAGCGTCGTGGTCGAACCGCGCACCACGCCGCCGCCGAGCATCTGGTCGAAATCCGGGAACGCGAAACCGAGCCGGCTCTTGAAGTCCGGAATGTCGACATCGTCGGCCGCGGTCGCCTCGATGCGCGGGAACGTCACGAGTCCCCGCTCGGTGATCTTGAAGAAGTGCTTGCCAAGCAGATGATCGCGGGCTCGCAGCTTGTGCACCTCGATCTCGCGCGCGCGCCGCATGCCGGTGTTGTAGCGGTTCAGCTCGATCAGGCCGTCCACCAGCGTGTGTTCGGGATGCGGTTCGTTGCCGGAGAGCGGCGCGAGAATCAGCGTGGTGCAGCGCGCGGCGCTGACGAAGGCGGACAACTCGTGAATGAACTGCGACAGTTCGAGTTCGGTCGAGCTGAACTCGCGGGCGCTGCGGAAACCGTCGATCACCATGAAGCGCGGGCGGCTCGTCTTGATCGTCGCGGCGATCAGCGACAGAAAGCCGGACAGGCCGTCGCGCATCAGCTCGTGATAGCCGGAGACGAACAGCATGCGGTCGGAGATGGCATCGGCGTCGTAGAACGACAGCGGCTTCAGATGCGACAGCAGCTTGGTGTGCGACTCCGCGATCAGCGTGATGTACAGCACCATGTCGCCCTGCGCGACGCGGTGAAAGCCGATTTGCGACGACAGGATCGTCTTGCCCGCGCCTGCCATGCCTTCGATCAGATACAGGCCGCCTTCGACAAGCCCGCCGCCGAGAATATCGTCCAGCCCGGTGACGCCGGTCGTGACGTTGCCATTGCGGTCGGGGTCGGGGGCGGAGGAATCGGCGGGCTGGTGGGCGTCTTGAGTCATGGAGTGTCGTTTTTACTTGGGCATCGGCGTTGGGCGAACGCGATTATGGCTGACTCTTGTCAAGAAATGTCCGCTGGCCATGACACGTGCGCGGGCTGCATGTGCGTGGCGAGCCTGCTGTGGCGCGGCTGTGCGGGTGTTGCGGGCCCTTCGGCCGTAGCGCCGACTTTGCGAAATTCGCGCAAATGTCCCGGACACAGATGTTCGTGAGTCGCATTTTCCGCGCCCGGTGTCCGCAGTGCATGGCCCGATTCAAGGCACGGTTTTCGGACATGGCCGCAGTCAGAACAGCGCGAGCTGCTCGCGCCCGGGTCCGCCTTCGAGCGTCAACAGGTGACGCTTGCGTTCGACGCCGCCGGCATAGCCGGTCAGTTCCCCGTCGCCGCCGATCACGCGATGGCACGGCACGATGATCGCGACGGGATTGCGGCCGTTCGCGCCGCCGACCGCGCGCGCGGCGCCAGGCGGCAAGCCGAGGCGGCGGGCGAGATCGCCATAGGTCCAGGCGTCGCCGAAGGGAATCTGTTGCAGCAGTTCCCAGACGCGCCGCTGGAACTCGGTGCCGCCGAGCCGCAGCGGCACGTCGAAGCTCGCGCGCTGTCCCGCGAAATAGTCGGCGATCTGTTCCTGGGCAGCCGCGATGGCGCGAGATACCGGCGGGGAGTCCGACAAGGTGACCTCGCGCGCGTGGGCAGGAAAGTGCTTTTGCCCGATGAAGAACAGGCCCGTCAGGGCGTCGTGCTCGGCGCGGTAGAGGATGGGCCCGAGCGGACTCGGGCCGACATGACATTCGATCACTTCGGTTCTCCGCGCCGCTTTCGTGTGCGGCGCCTGGCGGCTCAGATGAACGGATTGTCGGCCTTGCCGGCGGGCGTGTCCGGTTCATCCGGAAGTTTCGCGGGTAAGGATGCATCGCCTTGCAGCGTCTCGACGATGGCGCCCAGCGCCTTGTAGAGCGCGAGCGCGTTGGCGAGGCCGGCCTTGTCGCGCGTGATCGTCAGGTCGCCGCTGAGGGTCACGCGGGTCGTGCCGTTGACGATGTTGATGGCATCGCCGGCGATGTTCAGGGCGTCGGTATCGTTCGCAAATGGCTTAAACACCTTTCAGTCCTCCGATTCGCTTGTCCTTGAGGCCGTCCGGGATGCCGGGAAACGCGAGGCCGCTCATGGCTTCGAGCTCGCGGACGGTTTTCATCGTGTAGGTCTCGGTGGAGGCATTGTCCACCACGACCGCGAAGGCGATCTGCCGCTGCGGCAGATAGACCACCTTGTAGAGTTGCGTCGGCACGAAGACGCGCGATTCGCCGATCGTCTGCAACTGGCGTCCCGAGAACAGCGGCCCGGTGACGACGTAGGCTTCGCCGGATTGCTCGGTCAAGCGGCGCACGGCTTCCTCGATGCGCGCCCAGATGCGCCGGTTGTTCGATGGGTCCTGCGGCACGATGTTGGCGAGCGAGAACGACTCGGCCATGCCTTTCTTGCTGGCGCGGTCGCCGGCCGGGCTCATGTGGCCGCGATCGAAGCCGCTTTTCTTGTAGTCGGCGAGTTGCGCGCTGGCGCCGGGCGGCAGACGCTTCTCGACGAAGAAGCGGTTGGTGCGCGTGTTGTTCTTTGCCTCGTCGATGCCTTGCGCCGTCAGGTGTTCCGCCGACCACAGCGGTCCGTGCGTGACACCGGAATGGAGCAGCGCGAAATCGGTGTAGCAGACTTCCTGGGTCGCCGCGCGCATCTTCGCGTTGACGACGACGGGCTCATGGCCGCCGGGACTGAACTGCGGGCAGTCGCTCGCGACGGCGCTGATGCACACGAGGCCGAGCGCGGCGGCGAGTGCCTTGAAGCGGAATTGCATGCGGGTAGTGTGCCGGGTTGATGCACCGCGGACGGGTGCGGAAAGCGGGCCAAAGTATAAGCGCAGGATGCGGCGCGCGGGGTGCGTCCGGCGTGCGCAGGGGCGGCGCGCTAGAATGCGTCGGCCTCGAAATCAACCCGTCAGGTCATCCAGCGAACATGAATTCGTCCGTCTTCCGCTCTGTATTGGTGTCGTTCATGGCGTGTGTCGCGCTGTCGTGCGTCGTTCCTGTTCATGCTCTTGCCGATGAAGCGGCAGTCGCGCCGTCGGGCAGCAACGACGGCCCGGCCTACGGTCCGGAACTGCAAGGCTTCGACTATCCGTATCCGGTCGCGCGCTTTGCGTTCACGTCGCAACGGCAAGTGGTGCGCATGGCCTATATGGACGTGCATCCGCCGCATCCGAACGGCCGCACCGCGGTGCTGCTGCATGGGAAGAACTTCTGTTCGGCGACCTGGAAGCAGACCATCGACGTGCTGACGGGCGCGGGGTATCGCGTGATCGCGCCGGATCAGATCGGCTTCTGCAAGTCCACCAAGCCCGAGCGTTACCAGTACAGCTTCCAGCAGCTCGCGCGCAACACGCATGCGTTGCTGACCGCGCTCGGCGTGCCGCGTGCAACGCTCATCGCGCATTCGACCGGCGGCATGCTCGCGGTGCGCTATGCGCTGATGTATCCGCAGGAGACGGAGCAGCTTGTGCTGGTGAATCCGATCGGGCTCGAGGACTGGAAGGCGAAGGGCGTGCCTTCGGTGTCCATCGACGACTGGTATGCGCGTGAGCTCAAGACGAGCGCCGACGGTATTCGTCGCTATGAGCAGAACACGTATTACGCAGGGCAATGGCGCGACGCTTATGAACCGTGGGTGCAGATGCTCGCGGGGATGTATCGCGGACCGGGGAAGGAGATCGTCGCGTGGAATTCGGCGCTGCTGTACGACATGATTTATACGCAGCCGGTGGTGTATGAGTTCGACAAGCTGAAGACGCCGACGCTGCTGATGATCGGCGACAAGGACACGACGGCGATTGGAAAGGAGTTCGCGCCTCCGGAGGTTCGGCCGACGCTGGGGCGGTATCCGGAATTGGCGAAGCTGGCGAAGGAGCGGATTCCGGGTGCGAGGCTGGTGGAGTTCCCGGATGCGGGGCACGCGCCGCAGATGCAGGATCCGGAGGGGTTTCATCGGGCGTTGCTGGAGGGGTTGGCTGGAACGCCGACGAATCACTGAACGTGGGAAAGACTTCCCCGCTCGCAATCGCGTGTCGCGTGGACGCGTCTCCCTCGCATCGTATTGACTCGGAACCGACGCAGATACAATGCGGCCTGAGTCCGCGCCTGTCCGCTTTGAAAATGGCTGACGCAGCCTGTGCGGACCGACGTCGGGCCATCCCCTGCTGGTGATGGATCCACCGTGCTGGGATCCATGCGAGACCGTTCATGCTGAAACGACTGAAAATTCAAAATTTCACGGTGCTCCCTCAAGCCGATCTGGCGTTCGGGAAGCATCTCAATGTGTTTGTCGGCGAGAACGGTGCAGGCAAAACCCATCTCCTGAAGCTGGCCTATTCGGTACTTGCGGCCAGCTGGCAGGAGGGCATCAAGGGGCAGGCGGCATCGGCGCCCACGAAGACCATCCTGCAGACGCGTCTGGCCGACAAACTGGTCAACGTGTTTCGTCCGGAGTCGCTTGGCCGGCTGGCGCGCCGGAAGCAAGGGCGGGAACGTTGCGATGTCCAGTTGAGTTTTGCCGACACCGGGCTGGACATCGACTTTGGTTTCGCGACGAACAGCAAATCGGAAGTCAGCGTCACGCAACTGCCGAAGCAGTGGCTGGGCACCGCTCCCACCTATCTGCCGACGCGTGAATTGCTGACGATTTATCCGAATTTCGTTTCGGTCTATCAAAACCACTATCTGGAGTTCGAGGAAACATGGTTTGATACCTGCGTCTTGCTGGGAGCGTTGTTGCAGCGAGGTCCGAGAGAAACGGATATACAACGCCTGCTTGATCCGCTCGAGAAAGCAATGGACGGCTTCATCGAACTCGACAAGAACGGGCGCTTCTATCTGCGCACGCCCAATGGGCGCACGGAAATGCCGCTGGTCGCCGAGGGCCTGCGCAAGTTGGGCATGCTTGCGCGTCTGATCGCCACGGGAGCTTTGCTTGACCAGGGTTATTTGTTCTGGGACGAACCGGAAGCCAACCTGAATCCGCGCTTGATCAAGCAGGTGGCGCGCACGATCGTGGCACTGTGCGCCAACGGCATCCAGGTCTTCATTGCGACTCACAGCCTGTTCCTGCTGCGCGAACTGGAGATCCTTCTGGCAGACGACAAGGAGCCCGCGTTGGAGGCCCGGTATTTCGGTTTGCAATCGCGGGCGGAAGGCGTTGAAGTCGTGCAAGGGCCATCGCTCGATGACATCGGCGACATCACGGCGCTGGAAGAGACTTTGCAGCAATCAGATCGATATCTCGCGTTGTAGGGACCATGCATGCCGACTTTGAACGTCGATGGTTTGATATTTACTTTTCCTCAAACGTGGCAAGCCAGCAAGTACGACGAGTGGTCGTTTTACCGTTCGGGTTTCGCCAGGCAAGGAGAGGGCATTAAAGCCGTCGATGTCTTGGCGATAACGGACACGAATGAGGCTTTCCTCATCGAAGTCAAAGATTATCGGCATCCGGATGCGGAGAAGCCCTCTCAACTGCCTGAAGCGATCGCAACGAAGGTACTGCACACCCTGGCTGCGATGCTGCCGGCTAAGCTTCGCGCCAACGACGACTCGGAACGTCAACTGGCGACAGCTATTCTGGCGTGCGATTCGCTCAGTGTGATTGCGCATCTCGAACAACCGCAGAACCATCGTCCGATCGTGGATCCTGCCGATATCAAGCAGAAACTGCGTCGCTTGCTGCGCGCAGTCGATGCCCATCCGAAAGTCGTATCCAAGTCAAATTTGCGGGGCTTGAACTGGACAGTAACCTAGGCGTCGCGGAAACAAGGATGGAAGCCTGGTTGCCGTCATTCCGCACAAGGCGTTAATCCAGCGCGTTGCCTCCTACCCTCCGCTCCACCCCCGGCACCTGCACCCCCAACGTCACCCCTCGCGCCACCATGAACACCACCAGCGCGAGCCACAACCCGTGATTCCCGAGCGTCCCCGCCAGCCCCCACGCCGCCAGCAGAAACACCCCGAGCGACACCGCCATCGCCTTCATGAGTTCCCGCGTACGCGTAGCGCCGATAAACACGCCATCGAGCAGAAACCCCGCCACCGACACCACCGGCAGCACCGCCGCCCACGGCAGATAGCGCAAGGCGGCCGCATGCACGACTACCTGATCCGTCAGCCTGCCGATGATCCACTCGCCGCCTAGCGCATACACGACCGAAAATCCCGCCGCGCCGATGATCGACCACAACATCGTGACCTTCAGGGCCTGACGAAACGCATGCCGGTCGCGCGCGCCGGCCGCCGCGCCGACGAGCGCCTCGGCGGCATGCGCGAAGCCATCGAGACCGAACGCCATGAAGGTTTGAAAATTCAGCAGCACGGCGTTGGCCGCGAGGACGGCATCGCCCTGTCGCGCGCCGAGATGCGCGAACCACGCGTAGGAACCCAGCAGGCAGATCGTGCGAACGAAGATGTCCCGGTTGATCGCCACCAGACGCTTCAACGCATGCCCGTCGAGCAGCACGCGCCAGGCGAGCGCTTCAAGCCCGCGCGGCCGCAAGCGCCACAAAATTGCGACGCCGAGCAGGAAGCCGCAGAAGTCGGCGAAAGCCGTGGCCGCGCCGATGCCCGCGATGCCCCAGCCGAAGCGATACACGAACAGCAACACCGCAACGATGTTCACCAGATTGATGAAGATCTGCGTAACCAGCGCGAGCCGCACGCGCTGGCAGCCGAGGAGCGCGCCAAGCACGACGTAGTTGCCGAGCGCGAACGGCGCGGCCCAGATGCGTGCGTGACTGTAGGCGCTCGCTGTGTCCTGAACGGCTGCGCTGCCGCCCAGCGCGGCGAGCGCATAGCGGATGACCGGCAACTGCAACGCGAGCACGGCCATGCCGATCGCGAACGCCAGCACCATCGCGCGCAGGACGTTGGCGCGCAACGCCGCGTCGTCGTGCGCGCCGAAGGCCTGCGCGACCAGGCCTGTCGTGCCCATGCGCAGGAAGCCGAAACCCCAGAAGACGAAGCTGAACACCAGGCCGCCGAGCGCGACGCCGCCGAGATACTGAGGCCCGTCGAGATGACCGGCGACGGCTGTATCGACGGCACCGAGAATCGGCTGCGTCAGGTTCGCGAGGACGATGGGAAACGCCAGCGTCAGTACGCGTTTGTGCCAATGCACGGGCAGCGCGGCCGGCTCGCCGCCTGAATCTTGCGAAGTTGTCTGCACAGCGGTCGAACGCGCGTTCATGCGCGCGTTTCGTGGATTCGTGGGGAAGGCGTCATTGTCCGTAGCGCCCGCCCGCGACGCAACCTCGCTTCAAAGCCGATAATGCGCGACATGAAAACCTTCGCGCTGTATGTCATTACGGCCGTCGCCGAGATCGCCGGTTGTTACTTCCCGTATCGATGGCTCAAGCACGGCGGTTCGCCCTGGCTGCTCGTGCCGGGCGCGCTGTCCCTGGCGCTGTTCGCGTGGCTGCTGACGCTGCACGCCGCGGCGGCGGGACGCGTGTACGCGGCGTACGGCGGTGTGTATATCGGCGTGGCGATCATGTGGCTATGGGCCGTCGATCGCATCCGGCCCACCGCGTGGGACCTCGCCGGCGCGGCGATCGCGCTCGCAGGCATGAGCGTGATCGCGTTCCAGCCGCGCGTTTGAACCTCTGACAGCCGCGCTGGACTAGCCTTCTCAGGCTTCGCGCGCCAGCAGCGCAAAGGTCGCGAGCCAGTGCTCGCCCATGTAATCCCCCGCGACGTGCGCAATCCCCGACGCGAGATGCTCGTCCGCGCTCGCGTTCAGCACGGCGGCGCGCGCATCGCCCGCAGGCAGGGCGCGCGCGATCGTCCGCTGACACCACGCGCGGCTCAGATTGAGGCCGTCGAGGTGAGCGAGCTTGCCGTCGCTGCGGTCCGTGACGGTGGCTGGCGTGAACAGCGTCGCGGGCTCGCGCGCGGCAATCTGCGGCAGGAACCGGTCGAACCAGCCGACGAAGCGCCCCTCCGGCAACACATGCCTCATCAGCACGGCTTCCATCAGCGAGGGCGAGAGAAACTCGTCGCCGGCCGGTTCCCACGCCTGACACGCTTCGTCCTTCTCGAACCAGCGCAGTGCAGTCGCGCTCAGCAACCGTTCGAAGTCCGCGTCCTGCGCCACGCGCGCATAGCCCAGCGAGAGCGTCAGCGCGAACGCCATGTTGAAGTGCGTGCCGACCCTGAGCGGATAGGTCGATTTAGGCAGGAATTCCACGAAGCGCGCAACGAACGCATCGGCGAGCGGTTGCAGCGTATGAGCCCAGCGTCGGCCATCGGCGGATGTCATCGACCGCAACTGGCCCGCGAGCGCGAGCAGCCACGCCCAGCCGTAGGGCCGCTCGAAGCCGCGCGCGGCGGGGCGCTGCAGATAAGCGACCTCGGCCGCGACGTTCGCCTCGGTGAAATGCTCGTCGATCACGGCGCGGATGCGCGGCGCCTCGGGCAGATCCGGAAAGCGATCGAGCAGACGCGCGATCAGCCAGTAGCCGTGAACGCAGGAATGCCAGTCGAAGCTGCCATAGAAGATCGGATGCAACGCGCGCGGGCTTTGCACGTCGGCTGCGTCGGCCATGACGTGATCGAGCTTGTTCGGATACTCGCGCGTCAGGTGCCCGAGCGCGACCTGGGCGAATTTCGACGCCAGCGCGGCGTCGAGGGCAAGCGGAGCGTGTGGATTCATGCAGACCTCGTGTAACTGTCTCTGGGTTCCGAGACTTTATCGATAAATGATAGATAAAGTCTCGAATAAGGGTAATTACCTAAACCGACATGTGGGATGCAGTCGAGTCATTGTCTGAAAGCCGCGAAACATACTTCTGCAAGCCGCTCGAATGCCTTTGCCACAAGCCTGCAGGCGCTTTCAACGGCCGTCGTGCGCATGACGCGAAGCGCGCGAACGCGCCGTTCGACCCGTCCGCAATGGGCGTTTGCCCGCCTGCCCGGCGCGCGCCACGGTGCGGATCGTCGTATAAACTGGCGCCCGAATGCCGTCAGGAGCATTCCGCACCGGGGTCACGAGCCCTGGGACGCGTCATTTGCACAACGACCAAGAGATCAAGACACGACATGAATGACTTTCCTGCCTACACCGCGGAGGACACGCGGCGCCGCGTTTTTGCGATCGTCGGCGCTTCGTCGGGCAACCTCGTCGAGTGGTTCGACTTCTATATTTACTCGTTCCTCGCGCTGTATTTCTCGGCGGCGTTCTTCCCGGGCGGCAATCCGACCGTACAGCTGCTGAACACCGCAGGCGTGTTCGCGGCGGGCTTCCTGATGCGTCCCATCGGCGGCTGGCTGTTTGGCCGTATCGCCGACAAGCACGGCCGACGCAACGCCATGATGATCTCGGTCCTGATGATGTGCGGCGGTTCGCTCGTCATCACCTTCCTGCCGACCTACGCGAGCATCGGCGCGTGGGCACCGTTCCTGCTGCTGATTGCCCGGCTGTTCCAGGGTTTGTCGGTGGGCGGCGAATACGGCACCAGCGCGACCTACATGAGTGAAGTGGCCCTGCGCGGCCGGCGTGGCTTCTTCGCGTCTTTCCAGTATGTGACGCTGATCGGCGGCCAGCTCGGCGCGCTGCTTGTCTTGGTGGTGCTGCAGTTCTTCCTTTCGACCGACGAACTCAAGGCCTGGGGCTGGCGCATTCCGTTCTTCATCGGTGCGTGCGCGGCGCTGATTTCGCTGTACCTGCGCCGTTCGCTCGATGAAACCTCGACCGCCGAAACGCGCGATCGCAAGGAAGCCGGCACACTGGCCGGCCTGATGCAGCACAAGGCCGCGTTCATGACCGTGGTGGGCTTCACGGCGGGCGGCTCGCTGATTTTCTACACGTTCACGACCTATATGCAGAAGTATCTGGTCAACACGGCCGGCATGCATGCGAAGACGGCCAGCAACGTGATGACCGCCGCGCTGCTGGTCTACATGTTGTTGCAACCGTTGTTCGGCGCGCTGTCGGACCGGATCGGCCGGCGTACCTCGATGCTCTGGTTCGGCGGCCTCGCCACGCTCGGCACGGTGCCGCTGCTGCATGCGCTGTCGGGCGTCACGAGTCCGGTGATGGCCTTCGTGCTGGTCGTGGTGGCGCTGGCGATCGTGAGCTTCTATACGTCGATCAGCGGTCTCATCAAGGCGGAGATGTTCCCGCCGGAAGTGCGTGCGCTGGGCGTGGGCCTGTCGTATGCGGTCGCCAACGCGATCTTCGGCGGCTCGGCCGAATACGTCGCGCTGTGGCTCAAGTCGGCGGGCAACGAATCCGCTTTCTTCTGGTATGTCACGGTGATGTGCTTCATCTCGTTCCTCGTGTCCTTCCGTATGCGCGACCCGAGCAAGGAAGGCTATCTGCGCAACGAAGCGTAAGCGTGGCGGGCCGGCTGCCGCGCACCGCGGTGTGGCAGCCGCGCCGCGTCCGGCCAGACCGCGCACACCGCCGGGCTTGCCGATGGCGCCAGTATGGTGTTTGATGCGGGATGTGACGGCGCGCCATGCACGGCGCGCCAGCGTAATCGGGAACCGGAGTTGCATGCGCGCGCACTCCGCGCGCTACACCGATGGCGGAGTCGAGCCTCGGTCTGCCTGGAGCCTGTTCATGGAAGATTTCGACGAAACGCTGTTTGTCGTCTGGCGCGCCAATCTGAGCGTGCTGGTCGGCTCGCCGGGGGGCGCCGGACGCCTCGCGCGCATGATGAACTTCTCGCCGTCGTTCATGAAGCTCATCGTCGCGGGTCAGCGCGACTTCAATGAGGAATTCGTGCGCGGCATCGAGCTGGTGGCGGGTCTGCCGCCGCACTGGATGGATGAACGCCACAGCCCGGCCGAAGTGCCGGCGGACGTGCAGCGCGCGCTCGATGAAGAAACCCCGATGGCCGTATTTCGCGGCACCGCGCATCCGGCGCCGAAGCGCTCGGTGCTGCGCGGCCCGGAACCGCTCTTGTCCCAGACCGAGGCGACGCGACGGGTCGCCGACCTCGCGCAGCAGCAGGCGGAGAACAACCGGCGTGACTTGCTGTTTCGCAAGAACCGCGAGCTGTTGTCACAGGACCTGCGCCGCCTCGAACGGCAGCTCGGGTTATTGCAGGTCGATTCGATGCAGCCGAAAGTGGACGAACTCATCGCCTCCGACCGCATGAGCGAAGCGGCCAAGGCGGATCTCACCGGACGCCTGGAGCAGATCGACAAGCACGTCAAGCTGCTGCATCAGCATGTCGAGAAGCTCGTGACGCTGCTCACCGCGCCCGACGAACCCGAAACGGGCGATTGATTTTCTACTGTTGCTTGTCCTCGTCGCGGCGTCTCGGTTCCGGATGAACCGCGATGGGATCGCTTGCCGGAAAGCTCTCTTCCAGCGCCTCGTCGAGCAAGGCATCTTCGTCGGGAAGGTCCTGCTTCGCAGGTTCGTCGCGGCTGGGCTTCGTCATGGTGCGCTCCGTGCGGGTCGTCGGTTCAGGCCGATGAGGCGAGGCGAAAATTCAATATAGCAGTCCCGCCACGCCCCCGCAGTCAGCGTCCCCGGCGGTAGTCCGCGGGGCGTACGCCCGTCCACTTCCTGAAGGCCCGCCGGAATGCGCTCGGTTCGGCAAAGCCGAGTGCGTCGGCGATCTGCGGAATCGTCTCCCGCGTATGCGCGAGACGCGCGATGGCGAGATCGCGCCGCAGCGCGTCCCTGATCGCCCGGTAGGTCGAGCCTTCCAGCTTCAGCCGGCGGCGCAGCGTCGCTTCCGCCATGTTGAGCGCGGCGGCCAGTGGTTCCGCTTCCGGCCAGTCGGCGGGCGGCGTCTCCCGGAGATGGCGTCTGATCCGCGCCGTCAATGAATCCGGATTGCGATACTTCACGATGAAGTTGGCCGGCGCCGCGCGCAGGAAGCGTTTGAGCGTCGCGCGCGTCTGCACGACGGGCAGCGTCGCGCATCCGGCATCGAGATCGACGAACGAACGCGCCGCGCCAAAACGCATGTCCTCGCAGAACATCAGGCGGTACTCGTCGCCGGCCTCGGGTTCGGGGCAGCGCAAATGCGCGGCCAGCACCGGAATGCGCCGGCCGACCAGCCAGCACAGCAGCCCGTATACGAGAATGAAGCCGGTCGCGTAGGCGAACATCGTGCGGGCATCGCCACGGTCGTCGAGCCAGATGCGCACGCGTGTGCCGTCGATGTCGGGCGTGAAGCGCAGTTCGTCGAGCACCAGCCGCATGAAATCCGCAATGCGCGTCAGCGCCTGCGTGCCGTCGCGCGCGGAGAGCGCCGCATGACACATCAGCACGAAGCTGCCGCGGCGCATCGGATGGGCGTCCTGGCCGAAGAACTCGTCGTCGAGGGCGTCGGCCGCTGCGTGCCACAACTTGCCGTACTGCTCCGGCGACACACGCCCACGCGGCGAGGCCAGCATCGCCGGTGCGATGCCCGCCGCGGCCAGCAAGCCGTCGCGCGCGACGCCGCGCGCCTCGGCGCAGCGCAGCGCGGCGTCGACGAGACTCACGGCGATCGAATCGCGCTCGACGTGTTCGACGTGCTCAACGTGTTCGATGGGCTTGTCGGGACTTGGGGTTGTCACTAGGTGGCCAAAGCGCTCAGTAAGCGTGATCGTTTCGGGCATCGGCCAGGGTCCGGCGATTGCCTAGACTCGAACGGATGACCGCCGGCGTCTGCCAGCATTGGCGGCCAGCAAGCTTACACGATCGATGCCGCGCGGCTCGGCATCGACCCCCAGTCCTTTCAGACACAGAACCATGATCGACCCATTCCTCACCGAAGAGCAGCGCATGATTCGCGACGCGGCGCGCCAGTTCGCGACCGAAGTCCTCGCGCCCAATGCGGGCCAGTGGGACCGCGAAGGCGCGCTGCCTGACAGCGTCATCCGGCAACTGGGCGAACTCGGCCTGCTCGGCATGATCGTGCCGGCCGAGCTGGGCGGCACCTTCAGCGACTACACCGCCTACGCCCTCGCGATGGAAGAGATCGCCTCAGGCTGCGCCTCGTGCGCGACGCTGATGAGCGTGCACAACTCGGTCGGCTGCGGCCCGATCCTCGCTTACGGCACCGACGCGCAGAAAGCCGAATGGCTGCCGAAGCTCGCGAGCGGCGAAGTGATCGGCGCGTTCTGCCTGACCGAGCCGCAGGCCGGCTCCGAAGCCAACAACCTGCGCGTGCGCGCGGTGGAACGCGACGGCCAGTGGGTCCTGTCGGGCAGCAAGCAGTTCGTGACCAATGGCGGGCGCGCGGGCGTGGCGATCGTCTTCGCGGTCACGGACCCGGAACAGGGCAAGCGCGGCATCTCGGCGTTCATCGTGCCGAAGGACACGCCGGGCTTCAATGTCGGCGCACCGGAACACAAGCTCGGCATTCGCGCGTCCGACACCTGCCCGATCACCTTTGACGACTGCGCGATTCCCGCTGCCAATCTGCTCGGCCAGCGCGGCGAGGGTTTGAAGATTGCGCTGTCGAATCTGGAGGGCGGGCGCATCGGCATTGCGGCGCAGGCGCTGGGCATCGCCCGCGCGGCCTTCGATGCGGCCCGCGCCTATGCCCGCGAGCGCGTGCAGTTCGGCCGGCCGATCCATGAACATCAATCGGTCGCCAACAAGCTGGCCGACATGCAGACGCAGATCAACGCCGCGCGCCTCCTGATCCATCACGCGGCGCGGATGCGCACGGAAGGCGTGCCGTGCCTGTCGGAGGCGTCGCAGGCGAAGCTGTTCGCGTCGGAAATGGCGGAGCGCGTGTGTTCCGATGCCATCCAGATCCACGGCGGCTATGGCTATCTGGAGGACTATCCGGTGGAGCGGCATTATCGCGATGCACGCATCACCCAGATCTACGAAGGCACGAGCGAGGTGCAGCGGATGGTGATCGCGCGCAACGTCTGAGCGGTGCCCCTATAAAAATCACGGAGACGCAATGAACGACGCCACGGCTTTCATCGAAGCACGAGATTTTCTGTTTGCGCATCGCACCGATTACGACACGGCCTATCGCGACTTCAAGTGGCCATTGCTCGACCGCTTCAACTGGGCGCTCGACTACTTCGACCCGATGGCCCGCGACAATCACGCGCCGGCCTTGCATATCGTCGATGAAGGCGGCAGCGCGACACGCCTTTCTTTCGCGCAGATGGGCGAGCGTTCGGCGCGCGTCGCGAATCATCTGCGCGGGCTGGGTGTCGCGCGGGGCGAGCGCATCCTGCTGATGCTGCCGAACCGCGTCGAACTGTGGGACGTCATGCTCGCCGCGATGAAGCTCGGCGCCATTGTCCTGCCCGCGACGACGCAGCTCGCGCCTGCCGACCTGCGCGATCGCATCGCACTTGGGCGCGTGCAGCATGTGATCGTCGATGCCGCCGATACGCCGAAGTTCGACGGTATCGACGTGCCGGGGCTGCGCATCGCGGTGGGCGGCGTGCGCGAAGGCTGGCTGGATCACGATGCCGCTTACGAAACGTCGCCGGAGTTTGCTCCGGATGCCGAAACGAATGCCGCCGATCCGTATCTGCTGTATTTCACGTCGGGCACGACCTCGAAACCGAAGCTCGTCGCGCATACGCATCAGAGTTATCCGGTGGGTCATCTGTCGACGATGTACTGGATCGGCCTGCAACCCGGCGACGTGCACTGGAACATCAGCTCGCCCGGCTGGGCGAAGCATGCGTGGAGTTGCTTCTTTGCGCCGTGGAACGCGCGGGCCTGCGTGTTCATTTACAACTTCAGCCGTTTCGACGCCACTCGCGCGCTTGACGTACTCGTCGAGCATGAAGTCACCACGCTGTGCGCGCCGCCGACCGTCTGGCGCATGCTCGTGCAGGAGCCGCTGGCGTCGTATGCGGTGAAGTTGCGCGAGATCGTCGGCGCGGGCGAGCCGTTGAATCCGGAAATCATCGAGCGCGTGCAGGCCGCATGGGGCCTGTCGATCCGCGACGGTTACGGCCAGACGGAAACCACCGCGCAGATTGCCAACACGCCGGGACAGCGGCTCGTGCCCGGCTCGATGGGCCGGCCGCTGCCGGGCTATCGCGTTGCGCTGCTCGATCCGGACGGGGTGGAGACGGAAGAGGGCGAAATTGCGCTGGCGCTCGATCCGCCGCCGCTCGGCCTGATGACCGGCTATGCAGACAATCCGAAGGCCACGGAGACCGCGATGCGCGGCGGGTTCTATCGCACTTCGGATGTGGCGCTGCGCGGCAGCGACGGCTATTTCGTCTATGTCGGCCGGGCAGACGACGTGTTCAAGTCGTCGGACTACCGGCTGAGCCCGTTCGAACTGGAGAGCGTGCTGATCGAGCATGAGGCGATTGCCGAAGCGGCGGTCGTGCCGAGTCCCGACCCGCTGCGCCTCGCGGTGCCGAAGGCGTTCGTCACGCTGCGTCATGGCTATGCCATCGGCCCGGATCTCGCGCGCAGTGTGTTCGCGTTTTCGCGCGAGCGCCTGGCGCCCTACAAACGCATTCGCAGGCTCGAATTCGCCGACTTGCCGAAAACCATCTCGGGCAAGATCCGCCGTGTCGATTTGCGTCGCCAGGAAGCGGCGCGCACCGAAGACGGTGCGCGCGGCGAATTCGAGTTCTGGGAAGAGGATTTCCCGGAGTTGCGTCAAACCAGCAAGGCAGGTTGAAACGTTCAAGCGCGCCGTGTCGGCATTACGCGGCGCGCTCGCTGGATAACCCGCGCAAAACGCATTCCCCCGACGATTTTCGCAAGCAAATGTTTCTGCGCCGAACCGTCCTCCGGACCGATGGTCGAATCGCCCTGATTCAGCATCGGACCCATTGAACAGGAGGACGGATCATGTCGAAACCCGCATCGCGCCGCGCAATCATTGCATCGGGCATTGCATTCTCGTTGCTGGCCCCGGCCGCATCCTACGCGCAACTCAATCTGCAGCAATTCGGCTTCGGCAGCGCCAAGTCGGATGTCGCTGGCGCGACGTCGAACCAGGCCGCGCAGCCTTCGGCGCTCGGCTCGCTCGTGCAGAACTATCTCGGCGCGAATCAGCAAGTGTTGACGGGGCAGTCGAGCCTGGCGTCGGCGATGGGCATGTCGAGCGCCGCGAGTCAGGCGCAGTCGGCGGCGGGATTGCTCTCGGGTGCAACGGCCGGCGGCGCGCCGAGCACGAGCGTGTTGTCGCAACTCGGCGGCACGCAGCAGAGCGTGTCCCAATCGCTGATGCAGGCATTCTCGAATAACTCGGCCACGCCGCCGACGGCCGCCAGCAAGCAGACCTTCAGCGACGGCCTCGCATCGCTCGGTCAAGGCGTGCAACAGTACGCGGGCCTGCAATCCGGTCTCGGCGCGGTCAAGAACTCGATGAACGTGTCGTCGCTGCTGCAAGCCGGTTCGAATCCGGGTACCGCGCAGGCCGCGACGTATATTGCGCAGTCCGCGCCGGGGCAGTTGCAGTCGCTGGTGCAGACGCTCACGCAGGCCGTGCAGTACGCGAAGGCCAACAACATTTCGGTGCCGTCGATCGCGACTTCGGCGTTGACCGGCGTGAAATAAACGCGCGCGGCGTGCAGCACGGGGTGCAGCAAAGCGGCGGAGCCCTGAAGGCTTCGCCGCTTTTTTTCATCGGTCTCAGGGACGCCTTCTGGCTGCGTCCGCGAGATCGCCTGCGGTCGCGGCGCCGCGCATCGCTTCGACTTGCGGCAGCGGCGGCTGCTCGTTGATCCACGCGTTGAGGATCGTCGACGTCACGGCAAGAATCACCGGACCGATGAACAACCCGACGATGCCGAACGCGAACATGCCGCCGAGCACGCCGGACAGAATCAGCAGCATGGAAAGGTTCACGCCGCGCCGGATCAGGATGGGGCGCAGGAAGTTGTCGAGCATCGCGATCATGATCGACCACACGAGCAACAAAATCGACGCGACATGCGCGCCGTGCCAGAACAGCCAGGCGACGCCGCCGAGCAGCGGCAGCAGCGGCCCGATCTGCGCGAGACACAGCATCAGCATGACGGCGGTGATGATGCCTGCGGCGGGCACGCCCGCGAGCGCGAGGCCGATGCCGCCCAGCGCCGATTGCGTGACGGCCGTGACCACGATGCCGAGCGCCACCGCGCGAATGGCCAGGCCGGCGAGCTTGACGGCTTCGGCGCCGCGCTGAGCTGCGATGCGCGTCGCGAAGCGCGTGATGAAGCGTCCGGCTGCTTCGCCGTTCATGTACAGAATGCCCGAGATGATCACGGTGATGACCATGTGCACGACGAACACGCCGACCACGGCCGCGTGCGAAAGCATCCAGCGCGCGGCGACGGTCACGTAGGGTTCGAGCTTGGCAAGCAGGCCGCCGGGGCCGGCGTCGGAGAGCATCTGCCATTCTTTCGCGATGCGTTCGCCGGCGAGCGGCACGTCGTGGATCCAGCCGGGCGGCGGCGGCAGCGCGTAGGAGGGCAGGGTCTTGATGGCGGCCATGATTTCGCCGCCGTGCAGTGCCAGCGTTGAAATGGCTTCATAGAGCGGCAGCACGATGACGATCAGGAGCATGAGCAGCATCACGCTTGTCGCCACCCAGCGGCGATTGCCGACGCGGCGCTGCACCGCGACCATCAGCGGCCAGGTCGCCACGACGATGGTGGTGGCCCAGATGAGTCCCGGCAGGAAGGGGCGCAGGACATAGAGACTGCCGACGGTGAGCGCCGTGAGTATCGTGATGACGAGCAGGATACGGGCGATGTCCACGGGCTGACGCGGCGGGGGAGTATTGGCGGGGTTGGGCGTGGTGGACATGATGGGTATGAGGAGGGAATTGGACGGGAGCGCGGGGCGTGCGGACGAAGCCGTGAACGTGTGCGCCCGAGATGATCGAGCGATAAGCGAAAGCCGGCGATCCGGCAAGCTCGAGCGTAAAAAAGCTTGAGCGTAAAAAAGCCGCCGCCATCATAACGGCAGCTCAATCCATACTACTAAAAATTTGTCACAGCCTTGCCGGGCGTCAGTTTCGTGGCGCGTGCGAAGGAAATGGAGCGGGTCAGCTTCTGAGCAGGTGTTCTCGCAGCGTCGCCGTACCGCCTTCGGGAAACAGCGTGGCCGCCACGCGTTGTGGATCGATGCCGAAGCTTTCGCCCGTCGCGTGCGCGATCACGGCATCCAGTCCGATGGTCGGCTTCAGATCGCGCGCCTGATACAGCGATGCGTTCGCCAGTCCCGGCCAGTCCGCGAGCACGCGTCCGCCGGCCACCGCGCCGCCCAGCAGCAGCGCCGCCGATGCCGTTCCGTGATCCGTGCCGCCCGTGCCATTGGCCGCGGCCGTGCGGCCGAATTCGGTCGCCACCAGCACGGTGGTGTCGGCCCAGTGCGTGCCGAGGCCATCGCGCAGGGCGCCGAGCATCGTGTCGAGCGCTTTCAGCTGCGCGGCGAGACGCGGGTTCTGCGCGCTGTGCGTGTCCCAGCCGCCGGTTTCGATCATCGCAATGCGCGGACCGTCGGGCTTGCTCAGAAAGGTCGCCGCCAGCTTGCCGAGGCTCGCCGGATCCTGCCGCGCGCCGGCGTCGGCGGCGAGGCCGCGCGCCTGCATCGCGGCGTCCCACAACGGATGCAGTTGCGCGTCGCCGGCATAGAGCTGCGAGACGCGCGTGATGAGATCGTCCGGGGCCTGCGGCAGTCCGGACGGCGCATACGAGGTGACATCGGCGTGCCCGCGCAGTGCGAGCGGCACGGTCGGCGCGAGCGCGACGGCGTCGGCACGCGGCGCGGGCAGCATCGACAGCAGGCGGTTCAGCCAGCCGTCCTTCAACTGATACGGCGCGGCGCCGCCGGTCTCGAGCACGTTCTGGCCGTCGAAGTGCGAACGCTCGCGATACGGAGAGGCAACCGCGTGAACGAACAGCGCCTGCCGGTCGCGATACATCTGCGCGGTCTTCTGCAAGGACGGATGAAGCGCGAACGTGCCGTCGAGCTTGCTGGCGGTCGCGGCATCGATGGCGAGTGGTCCGCGCAACGTCGCGTAAGCCGGATCGCCATAAGGCACGATGATGTTCAGGCCATCCGCCGCGCCGCGCTGGATCACGAAGACGAAGCGGCGCTCGGTTTCGGCGGACGCCAGCACGAGTTGCGGCGCGATCAGCATCGCGCCGGCGCTTGCGCCCGCGCAGTGGAGAAATCGGCGACGAGTCAGCATGCGTTCATCTCCTCAGGAAATCAGGCGACACGAGCAGCAGCGCCAGCGCGGTCTGGGCGCTTTCGGCGCGCCCCACCGCGCTGCCCGTCGCCTCCGACAGCGAGCCCGCCAGCAATTGCGGACCGAGCGCACGGGCGTCGAGCGTCGCGCTGCTGTGCGCGGCGAAGCGTTGCGCGATCTCGACGCGGCGCACCAGCGCATCCGGCGCGGCCCAGCTCGCGGCGGCATCGTCGTAGCCGGCGGGCGAGCCGGGCCGCCATACCGGTTGTCCGAGCTGCCTCAGCAGCGGCGCGGCATGCATGTTCTGCAAGCTGGTGCGGCCGAGTCCACGCAACGAGGAGAGCGTCCAGTCCCACGGCGACTTGAATTTCGTCGGCGTCGCGGGCCACGCCTCCGGCGCTTCGACCAGCGCGCGGTAGACCGCAAGGAGGTCGCCGCCGGTATCGCCGAAGACTTTCGCGAGACGCTCGACCAGCGCGGGCGGCGGCGTATCGGCGACGAAGTGGCGCGCGAGCTTGTCGGCGATGTGGCGCGCCGTTGCGGGTGACGCGGCCAGATCGTGCAGCACCGCGAGCGGCTGCGCTTCGCCGTCCTGGGCGTACTGGCGGCCCAGCACCGTGCGCACGCCCGGTTCGTGCAGGCGCGGGCGAAACGTGAACTGGCCGGGCGGTGTCGGATCGGCAGGATTACTCGCCGCCTGCGCGGACATCGCGCCGAGACTCCAGCCGGTCAGCGCACGGGCGAATTCGGTCACGTCGCCCTGCGTATAGCCGGTGCGCGCGCCGAGCGTATGCAGTTCCATGATTTCGCGCGCGAGGTTTTCGTTGAGGCCGCGTTTGCGCGCCGGATCGCGCAGCGCGGCGCGCTCGGCGGCGGGACTGTCGGGGCCGATCGAACGCGGCTGGTCCAGGAAGATCTGCATCGCAGGATGGCGTTCCACCGCCACCAGCATGTCCTCGAAGCGCCCGAGCACGTGAGGGCGGATCGCTTCGTTCTCGAACGAGCCGGCGAGCAGCGTCACCGGCGGCTTGTCGACCGACACCGCGAAGTGGTTCGCCCAGAAATGCACCAGACGTTCGACGAAGGGCGTCCCGGTCGTGAGCGCGCTCGTCACGCGGGCATCGACAGCGCTGACATACACCTCGCGGATCATGTCGCCGTACTGCTTGCGCAGCGCGGGCCGGTCGGCGTCGCCTGCATCGCGCAAGGCGCGCTGGCGTTCCGCGAAACGTTCGGCGAGCGCCGCACTGGTCGGCTGGCTGGCCAGCGCGGCAGGCATCGGCGCATACGCGCCGCGCGCGGGATCGAGCTGCTGCGTGAGCCAGCCGCGCGGGTCGGCAGGCAGCGGCTCGCCCGGGCGCGCGCCGAGACCGAAGCGGTTCACCGCGATGGCGGCGGGCGTGAGCGGCGGCGCAAGGCTCATGGTGGTCTCCGGAGGCAGGTTGCTATCAGCGGTGCGCGGCCGTTATGGCTGCCGTGGAGCCTGAGGCGTGTCCTCGGGCGGCACGTTGCGCAGCGGGCCGTTGCGTTCCATCGCGCCGACCATCTTCAGGCGTTCGTCGAGCGTGAGCGTCGAGGCAAATTTGGCCACCGTGTCTTCGGTCAGCCCACGCATGGCGACATCGGCCTGTCGGGTGCGGGCGAGGGCATCGTCGAGCGCCTGGCGGTCGAACGTCTGCGCGGCGAGAAGGTGCGCGATTTCGATCCGGCCTTCACGCGATTCGCGTATCAGCGGCTGGTTGGCGAGGCGCATCTGCCGCAACGCCTGGCGCAGCTGCTTTTTCCGCTCCGGGGAAAGATCCGCCGCCGCGAAGCCCATGCCGCGCGGTGGCGCCGCCACCTTGCAGACCTGTTGCACGAGCGGGCCGGACAGGTAGTACGCGCCGCCCACCAACGAACCGAGCAGGAACACGTTGAGCACGATCGACACACCCGCCAGCGTCTTCAGCGTGCGTACACTCATTGATCGCTCCAGTCGGAAGAAGCGCCGCCGAACGCGGTGCCCGAAAGAGATTGTTCGAATCCGCCATGCACGTGTTCGGCCGGCACGGGCGCGAGCAGCGAGACCAGCAGTGCGCCCGCCGCGACGCCGGCCGCCCCCACGCCGACGAAACCGACGCCCGAGAACCACAGGCGCGGATTTCGCCAGGACGGGCGCGCAGGCCGGGTCGGCGCGGAAGCGATGATGCGCCGCACGAGTGCCGGAGCGGGTCCGGCAACGGCGTGCGCGTCGAGCATGCCGTCGAGCGTGCGCGCCAGCGCCAGCGCCGCGTGCGCCTCGGCGTCGCCGCCGGCAAGGAGGGCCAGGGCGGCGTCGCGTTCGCCGGCGGGCCAGCGTTCCGGAGACGCCCCGTAGGCTTCGGTGAGGTAACGGAATCGGTCGGGGGTCATCGTTGCTCCTTCGAGGCACGGTCATCAGGTCCGCCCGGAGCGCGGGCAAGGTCCGCGAGAGCGGTCCTGAGATTACGGCGCGCGCGGACCAGCAGACTTTCGAGCGCTTCGACGCTCACGCCCATCAGGTCGGCGGTCTCCGCGTTCGAGAGTTCCTGGTAGTACTGCAGCACCAGCGCCTCGCGCTGACGCGCCGGCAATCGGGCGAGCGCCGC
Organism: Caballeronia sp. LZ035; assembly: GCF_031451175.1. Classification (NCBI taxonomy): domain Bacteria; kingdom Pseudomonadati; phylum Pseudomonadota; class Betaproteobacteria; order Burkholderiales; family Burkholderiaceae; genus Caballeronia; species Caballeronia sp. LZ035. The sequence goes on from NZ_JARUXS010000004.1 coordinate 773,267, forward strand.
CGTGAGCCGTTGGCTGGTGTTGCTTGTTTCCATGCGCTCGTCGGGCAGCGGCGCCGCGTCTTCCTGTTCCGGAAGTTCGTCGGACAGGGTCGTCTCCCGATGGCGCCGCAGCCGGTCGTAGCACAGGTTGAGCGTGACGCGATGCAGCCAGGTGTCGAAGCGCGCCGCGCCGGGCAGCCAGTTCGGCGCGACGTTCCAGATGCGCATGAAGGCTTCCTGGGCCACGTCGTCCGCTTCGTCGCGGTCGCCGAGCATGCGTGTTGCGAGTGCAACGATGCGCGGCAACTTCTTCTCGACAATCTCGCGAACGGCGCCCGATTCCCGCTTGCCGACGCGGGCGATGAGGCGGGTATCCGGATCGGGTTCGTTCAAGGTCGTGTCGGTTCCTGTTGCGCGCGGTGGGCGGCTGGCGTGTCATGGTGGTCGGCATCGTCAGTAGACGACAACCGGTCCGCGATAGTAGGCCGGGTGCGCCGGATACACGACGCACCCGGCGAGCGTCACGGCGACGAGCACAGCGGCCAGCAGTGCTTTCAGCATGATGCGGTCCTTCAGTCAGATGATAGGCTCGCGGCGCGCAGGTTCATGCGCTGCCGCGAAACATGTCGGAGCGCCAGATTCAGGCCCAGTGTCCTTCGACCCAGAAATAGTTCGGCCCGCGCTGCGCCCAATGTCCCGGAACCCAGCGATGCCCCACGCGCACCGGCCTCCAGTGGCCGGGCGCCCAGACATAGCGGCCCGGACCCCAGCGCCAGTGACCCGGATCCCACGCATAGCCCACGCGAGGCGGCGGCGGGGGTTCGACGCGGGGCGGCGGCGGCGCGGCAACGATGACGGTCTGCGCATGCACCGGGCCGCTATGAAGCGCCCCGAATGAAACGGCCAGAACCGGTGCGAGAACGGCGGCGGACAGGGCCGCGCGCATGGGCGAGGAACGGTTTGTCATGGTGCGTCTCGTCTTTTTGGAGTGGTGACGAGAACTTGAACGGAGCGAACACCGAAAATCCGTCGCGGGCCATGCGCCGAAGATGTAACGAGGTTTTACGGTGAAACTCGGGCAACGGTCAGGCGAAGGTGTCGAGCCCATCGACGAGACGCTTGGCGAGCCGCGGCTGCCGCAATTGTTCGAGCCACCATTGCAGCGCGCGCCCTTCGTGATCGCCGCGCCAGGCCACATAGAGCACGTTGGGCTCGCGCGGATCGGCGGTATTTTTCTCGATCAACTCGCCGCGCGCCAGCAGCGTCGCAACGCGATGGCGCGGCAGCCAGCCCGTGCCGAGCCCCTGCCGCTGCGCGAGAATCTTGGCGCGCATACTGGGCACCGCGAGCGCCGCCTGGCCGCCGAGTACGCCATAGGCGCGTCCGGCGGCACGCGAGGAATCCGCCACGACCACCGCCCGATGCGCCGCGATCTCCTCGCGCCGGAGCGGGCCGGTCGCCTGGGCGAGCGGGTGACGCGCGGCGACGGCAAATACCCACTCCATCACGCCCAGTTCGAACCAGCGCAAGCCCGGGATGGCGGGGGGCTCGTTGGTGGCGCCGACGATCAGGTCGGCGCGGCCGTCGCGCAGGGCTTCCCAGGTGCCGCTCAACACCTCGTGCGTCAGACGCAGCGTGACGCCGGAGCCGAGCGCGTCGAACGCCTGCACCACGGGCAGCATCGTCTCGAATTCGAGGATCTCGTCGCACACGATCCACAGCCGGTCTTCCCAGCCGCTCGCGATCTGCTTGACGCGCTGCGCGAGCCGCCCGACGTCGAGCATCAGGCGCGCGGCTTCGTCGGCGAGCAGGTGGCCGGCGGGCGTCAGTTGCAGGCGGTAGCGGCGCCGGTCGAACAGCAGGGCGTCGAAGCGTGTTTCCAGTTGCCGTGCCGCGTGGGAGACCGTCGACGGCGCCCGTCCCAGGCGTGCCGCCGCGCGCGACAGGCTGCCGGTTTCGCGGATGGCGTCGAGCAGTGCGAGTTCGTCCTCCGACAACATGTTCGACTCCATCGAACGAGTTCATCCGCGGCATCGTACGGCAAAAGCGGGCCAAGCGCCGAAGATTGGCGTCATTGGGTCATCCCTCTTTCGACGGAGCTGAACGATGAACGCATTTCTGCCCTTCTTGCGCCGCACGGCCGGCGCGCTGCTTGCGGCGGCCGCATTGCTGCCGCTGGCGCCCGCTGCATTCGCCTCGACCGCGATCCACTCGCGCACGATCGAAGCGAACGCTGTCGAGCTGCACTATCTGCAGGCGGGCAGCGGCGACGCGACGCCCGTCGTGCTGCTGCACGGTTACACGGAGACCAGCCGCATGTGGCAGCCGCTGATGACGCGACTGGCCACTGACCGCGTGGTGCTGGCGCCCGATCTGCCGGGCGCAGGCGAGTCCGCGATGCCCGCCACCGGCTACGACAAGAAGACGCTCGCGCAGGATATCCACGCGATGGTGCGTGCGCTCGGCTTTCGCCAGGTGAAGCTGGTGGGGCACGACATCGGGCTGATGGTTGCCTACGCGTACGCGGCGCAGTATCCGGACGAAGTGGACAGCATCGTGCTGATGGACGCTTTCCTGCCCGGCGTCGGCGACTGGCAGAAGGTCTGGCTGCTGCGCGACAAATGGCACTTCAATTTTTACGGCGACACGCCGGAGCAACTGGTGCGCGGACGCGAACGCGTCTATTTCGAGCACTTCTGGAACGACTTTGCCGCCGACTCCACGCATTCGCTGAGCGAAGCCGACCGCCGCTATTACTCGGCACAATACGCACGCCACGGCCGCATGCGCGCGGGTTTCGAATATTTCCACGCGTTCCCGCAAGACGCGGAGGACTTCGCCGCGTTCGCCAGGACGCCGCTGCCGATGCCGATGCTGGTTCTCGCCGGTGAACGGGCTTCGGGTACCTTTCTGATCGACCAGGCGAAACTCGTTGCGACGAATGTGCAGGGCGTGGTCGTGCCCGGCAGCGGACACTGGCTGATGGAAGAAGCACCGGACGTGACCATGGCGCAACTCGTGCGTTTCATCGACACGCCCGCGTCCAACTGATCCACTCGATGCCGCGGCGCGCGTCTTGCACCGTGCTGCGGGAACAACACAGGGAGCGTTTGAAATGGGACTTCTGGTCGATGGCAAATGGCAGGACGCGTGGTACGACACGGCGTCCACGGGCGGGCGCTTCGTGCGCAAGGATGCGGCCTTTCGCAACTGGGTCACGGCCGACGGCGCGCCGGGTCCGAGCGGCGCGGGCGGTTTTCGCGCCGAAGCGGGCCGGTATCACCTGTACGTGAGCCTCGCGTGTCCGTGGGCGCACCGCGCGTTGATCGTGCGGGCGCTCAAGGGCTTGCAGGGGATGATCGACGTTTCAGTCGTGCACTGGCTGATGCTCGAAAACGGCTGGACCTTCGCGGAGGGTCCGGGTGTGGTGCCCGATCCCATTCACGGCGCGCGCTTCATGCATCAGGTCTATACCACGGCGGACCCGGGCTACAGCGGTCGCGTGACCGTGCCGGTCCTGTGGGACAAGGCGCGCGGGACGATCGTCAACAACGAGTCGTCGGAAGTGATCCGGATGCTGAACTCCGCCTTCGATGGCATCGGCGCACTGCCCGGCGATTACTACCCGCATGAACTTCGCGAGGACATCGACGGGCTCAATGCGCGCATCTACGACACGGTCAACAACGGCGTATACAAGGCCGGTTTTGCGACGACGCAGGCCGCGTACGAAGAAGCCGTGCTGCCGCTCTTCGACACGCTCGATTTCCTCGAAGCACGCTTGCAGTCGCGCCGCTATCTGACGGGCGCACGCTTCACCGAAGCCGATATCCGCCTGTTCACCACGCTGGTGCGCTTCGACGCCGTCTATGTCGGGCACTTCAAGTGCAATCTGCGGCGCATTGCCGACTATCCGAACCTGTCGAACTATGCGCGCGAGATCTACCAGATGCCGGGCGTGGCGGACACGGTGAACTTCATGCATATCAAGCGGCACTACTACGAGAGCCATCGCACGATCAATCCGACAGGCATCGTGCCCGCCGGACCGCTGCTCGATTTCACGGCGGCGCATGACCGCACGCGGCTGCCCGCTGCGACCTGACCTCAGTCGTACCGGTAAACGCCGTGCTTCGCCTTGCGGCCGAGACGTCCGGCCGCGACCAGTTCGCGCAGCAGCGGGCACGCGCGGTACTTCGAATCGCCGAAGTCCTTGAGGAACACGTCCATCACGGAGAGACACACGTCCAGACCGATCAGGTCAGCGAGCGCAAGCGGGCCGATGGGATGATTGGCGCCGAGCTTCATGCCGGCGTCGATTTCCTCGGCGCTCGCGACGCCTTCGTACAGCACGAAGAACGCTTCATTGATCATCGGCACGAGGATGCGATTGACGACGAAACCCGGCGAATTGCGCACGCCGATCGGCGACTTGCCGAGCTGCTCCGTGAGCGCGCGCACGGCAGTAGCGGTGGCGTCGCTGGTCTGCACGCCGCGTATCACCTCGACCAGTTGCAGCAAGGGCACCGGATTGAAAAAGTGCATGCCGATGAAACGCTCAGGCGTGGCAAGCGTGGCGCCGAGCGCGGTAATGGAGATGGACGACGTGTTCGACGCGATGATCGCGTCCGGGCGTGCCGCTTCCTCGATCTGCTTCAGGATGCGGTTCTTGAGGTCGGTGTTCTCGGTCGCGGCTTCGATCACGATGTCGGCGTCAGTCAGACGCCCGTAGTCCGTGGACGTGGCAATGCGCTTGAGCGCCGCATCGCGCGCGGCTGCGTCCAGCTTGTCCTTCGACACGAGCCGCTCCAGGCTGCCGGTGAGCGTGGCGACGCCCTTGGCGAGCGCGGCCTCGGTGACGTCGATCATCACGACCTCGAGGCCCGCGACGGCCGCGACTTGCGCAATGCCGTTGCCCATGGTTCCCGCACCGACGATGCCGACGGTCTGAATCTTCATGCTGCTGCTCCCTTTGTGTGCGCCGGCTCGGGCAGCCGGCAAGCCTGAATGGTCGATGGCGCGGCGTGCGCCGGAGAGTTCGATGAGGGTTCGATTCTAACCAGCGAGAAAACCGGCGGTTCTAGCCAAACGCCGTCAGGTCCCTGGCTTCGATGCCATTTGCCTGACAGTAAGCCGCATACCGATCCCAGCCGGTCTTCCAGTTCTCGCTGGCGAGCACCTGGCCGCGTTCGTTCACGAAGAGCAGTTCGCCCTGGATGATGTTGAGCGTGACGATATCGGGCTGCGCGGCGTCTTCAGGCAGCGCCTCGGGCGTATGGCTCGATCCGGCGGTCTCGTACACGATGCTGCCCGGCGCCGCGACCCAGTCGTGCTCGCGATACTTCCAGCGCCCCTGCACCGTATAGACGATCACCGTACCGGTATGGCGATGCCGCGGCATCTCGCCCCGGGGCGGCGCCTTCATCAGCGCGATGACCTCGCCGCGAACCGGGTCGAGTTTGAAGTACTTGACCAGCACGCGCTCACTGTAGGGCGTGAACGGCACCCAGGGCACGTCCGTTTCATTGAGGCAGGTGGTGTGGATCTGTTCGAACAGCATGATGTCGGCTCCGTGCAATCAGCAGTGCATTGTAGGCAGTGCAACTGCCGCTGAACATCGGCCGAACGGACGACCCCGGCCGACCAAGCCGGATCGCGCACGATCTGCTATCGTCCGTGCCATGCCAACCATCATCACCGTTTCCAATCTGTCCAAGACCTACGGGTCGGGCTTTCGCGCGCTCAAGAACGTCAATCTCGAGATCCGGCGCGGCGAGATCTTCGCGCTGCTCGGGCCCAATGGCGCCGGCAAGACCACGCTCATCAGCACGGTCTGCGGCATTGCGAATCCAAGTGAAGGTCAGGTGACCGTGGCCGGTCACGACATCGTCACGGACTACCGCGCGGCCCGCGCCATGATCGGCCTCGTGCCGCAGGAGCTCACCACGGACGCGTTCGAAACCGTGTGGGCTACCGTGTCGTTCAGCCGCGGGCTGTTCGGCCGGCCCAAGAATCCGGCGTATGTCGAGAAGGTGTTGAAGTCGCTGTCGCTGTGGGCGAAGAAGGACAACAAGATCATGACGCTCTCGGGCGGCATGAAGCGGCGGGTCCTGATTGCCAAGGCGCTGGCGCACGAACCCGAGATCCTGTTTCTCGACGAACCCACCGCGGGCGTCGACGTCGAACTGCGCCGCGACATGTGGAATCTCGTGCGCGAGTTGCAGCAGAACGGCGTCACGATCATCCTGACGACGCACTACATCGAGGAAGCGGAAGAGATGGCGGACCGCATCGGCGTCATCAACCGCGGCGAGATCGTGCTGGTGGAGGAGAAGCGCGAACTCATGCGCAAGCTCGGCCAGAAGAAGCTCACGCTGCAACTCGAAACCCCGCTCGACGCCATTCCCGCACCGCTCGCGCCGTACGGTCTCGCGCGCTCGGCGGACGGCAGCGAACTCACCTACACCTACGACGCCCACGACGAACCGGGCCGCATCATCGCGCTGCTGCGTCATGTGGACGAAGCCGGCGTACGTTTCAAGGATTTGCAAACGACGCAAAGCTCGCTCGAAGACATCTTCGTGAGCCTCGTCAGGGAACCCAAATGAATCTTCATGCCGTTCGCGCAATCTACCGTTTCGAGATGGCGCGCGCCGGACGCACGCTGATGCAGAGCATCGTGTCGCCGGTGATCTCCACCTCGCTTTACTTCGTCGTGTTCGGCGCGGCCATTGGCTCGCGCATCCCGGAAGTGGACGGCATCAGCTACGGCGCGTTCATCGTGCCGGGTCTCGTGATGCTGTCGCTGCTGACGCAGAGCATCGCGAATGCGTCCTTCGGCATCTACTTCCCGAAGTTCACCGGCACCATTTACGAACTGTTGTCCGCGCCGGTCTCGTACTTCGAACTGGTCTTGAGCTACGTGGGCGCGGCGGCGACCAAGTCCATCATCCTGGGCCTCATCATCCTGCTGACCGCGCGCCTGTTCGTGCCGCTCAGGATCGACCATCCGTTCTGGATGATCGTGTTCCTGCTGCTGACGTCGGTGACCTTCAGCCTGCTGGGCTTCATCATCGGCATCTGGGCGGACGGCTTCGAGAAGCTGCAGATCATTCCGCTGCTCATCGTCACGCCGCTTACGTTCCTTGGCGGCAGCTTCTACTCGATCAACATCCTGCCGCCGTTCTGGAAGACCGTGGCGTTGTTCAATCCGGTCGTGTATCTGATCAGCGGCTTTCGCTGGAGCTTCTACGGACTCGCCGACGTCCAGGTCGGCGTGAGTTTTGGCATGACGCTGGTATTCCTTGCGGTGTTCATCGCGATCGTCGCGTGGATCTTCAAGACGGGCTACCGGATCAAGACCTGACCGGGCGACGGTCGTGGCCGGCACGAGGTCGCCAAAAAAGAGGGCGTTCATCGGATGAAAATCATGAAACGCACGAAGCGGCATGTGCTGGGCGCGATGACAGGCTTCTTCGCGAGCGGCGCAGCGCGGTCCGCGCCCGCGCTGGCCTACGAGATCGATCACAGCACATCAGGCTGGCGCCGCCGTCTTTCCCCCGAGCAATTCCGTGTGCTGCGGCGCGGCGGCACCGAAGCGCCGTTCGCCAGCCCGCTGCTCAAGGAGCGGCGCGAGGGCACCTACCGGTGCGCGGGCTGCGCGCTCGAACTCTTCTCATCCGCGACCAAGTTCGACAGCGGCACCGGCTGGCCGAGTTTCTGGAAACCGCTCGACGGCTCGGTCGCGACGCACGCCGACGCCGCCGGCCACATGCGCAACGAAGTGCATTGCCGGCGCTGCGGCGGCCACCTCGGCCATGTATTCGACGACGGCCCGAAACCTACCGGGCTGCGCTATTGCCTGAACGGCGCCGCGCTGGATTTCAGGCAGGAAGACGCCTGAACTCGCGGGTGCAATCCCTCCTTCCTTCTTGCTACCTTTCATGAACGCACCCGAACTCAAGCTTGCCCCCGCGAAAACCGCGCTCGTGCTGATCGATCTCCAGGCGGGCATCGCTGCCTTGCCCGTGCAGCCGCACGATGCCGCCAGCGTGCTGGCCAATGCGCGCGCGCTCGCGGAGCGCTTTCGCGCGCTCGGCGCGCCGGTGGTGCTCGTCAAGGTGGCGTTTCCGAACGGGCCGGGCGGCCTGCGGCCGATCACCGATGCGGGCCAGGCGCAGGAAGCGCCCGAGCCGGCCGGCTGGAGCGAGCTGTGCGCGGAACTCGCCGTGCAGCCGTCCGACATCATCGTGACCAAGCGGCAGTGGGGCGCCTTCTACGACACCGATCTCGATTCGCATCTGCGGCGGCGCGGCATCGAGACGATCGTGCTGGGCGGGATCGCGACGGCCATCGGCGTGGATTCGACTGCCCGCGGCGCACATGAACGCGGCTATCAGCAGATCTTCGCCGAAGACGCCATGAGCGATCTCAACGCCGCGACGCATGAATCAACCTGTCGTTTCATCTTTCCGCGCATTGGCCGGATTCGCTCGACGCAGCAGGTGCTGGCGGCGCTGGCCTGAACGGCGGCTGGGAAGAAAGGGTCTTGGCCCGTGTTTTTAGGATTAGTCGTATGGCCCTGACTTCGACGTTCCCGTAACTTGCCATAACCGGTTGACGGGACCCCGCCTGTCAGTCGGGCGCATTCGTTCTACCCCTGTTCGAATGCAGCGCTTTCCCCGAGCGCAGGACGCGCGTCGCACATTGCGGCGCGTGTCCACCTTTCCATTGTTTAACTCTCTACGTCGTTCCGAGCGTCAAGCGATCACGTCGCTGACGAGGGAACCAGTCGTATCCGCGTGATTTCCGAAGGTGCGCCCAGGCGCTTCGGCGGTCCCCAGTAGCCGGTTCCGCGGCTCGTATAGACCCACAGTCCGTTGAACTTCACCAGCCCGGCAACGAAGGGCTGCTGCAAGCGCACGAAGAAGTTCCACGGCAGGAATTGACCACCGTGCGTGTGCCCGGACAGTTGCAGCGTGAAACCCGCGTCGGCGGCGGCCGGTGCGCTGCGCGGCTGATGCGCCAGCAGCACGCGCACGGCGGCTGAGGCCGGTGCGCCGCTGATCGCCTGGGCCGGATCGCTGCGATGCGCGGGGTCGAAGCTGCCCGCGCCGAAGTCCGTCACGCCCGCCACCACGGCCTGGGCGCCGTCGTGGTCCAGCACCACATGCTGGTTGAGCAGCACCTTGAGGCCGAGGCGGCGGAACTCGGCAATCCATTTGTCGGCGCCGGAGTAGTACTCGTGATTACCGGTGACGAGGAACGCGCCGTGACGCGCGCTCAATTTGGCCAGGGGGCGGGTGTGGTCGGCGAGATGGGGCACCGAGCCATCCACCACGTCTCCCGTCACCGCAATCAGATCGGGCTCGAGTCCGTTCACGGCGGCGACGATGCGCTCGACGTAGTGCTTCTTGATCGTCGGCCCGACGTGGATGTCGCTGATCTGCACGATGGTGAAGCCATCGAGCGCGGCGGGGAGATTCTCGATGGGCACGTCCACGTCGACGACCGGCGCGCGACGGCGCGCATTGTAGAAGCCGATCGCCGAAGACAGCACGGCCAGCAGCGGAACGATCAGCGCGCTGCGGGCCACGAGCGTGGGCGAGCCGACCGGCACGCCGCGCAGCCAGTCGACGAGGTGGACGCAGAACAACATGACGTCGCGCGCGAACGTCAGCAGCAGCAGCGAGGAGAAGAAGCCGAGGGCGGTCAGGCCGAACCAGGCGAGACGATCGGCGAGCGGCTGGGTTTCGAGCGAGCGCGCGGACATGCCGATGGGAATCAGGATCACGGACGCGACCAGCAGCGTCACAGCCAGCACTTTGAGCGGCAGGCCGACCGGCGCGTCCGGGATGAGCCGCACGCCGACATAGATGTGAAACAGAATGCCGATACCGATAAAGCGGATGAAGAAAGCCGAGCGTCGCATAGCGCCCCTGGAAGATCGATGAAGCGGGCCCGGGCTTTGGATGCCCGTGCCGTTGGGCACGAGTGCCCGTGCGGGATAGGGAACCGATTCTACCGTGCCAGTGCGCGGGACGCCGTGCGGCACGGCGGGACGCGACTTGTGGGCCGTGCAAAGAAAAAAGCCTCGGCACGGGAATGCCGAGGCTTTGCCTGCATCGAGTTGATCAGTGTGCGGTTCAGACCGCCATGCACAGATACTTGATGACGACGTAATCATCGATGCCGTAATGCGAGCCTTCGCGGCCGAGGCCGGATTGCTTCACCCCGCCGAACGGTGCGACTTCGTTCGAAATCAGCCCGGTGTTGATGCCTACCATGCCGTATTCGAGCGCTTCGGCCACGCGCCATACGCGGCCGATGTCACGGCTGTAGAAGTACGCGGCGAGACCGAACTCGGTGTCGTTGGCCATGCGCACGACTTCTTCGTCGGAGCTGAACTTGAACACCGGCGCGAGCGGGCCGAAGGTTTCTTCTTTCGATACCTTCATGTCCGGCGTGACGTTGGTGAGCACGGTCGGCTCGAAGAAGCCGTGGCCGAGCGCATGACGCTTGCCGCCGGACACCAGCGACGCGCCTTTCGAGAGCGCATCCTCGATGTGCGATTCGACCTTCTTCACGGCCGCTTCGTTGATCAGCGGTCCGAGCGCGACGCCGCTTTCGGTGCCATTGCCGACTTTCATCTTGCCGACTGCGGCGGCGAGTTTCTGCGCGAACGCGTCGTAGACTTTTTCGTGTACATAGAAGCGGTTCGTGCAGACGCAGGTCTGGCCGCTGTTGCGATACTTCGAGGCTACAGCGCCTTCGACTGCGGCATCGACATCGGCGTCTTCGAACACGATGAAGGGCGCGTTGCCGCCGAGTTCCAGTGTGACCTTCTTGACGGTCGGTGCGCTTTGCGCCATCAGCAGGCGGCCCACGGCGGTCGAGCCCGTGAATGAGAGCTTGCGCACGATCGGATTGCCCGTCATTTCCTCGCCGATGGCTTTCGGGTCGCCGGTCAGGATGCTCAGCACGCCCTTCGGAATGCCGGCGCGTTCGGCCAGCACGGCCATCGCGAAGGCCGAGAACGGCGTGGCTTCGGCTGGCTTCACGACGATCGGGCAACCGGCTGCGAGCGCCGGGCCGACCTTGCGGGTGATCATCGCTGCGGGGAAATTCCACGGCGTAATCGCCGCGCATACGCCGATCGGTTCCTTCGTCACGACAATGCGTTTGTCCGCTGCCGGCGTGGCGAGGGTGTCACCGGCTACGCGCTTGCCTTCTTCCGCGAACCATTCGATAAACGACGCCGCGTAGCCGATTTCACCTTTGGCTTCGGCAAGCGGCTTGCCCTGTTCGGTGGTGAGGATCAGCGCGAGATCGTCGGCGTTTTCCGTCATCAGGTCGAACCAGCGACGCATGAGGGCCGCGCGTTCCTTCGCGGTCTTCTTGCGCCATGCTGGCCAGGCGGCGTTTGCTGCGTCGATTGCGCGACGCGTTTCAGTCGTGCCCATCTTCGGCACGGCGCCGAGCGATTCACCCGTCGCGGGGTTCACCACATCGAAGGTCGCGCCGTTGTCGGCTTGCTGCCATTCACCATCGATGTAGGCTGCGTGACGCAGCAGCGTCGGGTCCTTCAGTTGATCTTTCAAGCTCATTTCTGCGAATCCTTTTCGGTTGATCGGGAGTACACGTCGATTTTGCCTTCGATCGTCAAACCGTGGCGCCGGCGGTTTCCGTCAGCACGTCTTCCAGGATGCCCAGCGCTTCGTCGAACACTTCGTTCTGGATCGTGAGCGGGAACAGGAAACGCACCACGTTCGAATACACGCCACACACCAGCAGCAGCAAGCCACGCTCCAGCGCGCGCGTCTGCACGTGCTTGGCGAAGGCGGCGTCGGCGTCATGCGTGCCGGGTTTGCAGAACTCCACGGCCACCATCGCGCCCGGGCCGCGCACGTCCGCGATCTGCGGGACGTCGGCCTTGAGCGCCTCGAGCCTGGCCTTCAGCTTGTCGCCGAGCGCAGCGCCCCGTTCGCACAGCTGTTCGCCGTCGATGATGTCGAGCACCGCGTGCGCCGCCGCCACCGCTAGCGGATTGCCCGCATACGTGCCGCCGAGACCGCCCGGCGCGGCTGCGTCCATGATCTCCGCGCGGCCGACCACGCCCGACAACGGCATGCCGCCCGCGAGCGACTTCGCGATGGTCATCAGATCCGGCGCGACGCCGTAGTGCTCCATCGCAAACAGCTTGCCGGTGCGCGCGAAGCCGGTCTGCACTTCATCGGCGATGAGCAGGATGCCGTGTTCGTCGCAGAGGCGGCGCAGGGCGCGCACGAATTCCACTGGCGCCTGATAGAAACCGCCTTCGCCCTGCACGGGTTCGAAGATGATCGCGGCGACGCGCGCGGCTTCGATGTCGGCCTTGAAAAGATGTTCGATGGCGCGCAGCGAGTCTTCCACCGAGACGCCGTGCAGCGGATTCGGGAATGGCGCGTGGAACACGTCCGACGGGAACGGCCCGAAGCCGATCTTGTACGGGGCGACCTTGCCGGTGAGCGCCATGCCCATCAGCGTGCGACCGTGGAAGCCACCGGTGAAGGCGATCACGCCCGGACGGCCGGTCGCGGCGCGCGCGATCTTCACGGCGTTCTCGACGGCTTCCGCGCCCGTCGTGAAGAACGCGGTCTTCTTCGGATAGGCGCCGGGCGCGCGGGCGGCGATCTTCTCGGCGAGCGACACATACGACTCGTAAGGCACGATCTGATACGCGGTATGGGTGAAGCAGTCGAGCTGGGCGCGGATCGCCTCGACGATCTTCGGATGACGATGCCCGGTGTTGCAGACGGCGATGCCCGCCGCGAAGTCGATGAAGCGGCGGCCCTCGACGTCCCACAGTTCCGCGTTCTCGGCGCGCGCCGCGTAGAAATCGCACATGACGCCGACGCCGCGCGGGGTTGCGGCGTTCTTGCGGGCTTGCAGGTCTGCGTTCTTGACGGGGGTGCTCACGAGGGTCTCCTTGGACGGATGGGGCGCTTCGGCTGCGAGGGGAAAGGTCCGGCAGGCCAGATGGCCTACGGGATGATGCGACGACTATAGTAAGATTTGGCCCTTAAGTTCAGAGCCATTTCAATAAATCTATAGGGGCCAATCGGATGTCGAATCGTGCCAGCGTGCTGTCGGACTGGCTGGCCCAGCGCATCGAGCGGGGCAATGGTCAGCCGGTCTACCGGCAATTGCACCGGCTGCTCCAGCAGGCCATCCTCACGCGCGAACTCGCGGCAGGCGCGAAGGTGCCGTCTTCACGGCTGCTGGCGGCGGAGCTGGGCATCGGGCGCAATACGGTGACGCAGGTCTACGAGCAACTCGCCATCGAGGGTTACGTTTCGTCGGCGACGGGGCGCGGCACCTTCGTCACCGACGGCGCGCCCGATGAAATCCTCTTCGACGACACGCCGCCCGCCGCCATGCCGTCTGTCATCCTGCCCGAACAGCAGGCGCTTTCAACACGCGGTGCGCAGCTGATTGCGGGCGCGGGCGTCTCGAAGCGGCAAGGCGGCGCGTTCATGCCGGGCGTACCGGACGTGTCGCGCTTTCCGTCGCGCGTGTGGAACCGGCTGCACGCCAAATACTGGCGTCGCCCGCAGCCCGATCTGCTGACGTATGCGCCCGGCGGCGGCCACGCCGGTCTGCGCCATGCGCTCGCGGACTATTTGCGCACGTCGCGGTCGGTGCGCTGCACGCCGGAACAGATTGTGGTGACGACCGGCATTCATCAGTCGATCGATCTCGCCACGCGCCTGCTCGCCGACGCCGGCGACACCATCTGGACCGAAGACCCGTGCTACTGGGGCGTGCGCAGCGTGTTGCAGGTGTCCGGGCTCGACCTGAAGGCGATTCCGGTCGATGCGGAAGGCATCGCGCCGACGCCCTCCGATCTCGCCGCGCCGCCGCGTCTGATGCTCGTCACGCCGTCGCACCAGTATCCGCTCGGCATGGTGATGAGCCTCGCGCGCCGCCGCATGCTGCTGGAATATGCGCGCCAGCATCGCTGCTGGATCATCGAGGACGATTACGACAGCGAGTTCCGCTACGGCAGCCGTCCGCTCGCCTCGCTGCAGGGCATGGACACGGGCGGGCAGGTGATCTATGTCGGCAGCTTCGGCAAGACCCTGTTTCCGGGATTGCGCGTCGGTTACGTCGTGGTGCCGGAAGCGCTCGCAGAGAGTTTCGCGACCGCGAGCGCCGAGCTGTATCGCGAGGGACAGCTTTTGCAGCAGGCGGTGCTGGCCGAGTTCATCGAGCAGGGACACTTCACGTCGCATATCCGGCGCATGCGCGTGCTCTACGGGCAGCGCCGCGACGTGATGCTCGCCACGATCGCCGCGCGTTATGGCGAGAGGCTTGCCATCGCCGGTGGCGATGCCGGATTGCATCTGGTGCTCAGGCTGCCGAAGGACGTCGACGATCGCGCGGTGGCCGCGGCGGCGCTGGCCGCGAATATCGTGGTGCGGCCGCTGTCGGGGTATTACGCGCATCGGCCGGAGGCGGAATCGGGCCTGCTGATCGGCTATGCGTGCGTGCCGGATGAAGACATCGCGCCGGCGTTCGATGTCCTCGCGAGCGTGATCGACCGGTTTTTGCGTTGAACGCCGTCGCGGCGTTCGAGCGCGTTTTCACGGGCAAGCGCCGCGCGTCAGGCGCAAAAAAAAAGCGCACGACATGTCGTGCGCCTTTCACACCTTTGATTCGCCTCAGGCAGGCAGCCTGAAACTGCCGATCGCCTCGCGCAGCACATCCGCCTGATCCTTCAGCGAATGCGCGGCGGCGGCCGCCTGTTCGACCAGCGCGGCGTTCTGCTGCGTCACCTGATCCATCTCGACCACCGCGCGGTTCACTTGCTCGATGCCCGCGCTCTGCTCGCGCGACGCGTCGCTGATCTCATCGAGAATCTCGTTCACGCGACGCACCGACTGGACGATCTCGCCCATCGTGGCGCCCGCGTTCGACACCAGCGAGGCGCCGCGTTCGACCGTCTGCGTCGAGGTCTCGATCAGCGCCTTGATTTCCTTGGCGGCCGTGGCCGAACGCTGCGCGAGGCTGCGCACTTCCGCCGCGACGACCGCGAAGCCACGGCCCTGTTCGCCCGCACGCGCCGCTTCCACGGCCGCGTTGAGCGCGAGGATATTGGTCTGGAACGCGATGCCGTCGATCACGCCGATGATGTCGCCAATCTGCCGCGAGCTGGCGGTGATGCGCGTCATGGTGTCGATCACGTCGTCGACGACGCCGCTGCCGCGCGTCGCCACGTCCGCTGCCTGCTCGGCGAGGCGCGCGGCCTGCGCGGCGCTTTCGGCGTTGTTCTTCACGTTGGCGGTCATCTCGTCCATGCTCGACGCCGTCTGCACGAGGGCGGCCGCCTGTTCTTCGGTGCGTTGCGACAGATCCGTGTTGCCCGCCGCGATCTCGGAGGCGCCGACGTTGATGTTCTCGGTGCCGTTGCGCACGCGCGAGACGGTTTCGACGAGCCCGCGCTGCATGGTGCCGAGTGCGTGCAGCAGGCTGGTGGTGTCGTCCGGGTGCACGTCGACGGCGCTCGTCAGGTCGCCCCGCGCAATGCGGTGCGCGGCGCCGACCGCGAGTTCCAGTTCGCCGCCGAGGTTGCGCCGGATGCTGCGCAGGACGATCAGCATCGCGGCCGTCGCGATGCCGCCGAGAACGGCCGTGATCGCGAGCCAGCGCAGCGCGCTTGCCCAGAAGGCGCTTTGCACGTCGTCCATGTACATGCCGGTGACGATGTACCAGTCCCACGGCGCGAAACGTTGCGAGTAGGACATCTTGCCGACCGGCTTGTCGTTGCCCGGCTTCGGCCACAGGTAGCTGATGAAGCCGCCGCCGGGCTGATCGCCGGCCTTGACGATATCGACGAACAGACGGTTGCCCGCCGGGTCGGTGTAGCTGGACAGGTCCTGTCCGTTCATCGCGGGCTTGATCGGATGCATCACCATCTTCGGATGCGAATCGTTGATCGAGAGATAGCCGTCCGCGCCGTAGCGAATGGCGCCGATCACGTCCAGCGCACGCTTTTTGGCTTCTTCCTCGGGGAGGGACTTGTCGGCCGCGAGCGCGGCGTAGTGCGCGGTGATGGCATGCGCCTCGTTGACGAGGGTCTTCAACTGTTCCTTGCGGTCCTCGATCATCGACGACCGGTTCTGCCACGCCCCGATGATCCCGATCGCGATCAAGCCGATCCACAGCACGGCGATCATCGAGCCGAGCTTCCTGTTCAACGTCATTCTGTTCATAGGTGCGCCTGCCGCCTCTTGGTATTGTCGGTTGCGACGGCGCATGCCGCCGCATGCCCGCTTTACGGCAGGCGCGGCGGCGTCATGAGGGCGGGGAAAACCCGCGGGTTCCCGCGTGCCGGGAACGCCAGGAACGCTCCGGCGCGTTCAGAAGCGGCGGATCGGGTCCTTGTCCGGCGGCGCGTCCGGATGCTGCGGCTCGTCCGGACGATGTCCCGGCGACGGCGGCGTCAGCGGATCGGCTTCCGGATCGCGGTTCGGGTCCGCGACAGGATCCGGAACGGGATTGGTCTGCAGGTCGATTTTCATGATGTGCCTCGAAAGACGGTTCGGCGCGCGGACGGCTTCGTCACGCGGATTGGGGTGCGGCCGGCATGTGCAGCGTGAAAGGCGCGCCCGGATGCGCGCCCCCCGCGTCGGAGAGGAGGGCGCGGGCGTGCGCCGTGATGGTGTCGCTGGTCGCGTCGCGCGGATGCTCCGCCAGCACGATGTGCGGCGTGCCGAGCGCGCGGGCCGTGGCGACCGGCGCCGCGGCCGACGAAGCAGCCAGCGCAGCGTCGTCCGCCACCAGCAGGCGCGCATGGGCGATCAGGCGCGGCAGCACACGCGGCGCGACCGCGCCCGTCAGGAACAGCGCGGCTGTCTGCATCGCGCCCAGCACGCCGCCCGTGCGCACGGGCTCGGGCGCATCGCCGACGATCGCGATTTGCCAGCCATCGGCGGCGAGCTGGTCGGCGAGCGCGGCGTAACGCTCGGCGGGCCAGGCCGGCGGCGCGCCGTGACTGCCCGGATGGAGCAACACCAGACGCTTCTCCTCGATGCCATGGAACGCGGCGAGTTCATCGTATTCGGTGTCGGGCGGGAGCGCCGCAACGTCCGCGCGGGAACTGATGTGCGGCGCGCCCGGCGTGTCGGGCATCAAGCTCGGGATGAGTTCGTCGCTCATGATGGAAAGGGGATTGGCTCGCATCCTGGCTCCTGCAAGTGGCGTGGCCTGGTTGGATCGTCCGCAATGACGCGGTGGCGGGAGCGGGGCAAGCACCGTCCATGCCCGGGCCGGTACGTGCGGCCGGCGTATGCCAATGCCGATGCAAGCGCGCCGCGACGTGTACGGAGTGCAACGGCGCGCGTGACAGTCTGGCCGTCGAGGGCGCGGTTCTGACAGGTATTGAAGGAGCAGCGACGGCGCGCGTCAAGGCGCGTTGCTCGTCAAGGCGGGCGTCAGTCGTGAAAAAGCCGCCGCCTCGTCATGACGAGGCGGCGGCTTTCAGAATGGCGTTGCGCGGCGGAGGCGCGGAATCAGGTTTCGGCGTTGCTGTCGTCGGCGGGCAGGGTTTTCGGCATGAACGCTTCGGCGCGGCGGCGGATGCCTTCTATTTCGCCGGTCACGAAGGTGCGGTTGTCGGCGGCGAGTGCTTCCTGGTACGACGTGCCTTCGGGCACGCGGTGCAGCAACGCGCGCAACTCGCCCTGGGTCGTCTGCTCGACCGGTTCGTAGTCGTAGAGGCCCAGCGAGAGTTCGGCGCGCTCATGCAGGATGAACAGGCAGGACGCGAACACGGCGACCCCAAGCACTTCCTGCACGCCGAAGCGGAATTCATGCGGCACCGGCGAGAACGGCAGCCACGCGATGAGCGCCGCACCGGCAAGCGCCACGGCGATGGTGAGATTCAACAGCCACTGCGCGCGGATGACGAGGCGTTCGCGCTCGGTCTTCAACTGCCCGGCCGATTTCGGCACGAGCGCCAGCAGCGATTGTTGACGGTGGAGTTCCTGGAGCGGGAGAGCGGCCATGTAAGTTGTGGTCGTAACCATCTGGTGAGCGCCGGGAGCGACGCGACACCGATATTAACGCGCGGCTTACAGGATCGTTGACGGCTCTTTCGTCTTGTTTCTCCTGTTGCTTCCTGTTGCACTTGAGCGTCCGGAGTTCGCGCAACGGGTGCAGTGTCAGCGCCCGCGTTCCTTGACCGGCGTGCGGATGGTCGCGGTGCCGTCGGCGATCTGCTGCGCGAACACCAGCGCCTCGACAATCGTCCCGAGCACTTCCGCGCGCACTTTCTCGTCGGTCAGGCGCAGCAGATACGACGGATGATAGGTCGGCACGATGATGCGTCCCTTGTGCTCGATGGTCTTGCCGAGATACTCCGACAGCGCCGTGCGATGCCCGGTGAGCGCCTTCAGCGCGGTGGCGCCCAGCGCGACGACGACTTTCGGCTCGATGCGCGCCAGTTCCTCGTCGAGCCAGAAGCGGCAGGCTTCGCGCTCACGCTGGGCGGGCGCGACGTGCGCGCGTTCGTCGCCGTGCGCTTCCCACTTGAAGTGCTTGACCGCGTTGGTCAGATAGAGCGACTCGCGCGCGAGCGACGCCTCGGCGATCGCTTCGTCGAGCAGCTTGCCCGACGGGCCGACAAACGGCTTGCCCTCGCGGTCCTCCTGGTCGCCCGGCTGTTCGCCCACCAGCATCACGCGCGCGCCGGCCGGCCCGATGCCCGGCACCGGCTGCGTGGCGTTGCGCCAGAGCGCGCAGCGCCGGCAGGCGTCGAGCGACGGCGGCGCGGTCAGGATCGTGCCCTTCACCGGCTCCCGGTCCGTATTGAGCGCCACTTCCATGTCGGACGGCACGTTGCGCGGATGCTCGTCGCGCCGCGAGTACGGATCGGCGCGGGCAATCAGCGCGGGGTCGGCGCGTTCGTTCGACGGACTTTTCCAGTAGCGCACCGGCATGTGCGAGGCCATTTCGGCGGCATTCGCCTGGGCCGGCGCGAAGGTGCTCTCGTAATACGCGAGCCAGAGCGCCTCGATGGCGTCGCCGCTGACCGCCTCGCCGCTCATGGCAGTGTCGCCGAAGTCCATCGGCTTTTCTTCCGGCTCGCTCGTGCGGTCGACGCGCAGCAGCGCGCCGTCCCAGAAGGCGGCGCCGTGCGGCGTGGCGATCATCCAGGTGGCGCTGCCCATGCGGGTGGCGAAATGCATGGCGGCATGCTCCAGCAGATCGTGCACGGGCTCGAACCAGCTGATGAACTCCGGCGGCCCGAGCGACGAATCGCGATGCCTGAAGCGCAGCACGCGGCGCATGGTGTTTTCCTCGGCCTCGACCGCTTCGATCATCCGGTGCAGGCGCAGGCCGTCGGCATCCTCCCGGGACGCGATGGCGCGGTCGCCCTGGGTCCAGCGCCACAGCGCCTTGTACAGGAACGGCCAGCGATCCGGCACGCGATAGCACGCGGCCGTCTCCAGCATGGCCAGGAATTCGCGGGCGATCCTGACCGGCTGCTTCGCGTCCGGATCCGTGGCGCCGGGCGACGACTGAATCGTGCCGAACACCGTGGCCGACGCGTCCGATTCGCACCAGAGCACCTCCTCGGGACGCAGACCTTCCGTGAGGAGATTGCGTGCTTCGGTGCGCCACGCGGCAAACGACGGATCGAGGGTGACGCTTTTCATCGGCGAACGGGGTCGGAGAAACACTGTATATCCATACAGTATTCTAGCGATGACCATTGGCTTATGGCAACTATCTCGGGACGATCGTGCCCTTTGCCGACTCCGCGCCCAGACCGGCAGGAACCATGGGTACGGTCATTGCTGAAATTGATCTGTCGCGGCGTTCGATTGTTTTTATTCGACGCCTGGAGCGTCGCGCCATCGATCAACCCATGGAGCCGTCATGCTGGCCATCATCATTCCTGCCCACAACGAAGCTGCGCATATCGGCGCCAGCGTGGCGGCCGCATGCCGCGCCGCGACGTGTCATCAACTGTCCGGCGAGCCGGTGCGCGTGATCGTCGTGCTCGACAGCTGCACTGACCAGACCGGCGACATCGCCCTCGCACACGGTGCGCAGGTGACCGCGATCGACGCCCGTAATGTCGGCCGGGCGCGCGCTCACGGTGCGGCGCTTGCGCTCGACCTGGGCGCGCGCTGGCTGGCCTTCACGGATGCCGACACGACGGTCGCGGAAGACTGGCTCGTGCGGCAGCTCGACTGTCACGCCGATGCGGTCTGCGGCGTGATCGGCGTACACGACTGGTCGCCGCATATCCACGCCGTGCGGGAACATTTCGGGCGCACCTACATGGATGCGGATGGGCATCGGCATGTCCATGGCGCAAATCTGGGCGTATCGGCACAGGCTTATCTGCACGCGGGCGGTTTTCCGCCGCTGGAATCGAGCGAGGACGTGGCGCTGGTGGAAGCGCTGATGGCGAGCGGCGCAAAGATTGAATGGAGCGCGATGCCGCGCGTGGTGACGAGCGCAAGACTGGACTTTCGTGCGCAAAAAGGCTTTGGTGCGACCTTGCTCGAGGTCAGCAAGCGCTATCTGCCGGCGGCGTCCGATGCAGGCGACTCAAACGATGCCGCTGCGATTGCCGCTTGAGGAACCTGCACCGCCTGATCTTCAGGTTTCGCGCTGAAGGCCGCTTGATGCTTGTCCCTCATGACCGTACCGGTGAGGAACGCCGTGAGCACGCTGACGAGCAGCGTGACCGCCACCGCGATGGCGACGCCGTCATGCGCTTCCTGGGCGAGCTTGTAGACGAGACCGAACCCGATCAGCACGAGGATGCCCGCGATGAACTGCGCGCGCGCGTCCTTGCGGATGGCGCCTCGCGCGTTCATGGACTCCAGGTGCCGCGTGTGCTGACCGTTCATCTGAAACTCCTCGACGATCATTCGACCCGCGCCCGGCACGATCCGGTCATACTGCGCCAGATACTCGGGCGAGGGCATCGGGCCGCGAAATGAATGTGCCTGGACCGCGACCATGACCGAGGCCGGGCTCGACATCTGCCCTGACTCGAGCCCCGGTCCAGACACCGGCTCAGCCCTCTCGCTCCGAGCCGCTTGCGCGACGTAACGAATGCGCGTCTCCTCAGCGGTTTCGCTGACGCTGACCATAGCCGTTCAAGGTTCTGTCGAAGTCCGACATGGTTCTCTGCCACGCGTCGTCCATCATCTCGGCCGGCGACTTGCGCGGACGGTTGGCCAGGTAATCGGTACGCGGATAAATGGAAAAAACGGAGGCGAACGCGTTTGCCACGCGCCGCATTTCGCGCCGGATTGTCATGTGATGCTCCCTTCCATGAAGGTGTGCGCCGCGCCGCCGGAATGCCGCGCGATTGAAATTGATCCTACCATTTGATAAACGGTCCGAATCAATTCAGCCGAATGGACAAGCGCTTTTCAGACAACCCGACAGAGGGTGCACACACCTCGGCGCAGCATCGCTTCAGACGGCTCCGAGGTCGCCGGGCACATCGATGTCGCGCAGCACGTTCGGGTCGTCGGACTCCACGATGAAAGGCTCGTGCAGGGCGAAGAGTCCACGCGCGCCGGCATCGCCGTCGAGCGCCATGAGCGCGTCCCGATGCGCCAGACCGAAGCCCACCGGATGACCACGCTGGCCACGATAACCGGGCGCGACCAACTGCTCGCCGCCGTCGAGCGCGCGGGCGACGGCTTCGTAAGTCGCGGCTTCGATCCACGGCATGTCGCCCAGCGCGACGAGCCAGCCGTCGGATGCCGAGGTAGCGCGCACGGCTGCGGCGAGCGTGGCGCCCATGCCGCGTTCGGCGTCGACGCTGAAGATGACGCCGCAGCCTGCTTCGTTCAGCACGTCGGCCAGTTTCTCCGCGCCGGGCCGCACGACGGCGATGACTTCCGCTGTCACCGCCAGCAGCCGTCGTGCCGACTGGAACACCACCGGCGTGCCGTCGGACAGCGGCGCGAGCAGCTTGTTGTGAAGGCCGGAGGGATCGAAGCGGGTGCCCAGTCCCGCCGCCAGCAGGATGCCGGTCGCGCTCGACGAATAGGTCATCGCGGCTGCTCTCAGAGAAATGAACGGCGATTGTGCGGCGCATGGAAGTGCGCCGCAAGCACAAAAAATGCGCGGCGGCTCGAGGTGCCGCCGCGCATTTCGTTACACCATCACGCCTGCGTCGACGGCAGGAGCGTATCGAGCGTGATCGGCAGGTCGCGCACGCGCACGCCCGTTGCGTGATACACCGCGTTGCCGAGCGCGCCCGCCACGCCCGTAATGCCGATTTCCCCGATGCCGCGCACGCCGAGCGGATTGATCAGCGGATCGGGATGCTCGACGAAGGCAATGTCGAGCGTACCGATATCCGCGTTCACCGGCACGTGATACTCCGCGAGATTGGCGTTCGTATAGCGGCCATAGCGTGCATCGAGCTCGCCCTTTTCCATCAGCGCCGAGCCGACGCCCCACACGATGCCGCCCATCAGTTGGCTGTGCGCAGTCTTCTGGTTGAGCAGCGTGCCAACGTCATACACGCCGACTATGCGCGGCACGCGGATGATGCCCAGTTCGGCATCGACATGCACTTCCGCGAATACCGCGCCGAAGGAGTGGAACGCATATTGTTTTTTCTCGTCGCCGGGGCGCGTCGTGGCCATCGCCTCGATGGCCTTGCCGCCGTTGCGCGCGATGACCGCCGCCGCCGGATCGCGCCGCTCGGGATCCGCGAGGCTCACGACCCAGCCGTTATTCACCGTGACATCCTCGCGCGCCAGACCGGCGACGGGCGAGCCGCGATCCGCGAGCGCCATCGCGATGAGCTGGTCGCGCGCCTGCAACGACGCCGCCCGCACCGCCGGCGACACGCTCGCCGCCGATTGCGAGCCGCCCGACACCGGCGCTTTCGGCAGGGAGGAATCGCCGAGTGCGAAGCGCACGTAATCGGGCGGAAAGCCAAGCGCGTCGGCGGCCACCTGCGTCATGACCGTGTAGGTACCGGTGCCGAGATCCTGCGTGCCGGAGGCGACCATCGCGGTGCCGTCTGGCAGGATGCGCGCGACCGCCGACGCCTCGCTGCGGTTTGCCGGATACGTCGCCGTGGCCACGCCCCAGCCGATCAGCGTATTGCCTTCGCGCATCGAACGCGGCGCGCTCTGGCGGCGTGCCCAGCCGAAGGTATCGGCGCCGCGCTGATAGCACTCCAGCAGCGACTTCTCCGACCACGGCTTCTTCTCCTGCGGCTCCATGTTCGCGTGGTTCTTCACGCGGAACGCGAGCGGGTCCATCTTCAGCTGATACGCCATCTCGTCGATGGCCGTTTCGAGCGCGAACGAGCCGCTTGTCTCGCCCGGCGCGCGCATGAAGGTCGGCGTGCCGATATCGAGCTTCACCAGCTTGTGCGAGGTCGACTGGTTCGGCACCGCGTACAGCATGCGCGTGACGATCGCCGAGCTTTCGGTCCAGTCCTCGAAGGTCGAGGTGGTGGAGATCACGTCGTGACGCATGCCGGTCATGACGCCGTCGTCGCGTGCGCTGATCTGGATGCGCTGCTCGGTGAAGGGCCGGTTGCCGATCATGCCGAACATCTGCGGCCGCGTGAGCACGAGCTTCACCGGCCGCCCGGTCTGCTTCGATGCCATCGCGGCCAGCACGACATGCGACCAGACCGAGCCCTTGCAGCCAAAACCGCCGCCGACGAACGGACAGATCACGCGCACGTTGTCATCGGCGATGCCGAAGAACTTCGCGACCGCGCTGCGCGCGCCGGACACGCCCTGGGTCGCGTCGTAGAGCGTGAGCTTCGGGCCGTCCCAGCGGGCGAGCGTGGCGTGCGGCTCCATCGGATTGTGATGTTCGTAGGGCGTCGTGTAGACGGCGTTCAGACGGGTCGGGCCTTGTCGCAGACCCGCTTCAACGTCGCCGCGCTGTGTTGTGATCGCGCGGCCCATCATTTTCTCCGGCTGATAGGCCTGGGACTTCGCACGCCCGAAATCGGCATTGGGCATGGCGGCCTCGTAGCGCACGTCGACGTAACGCGCCGCGTCCTGTGCATGCTCCAGCGAATCCGCGACAACCACCGCCACCGGCTCGTTGCTGTAGCGCACTTCGTTGGTTTGCAACAGCGTGAGCTTGCGCACGGCGGGCGGCTGTGCATCGGGGACGCCGCTGTTGGGCAAGCGCATCGCGTTCTGATACGTCATCACGAGCAGCACGCCGGGCATCGACTGCGCGCGATTCGTATCGATTGACGCGATACGTCCGTGCGCCACCGTGCTCGTGACGAGCACGGCATGGGCGAGCTTGGCGTCGGTGTTGTCGGCGCTGTAGCGGGCCTGGCCGGTGACCTTGAGTACGCCGTCGGTGCGGTCGAGCGGTTTTCCAATAACAGTCATGCGACACCTCCGGCCTGTTGAACGGCGCGCACGATCGCGCGTTGCGCGAGCGCGACCTTGAACGCGTTGTCGCGCTGCGTCTGTGCGCCCTGCACGGCGAGCGCGGCGGCCGCTTGCAGCGTGGCCGGGTCGAGCGGCTTGCCGGCGAGCGCCTGTTCGGCCGCGCTGGCGCGCCAAGGCTTGTGCGCGACACCGCCCAGCGCGATGCGCGCCTGGCGGATCGTGTTGCCGTCCATCTGCAACGCCGCCGCGACGGACACCAAAGCAAACGCGTAGCTCGCGCGGTCCCGCACCTTCAGATACTTCGAATGCCCGGCAAACAGCGGCGGCGGCAGATCGACCGAAGTGATCAGTTCGCCGGGCTGCAAGGTCGTGTCGAGATCGGGCCGCTCGCCCGGCAGCCGATGAAACTCCGCGAACGGAATGGCCCGCTCGCCGTTCGGACCCGTGACGTGCACGACGGCGTCCAGCGCGGCGAGCGCGACGTTCATGTCGGAGGGATTCGTCGCGATGCACTGACGGCTCGCGCCGAGAATCGCGTGCATGCGGTTATGGCCGTCGAGCGCCGCGCAGCCGCTGCCGGGCGCGCGCTTGTTGCACTGGGGAAAGCCGGGGTCATAGAAATACGAACAGCGCGTGCGCTGCATCAGGTTGCCGCCGACCGTCGCCATGTTGCGCAACTGCGCCGAGGCGCCCGCAAGCAACGCCTGCGACAGCAGCGGATAGCGCTCGCGCACCCACGCGTGATTCGCGGCGTCGCTGTTGCGCACGAGCGCGCCGATGCGCAGGCCGCCGTCGGGCAGCGTGCTGACGCCGTCGAGCGCGGCGATGTGCGTGATGTCGACGAGCTTCATCGGCCGCATCACGCCGCCTTTCATGAGGTCGAGCAGGTTGGTGCCGCCGCCGATGAACATCGTGCCGGGCTGGCTCGCCGCCTGCAGCGCCGTGCCGATGTCGGCGGCGCGTTGATAGGAGATCGCGTCCATGTGCGTCTCCTCAGGCGTTGCCGGACGCGACCGACTTCACCGCCGCAACGATGTTCGGATACGCGCCGCAGCGGCAGATGTTGCCGCTCATGCGCTCGCGGATCTCGTCGTCGGACAGTTGCGCGGGGCGGAAGCGGACGTCGGCCGTGACCGCGCTGGCATCGCCCGCGCGGTATTCGGCGATCAGCGCCGTCGCCGAGCACAGCTGCCCGGGCGTACAGTAGCCGCACTGAAAGGCGTCCTTCTCGATGAACGCGCGCTGGATTGGCGCGAGCGTATCGCCGTCGGGCGCGAGTCCTTCGACGGTGGTGACGGACTCGCCGTCGTGCATCACCGCGAGCGTCAGGCACGAGTTGATGCGCCGGCCCGCAACCATCACCGTGCAGGCGCCGCACTGGCCGCGGTCGCAGCCCTTCTTCGTGCCGGTGAGGCCGGCGTATTCGCGCAAGGCATCGAGCAGCGTGGTGCGTGCCTCGACTTGCAGTTCGTAGGGATGACCATTGATGGTCAGCGTGACGGGCATCGTCGGCACGGCGGCGGGCGGCAGGGGCGCCGGAGCCGGTGCGGCGGCCTGTTGCTGGGCGTGTGCGAGCGGCGCGGCGCTGACGGCGGCGGCCGCAGCGGCCGACTGCAGGAAGCGCCGCCGCGATGGCTGCTGCGCGGTGTCGCTGGCGTCGTGGGACGGGGTATTGGCTGGGGACATGGCGATTCGATGCTCCTCGCTCGTTCGGAAGGATGCCTGCACAGTCCCCGGTCTTCGTGAAGGCATTCGCCCACGGCGAAACGCGACATCGTGCGCCGGGTGCTCGAGTGCTGTGCGGTGCATTGGGTTGCGCGGGGCGTGCGCCCGTTCGTCCGTGATCGAACGTTCGACTCCGCGACGGCTCGCAATCAGCAAGTACGGTGCCATGCGATCCGTTACGGACCTACCGTACGAAGCCGCCAATCGAGGCGCGTAATTGCTGCACGCACCGGTAAATCCGGCACATCACATCATCTGGAAGATGGCGAAATTGCCAGTTTCGTCAGTGACGCTCAACGTCCGGGCGGGTTGCCGTAACGAGGAATGCTGCCGTCGGCACGGGCCTGGGCGAGCGCCGCGCGGACTTGCGCCCGAGTGAGCGGGGCGCTCGGAGGCGTGACCTCCGGCTGCGTCTGCATTTGGGTTTGGGGTGGCGTTTGCATCTGCGGCTGCGGCGGCGCGCCGTCTTGGGTCTGTGCCGCAGCGTGGACGGCAAGCAGGCAGCCGGCACACAAGGCCGGGCGGATCAGGAACTTCATGGCGCGCTCCTTCGACTTTGTGCAACGGCCAGGCGAGCAGCAGAACGCCATGGTCGCACGGTCACTTGATGAGCGCGAGGGTCTCCCTGAAGCGTGGATGCGCGTAGGTGCCGAGCCAGCCGAACAGCGTGGTTTCGACCGTCGTGAGCCGCGCGCCTTCCTGCTGCGCGCGCGCCAGTGCGATGGCGCGATCGGCGTTACGGCGCGACGCCACGGCATCCGCCACATACTCCACGCAATAACCCCGCCGCAGCAATCCCAGCACGGTCAGCAGCACGCAGACATGCGCTTCGGCGCCCGCGACCCACAGCGGCCCGGGCGCGGGCGGGAGCGCGTCGACGAAAGCGGGTTCGAGCGTGGCGTCGAAGGTCTGTTTCTCGATCCGGCGGCCCGCACTGCAATGCGCCAGCAAGGCATCCGCCGTCCCGCCGATGCCACGCGGATTCTGTTCCGTGACCAGCACCGGCACATTGAGCAACTGCGCCGCGCGCATGAGCGTCGCGACGCGGCCGGTCAGCTGCTCGCCGCCGTCGAGATGCGGCAGCAACCGCGCCTGCATGTCGATGACGACGAGCACGGCATCAGGCCTCGCTTTCCATGATCCGGTCGATCAGCCGCGCGTTCTCGCCCGCCGAGCCGATGCCGGCATGCCGCGCCATCGGCACGAAGAAATGCGTCGCGATGGGCAGCTTCGAGCGTTCGAGCCAGCCGGTCAGATGCGTGGCGAGACGTCGCGCGGGCGCCTTCAGTTCCTCGCGCAGCACGGCGGGCAGGGTGTCGAAGTGGCGCATGTCGGTCTGATACGGCTCCGGCGCGACGCACAGCGCGTTCGGCCGGCCATCGACATCGACGGGCAGCCGCTCCAGCGCCTGATGCAGCAGTGCGACGCCGAGCCCTTCGCCGCGCCACGGCTTGCGCACTTCCCACAAGCCGATATAGATCACGCGATGCGCGTTGAACACCTCGCAGAGCTTCTCCGAACCGAGCGCTTCGGTCGCGGCGAGCGCGAGCGACAGCATCTCGCCGGAGTAGGTATCGAGCGTATAGACGAGGTCGGCGCTGCTCTGCAACGGCGGCACCTTGACCAGTTGCAGCTTGACCGCCGCCGCGACGATGTCGCTGCCCGCTTCGTGAAACACCGCGAAGGCCGTGCCGAGCCGTTCGTCGTCCACTTGCGGATACTCGTGGCGATAGGTCATCGTAAAGAGAAACGGTCCGATCTTCTCGCGATACGCAAGCGGCCGGTCCACGTCATACACGTCGGTGCCGTCGAGGCCGTAGGGATCGTAAGCGCGCTTCTCGCGCCGGGCGCCGTCCTGCGCCAGCGCGGCGAGCGGCCGGCGCGACTCGGGCACGAGATCTTCCGGCAGGCCCTCCCACGTCAGGCGGAGGAACTCGCGGCCACCGCGATAGTGCGTCTCGAACAGTGACAGGACGGGGTCGGCCGCCACCGGTTCCAGGATGCGTTGCGCGCATTCGGCGGCACGGTCGAGCAACTGGTCGGCTTCGGCGGGATCGGGCGCGAGGTGCGGTTCGTTGCCGTCCGGCGTGGCAGGCAGGCCGCGCGCGAGGCGCTCCCGGTGTGCCAGCTCGAGCCATTCATCGGCGGCCCGTTCGGCGATGAAACCCGCCGCGATCCGGTCACCCGTCAGCACGATCGACTGACCGGTTTGCCCGAGCGGGAACACGTAGGCGTCGTTCATGACGTCGTCGACTGTCACGCCACGGAAGGTTTCGCGCGGCGCGTGCGTCTGGGCGGTGGTGTCGAAACGGGCATGCGAGAGAACGTGAGCGACGAGGTCGGTGGCGGCCGGACCGAAGTCCGATCCGGCGCCGGGAAGAAGCTTCAGAAGGGACAAGGTGCGGGTGCTGCCGGCCGTGCTCGCTGTGCTCATGAGTGCCATCTCCGATCGTGAAGGGTTATCGTAACAAACCAGGGGGCGCGGCAGGCGCGCCGGTGCAACGATCATTCCCGGGAGAGCACGATGAATGTCAAGCAGCGCGACGAAACGAATGCAGCGGTTCACGAGGGCGGCTGCGCATGCGGCGCGTTCCGCTTTCGCGTGACAGCTTCGCACAAGCGCGTCGGCATGTGTCATTGCATGACGTGCCGGCAGGTGCATGGGTCGGCCTTCGGCGCCTACGTGATCTATGCGCGCGGCGATGTGACGATGAGCGGCAGCGTATCGACCTGGCAGAGTTCCGAGGAGGGGCGGCGGCATTTCTGTCCGGTGTGCGGCTCGGTGGCGTATATGGAATTCGTGTCGCGCGACGAAATCGATCTGCCGCTCGGCGCATTCGATCACACCGGCGTGTTCGAGCCGGACTACGAGTTGTGGTGCAGGCATCGCGAGCCATGGCTGCAGCAAGGCGCGCGGCCCGAGTACGAGGAAGAGCGGCCGTCGCACTGAGCGCGGGTTCATGTGCTGCCGGGATCCCGCATTCCGGGACATCGTTTGTCTTGCTGGAACTGCATGCTCTCGCCAACGGTCCGAGCAATTGCATTCGCGCCCGGAAAATAAGACGATGAGCGACGTGCGTGCAGCACGCTGCAACAAGCGCCGGCCGGGCGAGAGCGGCAGGATCGGGCATCGATGAACTGCAAGGCCAACGAGGAGGTTCGACATCATGGCGAAGCAACCGGTCAGCGGCAGCGACAAGATTCATCCCGAGGGCGCGAAGTGCATTGGCGCGTGTGATCCTGGCGAGCAGATCGAAGTGATCGTGATGCTGCGACGCAAGGACGAGGCAGGCTTCAAGGCGATGATGGCGCGCATCGACGCGGGCGAGGCGCCCGCGCAACCCGTTTCGCGCGCCGAGTTCGACAAACGTTTCACCGCGTCAGACGCCGACGTCGACAAGGTCAAGGCCTTCGCGAAGCAATACGGCCTGAGCGTCGTGCGGGCGGAAACCGAGACGCGCAGTGTCGTGCTGAAAGGCACCATCGAACAATTCCAGAAAGCTTTCGATGTGAAGCTCGAACGCTTTCAACATCACAACATCGGCGAGTATCGCGGCCGCGCAGGTCCGGTGAACGTGCCCGACGACATGCATGACGCCGTCACCGCCGTGCTCGGCCTCGACAGCAAGCCGCAGGCGCGTCCGCACTTCCGGTTCCGTCCGCCTTTCCAGCCCGCGCGCGGCCCGGCGCCCGCGTCGTTCACGCCGGTCGATCTCGCGCGCCTCTATGACTTCCCCGAAGGCGATGGCGCCGGGCAGTGCATCGCGATCATCGAACTGGGCGGCGGCTACCGCGACAGCGATCTCAGCGCGTATTTCAAGAAGCTCGGCGTGAAGGCGCCGAAGGTGATTTCAGTCGGCGTGGACAACGCGAAGAACGCGCCCACCGGCAACCCGAACGGCCCTGACGGCGAAGTGACGCTCGACATCGAGATTGCCGGAGCCATCGCGCCGGGTGCGCGCATCGCCGTGTACTTCGCGCCGAACAGCGACGCCGGTTTCGTCGATGCCGTCAATCGCGCGCTGCACGATTCCACCAACCAGCCTTCGGTGATCTCGATCAGCTGGGGCGGCCCCGAGTCCAACTGGTCGTCGCAGTCGATCAGCGCCTTCAACGCGGTGCTGCAAAGCGCGGCCGCGCTCGGCGTCACCGTGTGCGCGGCATCCGGCGACAGCGGCTCGTCCGACGGCGCCAGCGACGGCGCCGACCATGTCGACTTCCCGGCATCGAGCCCGTATGTGCTCGGCTGCGGCGGCACGAGTCTGACGGCCTCGGGAAGCGGCATCGGCAGCGAGGTGGTCTGGAACGACGGCGATCAGGGCGGCTCGGGCGGCGGTGGCGTGTCCAGTGTCTTCGCGCTGCCGGTGTGGCAGAAAGGACTCTCGGTCACGCGCAACGGCAGGCATGCGGCGCTCGCGAAGCGCGGCGTGCCGGATGTGGCGGGCGACGCCTCGCCGCAAACCGGCTACGAAGTGCTGATCGACGGCGCGGAGACGGTGGTGGGCGGCACCAGCGCCGTCGCGCCGCTATGGGCCGCGTTGATCGCGCGCCTCAATGCGCTCAATGGGTCGCCGGCAGGCTTCGTGAATCCAAAGCTGTACAAGGCGCAGACCGCGTGCCGCGACATCACGGAAGGCAACAACGGCACGTTCTCGGCTTCGGCCGGCTGGGATGCCTGCACCGGCCTGGGCAGCCCGGACGGCGGCAAGATTGCCGCGGCGCTCAAGTCGGCCAAGGGCTGAGCAGGTTGGAATTGAGTTGAAGCATCGAGCAGGCATTACCGACAGTGAACAACAACCACGACGACGATTCTGGAGCGACGACGATGAACTCCGATCCACTGGCAGCGAAGCACCCCTCCGCCGAAGCGGCGCCTGCATCCCAGGCGGCGGCCCCGGCGGCGAAGAAAGCGGCGAAGAAGCCCTCGGCCGCGAAGCAGGACCAGCCGTATTTCGATCCGGTCGCCTACGGCAATGGTCCCGACGACGCCGTCCAGGCCAGCGAGGCGGACGAGAACGCGGCCATCACGCATCACAGCGTGAGCATCGGCGGCGCGAAGATCGCCTATACGGCGACGGTCGGCCATCTGGTCACGGTCGATCCAAGCAGCTCGAAGCCGAACGCGAAGATGTTCTACGTCGCGTTCACGAAGGACGGCGCGAAGGAAGAAGCCCGGCCGCTGATGTTCTTCTATAACGGCGGGCCGGGCTCGTCGTCGGTGTTCGTGCTGCTGGGTTCGTTCGCACCGCGCCGGATCAAGACCGCCATGCCGAGCTTCACGCCGCCCGCGCCTTACCAGATGGAAGACAACCCGGACAGCCTGCTCGACCGCAGCGACCTGATCTTCATCAACCCGGTGGGAACCGGCTACTCGGCCGCCATCGAGCCGAACAAGAATCGCAATTTCTGGGGCGTGGACCAGGATGCGGGATCGATCGCGCAGTTCATCAAGCGCTATCTGACGAAGAACAACCGCTGGAATTCGCCCAAGTTCCTGTTCGGCGAATCCTATGGCACGGCGCGCAGCTGCGTGCTCGCGTACAAGCTGCATGAGGACGGCATCGACCTGAACGGCGTCACGCTGCAATCGTCCATCCTGGATTACGCACAGGCGGGCAATCCTGTCGGCGCCTTGCCGACCGCAGCGGCCGACGCGTGGTATCACAAGAAGCTCGGCGTGCATCCGACGCCCACCAATCTCGTCACCTTCGCCGAAGAGGTCGCGGAGTTTGCGCGCACGGACTATCTGAATGCGCTGCGCAAGTTTCCGCAGACCGACGACGAGCTGGTGGAAAAGCTGTCCGAGTACACGGGCATCGAGAAGGCGACGCTGCTGGCCTGGAGTCTCGACATTGCCGCTTACGACAGCCGTGGCAATTCGCTGTTCCTGACCACCTTGCTGAAGGCGAAGGGCGAAGCGCTCGGCTCGTACGACGGGCGCGTGACGGCCATCTCGACAGGCATCGCGGGCAAGATCGATCCGAACTCCGGCGGCAACGATCCGACCATGACGGCGGTCAGCGGCGTGTACACGACGATGTGGAACAGCTATCTGAACGAGCAGCTGAAGTTCACGTCGACGTCATCGTTCACCGACCTCAACGACCAGGCGTTTCTCAACTGGGACTTCAAGCACACGGACCCGACCGGCGCGCAGAAGGGACTCGATGCGAAGGGCAACGTGATCCTCTACACGGCGGGCGACCTGGCGGCGGTCATGGCGCTGAACGTGGACCTGAGAGTGCTGTCGGCGAACGGCATGTACGACTTCGTGACGCCGTTCTATCAGACCGTCATCGATCTGCAGCAGATGCCGCTGATCGACAAGACCGTGCGGCAGAACCTGGCGGCGACGTTCTATCCGTCGGGGCACATGGTCTATCTCGACGGCGGTTCGCGGACACAGTTGAAGGCGGACGTGGCGAAGATGATCGATGAGACCACGGGCAATCATGCAGCGATGACGCGCATCATCGCGCTGCAGAAGGTCACCGCGGACAAGCTCGGCGCGCTGTCGCCGGCTGCGGGCGGCTGACGCGCATCGCGCGGCTTCAATTGCGGGATCCCGCTGCGTCGCCGAAAGCCGGTTGACGCAGCGGCGCCTGCGGTAATCCTTTCTTTCTTCGGCATCCTTCCTTCATTCGATCCGGCGTCCTGACGCCGGTCGATAACCTCCTCTGCCTGCGCAACGGTCTTCATGCCGAAAGACCTTGCACATCCATCGTGTTGAAGAATCGATCGGAGCGAATCTGCGATTCGCCTCTGCCTCGTCGAAATCGGCGCGTGACGTCGCTAAGATTTCCTCGTTCATGTCGGCGAAGCACGCCCAGCCTGTCCAGCCTCATGCCACGTAGCGTCAATGCATAGCGCATTGAAGACGCTGAACGCGGACATCCAGTTCAACTCGCACTACACGGCCAATGCAATAAAAAGAGTATGTGCGTGAAAAAAGCTTTTCGGCTCTTCGTACCCGTGTCCGCAACGCGACGCCGCATGACCTGGCGTCGTGCAGCGGCGAGCGGCATCGCGCTCGCCGTGCTGATGCCGCTTGCATCGTGCATGCTCGGTCCGGATTACCAGCGGCCCACGGTGCAGGTGCCGCAAGGCTTCAAGGAAGGCGTCGAGGAAAGCGTCGAATGGCAGCGCGCCGATGCGAATCCGCAAGCCGCCATCGACAGCACCTGGTGGCGCATGTATGGCGACGATCGCCTGAATCAACTCATCGAACAGGCCTTGCAGGCGAATCAGTCGATTGCGGTAGCCGAAGCGGCATATCGCGTCGCGCTCGCGACGGTGGCGGCCAACCGCGCCGGCCTGTTTCCGACCGTCACGGCGGGCCTCGCCGGGACGCGTTCCGGCGGCGCCGCGCAGGCGGCGGGCGCGGCGCGGAACTCGGGCGCGCCGACCGCCGCCGTGCCGGGCAACAGCGCCGTCGTGCTCGGCTCGGTGAGCTGGGAACTGGACCTGTGGGGCGCGGTACGGCGCCAGATCGAGCAGGCTAGAGCAACCGCGCAGGCTTCCGACGCGCAACGGGCCGGCACGCGCATCTCCATCGCCGCGAGTCTGGCCACCACGTATTTCGAACTGCGGCAGGCGGACTACGATCTGCAGGCGCTGAACGCGCAACGGGACATCGACGCGCGGCTTCTCGCAATGACCCGGACCGCGCTGGCCGAAGGCTATGCCTCCAGCGACGATGTCCTGTCCGCCCAGCAAAGCTTCGAAACGATCACCGCCCTGCTGCAGGCCACCGCGACGACGCGCGAGCAGGACGAACACGCGATCGCCGTGCTGACCGGCGTGCCGCCTGCGTCGTTCAGCATCGCCGCCGATCCGGACTATCGCTTCGCTGCGCCGGCTGTGCCGCTCGCGCTGCCGGCGCAGTTGCTCGAACGACGCTATGACGTGGTCAGCGCCGAACGATCGGCGGCGGCCGCCAATGCGGGCATCGGCGTGGCGGTGGCCGCGTTCTTTCCGACGCTCTCGCTGTCCGCCGACGGCGGCTTCGCGCACGACACGCTCGCGCATCTGTTCACCGTGCCGTACCGCTTCTGGACGCTGGGCCCCGATCTCGCGCAAACCCTCTTCGACGGCGGCGCGCGCACGGCCGCCGAACACGAGGCCCGCGCGCGCTACGACGAAAGTGTCGCGACGTATCGCAATACGGTGCTGGCGGCGTTCCAGAGCGTCGAAGACAGCCTGTCGTCGATCAATCATCTGCAAACGCAGGAACACGCGGTTGCGAACGTGCTGAACGACAACCTGCGACTGTTCGCGAGCAAGCAGGCGCAATTCGACGCCGGCGCGGCCAGTCAGCAGGACGTGCTCACGCAGCGCCTGATCTTGACCCAGGCACGGCAGAGCCTGCGCGATACGCAGGCTCTGCTGACGCAAAGCCATGTCCTGCTCGTGAAGAATCTCGGCGGCGGCTGGCAGCAGGATCACGCCGGCGTCGCTGCACACGCCGCCGCTGCCTCAGGCTGACCCGGCGGTCGCGCGTGGGCTCCACACGACCGGGCGGCGAGCGGCGGGCGTGACGGGAGGAACAAGCCGCTCGCATCCGTCACCCGCAAGAGCGGAGCTCCTATGAAGTCACGCTGTCGACGCGCGACCCTGTCGTGCCTGTGTCCGATCGTGCTTGCCGCCTGCTCGAAGAGTCCGGCGCCGCCCGCGCCGCCGCACGTCGCGACCGTGACGGTGCAGGCGCGCTCGGTGCCGCTCGAACGAAGTTTTGTCGGGCGCCTGTCGCCGTATTACAGCGCCAACGTTACCGCGCGCGTGTCCGGACTGCTGCTCAGGCGCGATTACACCGAGGGCGCGCCGGTGCAGGCCGGGCAACTGCTGTTCGAGATCGATCCGGCGTTCTATCGCGCGCAACTCGACACGGCGCTCGCGGTGCTGGCGCAGGACCGGGCCGTGGCCGTCAACAACCGGATCACGGCGGCGCGCGATCGCAGGCTGCTGCCGGTCGGCTCGGTGTCGCAGCAGACGGTCGACAACGCCGACGCCGCCGAGCGGAGCGCCGCGGCCAAGGTGCAGGCCGACGAAGCGGCGGTGCAGAGCGCGCGCGTGTCGCTCGACTACACGCGCGTGACCGCGCCGGTCAGCGGCATCGCGGGGCAGCAGCAGGTCACGGCGGGCGCCGTGGTGGGCAGCGGCACGTCCGACAGCGGCGGCAACGGCACGCTGCTCACGACCATCCAGACGATCGATCCGATGTACGTGAACTTCACGATCAGCTCGGCCGATCTCGCCACGCTGGAACAGCCTTCGAGCCGGCCGGCGATCGAACTCGCGCAGCCCGCCGAGACCACCGTGCGCATCGCGCTGCCCAACGGCGCGCTGTACGGCAGCGCCGGGACGCTCGACTTTTCCGGCGTCACGGTGAATGCCGCCACCGGGGCAGTGAATCTGCGGGCGCGGGTCGCGAACCCCGAAGGGCGTCTCCTGCCGGGCATGTACGTGACGCTGACCGTCGACCTGGGACGGCAGAACGGCGTGTTCCTGATTCCGCAGCAGGCGCTGCTGCGCGATACCGCCGGCGCCTACGTGCTGACTGTGGGCGCGAACGACGTGGTGGCGCGCCGCGACGTGGAGGCCGCCGAAAGCCACGGCAACGACTGGATCGTCACGCGCGGACTCGGTGACGGCGACCGGGTCCTCGTGACCGGGCTTCAGGCGGCGCACGAGGGGGCGAGGGTCGTGCCCGTCGCGTGGCAGCCGGTCACGCCGGCTTCGCCCGGCGTGACGCTCGCGCCGGCTTCGTCCGGCGTGACGAAGTAGGAGGCCGCTCATGCCGAGTTTCTTCATCGACCGTCCGGTGTTCGCGTGGGTCGTCGCCGTGCTGATGTCGCTGTTCGGGATCGTTGCGGTGCGCAGCATGGGCATTGCGTCATATCCGGACATCGCACCGCCGCAGGTGACGGTCACCGCGCAATATCCCGGCGCCAGCGCCGAGACCATGGAATCGACGGTCACGCAGGTGATCGAGCAGCAACTCACCGGCATCGACAATCTGCTCTACTTCAGTTCGACATCGGGATCGAACGGCCAGACGCAGATCACGCTCAGCTTCGCGACGGGCACCAACCCGGACATCGCTGAGGTGCAGGTGCAGAACCGCGTCGCGCTGGCCCAGCCGCTGCTGCCTTCGCAGGTCACGCAGCAAGGCGTGGTGGTCGCGAAGTCGAGCCCCGACATCCTGATGTTCATCGCCTTGCAGTCGAACAATCCGGGCATCCAGTCCGGGGAACTCTCCGACATCGTCGCCTCGCGGATCCAGCCGGCCATCGGCCGTGTGACGGGCGTGGGCAACACGACGCTGCTCGGCTCCGAGTATGCGATGCGCATCTGGCTCGACCCCGACAAGCTGCAAAGCTACGGACTCTCGACCTCGCAGGTCTTCAATGCGGTGGCCCAGCAGAACGCGCAGTTCCCGGCCGGCTCGCTGGGCGCGGATCCGGCCATCGAGGGACAGACGTTCACGGCCACCGTCTCGGGAGACACGCTGTTCTCGTCGATGAAGCAGTTCCGCGACATCATCGTCCTGTCGAACAGCAGCGGCACGACGGTCAGGCTGAGCGACGTCGCGCGCATCTCGTTCGGGCCGCAGACCGGCGGGCTGGCGGCGTCCTATCGCGGGAAGCCGGCTGGCGGCATGGCGGTCTTCCTGTTGCCGGGCGCCAACGCGCTGGAAGTGGAGCGCGCCGTAAAAAGCGCGATGACCACGCTGGCGCGCGACCTGCCCGCCGGCGTCACATGGTCCGTGCCGTACGACACCACGCCGTTCATCACGGCATCGATCGAGGACGTGGTCCGCACGCTGGCCGAAGCCATCGGGCTGGTGTTCCTCGTCATGCTGGTGTTCCTGCAAAACCTGCGCGCGACGATCATTCCGGTGCTGGTGATTCCGGTCGCGCTGCTGGGCACGTTCATCGGGCTGGCCGCGCTCGGCTTCACGCTCAACCAGCTGACCCTGTTCGGCATGGTCCTCGCGATCGGTATCGTGGTGGATGACGCGATCGTCGTGATCGAGAACGTCGAGCGCATCATGAGCGAGGAGGGCACGCGGCCGCGAACGGCGACGCGGAAGGCCATGAAACAGATCACGGGCGCGATCGTCGCGATCACCGTGGTGCTGACAGCGGTGTTCGTGCCTTCCGCGCTGCAACCGGGCGCGACGGGCATCATCTACGCCCAGTTCGCGCTGACCATCGCCATCTCGATGGGCTGCTCCGCGTTCCTGGCCATGTCCTTCACGCCGTCGCTGTGCGCGGCGATCCTCAAGCCGCATCACGGGACGAAGAAGAACGCGTTCTATCGCGGCTTCGACTGGCTGTTTGACTGGACCGCCGCGCGCTACGTGGCCCAGGCCGGCCGCATGATTCGCCGGGCGCCGCGCTGGATGGCGGCGTTCGCGCTGGTCACGGTGCTGGCGGGCTTCCTGTATGCGCGGCTGCCCACGGGCTTCGTTCCGGACGAGGACCAGGGCTTCGTGCTTGCGCTCGTCAACCTGCCGCCCGGGGCGACCTTGCAACGCACCGCGCACGTGATGGACGAAGTGCGCGACACGCTCGCCCGCAGCGACGTGAGCCATGACATCGCCGGGATCTTCCAGCCGGAGGGTTTCAGTTTTGTCGGCACGAGCGAGAACGTCGGCATGGCCTTCATCCAGCTCACGAACTGGGACAAGCGTTCCGCGACCGCCATGGCGCTGATCCCGCGCATGAACCGGATTCTTTCGAGCATCGCCGACGCGCAGATCTTCGTCGTCAATCTTCCGACCATCCGCGGCCTGAGCCAGTTCGGCGGCGTCGACATGTATCTGCAGGCGCGCGCGGGCCAGTCGCGCGCCGAGCTGGGACAGGCGGAACACACCCTGCTCGCCGATGCCGCGAAAAGCGCCGTGCTGGCAGGCATCCGTCCGAACTCGCTGCCTTACCAGCAACAGCTGGACATTGCGGTGGACCGGACGCAGGCGCAGGCGATGGGGCTCTCGCTCACGGATGTCTACCAGACGCTCGGGATGGAGCTGGCGCCGTCCTACGTCAACCAGTTCACCTACGGCGGCCGCGTGAAGCGGGTCTATCTCCAGGCGGACGCGCCGTACCGGATGGGACTCGATGCCTTTCAACATCTGTTCACGCCGGGTTCTTTCGCGGCCAACGGCACGAGCAACGCGACGCCCGCGACGCGCGGCTTCGCGACGCCGGTCGATCCCTCGCCCGCCAATACGTCGATCGCGCCGTACAACATGGTGCCGCTCGCGAGCGTCGTCGCGGCCAAATGGGCCTACGGTCCGATGGCGCTGCCGCGCTACAACGGCTATTCGGCCATCGAGATCGTCGGCAATTCGGCGCCCGGCTATTCCACCGGGCAAGCGATGAACACGCTCGATCACATCGTCGATCATGGACTGCCGCACGGCTTCGCGGCGAACTGGACCGGGCAGTCGTATCAGGAATTGCTGTCAGGCTCGTCGGCGACGCTGTTGATGGCGCTCTCGATCGTGGTGGTGTTCCTGTGCCTGGCGGCGCTTTATGAAAGCTGGTCAATTCCCGTCTCGGTGCTGCTCGTGGTGCCGCTCGGCATGCTGGGCATGCTGGTGTTCTGCCGGCTCTTTGGCGTGCCGAACGACATCTATTTCAAGATCGGGCTCGTCACGGTGATCGGGTTGGGCGCCAAGAACGCGATCTTGATCGTCGAGTTCGCTGTCGACGGCCAGAAGGACGGGCTGACCCTCCGCGAGGCAGTGCTGCAGGCCGCGCGCCTGCGTCTGCGGCCGATCCTGATGACCTCGCTCGCGTTCATTCTCGGCGTTCTTCCGCTCGTGCTTTCGTCGGGTGCGGGGGCGGTGTCGCGGCATGAGATCGGCACTGGGGTGATCGGCGGCATGCTGTTCGCCACGGTGTTCGGTCTGCTGCTGATTCCGGTCTTTTATGTGAGCGTGCGGCGCATGCTGGGCGACAGGCTCGATGAAGTCTCGCCGCGCATGACGCGCCACGGCCGCGATGAAGACGATGACGGCGACGGCCCGCACGAGCCGCACGGGTCCTCGGGCGGCGAAGCGTCGGCGGAGGGCAAGCCGGCCTGACGCGCGGGGGCGCGTCGGGCGGTGCGACGGCGGATGAAGCGAACACGACACGAAGCGCTTGCCACGCGCGAGCTGATTCTCGACGCAGCCGAACGCGTATTCGCCGAGCAGGGCGTATCGGGCGCCACGCTGGACGCCGTCGCGCTGCGGGCCGGCTTCACGCGCGGCGCGGTCTACGGCCATTTCCGCAACAAGAGCGCGTTGCTGGCCGAGGTGATGCAGCGCGTGACGCTGCCGATGGACGCGTTCGCCAGCACCATCGCAGATGGCACGAACCCGGACCCGCTCGGCGAGATCCGGCAGCGGCTGTTGCACTTTCTGGGCACGGCCGTCGTGGAGCCGCGCAACCGCCGCCTGTGCGAGGTGCTGTACACGAAATGCGAGTACACGGAAGTCACGGCTTGCATCTTCGACAGGCAGCGCGACGCGGCAGTCGACGGCCGGGAGCGGTTCGAACGCTGTCTTTCGCATGCGATTACGCGGGGACAGTTGCCGCCCGGCCTGGATGTCGAACGCGCGGCCGGCGTGGTCCTTGCATTCCTCGGAGGCGTGTTGCGGGACTGGCTGCTACAGCAAAGCGCGATCGCCCTGCCGCGTGATGCCGCGTATCTGACTGATGTTTGCATCGGCATGCTGAGGCTCGTCCCGTCATCGTGCCGATGCCGTGCGCCGGAACAGGAACGTTGCTTGCGCGGGTGAGGGACAAACAGACGAACCTCACCCCGGAGTTCCCCACATGGCAACAAAGAAGCAACCGGCGAGCGGCGTCGCTCGCGCGCCTTCGCACAGCAACAGCAACGCGAAGGTGGAAGCGCTCGAAACCTTTCGCACCGATGCTACCGGTCAGGCCCTGACGACCAATCACGGCGTCAAGATTGCCGACAACCAGAATTCCCTGCGTGCCGGTGAGCGCGGTCCGTCGCTGCTCGAAGATTTCATCATGCGTGAAAAGATCACGCACTTCGACCACGAACGCATTCCCGAGCGCATCGTGCATGCGCGCGGCTCGGCGGCGCACGGCGTGTTCAAGGTGTACGAATCGCAGGCCGCGCTGAGCAAGGCGGCGTTCCTGCAGGATCCGACGAAGGAAACGCCCGTGTACGTGCGCTTCTCGACCGTGCAGGGTTCGCGCGGGTCGGCCGACACCGTGCGCGACGTGCGCGGCTTCGCGGTCAAGTTCTACACCGAGGAAGGCAATTTCGATCTGGTCGGCAACAACATGCCGATCTTCTTCATTCAGGACGCGATCAAGTTCCCCGACTTCGTGCATGCCGTGAAGCCCGAGCCGCACAACGAGATGCCGCAGGGCGGCTCTGCGCACGACACCTTCTGGGACTTCGTCTCGCTCGTGCCGGAATCGGCGCACATGGTGCTGTGGGCCATGTCCGACCGCGCCATCCCGAAGAGCCTGCGGACCATGGAAGGCTTTGGCATCCATACGTTCCGGCTGGTGGACGCGCAGGGCAAGGGACGCTTCGTCAAGTTCCACTGGCGGCCGACGATCGGCTCGGCGTCGCTGCTGTGGGACGAAGCGCAAAAGCTCGCAGGCAAGGACCCGGACTATCATCGCCGCGACCTGTGGGAAGCGATCGACAACGGCGATTATCCGGAATGGGAACTGGGCGTGCAGATCGTCGAGGAAGAGGACGAACACAAGTTCCCGTTCGACCTGCTTGATCCGACCAAGATCATCCCCGAAGACCTCGTGCCGTTGCAGATGATCGGCAAGCTGACGCTCAATCGCAATCCCGACAATTTCTTCGCGGAGACCGAACAGGTGGCGTTTTGTCCCGGACATATCGTGCCGGGCATCGACTTCACCAACGATCCGCTGTTGCAGGGTCGGCTGTTCTCCTACACCGATACGCAGATCAGCCGTCTGGGCGGTCCGAACTTCCACGAGATTCCGATCAACCGGCCGCTCGCGCCGATGCACAACGGCCAGCGCGACGCGATGCATCGCATGACGATCGACAAGGGACAGGCGTCGTACGAGCCGAATTCCATCGATGGCGGCTGGCCGAAGGAAACCCCGCCGGCCGCCGCGGGCGGCGGGTTCGAGACCTACACGGAGCGCGTGGAAGGCTCGAAGATCCGCGTGCGCAGCCCGTCTTTCAAGGACCATTATTCGCAGGCGACGCTGTTCTGGAACAGCATGACGGATCCGGAAAAGGATCACATCGTGGGCGCTTACTCGTTCGAGTTGAGCAAGGTGGAAC
Source organism: Caballeronia sp. LZ035 (assembly GCF_031451175.1). Classification (NCBI taxonomy): domain Bacteria; kingdom Pseudomonadati; phylum Pseudomonadota; class Betaproteobacteria; order Burkholderiales; family Burkholderiaceae; genus Caballeronia; species Caballeronia sp. LZ035. The sequence goes on from NZ_JARUXS010000004.1 coordinate 814,693, forward strand.
GCAAGCCCATCCGCGAGCGGCAGCTCGGCATCCTCGCCAATATCGACGCGACGCTCGCCTCGCGCGTCGCCGAGAATCTCGGTCTGCCCGCGCCGAAGAAGAGCGCGAGCGCCGAGGAACTGGGCACGCCGTCGGTGAACGAGTCGAAGGCGCTGTCGATCGTTGCCAAGACGCCGCCTTCCGTCAAGACGCGCAAGGTCGCCATTCTTGCCGCACCGGGCGCGGACGCGGCGACCATTCAGGCGATCAAAGACGCACTCAAGGCAGAAGGCGCGCATGGCAAGGTCATCTCGCCGACGCTCGCGCAACCCGCCCAGGGCATCGAACCGGACGCGACCATTCTCGGCATGCCGTCGATCATGTTCGACGGCGTGGTCGTCGCCGGCGGCAAGGCGAGCGCGAAAGCGCTGTCCGAATCCGGCGACGCGCGTCATTTCGTGCTCGAGTCCTTCAAGCATCTGAAGGCCATTGGCGCCGTCGCTGACGGCGAAGACCTGCTGGCGGCCTCGCATCTCCCGTCCGGCGATGACGGCATCGCCGTGGGCAGCGACGTCAAGGACGTGATGAAGCGGTTTATCGAGGCCATGGGCCAGCATCGCGTCTGGTCGCGCGCGCAGAAGGCGGAGTCGGTGCCTGCCTGACGGCTGCAATGGGAAACGGCACGCTTTCGGGCGCCGTTTCCTGCCTGTATCGCCCGGTCCGTTTCGTGGCCCGCAAGCGATGCTTCGCGTGCGGCGCGCCATTCATGTGTTTTAATTGACCCTCCGATCTGCTCAATAACAAAGCGGCGCCGTCCGGCCGCACGATAGATTGCACCGAGAGGCATGAATCGAAGGGATAAGAAATTCATCGAGAGGCGCAAGCGGCGCACCGGGCGTGCCCGCTTCTCCATGCGCGCGGCGCTGGCCTGTACCTGCGCGATGTTCGCGTTCGCGCCGGGCATGTCGCGGGCACAGCGCGCGGAATGGCTGGATGCGCGCGTGACCCAGGCGACCATCGTCGACACGATCTGCGTGCCGGGCTATGTGGACCGCGTGCTGCCGTCGTTCGAAAGCCAGATGCGGCAGAAAGAGCGTCTGCTCAAGCAGCGCAGCATCGATGCGTCGTTTGCATCGGAATATGCGCTCGATCACCGGATGCCCGTGTTGCTGGGCGGTTCGCCCAATTCACCCGCCAACCTCGACCTGCGCCGCTGGGAAGGGCGCGCGGGCCAGCGTCGCAAGGAACGGCTCGCTGTCTATCTGAAGCGCTGCGTCTGCACCGGCGACATCACGCTGAAAGACGCACAGTCCGCGATGGCAGGAGACTGGCCCAATCGTTACCCGAATCTGTCCAGCATGTCGTGCAACGGCGAGTGATGCATCGGCCGCGGTCATTGCTCTCGGTATCCATCCGATTGGGAAGTTCTATCGAAAAAGACGGAATGTCGCGGCTCGATGCCGGTCTACGGGAATAGACTGAGCAAACCCGTCACTTGCCGTGGAGCCATCATGATCGTCGTCACTGTGTCTCTCTTCATCGTCGGCACGCTTGCCGCGCGTCATATGCAGCAGCGTCGCGCGAAGCCTGTACCGGTCCGCGTACGCGCAAGAAGGTGACGCCGATGAACCTCCTCGTCTGGAATCTTCCCCTGCGCTGCGCCGCGCGCGATGTGCGGCGCTTCCTGGAGCACGAAGTCGGCGATTACGCGAGCGATATCCAGGTCCATGGCGCGGGTACCGTCGATGCCTATGCCACCGTCCGGCTCGACACTGATGTGCCCTACATCGGCGAGGCGATTGCCCAGAAGCTGTGCCACCTGCGTCTGCTCGACGCTCCACTGCGCGCCCGTGCATCCGCTTCCGGCGATGCCTCCATCCGGCTGCATTGAGCGCCTGTCTTCCGGCGTGCGTGATCGGCCGGAATGAACCTTGCTGCGCCTCGGCTGACGAACGTTGGACGTGCGGCCAAGCCGGTGCCTCGACGACACCGGCTTTTTCGTCGCCATAGGCACGTGTCCGCGAGGCGGGTGCGTGCTTCCATCGACTAAAGCGGCGCGTCCACGGATCGTTCGCGCAACATCGCCAGCGGAGGACATTCATCTCGATGCACCAGGCAGGGAAGAGCAAGACGAACAAGACGCCAATCGGCGCACGATTTCTGACGGGCGCCGTGGCAGGCGCGCTGATGTTGAATGCGGTCTCGGCTGTGGCGCAGGGAGCGCTCATGCAAGGACACGCGGCAGCGCCCGCCGCACCGGCCCCGCCCATGCCGCTCGATGCGAGCGCACCAGGCGGCGCCAGCGCCCCGGCGCGTGCGCTTCCCGCGATGCCTGTGCCCGTTCCCGCGCCGGCTCCCGCAGCGGCGTCCGGTGCTTCAGGAACCAGCGCCGCCTCGGGGGCTTCCGAGGCGGCCGCAAGCGGGGCGAGTGCCGCCAGTGCCGCCAGCTCGGCTTCCGAAGCGCAGGTGCCGGAAGTACCGCTACCGCCCGAGCCGCCGGAGCCGAACCTCGCACAGCGCACCGGCATGCCGCCGGCAGGCGCGCTGGCCATGCGTCAGGCTTACGCGAAGGAAGTGAACCGCCGGCTGACGGTGCCGGCCGTGGACCAGCAGGCCTATGGCCGGCTGCTGCAACATCGGCTGGCGGAAGAAGGCCACGGCGATCTCGCCAATGAATACGTCGTACTGGTCGACCGGAGCGCGAACGTGCAGGCGCTCTTCGTCTTCTTTCGCGCGCGGCCGGACGATGCGTGGTCGATGATCGGCGCATCGCCGGTGTCGACCGGACGTCCCGGCACCTACGATCACTTCCTGACCCCGCTCGGCGTGTTCCAGCACATGCCCGGCAACATGGATTTCCGCGCCGAAGGCACCTTGAACGAGTACCAGATCCGCGGCTACGGCGCGCGCGACATGCGCATCTACGATTTCGGCTGGGCGGAAGGCGAGCGCGGCTGGGGCAAGGGCGGCAAGTCGCCGATGCGCTTCCAGATGCACGCCACCGATCCCGAGAAACTCGAACCGCTGCTCGGCATGCGGCACTCCAAGGGCTGTGTGCGCATTCCTTCGACGCTCAACACCTTCTTCGATCATCACGGCGTGCTCGACGCCCAATACGAGGCGCGCGCCGCCGAGGGGCAATCGATGTGGATCCTCAAGGCCTCGCGCAAGACGACGCCGTGGGCGGGCCATTATCTGGTCGTCATCGATACCGGGCGGAAGTCGCGGCCGGCGTGGTCGCCGGGTCCGGGAAAGGCCGTGCGCGAACACATCCCCGCCGGCGCGGACACGGTCGACTGAGCGCGCTGCCCGAACGCTATTTGGAGCGCGCCAGCAGCACGCCGGCCAGCGCCACGCCGAAGCCCGCAAGTTGCAGCGCGCCGAGCGTTTCGCCGAACAGCAGGTAGCTTTCGAGCGCGGCCAGCGGCGGCGCGAGAAACAGCAGGGCGGTTGCGCGCGATGCATCGCCGCGCCGGACCATCCAGACGAGCAGCGTGGTCGCGACGCCCGACAGCATCACGATGCCCCACAGCAGCGAGAGCCAGGTAATCGTCGAGGCAACGAAGCGATGCTCGCCGAGCGCGAGCACCAGCACGAGCGCGACCATGGCCGCGCCGGCGTTTTGCAGCGCGCTGGCGCTGCGGATATCGGATTGCGCGAGCGAGCTTTTCTGGTACAGCGTTCCCGCCGTGATCGCGAACACGGCGAGCACGGCGGTCGTCACGACGAACCATTCGGGCGCATGACCGGCCGCATGCTGCGCGACGGGTGCGCCGCTCGCCGCGATCTTCGGCGCCAGCACGAGCGCGACGCCAAGCAGACCCAGCAGCAGGCCGCCCCATGCGCGCGGGGAGAGCCGTTCGCCGAACAGGCGCGCGGCGACGGCAGCGGTCAGCAGCGGTTGCAGCGCGCCGAGCAGGGCCATGATGCCCACGCCCAGCCCTTGCGCGACAGCCCAGTAACCCGAGCCGAGATAGACGCCTTGCAGCAGCGCGCCCGCGAACAGATGCCGGCCGATATCGCGCCCCTTGGGCCAGGGCGCGCGCGCGGCCAGGGCGAGCACGATGAAGAGCAGCGTCGTGCCGGCGAAGCGCACGAGCAGATACATGTTCGGGTCGACGTAAGGCGTGATGGCGCGCGCCACGATGAAGCCTGTCGACCAGAGGAACACGAAGACCGGCGCGGCAAGTAGCGAGAACATGAGAATGGGCGACGAAACGGAATCCCGCAGTATCGTCGCTTCAGTGCGCGCGTGTCTTGTCTGGCCGTGCAGCCGGAAGGGTTCAGTCGAGCGAGAAAGTATCGAGCGGCTGGTTGGCGCACGCCTCGCCGTCGAGACGGCGCGACAGCTGAGCGTGCAGACGCCTGGCTTCGTCGAGCGTGAGGTCGATCCAGTAGGGATCTCCGGCGGCGTCGTTGAGACGCTCGGGCGGAAACTGAATTTCAATGACCACGCCTTTCTTGTACATCCGCTTGCCTCGATCAAATCCTCTGCGAAGCCTGCAAGTCTAGCGGACCCCGCCGCCCGGATTACCAACGCACCGGAAACAAACCATTGCGCGAGCGGGCCGGCGTCCTGCGTGCCGCCTTGCCAAGGATTTGCCACACTAAGCCGCTAGACTCCTCACGCTGCCTCACCTTTCAACGCTCATTCACCACTCTTGCACGAACGCCACCGATGCTTCCCGAACAGCGCCATCACTACATCCTCGACGAACTCGACAAGCACGGCGTGCTTGCGGTTGCGGATGTCGTGCGCGCGCTGTCCGTCTCGCGCGAAACCGTGCGGCGCGATCTCAACACGCTCGCCGGGCGCGGCCTGCTGACGACGACCCACGGCGGCGCGCTCTCGGCCGAGCGTCGCGAAGCGCATCTCGACATACGCGAGGCGGAGAACGCGGCAGCGAAGCAGGCGATCGGCGTGCGGGCGGCGGCGTTCGTGCCGGATGGCGCCTCGGTGATCGTCGATTCGGGAAGCACCACGCAGGCCGTGGCGCGGGCGCTTGCGGACCGGCATCGGCTGACCGTGTACACGAACGACTGGCGCATTGCGCTGTTGCTGGCGCGGCGCAACGGCAACCGGGTGACCGTGCTCGGCGGCGAACTGGCCGATGCCGAGGACGCCGCCTTCGGTCTCGATACCCTCACGCAGCTCACGCAATATCACGCGGATTTCGCTTTCATCGGCGCGGGCGGGATCACGCAGGACGCCCATCTCACCGATTATTCGCGGCTGGCCGCCGAAGTGCGCGGGCGGATGATCGCGTCGGCCGCATGCGCGATCGTGGTGGCGGACTGTTCGAAGTTCGGGCGCGTCGCGCCGGTGCGTATCCGCGGCTTCGAAACGGTGCGCTACCTGGTGTGCGAAGCGGCGCCGGAGCGGGCCATGCTGCGCGCCATTGCGTCAAGAGGGCCGCAAGTGGTGCCGGTCCTGGAGTGCCGTCCGGCGCGCGCATGACCCGGCAGCGGCCCTCCCCAAGCGGATAGGGCCGCTGCTGGCGTCACTGCTTGACGCTCTCCGTCGCGGCCGTTTCGATCAGCTTCGCGACCTCGGCCGGATGCGACATGAAGGGCACGTGGCTCGTCTTCAGTTCGATCGTCCTGGTGCCCGCGCGCTGGGTCATCGAGCGTTCCAGTTCAGGATTGATCATGCGGTCGTCGGTGGCGATGACGCCCCAGCTCGGCTTGGTCCTCCAGGCCGCCTGCTGGATCGGCGTGGCGAAGTTCTTCGCATTGGGCATGACCTGCGAAACGCTCATGAGGTTGGCTTCGGCGACGGGGAGATCGCTCGCGAAATCCTCGTGGAAGTGGGCCGGATCCAGATACAGATAGCCGTCGGACGAGACCTTGATGGCATGGCTTGCGGGCGGCGTCTTCTTCGACAGCGAAGCGGGCGATTCGCCCACGTCCGGCTCGAATGCGGCCACGTACACGAGGCCGGCGACCTTGTCGTGATTGCCGGCTTCGGTCACCACCGCGCCGCCATAGCTGTGGCCGACCAAAATGGCGGGGCCGTCCTGGGCGTCGAGCACGCGGCGCGTGGCGGCGACATCATCCTCGAACGAGGTTTCCGGCTCCTGCACGACGGAGACCTTGTAGCCGTTGCGCGCGAGGATTTTGGCCACGGGCGTCCAGCCCGAACCATCGGCGAAGAAGCCGTGGACGAGGACGATGTTCTTGATCGGCTCCGCGGAAGCCGCGTGGGAAGCCAGCGCGCCGAGCGACAGCATCACGCCAACTGCGGCGCGGGAAAGGGACAAGGAAACGCGCATGTTCATGCTCCAGATGAGTAGGGAAGCGGCGATTCTTCGGTACAACGGACGGCATCGTACGTGGGGGAGAAACGCGCCGCAAGGCATCGGAGGCGCCTTGAGGGCGATGTTCGTTCGGCGTGAGCGGAACACGAATTCGCCGCGTCTTTCGGGCGCCGCAAGGTTGGCGAAAAGTGCCGATTGTTGGCAAATCGTGGTGCGTTCACGTCGATGTCACGGATATCTGCAATTCTCCGGTTCGAGGTTGAAACCGCCTCGAATCCTCCCGACATCAGAGAGCTCACCACCATGACCCGCGATCTGCGCCTTGCGCGCGCCGTGCTGCCGGCGTTCGCCGCTGCATTCAGCCTGTTTGCCGCGATGCCCGTGCACGCCGCCGAAGCTGTCGTTCTCTATACCGCCGACGGTCTCGAGAACCTCTACAAGGATGTGCTGCCGGCGTTCGAGAAGAAGGAAGGCGTGAAGGTCAACATCGTCACGGCGGGCAGCGGTGAAGTCGTGAACCGCGCGACGGTGGAGAAGGACGCACCGAAGGCCGACGTGCTCGTCACGCTGCCGCCGTTCATCCAGCAGGCACAGCAGGGCGGCCTGTTGCAGCCGTACCCGAGCGTGAACTACAAGAACGTTCCGGCGATCGCGAAAGCGCAGGACGGCGCGTGGGCCACGTTCGTGAACAACTACTTTTCGTTCGCGATCAATCCTGACGTCACGAAGACTGCGCCGCGCACCTTCGCCGATCTGCTGCATCCGAACTACTCGGGCAAGATCGCGTATTCGAATCCCGCCACGGCTGGAGATGGCATGGCCGTCATCATCCTGACCTCGGCGCTGATGGGCGAGGACGCCGCGTTCGGCTACCTGAAGAACCTCGAACAGAGCGCCAAGTTCCACACGAAGGGCACCGGCTATCTCGACGTGCTGCTCTCCCGCAACGAGATCGCCTTCGCCAACGGCGACCTGCAAATGGACCTCGACGACGCCGCGAATGGCGGTCTGTCGATCAAGCCGCTGTTCCTGTCGCACAAGGCCGGCGAAGCGCCGACCACGTTCCAGCTGCCGTACGCGATCGGCCTCATCAAGAGCGGCCCGAACCAGGCCGAAGGCAAGAAGCTGATCGACTATCTGATGTCGCCGGAAGTGCAGGCGAAGGTGCCGGATATCTACGGTATCCCGGGCCGCACCGACGTGCCGCTCGCCGGCAAGAACGGCGAGGCCGTGAAGCAGGCCATCGCGGGCGTGAAGCTGATCCCGGTCGACTGGAACCAGGTCATGGCGAAGAAGGCCAGCTGGACCGAGCGCTGGAAGAACGAAGTGATCGGCAACACGGGCAAGCAGACCGAAGTCGTCAAGCCGAAGTCGTAACGTGAACGCAATTCCCATGCAGACAGCGGGCGTCGATGCGACGCCCGGCGTGCAGATCGACCGGCTCACGGTGCGCTTCGGTGCGCGCACGGTGCTGGACGATCTCTCGTTGCATATCGAGCGCGGCGAGTTCCTGACGGTGCTTGGCAAGAGCGGCTGCGGCAAGACCACGTTGTTGCGCTTCATCGCGGGCTTCGTTGCCGCCGACGCGCTTGCGGGCCGGCTGTCGATCGCCGGCCGCGATCTGACGCACACGCCGCCGCACCGGCGCAATCTCGGTTTGCTGTTTCAGAGCTATGCGCTGTTTCCGCATCTCTCGGTGTTCGATAACGTTGCCTTCGGCCTGCGCGCGCGCCGGCTCGGGGGCGGCGAGATCACGCGCCGCGTCGCCGATGCGCTCAAGCTCGTGCAACTGTCCGATGCCGGCCATGTGATGCCCGCGCAATTGTCGGGCGGCATGCAGCAGCGCGTGGCGCTGGCGCGTGCGCTGGTCATCGAGCCGGACGTGCTGTTGCTCGACGAGCCGCTGTCCGCACTGGATGCCAACCTGCGCGCCTCCGTGCGCAGCGAACTGAAGGCGCTGCATGAACGCCTGCCGGACCTGACCATCGTCTGCGTGACCCACGATCAGGACGACGCGCTCGTACTGTCGGATCGCACGCTGTTGATGCGCGATGGCCGCATCGCGCAACTGGGCGCGCCGCGCGAACTGTACGACGCGCCGAACGACGCCTACGTCGCGCGCTATCTCGGCGCGGCGAATCTGCTGCCGCCGCGCGTGGTGTTTCCTCTCGGGCATTCGCGCCATGAGGAACGCGAGCGGCTGGCGTGCATCCGTCCGGAGAGCTTCAGGATCGGGCCGCTGGGCGAAGGCCGCCTGCACGGCACGATTGCGTCCGTCGAATGGTATGGCGCGGCATTGTCCATCTCGGTCGCGCTCGATGCGTTGCCCGGCGAGCCGGTGCTCGTCTCGATGCAGCGCGGCCACGCCCGTGCGCCGGAGCAGGGCGCGCGCGTCTCTTTGAGCTTCGAGGCTGACGATGTCGTCCTTGTTCGTCCCTGACAGCGTCGCGCGCGACGAGCCCCCCGGCGACGCAGAGCTTTCCGCGCAGTTCGCCGCCCACGCCGCCGCGGCGAAGCGTCGGGCCCGCCGCGCGCAGTGGCATCTGCTGTTCATTCTCGTGGTGGTGCTCGGGCCGCTGGTCGTCTATCCGCTCGCGCGCCTCGCGATGCTGAGCGTAAGCGGACCGCAAGGCTTCACGCTGCATGCCTACACGGCGTTCTTCGGCAATCCCGAGACGCGCGGCATGATCGGCACGACGCTCGGCATCCTGTTCGCCAGCGCGAGCATTGCTTCGCTGCTCGGCGTCGCGCTGGCGTCGATGCTGTTCTTCAGGCCGTTCGCGGGCGCGCGGCTGCTGACGCGCTTCCTCGAATTGTTCGTCGCGTTTCCTTCGTTTCTCGTGGCCTTCACTCTGATCTTTCTCTACGGCTCGCAGGGCTCGGTGAGCATCGGCCTGCAACGGCTCTTTTCCCTCGATGCGACGCCGCTCGACTTCCTGTTCGGCATCGGCGGCGTGATCCTGGCGGAAGTCGTGTTCTATGCGCCGTTCGTCGTGCGTCCGACACTCGCGTCCTATGCGACGCTCGACATGCGTCTCGTCGAAGCGGCCCGCAGTCTCGGCGCGAACGGCTGGATGGTCGCGCTGAAGGTCGTGCTGCCGCTCGCGTGGCCGGGCATCGCGGCGGGCACGGTCCTGTGCTTCCTGCTGACGCTGAACGAGTTCGGCATTCTGCTCGTGCTCGGCAGCGCGCATCTGATCACCTTGCCGATCGCCATCTACAGCGCCGCGACCGTCGATCTCGACCTGCCCACCGCGGCCGCCGGCGCGGTCGTGATGCTGCTGATGTCGCTGTCGCTGCATGCGCTGTACCGGCGCGTCGACCGCCGCTCGAAAGGACGTTGACATGCAGCTTGCCCTTGTCTCGCGCTTCAGGCCCGGCGCCGTCCTGCGCATCATGGCGACGGCGTGCGTCGCGCTGCTGTGCATCTGGCTGTTCGTGCTGCCGGTGGGCGTGGTCGCGCTGTCGAGCGTCGCGTCGCACTGGTCCGGCACGATCCTGCCCGACGGCTACAGCACGCGCTGGTTCGCGCGCCTCTCATCCAGCGACTTCGACGCGGTCATCACGAGCCTCGAAGTCGGTCTCGGCGTGGCAGTGCTCGGCACCGCGCTGGGGCTCTGGCTCGCGCTCGCGCTGGAAGGACGCGACCGGCGCGGCCTCGGCGCACTCGTCGACGCCGTCGCCATGATGGGCAGCGGCGTGCCGAGCGTCGTGCTCGGTCTCGCGGTGCTGATCGCGTATCACAAGCGTCCGCTCGATCTCTCCGGTTCGGCTGCGATCGTCGTGCTGGTGCAGCTCGCGCTCGTGCTGCCGTTCTGTTATCGCTGCGCGGCTGCGGCACTGCGCCCCGAGCTGACGACGCTGCGCGAGGCGGCCGCAAGTCTTGGCGCGCCGCCGCGCAGGGTGCTGTTGCAGGTCGTGCTGCCGCAGCTCGTGCCGGCGATCCGCGCCAGCCTGGCGCTGGGCTTCGCGCTCTCGCTCGGCGAACTGGGCGCGACGCTCACGGTGTATCCGCCCGGCTTCGCGACGGTGCCCATCGTCGTCGTGGGGCAGGTCAATCGCGGCTACTATCTGCCGGCGTCGGCGCTTTCGCTGATCCTGCTCGGCATCTCGCTCGCGGCGCTGCTGCTGATCGCCGCGCGATCACCGCGTCGTTGAAGTCTGCGCAGATCATCGGGATGGCGAAGTAATTATTTCCCTGCGCCAACAAGGACATGCAGCGTGATCAGCAATTCCCGGGCCTCATTGCGGTGCATGAGCCGTCATACCAAAAACAATAAAACTGGCGTAACCTGCACGTTCAGGCGCGACCGCACCCGCGTGGAATCGGGCGAGAGCCGGCAAATGCGTCCAATCGGTGAACTCCGGATGCGCTTTCGCGGTCGCTGCATATGATGCAATAACCGGAGGTTTCGATGACATCCGTCGACCTGGAATTCGACCAGCTCAATAGTACTGTCGATGCGCTCAGGCGCTCCATCTCGAACCGCCTGATGTACGGCGTGGGCAAGGATGCGGTCACCGCGCAGCCGCGCGACTGGCTGCATGCCGTCGAACTGGCGGTGCGGGACCGCCTCGTGGCGCGCTGGATGCGCACCACTCGCCTGCAATACGAACAGGACGTGAAACGCGTCTATTACCTGTCGATGGAGTTCCTCATCGGCCGGACCTTCACCAACGCGCTGCTCGCGCTCGGCATTCACGACGAGGTGCGCGACGCGCTTGCCGGTCTTGGCGTCGATCTCTCCGCGCTGGAAGATCTCGAACCCGATGCCGCGCTCGGCAATGGCGGCCTGGGCCGTCTCGCCGCCTGCTTCCTCGACTCGATGGCAACCGTCGGCGTGCCCGGTTTCGGCTATGGCATCCGTTACGAATACGGGATGTTCCGCCAGACCATCGTCGACGGAAATCAGGTTGAAATGCCCGACTACTGGCTGCGCGCGGGTAATCCGTGGGAGTTTCCGCGTCCGGAAGTGGTGTACACCGTGCATTTCGGCGGGCGTACCGTGCAGCATGAAGACCGTACCGACTGGATCGATACCGAGCACGTCAACGCGATGGCCTACGACACGGTCATCCCCGGCTTCGCCACGACGGCGACCAACACGCTGCGCCTGTGGTCCGCGCGCGCGACCGACGAGTTCGATCTCTCCGCGTTCAACCAGGGCGACTATCGCCGCGCGGTGGAAGCGAAAAACACGTCCGAACACGTGTCGCGGCTGCTGTATCCGGATGATTCGACGCAAGCCGGCCGCGAACTGCGTCTGCGCCAGGAATACTTCTTCGTCTCCGCGACGATGCAGGATCTGATCCGCCGCTATCAGCGCACGCATACGCACTTCGGGCGCCTCGCCGAGAAGGTGGCGGTGCATCTGAACGACACGCATCCTGTGCTGGCGATTCCCGAACTGATGCGGCTGCTGGTGGACCGTCATCATCTGCCGTGGGACAAGGCGTGGAAGCTGATCCAGCAGATGTTCTCGTACACGAACCACACGCTGATGCCGGAGGCGCTCGAAACCTGGGACGTCGAGATGCTCGCGCGGCTGCTGCCGCGGCATCTGGAAATCATCTTCGAGATCAACGCGCAATTCCTCAAGCAGGTCACGGAGAAGTTCGGCCGCGACGTGGAGCTGATCCGCCGCATCTCGCTCGTCGATGAATACGGCCAGCGTCGCGTGCGCATGGCGCATCTGGCGATCGTCGCAAGTCACAAGGTCAACGGGGTTTCAAAGCTGCACTCGCAACTGATGGTGCAGAACATCTTCTCCGACTTCGCGCGCATGTATCCGGAGCGCTTCACCAACGTGACGAACGGCGTCACGCCGCGCCGCTGGCTGGCGCAGGCGAGTCCGTCGTTGTCCAGCCTGATCGACAAGCGCCTCGGGCCGCGCTGGCGCACCGATCTCTTCGAACTCGGCCGGCTGCGCGAATGGCGCGACGATCCCGAATTCCGCAAGGCGTTTCACGAGGCGAAGTTCGCGAGCAAGCTGCGGCTCGTCGAACGCGCGAAACGCGAGGCCCACGCGATCATCAATCCCGAGGCGCTGTTCGACCTGCAGGTGAAGCGGATCCACGAGTACAAGCGGCAGCTGCTCAACATCCTGTATGTGATCGTGCGCTACAACCGCATCCGAGAGAATCCGGAGCAGGACTGGACGCCGCGCGTGGTGATGTTCGCGGGCAAGGCGGCGTCGGCGTACAAGATGGCGAAGAACATCATCAAGCTCATCAACGACGTCGCGAAGAAGATCAACGCGGACCCGCTGGTCGGCGATCGCCTCAAAGTGGGCTTCATTCCGAACTATGGCGTGAGCGTCGCGGAACTGATCATTCCGGCAGCGGATCTCTCCGAGCAGATTTCGATGGCCGGCACCGAAGCGTCAGGCACCGGCAACATGAAGCTGGCGTTGAACGGTGCGCTGACCATTGGCACGCTGGATGGCGCGAATATCGAAATCTGCGATGCGGTGGGACGCGAGAACATCTTCATCTTCGGCAACACGACCGACGAGATCGAGTCCTTGCGTGCGGCGGGTTATCGGCCGCGGCAGATCTATGAGGAGAACCCGGAACTGAAGGTCGCGCTCGACCAGATCCGCCTCGGGCATTTCTCGCCGGAAGAGCCGCACCGCTTCTACGACATCTTCCACACGCTGGTGGACTGGGGCGATCACTACATGGTGCTCGCCGACTTCGACAGCTTCGACAAGACCCAGACCGAAGTCGATCTCAAGTTCCGCGACAAGGACGCGTGGACCCGGAGCGCCATCGAGAACGTGGCCGGCATGGGCATTTTCTCGTCGGATCGCACGATTGCGGAGTATGCCCGCGATATCTGGCACGTCGAGCCGTTGCAGATCACCTGACGGCGCTTCACGGCGCGGAGGGCTCGTGCCGTGACGATCAGCTCTGCGGCTTCACCGCCGCAGTGGCTGCGGCGTGCTTCGCGACCGCCTCGGCAACCAGCGCGGCCACTTTGTCCGCGAAGGCCTGATCTTTCGTGATGAGCACTTCGCGTTCGCCGTCGGGCGTCGCGACCATCAGTTGATAGATGACGTCCTGCGTGATCCAGGTCAGGTAGCCGACCACGACGAGCATGATGCCGAGCACGAGCGTCGCGCCCGAGCCGGTGAAGATGCCCGCGCCCAGCATCACGAGCCCGATCAGCGCAAGGATGAGCGGCAGCGGCTTCTGGCGCGGAATCATGACGACGCGCGCTGAACGCAGTTCGCGCAGCGGGATCATCTGGCCCGAGGCCGACAGGCCCGCGCGCGACAGGGTGACGCCGCGTTCGTTGAAGGGAGTATCCATAAGCGTTGCGTGAAGTCCGACGAACGGTGAAACCGGGCAGGTTACCAGACCGCGCGGTCCGGCGGCGTGTGCCGTATCGACACGGGCCGCCGGACGGGCCGCACAGACCGGCCTAGAAGGCGTAGCGGACACCCGCGAAGACGCTGCGTCCCTCGCCCGGATAGAAGATTGCCGTCGATGCCGTGCGGGCGTCGGCGACCGTGCTGATGTCGCTGACATAGCGCTTGTTGGTCAGGTTGCGCGCATCCAGGAAGATCGACAGCCCGTTCTTGAAGTCCATGCCCGCCTGAAGGCCCAGCAAGGTGTAGCCGGGCACGCGCAGGGTGTTGGCGTCGTCGGCCCAGGCGCCGGCCGGCACCCAGTCCACCGATGCCGACACATGGAAGCCATTGGGCCGCGAGTAGCCGAGCACGGCGCGCACCACGTTCACCGGCACGCCCGCGATGCGGTTGTTGCCGTACACCGGATCGTCCTTGAAGCGGAAATCGCTCAGGTTCCATACGCCCGAGAGCGTCACCTTGTCGCCTGCGCCGGGACTCGTCAGATTGTGCAGCACGTCCACTGAAACGCCTGCTTCGACGCCCTGCAGCACGGTCTTGTTCGCGTTGAAGGTGGAGGCGGGGATGTCGGGGCTCGTGGTGTACTGAAGCAACTGATCGCGCACGATCGAACGATACGCCGTCAGGTCCCAGCTCACGCGATCGCGCGTGCCGCGCGTGCCGAGTTCGAGGGTCCAGGCGTGCTGCGCGCTCAGCGGCGTGAATTGCGTCGTGTTCGAGAAGGTTTGCGTCAGGTCGCTGAAGTCGGGCACGTCCTGGCTGCGCGTGACGTCCACGTACGCCTGGATCTCGCGGTTCGGCTGCCATAGCAGGCCGAGTTTCGGATTCACGCCGCTGAAGGTCTCGCTGGTCGACTTGTAGGTCGGGTCGGCGGCAAGGCCGCCATGATCGACATACTGGCGCACGTCGCGCAACGCCTTGAAGCCCGCCATCAGCGCGACGGTCGGCAGGAAGAACAGGCGGTCTTCCACGTAGGCTTCGTAGTTGTACGCGCTTTGCGTGGAGTCCAGCGTCTGCGTGCCTTCGTTGCCCGAGACGTTCACGTACTGCCGCGCCTGCGTATTGCCGCCGAAGAAGCGCGCGCCCGCGATCACGTCGTTGCGCATGCCGCCCAGATTGAGCGTCGCCGTATAGCGCGGGGCGATGCCGTAGGTCCAGCCGTCCTGATCGAGCACCTGGAAGATCGGGTGATAGAGACTCTTGTGAATCGCCCAGGTGACGACGTCGAGCTGGCCGACATCGAGCTTCACGCTCGTCTTGTTGGCGATGCGTTCGGTGCGCGTGTCGCGCGCCTGATCGCCGGACAGCGCGCTCGGCGCGGCCTTGGTGGGATTGTTCAGGGCGTCGCTGAGCGAGAGCGTGCCCGGCAGTTCCTGATCGACGACATACACGCCCAGGTAGAAGCGCGTCTCGACCTGCGGCGAGAAGCGGTAGCCGATGTTCGCGTTGAACTGCTCGTACTGGCCGCGTTCGTGATCGCGATAGCCATCCGCATGATTCACCGAAAACGTGCCGATGAAATCCAGCGGACCCAGCACGCGCGAGAACTGCGCGCTGCTGCGGACCGTGCCGTAGCTGCCGCCTTCGAGGCGCAGTATGTTCGGCGCCTCGGCGGTGCGGGCGGTCGGCGTGATGAAGTCGATCGCGCCGCCCTGCATCGACGAGCCGTATGCGAGGCCGTTGCCGCCCTTGTAGACATCGACGGATTGCAGCGCGATGGGGTCGATCTGATAGTAGTCACCGCTGCCGTCGGCGAGGTTGGTCGGAATGCCGTCCTGGAGGATTTCGAGTCCGCGCGTGTGATAGCTGCGCGCGATGCCCGAGCCGCGGATCGACAGCCGCAGTTCCTGGCCATAGCGGTTCTGCACGAACACGCCGGGCACGTTCTTGAGCACGTCGCGCAGGGTGAAGGCGTAGGTATTCTGGAGGTCGTCGCCATCGACGAAACCGACCGAGCCGACCGTCTCGAAGAGCTTGCGTTTGTCCTGAGCGACGGTCTGCGACGTGAGCGATTGATCGGACTGTCCCTGCACGATCACGGCGGGGAGCGTGGCGGTGGGTTCAGGCGTCGTCTGGGAAAACGCGCGCGAGGCGAATAGCAGGCTCACGCCGGTGGCGAAGGCGCTTCTTCGGGCGAGGGCGTATTTCATTGTTTCGCCTCCGCTCGCTCGGATGCGGATAGACGCGGCTCATGGCCGCGCGGGGTCGGGCACAGGTTCATGGTTCTTCTCTGATATCGGTCGTGAAAGATCGCGCACGCGCACAGGCGTGCGAGACCGCTCGATGCCGCCAGGGCATCGCGTCATGAGGACGAGGTCAGATCAGAACGGGCGGGGCGCGTGGCTGCGCCGGGGAGAAATACGTGGCGCGCCGCGTGTCGCGCGCGGGCGCTTCCGCGACGGATTGCCGCGCAGGAATATCCAGCGAGAACGCCAGCCGTACGGTTGGCAAAACGGGTGCATGCGCGAAGACATGGCAGTAGCCGCAGGCCTGGCCGTCGAGATGTACGGGCGCATCGGAGCGGTGAGGCTCGTCCGTGGGTGTCGCGTGCGCCGAGCACAGTTCCGCCGTGAAGTCCGTTGCACGCGCATGGGCCGCGAGCAACTGCGAGATCGCCGGGGCGAACGTGATCAGCAGCATGGCGAACAACGCCAGCAGTGAACCCGTTCGTTGATGGAGGCGACGGCGCATGGTGATCGGAAGTAAGGTCGGAAGTCGTGACGGCGGCGATTATGCCATCGGCTACTTGGTATTACAGAACAAATTGCCCGGAAATTCCTGGAATAAATGCGCTGCGTGAAATGGTGCATGCCATTGCCTGTGCGGCACAGCGCACCGAGACGCCCGGCTCGCTGTGGCAGCGTGCTCGCATGAAGCTCACGGCACGGGAGGTCGCATGAACGTGCGCACGGTTTCCTTGTGGTTCGCCATGGCATGCGTGACCGGGCATGCCGTTGCCGACACGCTCACACGCGCGGACGGCGGCCGCTATGTCGGACAGGTCGTGAACGGCAAGGCCGAGGGACAGGGTGTGGAAACGCGTCCCGACGGCACCATCTTCAAGGGGCGCTTCGCCCAGGACGCCTTCGTCGAGGGCACGATGCGCTCGGGCGGCTGGGTCGTGCCGTTCTCTGCCTGCCATTCGACCGCTGCCAGCGCCTCCGCCACGCCTCAGGTTGCCGATCGATGAAGCCGAGGCACTTGCATATCGTAAATTCCCGATATAAACTTCGATGCAAGACGATTTCGGAAGCCTTTGCCTCCGTTTCGTCAGACACAAGCGCACCGAAATGGATATCGACGCAATTCACAAGGCCCTCGCCAACCCCCTTCGCCGCGAGATTCTCGAATGGCTGAAGGAGCCGGAGCTGCATTTTCCTGAACAGGAACTGCCGCATCTGCACGGCGTATGCGCGGGTCAGATCGATGGACGCTGCGACATGTCGCAGTCCACCGTTTCGGCGCATCTTTCCGTTTTGCAAAAGGCCGGACTCGTCACCACGAAGCGCGTTGGACAGTGGGTGTTTTTCAAGCGCGACGAAGCGGTGATCCAGGCGTTCCGCGATTCCCTCGCGAAGCTCTGAGCAAGTTTTCCGCACGGCGCGGTCCAGCTTTCAATATATTTAGGATGCCATTACATGACGACTCTCTTCGATCCGCTCAAGGTAGGCGCACTCACGCTCAAGAACCGCATCATCATGGCTCCGCTCACGCGTCAGCGTGCCGGTGTCGAACGCGTGCCGAACGCGCTGATGGCGCAGTACTATGCGGACCGCGCGTCGGCCGGTCTGATTCTCAGCGAGGCAACTTCGGTGACGCCGCAAGGCGTCGGCTATGCCGACACGCCGGGCATCTGGTCGGATGAGCAGGTGGAAGGCTGGAAGCTCGTGACGAAGGCCGTGCACGATGCCGGCGGCAAGATCATGCTGCAACTGTGGCATGTGGGCCGCATCTCGGACCCCGTGTTCCTCGACGGCGAATTGCCGGTGGCGCCGAGCGCCATCGCGGCGGGCGGACATGTGAGTCTCGTGCGTCCGCAGCGTCCGTTCGTGACGCCGCGTGCGCTCGAACTGGATGAAATCGCCGGCGTGGTCGCTGCGTTCCGCAAGGGCGCGGAGAATGCGAAGCGTGCGGGTTTCGACGGCGTCGAAGTGCATGGCGCGAATGGCTATCTGCTCGACCAGTTCCTGCAGGACAGCACCAACAAGCGTACCGATGCCTACGGCGGCGCCCTTGAAAACCGTGCGCGCCTGCTGCTCGACGTGGTCGACGAATGCATCGACGTCTGGGGTGCGGACCGTGTGGGCGTGCATCTCGCGCCGCGCGCGGATTCCCACACGATGGGCGACAGCGACCGCACCACGACCTTCGGTTATGTCGCGGCAGAACTCGGCCGTCGCAAGATTGCGTTCATCGCGGCGCGCGAGCATGAAGCGGGCGACAGCCTCGGGCCGCAACTGAAGAAGACGTTCGGCGGCGTGTATATCGTCAACGAAGGGTTCTCGAAGGCGAGCGCCGAAGCAATCATCGCGCGCGGCGACGCGGACGCGGTGGCCTGGGGCAAGCCGTTCATCGCGAATGCGGATCTGGTGCGCCGCTTCGAGCAGGACGCCGCGCTGAACGACTGGGACACCTCGACGTTCTACGCGCCCGGCGCGAAGGGCTACACCGACTATCCGCTGCTCGAAACGGCGGAATGAGCGGGGCCTCCACGGCCTGAATGAAAACAGCGGCTTCGGCCGCTGTTTTCATTTGCGCGTGCATTTTTCTTGGGCGGTAAAGCGTGGGCGACAAGCGGCATCGGCCTGAACAAAAAATCACGAATGCATCGCGTTTCAAGCGAGAAATAGTGTATTGGTGTGCAAACGCTTAGCACGGTGAGCCCTCGCGCCACCGTGTCGACCGTGCCTGTTCGACTTCCCGCTTTCGCAAGGAGTGGCTATGTCATGGCTCACCGCAACGTTGCGCAGTTATCCTGAGATCGCCGTGTTCCTGTCGCTCGGTGTCGGTTACTGGGTCGGCGGAAAGAGTTTCAAGGGCTTCAGTCTCGGCGCCGTCACCGCGACGCTGCTCGCCGCCATCGCCATCGGACAGCTCGGCATCACCATCTCGCCGAACGTCAAGTCCGTCTTCTTCCTGATGTTCCTCTTCGCCGTAGGTTATGGCGTGGGACCGCAGTTCGTGCGCGGCATCGCCAAGGACGGCCTGCCGCAGGCGCTGTTCTCCGTGATCCTGTGCGTGCTGTGTCTCGCGTCATCGTGGATCGCCGCAAAGGTCGCGGGTTATGACATCGGCTCCGCAGCCGGCTTGTTCGCCGGCTCGCAGACCATCTCGGCCTCGATGGGCCTCGCCACCGACGCCATCAACCGGCTCGGCCTGCCGCCCGACGAGGCCAAGGCCCTGCTCGACGCCATGCCCACCGCCTACGCGGTCACCTATATCTACGGCACCATCGGCTCGGCGCTGATTCTGTCGATGCTCGGCCCGAAGCTGCTCGGCATCGATCTCGTGCAGGCCTGCAAGGACTACGAGGCGCGCATGGGCGGCGGCAGCAACCTGTCCGGCGACGGTCTCGCGTGGCACCAGTTCACGCTGCGCGCCTACCGCGTGCCCGCGGGCGGCCAGGCGGCGGGCCTGACGGTGGCGCAGACGGAAGCGCTGGAGCCGGCCGGCGCGCGCCTGTTCATCGAGCGCATCCGGCGCGACGGCAAGATCCAGGAAGCCAAGATCGACGACGTCCTCAAGGCCGGCGATATCGTCGCGGTCGCGGGGCGGCGCGAGCAGCTCGTGCAGATTCTCGGCGGCGTGGCGGAAGAGGTCGACGATGCGGAACTGCTGGCCGTGCCGGTGGAAGGCGTCGACATCTACATCACGAACAAGGAAGTCGAGTCGAAGACGCTCGCGGAACTCGCGCAGATGCCCGGCGCGCGCGGCGTGTTCATCCGCAGGATCAAGCGCGGCGCGACCGAGACGCAGATTCCCGTGCTGCCGAGCACCAAGCTCCAGCGCGGCGACACCATCACGCTGATGGGCCGCACGCAGGACACGAGCGCGGTGGCGAAGCAGGTGGGCGTGATCGACCGCCCGAGCGACGTCGCCGACATGGCGTTCACCGGCCTCGCGATCACCCTGGGCGCGCTGGTCGGCGCGGTCGTGATCCACGCGGGCGGCATTCCGCTCACGCTCTCGACGGCGGGCGGCGCGCTGATCGCGGGCATCGTGTTCGGCTGGCTGCGCGCGATCCATCCGACCTTCGGCCGCATCCCGTCGCCGACGCTGTGGTTCATGAACTCCGTCGGCCTCAACGTGTTCATCGCGGTGGTGGGCATCACGGCGGGTCCGGGCTTCGTCGCGGGCCTGCAGAAGCTCGGCGTGAGTCTGTTCCTGTGGGGCATCTTTGCGTCGTCGGTGCCGCTCATCATCGGCATGTATCTGGCCAAGTACGTCTTCCGTTTCGATCCCGCGTTGCTGCTCGGCATTTGCGCCGGCGCGCGCACGACCACGGCCGCGCTCGGCATGCTGTGCGACACGGCCAAGAGCCAGGTGCCGGGGCTCGGCTACACGGTCACCTATGCGGTCGGCAATACGCTGCTGACGATCTGGGGCATGGTGATGGTCATGCTCCTCAGCTGAAGCACGCCGCGTCCTTACTCTTTCTCTGGAGGTGCTGGATGGCAAAGGCTCCGAAATCCGCTTCCGGCGATCGCGCCGCGATGGCGTCGCTCAGCCCGTTCGAACTCAAGGACGAACTCATCAAGGCGGCCGGCGGCGGCGCGGTGGAGCGTCCCGCGAACCTCGCGATGCTCAACGCGGGCCGCGGCAATCCCAACTTTCTCGCGACCATCCCGCGGCATGGCTTCTGGCAGCTCGGCCTGTTCGCGATGCGCGAGTCGGAGCGCTCGTTCGCGTACATGCCCGAGGGCGTCGGCGGCTTTCCGAAACGCGAGGGTATCGAGGAGCGCTTCGAGATCTTCGCGCGCGAGTTCAGGGACACGCCGGGCATTCCGTTTCTCGCGGGCGTGGTGTCGTATGTGCGCGACCAGCTCGGCCTGAACGCCGCCGACTTTCTCTACGAGATGTGCGAGGGCATTCTCGCGTGCAACTATCCGGTGCCGGACCGCATGCTGAAGTTGTCCGAGATCATCGTCGGGCACTATCTGCGGCGCGAGATGATCGGCAAGCATCCGTTCGTCGGCGACTTCGACATCTTCGCGGTCGAAGGCGGCACGGCCGCGATGACCTACATCTTCAACACGATGCGCGAGAACTTCCTGATCCGTCCGGGCGACACCATTGCGCTCGGCTCGCCGATCTTCACGCCGTACATCGAGATCCCGCGTCTCAACGACTTCCGGCTCAACGTGATCAACCTGGATGCCGATGTCGCGCAGGGCTGGCAATACTCGAAGAAGGAACTCGACAAGCTGCGCGATCCGAAGGTGAAGGCATTCTTCCTCGTCAATCCGAGCAACCCGCCTTCCGTGAAGATCGATACGTCGAGCCTCGAATACATCGCCGAGATCGTGAAGGAGCGGCCCGACCTGATCCTCCTGACCGACGATGTCTACGGCACCTTCGCCGACGACTTCGTCTCGCTGTTCGCGCTGTGCCCGGAGAACACGATCCTCGTGTACTCATATTCGAAGTATTTCGGCGCGACCGGCTGGCGGCTCGGCACGATCGCGACGCACCGGACCAACGTGCTCGACCGGCAACTCGCGGCATTGCCGAAGGAGCAGAAGGCCGAATTGCACGAACGCTACGAGTCGATCACCACGGAACCCGAGAAGCTCAAGTTCATCGACCGTCTCGTCGCCGACAGCCGCACGGTCGCGCTGAATCACACGGCGGGGCTGTCCACGCCGCAGCAGGTGCAGATGGTGTTGTTCTCGCTGTTCTCGTTGATGGACACGCCGGACGCGTACAAGAACGCGCTGAAGCGGCTGATCCGCAGCCGCAAGGCGGCGCTGTATCGCGAGATCGGCATTGCGCTGGAGAAGGAGGACGCGAACCAGGTCGACTACTACACGATTCTCGACATGGAGTATCTCGGCGAGCGCCGGCATGGCCGCGCGCTGGTGGACTGGGTGATCGCGAACACCGAGCCGTCGGAGATTCTCTTCCGGCTGGCGAAGGACGCGCGCGTCGTGCTGTTGCCGGGGCGCGGCTTCGGCACGCAGCATCCGTCGGGGCGCGTGTCGCTCGCCAATCTCAACGAGAGCGACTACATGGCGATCGGCCGCGCCATCCGCAAGCTGATGGACGAGTACATCGAGCGCTTCAATGCGCAGGCGGGCAAGAAGGGCGACAAGAAGAAGTGATGCCGTCGCGCACGCCTGAAACGAAAAAAACGGGCCGTACAGGCCCGTTTTCCTTGCTCTGCCGGACCTGAAGTCCGGCGTCGCAGTGATGCTTAGAACTTGTGGCGGATGCCGACGCGGAACGCCAGCTGATCGTTCTCGCCCACACCCGACGTGCCGAAGTAGCTCGTCGCCGAACCGATCTGCGCCTGCACGTCGTTCGTGCCGTTGCGGCCCGAAGCCTTCTGGTAGATGCCGAGCACGTACACGTCGGTACGCTTCGACAGCGCGTAGTCGACCGACGCGTCGAACTGGTGCCAGTGGCCCTTGGCGTTGTCCGTCAGGTTCATGTACGAGTAGCCGAGGCCAGCCGTCAGCGCCGACGTGAAGGCATACTTGCCGCCGATGTCGAACGCGTTGAACTTCGAGCTCGCGCCGGTGACCGGTTCGAAGCGCGTGTTGGTCCACAGGCCGAAGATCGTCGCTGCGCCGAGCGCGTAGTTCGCGCCGATGCCGAACGTGCGCAGATCCTTGATGTTGGCTTGCGTGATGTTCGCGATGTTGGTCGAGAACGCCGGCGTGGACGAGCCCGGGTAGTGGATGTCTGTGTAAGCCGCGCCGATGCCGAGCGGGCCCGCCTTGTAGTTCAGGCCGAAGCTGTAGGCGCGCGACGAACCGGCCGTCGTGCCGACCGTCGGCGAGCCGGCGAAGGCGCCAGCCGCGTTCGAGAAGCCGTACATGGCGCCGAACGTCACGCCGTAGAAGCTGGCGCTGCTGAACTTGACCGAGTTGTTGATGCGGCTCGAGGTCAGCTGGTCGACGTCGTTGATGTGGTAAGCGTAGTTGCCCGCGACGGTCTGGCCGCCGATCGAGTACGCGCCGCCGAGGTAGTCGGTCGAGAACGAGTATTGACGACCGAAGGTCAGTGCGCCGACGTCGTTCTTCGAAATACCGACGAACGCCTGACGGCCGAATTCAGCGCCGCCCTGGCCCAGCGCGCCGGTGCCGCTGTTGAAGCCGTTTTCCAACGTGAAGATCGCCTTCAGGCCGCCACCGAGATCTTCGGAGCCTTTCAGGCCCCAACGGCTGCCTTGCGCCACGCCGTCGTCGTACTTGACGAGCGAGTCGCTGCCGCCGGTGCGTGCTGCGTTGTTCGCGTAGCTGATACCGGCGTCGATGATGCCGTACAGCGTGACGCTGCTTTGTGCGTGGGCGGAGGTGGCGGCGAGGGCGGCAAATGCGGCGAGCGCGGCGGTCGCCAGGATATTCTTCTTCAAAACAAGCTCCGTGAGTTGGTTCGCGGTGTGGTGTTGACGGTGTCAGCGAAATTTCGCGTTCTATATCGACGCTTTGTTGCGACGGGCGCAACTGTAGCGGCCACTAAAGACGAAACTGTGACAGCGCTTTCAACCCACTTTCGGTGTATCTCCGGTGCAACACTACTAGCGGAGGCGTGGCGCTTGTGCATTCACCCCGCGCGATGCGATTCTCACGCTTCAATCCTTTAGCGAGCGACACCATGGACGAGACGGGAATCCGCGAACTGGAAGCGCGCCTGAAGCAGGCGATGATGAAGTCGGACGTGGACGCGCTCGACGCGCTGCTCGCCGACGACCTGAGCTTCGTCGATGCCACCGGCAAGGTCTGGACGAAGGCCGACGACCTGAACGGGCATCGCTATGGGATGCAGCGGATCGAGAAGCTGGAGACGGAAGACGTGCGGGTGCGCGTGTACGGCACGTTCGCGGTGACGGTGACGCGCGTGGCGATTACCGGCACGTTCGGCGGCGCCCCGTTCGCGGGCAGCCTGCGCTACACGCGAACCTGGGGCGAGATCGACGGGAACTGGCGCGTGGTGGCCGCGCAATGCGGCCTCGCGCCGTTTTAGAGAAAGGCGCTCAAGCGGACAGCAAAGACCCCGTCCGATACGCCTTCGCGCCCGCGATGCGCGCCACTTCAAGCCCCGCCGTCGCGAAGCGCACGATGTGGCGCGCGTACATGACGCCCGAGGTCGTGCACTTGAGCGTGGTCACGGTATCGGTGAGCGGATCGATGATATCGGCGACGGGCGTGCCCGCCTCGATGTACTCGCCCACCGGCGCGCGGAACACCAGGATGCCCGACATCGGCGCGACGATCGGCTCCGCGCCCGCAAGCGGCGTGGCCGGATAAGCGAGCGGCGGCAGCTCGGGCACCGGGGCGTCTATCACGCCGCGCCGGATCAGATAATTGACGATGGCCTGCGCGTCCTTGTCCGCGAGTTCATAGGACACGTCGTGCTGGCTGCGCAACTCCACCGTCACCGATACGCCGCCGTTCGGAATCGGGAAACGCTCGCCGTAACGCTGGCGCAGGTCGGACCAGCAGAAGCTGTGAATCTCGTCGAACGGATTGCCCACGGAATTCAGCGCGAGCAACGACGCGCGGGCGTCGAGATAGCGCGCCAGCGGTTCTACCTCTTCCCAGATGTCCGGATTGGTGTAGAGATGCAGCGCGGCGTCGAGGTCGCAGTGCAGGTCGAGCACGACATCGGCGTCGAAGGACAGCTTCTGCAACGCCAGCCGTTGCGATTCGAGTTCGGTGTGCGGCGTCTGCTCATCGAGCGCTTCCCGCATGGCGGCGCGCACGGCCAGCTTGTTGGCCTCGGCGTCCGGGCCGAGACGCGCCTCGATGCGCGGCGCGATCAACGCGGCGAGATCGTGAAAATTGCGGTTGAAGTTGTGGCCGCTGTTGGTTTCGAAACGGCCCATCAGCGTGCCGTGCAAATGCTGCGACAGGCCGATCGGATTCGGCACCGGCACGATCACCACTTCGCCGCGCAGCTTGCCGGCGGCTTCGAATTCGGCCAACTGGCGACGCAGACGCCACGCGACCAGCATGCCGGGCAGTTCGTCGGCGTGCAGCGAGGACTGGATGTAGATTTTCTGGCCGCCGCCGGGGCCGTAGTGAAAACTGGTGATGGTGCGGGTCGTGCCGAGGGACGGCGAGATCAGGGAGTGGGTTCGGGTTTGCATAGGGGTCGCGCGCACGCGAATGCGTGCTTCTTGCCTCGGATAGTTGCGGGGCGCCGCGGTGTCTCCTTCCGCTGGCGTCTTACCGGACGTTCGATCTTAGCCGAAATCACTGCGGCGGGCGCCCGGACAGCGGCGTCCACAAGGGATGATGCAAACGAAACGGGCTCCGTGCCGTGGCGGCGCGGAGCCCGTTTCGAGGGAGGCGGGACGGCTTAGCTGCCGTACACGTTGAAGTCGAAGTACTTCTTCTCGATCTTCTTGTAGGTGCCGTCCTTGATGATGTCGGCGATGGCCTTGTCGATCTTCGTCTTCAGGTCGGTGTCTTCCTTGCGCAGGCCGATGCCGGCGCCGTTGCCGAGCGTCTTCGGATCGTCCAGGTCCTTGCCCGCGAAGTCAAAGCCTGCGCCGCGCGGCGTCTTCAGGAAGCCGATTTCGGCCTGCACTGCGTCTTGCAGCGCGGCGTCGAGGCGGCCCGACGTCAGGTCGGCATAGACCTGATCCTGGTTCTGGTACGGCGTGACCGTCACGCCCTTCGGCGCCCAGTAGGTCTTCGCGTAGGTTTCCTGGATCGTGCCCTGTTCCACGCCGACGTTCTTGCCCTTCAGGCCTTCAGCTGTCGGCATGATGTTGCTGCCTTTCTTCGCGACCAGGCGCGTGGGCGTGTTGAACAGCTTGCTCGAGAAGGCGATCTGCTCGGCGCGTTGCGGGGTCATCGACATCGACGAGAGCACGCCGTCGAACTTCTTCGCCTTGAGAGCGGGGATCATGCCGTCGAAGTCATTCTCGACCCACACGCATTTGGCCTTGAGGCGCGAGCAGATCTCGTTGCCGAGATCGATATCGAAACCGACCAGCTTGCCGTCGGAACCCTTGGATTCGAACGGGGGATAGCTGGCGTCGACACCGAAGCGGATCGTCGAATAGTCCTTCGCCTGCGCGGCGGTGACGGCGGTGAGCGACGTGGCGGCGAGAAGGGACATCGTCAGTGCCGCGAGCAGTTTCTTCACTGTTGTAACTCCAGAAGGTGGTCGGTTCTACCCGGAAGGTCTCGTTTCCAGGCGTCCGGCGCGTGGTTGGGGCGCCGGAACAGGTGCATTCCGCGGATCGTGTCCGCTCAGAATCGGCAGAAGGTTACCAAGCCAAAAATGTTGGGGAGCTAGTGAAAGCCCCGATAGCGGGACCTTTAGAGCGTTCCCTCGTGCGGCTCGCCGGCCGTAATTATCACGCCGGGGCATTTCAATGGGCCTGGCGGGACCGGATCTCGAAAAAGCGCGCGCTAGAATCGGGCGGCCGGCCGCCGGCGCTCCGCTTCCCCTTTGCAGACTTCCCCATGAATGGACCGAATCCGCAAGACCCGCATCCGATGGAAGGCTTTCCGCAGATCTGCTACCTCCGGAACACGGTATTGAACCCGAATATCGTGATCGGGGACTACACGTATTACGACGACCCGGAAGACTCCGAGAACTTCGAGCGCAACGTTCTCTATCACTTTCCTTTCATCGGCGACAGGCTGGTGATCGGCAAGTTCTGCGCGCTTGCGCGCGGCGTGCGCTTCGTCATGAACGGTGCGAACCACAAGCTTTCCGGCATCTCGACCTACCCGTTTCACATATTCGGCCATGGCTGGGAGCAGGCAGCGCCCGCGCCCGCCGACTTGCCTTTCAAGAGCGACACGGTGATCGGCAACGACGTCTGGCTTGGCTACGAGGCGCTGATCATGCCGGGCGTCAGCATCGGGAATGGAGCGATCGTGGCGGCCCGCTCGGTCGTAACTGGCGATGTGCCGCCGTCTGCGATCGTCGGCGGCAATCCGGCGCGGATCATCCGCATGCGTTTCCCGGCCGAGACGGTGGCGAAGCTCGAAGCCCTGGCATGGTGGGACTGGACGATCGAGAAAGTGACGCGCCATCTGAAGCTGATCGTGACCGGCGACGTCGATGCCTTGAGCGCCTGCGCTGCTTCGGACTAGCGGCAGGGCGCCTCCCGATGGGCCCTCCCTGAGCGCCACTTACTGCATGTTTGCGTTCTGTATGCCAAACTCCGCAGGACGTACCCGGGCCGCGACCAATCTTCGAATATGTCCGACACGCTCAACCCAGTCGAAGCAGATCATGCGATGCGCCACTGGACCTACCGGTCCACGGGGAAAATTCCGATCGGTTCGGACCTGCACAAGCGCATGTTCTGCGAAATGCTCCTGACCACGCACAACCCGTACAAGCCCGCCGTCATCGACTGGCCGCCGCTCGACCCCGGCGCCCTGAAGCGCGTGACCTCGCTCCCTATTTGGGACATCGCCGTGCAAACGGAAGGGCGCGCATCGATTCGCGTCGCCACCTACGCGGCCACGGTCGCGGATGCGCATCTGCGCGAAGCGCTGCGCATGAACGGCGGCGAGGAGGCGCGTCACAAGCTGGTGCTGTCGAAACTGGTGGAGGCGTATGGCATCGCACTCGCGCCGGAACCGCCGTATCCCGCCCCCGCCGATCCCTTACGCGCCTGGATGCTGACTGGCTACAGCGAATGCATCGACAGTTTCTTCGCGTTCGGGCTGTTCGAGGCGGCGCGGCAATCGGGCTACTTTCCCGAAGCGCTGGTCGAGACCTTCGAGCCGGTGATTCAGGAAGAAGCGCGTCACATCCTGTTCTTCGCCAACTGGGTGGCGTGGTACCGGCGCAGCCTGCCGTGGTATCGCAAGCCGTGGTTCCTGGCAAAGACTGCGAGCGTGTGGATCTCGCTGATCCGCGACCGCATTTCCCTCGCGCGCGGGTTCGACACGAGCGGCGCCGCGCAGGACGCGAACTTCCCGGCGAATGTCGGCGATTCGGTGGCGGGCAATGTTTCGGTGCGCGCGTTGATTGAAACGTGTCTGAAGGAAAACGACCGCCGCATGGGCGGTTACGACGCGCGGCTGCTGCGTCCCGTCACCGTGCCGAAGCTCGCGCGCCTCGCGCTGCGCTTCATCCGCTCCTAAGGCCTCACGCTTCCCGCTTAGGCTGCGCGGCGGCCTCGAAGCGCCGCGAGGCTTCCTCGACCTCCTGCCGGAAGCGCACCAGCGCCGCCACCTGCGTGTGCGGCGGCTGCAGCGCTGCCCACAAGACTTCCACGAGCTCGTTCGCCGTCGTCTCGATCTGAGCCTGGCTCAAGCGCCGCTTCGCGAGCGTCGCATCCCACAGAACGTGCTCCATCGGGCCGAACACGAGCGAGCGCAACAGCCGCAGCGGCATGTCGCTGCGCACGTGGCCGAGCGCCTGGCCGTGCGCGAGCACGTCCATCAGCGGGGCGGTATAACGGCGCTGCAATTCCGTGAGCGCGTCTGACAGATCGTGCTGCTTGGTGCGCCCCTCCGAGAGCACCAGCGAGCAGAGCCCGGTGCCGTTCATCAGCATGAGCCGCATGTGCGTCCGGACGATGAACGCAAACTGCTGATGCACCGTGCCGTCGCGCGGCAGGCCGGTTTCGAAGGCATCGATGATCTCGTCGTACCAGTCGGCGATCACGCGCGCGCACAACTCCCGCTTGCCACTGAAATAGCTGAAGACCGTGGCCTCGGAAATGCCCGCACGCTGCGCGATCTCCGCGCTGGTCGCGGCGTCATAACCCTTCTCGGCGAAGACTTCGCGGCCGGCCTGAAGAATCTCCTTCACGCGCTGCTGCGACTTGATGCCCGCGGGCGCGCGGCGGCCGGAAGCGGTGGTATGCGTCGACATGATCGGAATGCAGCCCTGAAACGTCTCGAATAAATGTGAGCGTAGCTCAAAAACCTGTTGACGGCCAGCCAAT
Source organism: Caballeronia sp. LZ035 (assembly GCF_031451175.1). Classification (NCBI taxonomy): domain Bacteria; kingdom Pseudomonadati; phylum Pseudomonadota; class Betaproteobacteria; order Burkholderiales; family Burkholderiaceae; genus Caballeronia; species Caballeronia sp. LZ035. Next base: position 843,402 of record NZ_JARUXS010000004.1, read on the forward strand.
TTGAGCGTGAAATTGCCCAATCCAGCGGTTTCCGTCGTAGTGTGAGCCAGACTCATAACGCGGTAGCCGCCGAAAACATCCGTATTCACGAGGAGACGCTTCATGAGCAACCTGCCCGGTCTGAATTTCGCGTTGGGCGAAGACATCGACATGCTGCGCGATTCGCTCGCCCATTTCGCGGCGAAGGAAATCGCCCCGCGCGCCGGCGAGATCGACCATTCGGATCAGTTTCCGATGGACCTGTGGAAGAAATTCGGCGACCTGGGCGTGCTCGGCATGACGGTGTCCGAGGAATACGGCGGCGCGAACATGGGCTACGTCGCCCACATGGTGGCCATGGAGGAAATCTCGCGGGCATCGGCGTCGGTGGGCTTGTCGTATGGCGCGCATTCGAATCTGTGCGTGAACCAGATTCATCGCAACGGCACCGAGACGCAGAAGCAGAAGTACCTGCCGAAGCTCGTCTCCGGCGAGCATATCGGCGCACTCGCGATGAGCGAGCCGAACGCGGGCTCGGACGTCGTCAGCATGAAACTGCGCGCCGAGGAAAAGGGCGACCATTACGTGCTGAACGGCACGAAGATGTGGATCACCAACGGCCCCGACTGCGACACGCTGGTCGTCTATGCAAAGACCGACATCGAAGCGGGCGCGCGCGGCATCACGGCGTTCATCGTCGAGAAGGGCATGAAGGGGTTTTCGGTCGCGCAGAAACTCGACAAGCTGGGCATGCGCGGCTCGCACACCGGCGAACTCGTGTTCGAGAACGTGGAAGTGCCGAAGGAAAACATTCTCGGGCAGCTGAACGGCGGCACCAAGGTGCTGATGAGCGGTCTCGACTACGAACGCGCCGTGCTCGCGGGTGGCCCGACCGGCATCATGCTCGCGTGCATGGACGCGGTGGTGCCGTATATCCACGACCGCAAGCAGTTCGGCCAGGCGATCGGCGAATTCCAGCTGATCCAGGGCAAGGTCGCCGACATGTATTCGACGCTGCAAGCATGCCGCGCGTATCTCTACGCGGTCGGCCGTCAGCTCGACACGCTCGGCGCCGGTCACGTGCGCCAGGTGCGCAAGGACTGCGCGGGCGTGATCCTCTATACCGCTGAAAAAGCCACGTGGATGGCCGGCGAAGCCATCCAGGTTCTCGGCGGCAACGGCTATATCAACGAGTATCCGGTGGGCCGTCTGTGGCGCGACGCCAAGCTCTATGAAATCGGCGCGGGCACGAGTGAGATCCGCCGCATGCTGATCGGCCGCGAACTGTTTGCTGAAACGGCTTGAGGGCGCGACATGACGATCATCGAATCGAAGCTGAATCCGCGCGGCGAGGAGTTTCGCGCCAATGTGCAGGCGCTCGACGCGCTCGTCGCCGACCTGAAGGCAAAGGTCGCGAAACTCGCGGAAGGCGGCGGGCAAGCTGCGCGTGACCGCCACGTGTCGCGCAACAAGCTGCTGCCGCGCGACCGTATCGCCCAGTTGCTCGATCCGGGCACGCCGTTCCTGGAGTTGTCGCAACTGGCCGCCTACGGCATGTACGACGACGAAGCGCCGGGCGCGGGCATCATCACGGGCATCGGGCGCATCGCGGGGCAGGAATGCGTGATCGTGTGCAACGACGCCACCGTCAAGGGCGGCACCTACTATCCCGTCACGGTGAAGAAGCATTTGCGCGCACAGGAAATCGCCGAGCAGAACCGGCTGCCGTGCGTGTATCTGGTCGATTCGGGTGGCGCGAACCTGCCGAATCAGGACGACGTATTCCCCGACCGCGATCACTTCGGCCGCATCTTCTACAACCAGGCGAACCTGTCGGCGCAAGGCATTGCGCAGATCGCGGTGGTCATGGGTTCGTGTACCGCGGGCGGCGCCTACGTGCCCGCGATGTCCGATGAATCGATCATCGTGAAGAACCAGGGCACGATTTTTCTGGGCGGCCCGCCGCTCGTGAAGGCGGCGACCGGCGAGGAAGTGAGCGCCGAGGATCTCGGCGGCGGTGATGTCCACACGCGCCTGTCAGGCGTCGTGGACCATCTCGCGCAGAACGATGCGCATGCGCTCGGCATCGCGCGCAGCATCGTCGGCAATCTGAATCGCGTGAAGACGCCCACGCTCGCGCTGAAGGAACCGCAGCCGCCGCGCTACGACCAGCAGAGCGTCTACGGCGTGATTCCCGCCGACACCCGCAAGCCCTTCGATGTGCGCGAAGTGATCGCACGCATCGTCGACGACTCCGCCTTCGACGAATTCAAGGCCCGCTACGGCACCACGCTCGTCTGCGGTTTCGCGCATGTGTGGGGGCATCCGGTCGGCATCGTTGCGAACAACGGCATTCTGTTCAGCGAGTCGGCGCTGAAGGGCGCGCATTTCATCGAACTGTGCGCGCAGCGCAAGATTCCGCTCGTGTTCCTGCAGAACATCACCGGCTTCATGGTCGGGCGCAAGTACGAGAACGAAGGCATCGCGCGCAATGGCGCGAAGATGGTGACGGCCGTCGCCACGGCGAAGGTGCCGAAGTTCACGATCATCATCGGCGGCTCGTTCGGCGCGGGCAACTACGGCATGTGCGGCCGCGCGTATTCGCCGCGCTTCCTGTGGATGTGGCCGAATGCGCGCATCTCGGTGATGGGCGGCGAGCAGGCGGCGTCGGTGCTGGCCACGGTGCGGCGCGACGGCATCGAGAAGAAGGGCGGCGCGTGGTCGAAGGAAGAGGAAGAAGCGTTCAAGGCGCCGATCCGCGATCAATACGAAGTGCAAGGCCATCCGTACTATGCGAGCGCGCGTCTATGGGACGACGGCGTGATCGATCCCGCGCAGACGCGCGACGTGCTGGGCCTCGGGTTGGCCGCGACGCTGAACGCGCCCATCGAAGACACGCGCTTCGGCGTATTCCGGATGTGACGACAGGAGTTGGCGCTTTAGCGCCTTACTCCTGTCCTCTGCAGAGCAAAGACATGTTCAACAAAATACTGATTGCAAATCGTGGCGAGATCGCCTGCCGTGTCGCGGCCACTGCGAAGCGGATGAACATCGGCAGCGTTGCCGTGTATTCGGATGCGGACGCGAAGGCCAAGCATGTCGATGTCTGCGACGAAGCCGTGCATGTGGGCGGCGCGGCGGCATCGGAGAGTTATCTGCGCATCGAGCGCATCGTCGCGGCCGCGAAGGCCACCGGTGCGCAGGCCATTCATCCGGGCTACGGCTTCCTCTCGGAGAACGAGGACTTTGCCAACGCGTGTGAACAGGCTGGTTTGGTGTTCATCGGACCGCCCGTCGATGCGATCCGCGCGATGGGTTCCAAGGCAGCGGCCAAGGCGCTGATGCAGTCCGCTGCGGTGCCGCTCGTGCCGGGCTATCACGGCGACGACCAGGACCCCGCGCTGTTGCAGCGCGAGGCGGACGGCATCGGCTATCCGGTGTTGCTGAAGGCAAGCGCGGGCGGCGGCGGCAAGGGCATGCGCGTGGTCGAACGCAGCGCGGACTTCGCGGCGGCGCTGGCGTCGTGCAAGCGCGAGGCGGCGTCGAGCTTCGGCAATGATCGCGTGCTGATCGAGAAGTATCTGCAGCGTCCGCGTCACGTCGAAGTGCAGGTGTTCGCCGACCAGCATGGCCACGCGGTGTATCTGTTCGACCGCGACTGTTCCGTGCAGCGCCGCCATCAGAAAGTGCTGGAAGAAGCCCCGGCGCCAGGCCTCGCCGATGAAACCCGCCGCGCGATGGGCGAAGCCGCAGTCGCGGCGGCCCGCGCGGTGGACTACGTCGGCGCGGGCACGGTCGAGTTCATCATGACGCAGGACGGCCAGTTCTACTTCATGGAGATGAACACGCGCCTGCAAGTGGAACATCCGGTGACCGAGATGGTGACCGGGCTGGACCTCGTCGAATGGCAGTTGCGCGTGGCGGCGGGCGAGCCGCTGCCGCTCGCTCAGGATCAGCTGAAGGTGCATGGACACGCCATCGAGGCGCGCATCTATGCAGAGAATCCCTCGCGCGGCTTCCTGCCGTCGACGGGCACGCTCAAGCACCTGAGCATGCCGCAGGCGGTGGAATTTTCCATCGACGGCGACGTGCGCGTGGACAGCGGCGTGCGTCGTGACGACGCGATCACGCCGTTCTACGACCCGATGATCGCGAAGCTCATCGTGCATGGCCGCGACCGTCGCGATGCGCTCGCCCGCATGGCGCGCGCGCTGGCGCAATGCGAGATCGTCGGGTTGTCGACCAATGTCGAATTCCTGTTGCGCATCGTGCAGAGCGAGCCGTTCAGCACGGGCGAACTGGACACGGGCCTGATCGAGCGGCATCACGACGCGCTGTTCGCGCCGTCGAAAGTGTCGCGCAAGCATGCGCTGGCGCTCGCCTGCGCGGCGCTGCTCACCCGCGAGGGCGGCGAGGCGCACGGCCATTCGCCGTGGGATGCGCTGTCGCACTGGCGCATGGCGGGCGGCTATAGCCAGGACCTGAACTGGCGCGCAGCGGACACCGACGAAACGCTGAAGGTGATCTTTACGAAGTCCGGCGACAAGCGCCTGCAACTCAACGGCGAACAGGCGCGCTTCGACTGGTCGCACAGCGGCGACACATCGTTCGCGGTGCAACTGGACGACGCGCTCATCAAGGGCCACGTCTTCACCGACGGCGACCTGTTCCACGTCTTCCACGAAGGCGCGGCCATGCAGTTCGAGTGGCAGAACCTGATGGCCCACGCGGGCGATGTCGAGCAGGAAGGGCGGCTCACCGCGCCGATGCCCGGCAAGGTGATCGCGGTGCTGGTTGAGCCGGGGGCGCGGGTGGAGAAGGGCGCGCCGCTGATCGTGATGGAAGCGATGAAGATGGAGCACACCATCGTCGCACCTGGACCGGGCACGATCGGCGAGATTCTGTTCGCAGTGGGCGATCAGGTCGCGGACGGTTCGCAGCTCCTGGTGCTGGAAGCGGCGCAGGCGGCCTGAAACCCGAAAGCTAGCGCCGGCCGCGGGCGGGCGTGCCGAGCAGCGTGGTTTCGCTCTCGGTGCGCACCAGGATCTCCACGCGCCGGTTCAGCGCGCGGCCCTGCACGGTGTCGTTGCCGGCGATGGGCCGCAGCCAGGCCGCGCCTTTGGTCGTGATGCGCTGGGCCGGCACGCCGCGCTGGATCAGCGCCTGCGCCACCGCTTGCGCGCGCGCTTCGGACAGATTGCGGTTGTAGCCGAGCGAGCCCTGGTTGTCAGTGTGCCCTTCGATCAGCACGGGCCGCATGCTGCGCTTCAGCACGACGGCGACGCGATCCAGCAGCGGCGACTGTCCCGCGCGAATGTCGACTTCGTCGGTATCGAACAGCGGCGCCTCGGGCAGCCGGATCTCGACGCCGCCCTTCACGGGAAGCGTGGTGATGCCGTAGCGCGCATTGACCTCGTCTTCCTTCGACCGGTTAAGCTTGGTCGAGCAGCCGGCCAGCAGCGCGAGCGCCACGCACGCCGAAGCCGTGACCCGCAGCGTCATTCCCTGTGGGATCTTTCCCGTCATTGAACCTTCCCTGCATCGATGCCGAGCTTCGATTATAGGGAGAGCGGCGCGTTGCTCCGTAAAGGAATGCGCCGGACACGCGCTCGTGCGTGCGTGATTACAATGAACGGGGACGATTTCCCCCTTCTTCGCACCACCACGAGGCCCCCGTTTTCATGCCCATTCAGCCGCGCAACGACCCGACGCCGGATTCATCCGGACGCACCTTCAAGATGCAGCGCACGGCCTCGGCGGTGCTGTACGCGGTTCTCGTGCTGGTGGCGCTGTACACGGCGCGCACCTTCATTCCGGCGGTCGTGTGGGCGGCGGTGATCGCCATCGCGCTCTGGCCGGCGTTCGGCTGGCTCGAACGAAGGCCGTTCTTCAGGGCCCATCACATCGTGCTCGCCGTGTGCCTGACAGCGGCCATCGGCCTGCTGTTCGTGGTGCCGTTCTTCGTGGTCGCGGCGCAGACCATCAACGAGGCGCACGACATGCTGCACTGGTTCCACGATGTCCTGCGCACCGGTTTCCCGATGCCCGCCTTCGTCGAGCATCTGCCGATGAGCAGCCAGATCTCGCGCTGGTGGCAGGAAAACCTCGCGACGCCGCTCGATGCGTCGCCGGCCGTCAAGAATCTGCACAGCGCCACTGTGGTCGCGATGACCCGTCATTTCGGCGGGCGCGTGGTGCATGGTTTCGTCATCTTCGGCTTCATGCTGATGACGCTGTTTTTCGTGTTCCAGGCGGGGTCGAAGCTGGGCCAGCAACTGCTCTCGGGCTCGCGCCGCGCATTCGGCGCCGAGGGTGCGGCGATCGTGCGGCGCATGGCCGAATCGGTGCGCAGCACCGTGGTCGGACTCGTGGTCGTGGGGCTGGGCGAGGGCGCGCTGCTGGGTGTCGCATACATGGTGACGGGCGTGCCGCATGCGAGTCTGCTCGGCATGCTCACCGCCGTCGCGGCGATGCTGCCGTTCTGCGCGCCGATCGTCTTTCTCGGCTCGGCGCTGTGGCTGCTCGCGCAGGGCTCGACGGTCGCGGCCATCTGCGTCGCCGTGTTCGGGCTGATCGTGGTGTTCGTGGCGGAGCACTTCGTGCGGCCGGTGCTGATCGGCGGGTCGGCGCGGCTGCCGTTCCTGCTCGTGCTGTTCGGGATTCTCGGCGGCGCGGAGACCTTCGGGCTGATTGGCCTGTTCATCGGCCCGGCGCTGATGACGATCCTCGTCGTGCTGTGGACCGATTATGTGGTGGAGCGGCGCTAGCGGTCTGAGCGTGTGACTCAGCCGCGTTCCTGCACACAGACCCACGGCGAGGTCACGACTGCCCACAATTCGGGGTCGCGCGCGGCGAGATCGGCGGCGGTTTCGGCCTGCATGCGCTCGACAAGCCCGGCCGAGAGCCATTGCGTGACCTGGCGGGTGTCGTCATTGGCCACGGCTTCCGCGACGCTCACCAGGTCGAGATCGCCCTTGACCCAGATGAGCTTGCCCTGCGCGAAGAAGCGTTCGAGTTCGGACCAGCCGATCTGGGCGGTTTCACTGAGAAGTCGGGCGTAGAGCGGGCTGGGGGTGGAGGCGTCGGACATGATGTGAGGCGGGGAAAAAACGGAAAGGCGTCCGACACTATAGCGTAGTGCCGGACGCCTTTTGTTCGCGCTTCTGTCGCGAAAGCCTTACAGATCGAAGAACACCGTCTCGTTCGGCCCGCGCAGATGGATGTCGAAGCGATAGATGCTGCCCGACGATCCCGGCTTCGCGGCCGGGCCCGTCTCGCGCTTCGCGATCAGCGTATGGCGGCGCTCGGCGGGCACGCTCTGCAGCACGGCGTCTTTCGCGTTGGCGTCGGCTTCGTCCTCGAAGTAGATGCGCGTGTACGTATGCAGCAGCATGCCGCGCATCAGCACGATCACGTCCAGATGCGGCGCGGAATCGTCGGCGGTCTTGCCGGGCTTCACCGTATCGACGATGAAGCGCAGCTTCGGATCCGTGCCCGTGCCCACGCGGGCAAAACCGCGGAAGCCCGACTCGCGCGCTTCCTGCACGCTCTGCACGTAGCGGCCCGAGGCATCGGCCTGCGCGACTTCGATCAGCGCGTCGTTGACGGCCTTGCCTTCGGCGTCATACACATTGCCGACCACGGCGATGTGCTCGCCCGGCACCTCACGGTCCGCCGCCGATGCGGTGAACAGGCTTTTCAAGTCGAAGTTGTACTGCTCGGGAACCAAGCCGTAGGCGAAGTACGGACCGACGGTCTGCGAAGGGGTTTGCTTGAGCGTGGTCATGGGGTTCACTCCGTCGGCGTCTGGTCGGGGCCGCGCAGCACGATGTCGAATTCGTAGCCGAGCGCGTAGCCTTCCTGCGTGGTGTCGATGGAAAAGCGCGACACGAGACGGTTGCGCGCCTGTTCCGGGATGCCCTGGAAGATCGGGTCCAGTTCCAGCAGCGGGTCGCCGGGGAAGTACATCTGCGTGACGAGACGCGAACCGAAGTACTCGCCGAACAGCGAGAAGTGAATATGGTTCGGGCGCCATGCGTTCGTGTGATTGCCCCACGGATACGCGCCGGGCTTGATCGTCATGAAGCGGTAGCGGCCTTCGTCGTCGGTCAGGCAGCGGCCCGCGCCGAGAAAGTTCGGGTCGAGCGGTGCGTCGTGCTGGTCGGCCTTGTGCACGTAGCGGCCCGCCGCGTTCGCCTGCCACACTTCCACCAGCGTGTTGCGCACGGGGCGGCCGCCCTCGTCGAGCACGCGGCCCGTCACCACGATGCGCTCGCCCAGCGGCGCGCCGTTCTTGGCGGCATTGCGGGTGAGGTCGGCATCGAGCACGCCGAGGTCGTCGGCGCCGTAGACCGGCACGCGGCGATTGCGCAGGTTTTCCTTCAGCGGCACCAGCGGCAGCCCGGGGCTGCGCAGCACCGACGACTTGTAGCCCGGCGACAGATACGGCGGATGGGATTCCCAGTCGCGCGGCGTAAGGATGGGGGAGGTCATTCGACTGTCTCCTGTGATTTTGTGAGGACTGAACCCGGTGTTTCTGACAAGTACTTTATAGAACGTCGCAAGTTATGGAAAATGATGTTTCGTGCCATCTTGCATAACCAATTCTCATGGATACCGACTTCACCAACACGCGCGTCAAGTTCCGGCATCTGCAGTGTTTCCTGGCCGTCACGCAACTCGGCAGCGTGCAGCGCGCCGCCGACAGTCTTTCGATCACCCAGCCGGCGGTGTCGAAGACCATCGGGGAGCTGGAATCCATGCTGGGCGTGCGTTTGTTCGAGCGCGGCCGGCGCGGCGCGGTTCCGACCCGCGAAGGGCGCCTGTTCGCGCCGCATGCGAGCGCGTGCGTGGCGTCGTTGCGGGAGGGCGTCGACATGCTGCTGCGCGAGCGCGGCGACATGCCCGGCTCGCTTTCCATCGGCATCCTGCCGACGGTCGCGCCCGTGCTGCTGTCGCCGGCGCTGCTGTCGTTCCGGCAGCAGTGGCCGGCGGTGTCGCTGTCCGTGTGGACGGATTCCAATGCGCTGCTGCTGGAAAAGCTCAAGGCGGGCGAGGTCGATCTGGTGGTCGGCAGGCTATCGGAGCCAGAGGCCATGCATGGGCTGTCGTTCGAACAGATTTATCGGGAACCCCTGGCGGTGGTCGTGCGGCGCGAACATCCGCTTACGCTGGAGACGCCGTTGACGCCCGCGCTGCTGGCGCGCTTTGCCATCGTCGTGCCGCCGTTCGGCACGCTGATCCGTCAGTCGGCTGAAAGCGTGCTGACCGCGTTCGGCGCGCATGCGCTGACGGCGCTCGTCGAAACGCTGTCGGTGTCGCTCGGACGTTCGCTCGCGATGAACAACGAAGCCGTCTGGTTCGTACCCGCGGGCGCGGTCGAGCAGGACATCGCGCTCGGGCTGCTGGCCGCCTTGCCGATGCCGTTCGCCGGCACCGACGAGCCGATCGGCTTGATCCGCCGCAATGACGCTGCGCGCACGCCGGTGGAGGAGACGCTGGTCGATGCGCTGCGGGAAGCGGGCAGGGGGCGTGCCGGGAGCAAATGACCGGCGGACGCGAGCGGCGCGCAAGTTGCTGAAGGAGCATTTACCGCGCAGATTTCGCGCGAAAGAAATACTATGACGATAGGGTGAAGGAACGGCGCGGCTGCAACGAATGCAGGCCGCGACGGTCAGAAGCAGATTCCGCCCGCGTCATGGTTTCCACCGTTTGACCGCATCGTACCCAGAACATGTTCGCAAGATGAAGACTGTACTGCTCGTCGACGACGATCCCGCCACCATCGAAGCCTGGACCCTCTGCATGCAGGGCGAGGACTGCACCGTGTTATGCGCATTCGACGGCAATGGCGCCCTGGCGATACTCGGCGAGCAGCAAGTGGACATCGTCGTCTCCGACTGGATGATGCCGGGCCTGGGCGGCGCGCTGCTCTGCCAGACGATGAAGAACGACACGGCGTTCGCGCATATCCCTTTCCTGATGATTTCGGGTCATCCGAATCCGCCGGCGTTTGTCAGCTACGACGGCTACCTGCGCAAGCCCGTCGACATGGAAACGCTGCTTTCCGCCGTCAACCGGCTGTGCGCCGCGAAGAAGCGGCCGCTTTACTGACGCCTTACTGCCTTGTTTGAATGCTAGCGCAGGATGGCCAGCGCTTCGTCCATCTGGGTCTGCGCGAGGCGGTTCAGTTGCTGCGGGATCTCGCAGTCGAGCGGCAGACACGGCGTGACGATCACGCGGATATGTCCGCCACGGTCCGGCCAGCCTTTCGCGGGCCATACCTTGCCGGCGTCGTGGACCACCGGCACGACCGGCACCCTCGCCGCGCAGGCGAGCCGCACGCCGCCCGAGGCCAGCTTGAGCGGCGCATCGTGCGCGACGCGCGTGCCTTCGGGGAAGATCACCACCGAGTCGCCCTTCTTCAGCCGCACGGCGGATTCGCGCGTCACCGCGCCGTGCGCTTGACGGATCGAGCCGCGATCGAGGCTCACCATGTCGAGCCCGCGCAGCACCCAGCCGAAGAACGGAATGTTCATGAGCTCGTGCTTGAACACGAAGCTGATGCGGCGCGGGAACAGCGCCATGAAGGACAGCGTCTCCCATGTCGATTCATGTCGCGACAGGATGATGCACGGTCCGGCCGGCAGGTGCTCCAGACCTTCGATGGAACAGGTGACGCCGGTGATGACGCGCATCATCGCGACCATGGCGCGGCACCAGAGCCGGGCAAGCCGGTAACGCCCGTTACGGCCCACGAAGGGAAACAGCGGCAGGATCAGGATCGACCAGACGATGCCGCTGCCGAGCAGATAGGTGGCGAACAGCCACTTGACGAGGGTGCGGCGCATCGGATTCACAAGATGACGGGTGGATGACAGCGAGAGCAAGCCGCAAGCATAGCGTATCGGGGCTGGCGGGCGCGTCCAGCGGCCTCGCGCGAGCGATGCAACAATGGACCCCGGTCAAACCATCACGCAGGAAAGCGAGCTCATGGAAAATCAGGCGCCGAAGGAATTCGACGAAGGCATGCTCGAAGTGGGCGACGGCCATTCGATCTACTGGCGGGCACAAGGTCCGCGCGACGCGCCGGTGATGCTCGTCGTGCATGGCGGCCCCGGCGGCGCGATGAATCTCAAATGGGCGGACGTGCTGGAGCCGGATGCGTGGCGCGTCGTGTTCTTCGACCAGCGCGGCTGCGGCAAATCCACGCCGTTCGGCAAGCTGGAGCACAACGGCATCGAGGCGCTCGTCGGCGACATGGAAAAACTGCGCGAGGCGTTGCAGATCGAGCGCTGGGCGCTGTTCGGCGGCTCGTGGGGCACGACGCTCGCGCTGGCCTATGGCGTCGCGCATCCCGAACGCTGTCTCGGCTTCCTGTTGCGCGGGATCTTCCTGGCGCGGCGCGAGGACATCGACTGGTTCCTGTGGGACGTGCGCCGCGTCTTCCCGGACGCGCATCGCGCCTTTCTCGACGCCATCGAGACGGCCAGCGGCAAGCGGCCCGCCAGCGCGCCGGAGATCCTGCAACTGACCGAGGCGCCGCTTGCGCGCTTCGACGAAGTCGGCACGCAGCTCGCGCGCGCGTGGACCCGCTACGAAACCACGCTGTCGGTGGTGAACAAGCCCGAGAAGGAACCGGCGGACGAAGCGAAGCGGCCGAGCGCCGAAGCCAATGCCGCGGCGATTTCGATGGCCCTGCTGGAGCGTCACTACATGGCGCACGAACTGCCGCCGGCGCCGCTGCTGCCGTTGGTCGCACGCATCGCGCATCTGCCTTGCCGGATCGTGCACGGACGCTTCGACATGGTGTGTCCGGCCGACCAGGCGAGCGCGCTCTCGGCTCACTGGCCCGGCGCGCACCTGGCGATCGTGGACGCGGCGGGGCACTGGACTTTCGAAAAAGGGAATGTTGCGGCGCTGCGCGAGGGAGCTTCGGCGCTCGCTGGTGCGATCAAGAAGACCTGATGCGGCGAGACGGCGCTCAGAGAATCGCGGGCGCGCCCTCGATCAGCCGCCGCCAGTCGAGATCCGCGCCGATCACGACGGGCTTCGAAGCGCGCTTCGTCGCGATGGTGAGCGTCACGCACAGCGAGGTGCCCGTCACGGAGAGATACGGCGCGCTCGTGATGACCTGCTGCGGATTGGCGTGGGCATCGACGAAATACGGCCGGTTGTCCCAGCGGCCTGTCGCCGGGTCGGCGATCGGCGCGAAACGTTCGCTCGGCGTCTTCGCGGCGGAGCCGGCCAGCCCCGGCGTGAATTCGCGGCCCGCCTGATCCAGGAAGAAGCAGCTGAGCGTGCAGGGCAAGGCGAGCAGGTCGGCGCAGGCGCTGTGCGTCGTGGCGCCGGCGGCGAAGCGCTCGGCCGCCTGCAACAGGCCCGCACGATACGGCAGCACCAGCAGATCGCCCGCCAGCCGCTCGGCGCGGCGCATGTGCGCAAGCTGGTCGAACACGTCCTCGAAGAGCGGCATGGCCGCACCGCGCGCGGCGAGTTGCGCGGCGGGCAGCCCGAACAGATAGCCCTGCACGAAGTCGACATTCGAGCGCGCGGCGAGCATCAGATCCTCGCCGGTCTCGATGCCCTCCGCCACCACGAACATGCCCGACTCGTGCAGCAGATCGACGAGCTTCGGCATCAGCGCGTCGCGCATGTGGGCGCTCTTCGCGCGCACGAGGCTGCGGTCGAGCTTGACGATGTCCGGCCTGAGCGTCAGCAGCCGGTCGATGTTGGAATGGCCCGCGCCGAAGTCATCGACCGCGACGAGGAAGCCCTGCGCGCGAAACGCGTGAGTCGCACGCGCGATCTCGGCGACATCGGTGCCGCCGGATTCGAGCACCTCGATCACGAGCCGCTCCGGCGTGAGGCCCGCGGCGCGCGTGGCCGCGGCGAGCCGTGCGGCATAGCCGGGATCGGTGAACGTCGCCGGATTGATATTGAGAAAGAGCCATTGCGCGGGCGGCAGCAGCGGTGCGGCGTGGCGCAGATGCGTGACGTGGCTCATGCGGTCGAGTTGGGTCAGCGTGCCCGCAACGATCGCCCGCCCGAACAGATCGAATGGACCGATCAGCGCGCCATCGCCGGCATCGCCCCGCAGCAGTGCCTCATAGCCGACCTCGCGCTGATGCGGCAGGCTGTAGATCGGCTGCAGGTGCGTGCGCAGCGTGATGCCATCGACGATTTCCGTCTGTGCGGTTGCCACGTTCAGACGGCGGAGGCCGGCGTTGCCGGCGCGACGGCCGGGTTCGGCTCAAGGGACGCGCGCGCCGTCGGACGAACGCAGAGAATGGCAGACAGGTCGATGAACAACACGGCAGTCACGCGTTTTCGTGGGGATGTGGGCAATATCGGCTGATCGTGCTCAAACTTGAGCAGCGGCCGTCCGGGCGGCTTGACCGCGCGCCCGGATTGCCGCCCCGGCCGCCGCGACCTATCTTTGTTGATGCAGCGGTATGATCCGGCTGCAACTTCTGCCGCGTGCCGCTCGTCGAACGCTGCAACGAACCCTAGAGAGAGACTGATGGCGCAACAAAAAACCAATCCGAAACTCGAGCAGGCGCTGACCCGCGGCGATCTCGCGATCCGTCAGGCCAACTCGGGCCGCGCCACCGCGGTGCTTCGCGCACTCGGCAAGATGATCGTCGAGGCGTCGGCGACGATTGGCGTCGAGGCGCACGTCGTCATTCACGACGGCGACAAGATCTACGATCCCGCCGACGGCGTCTGGCCGCAGCAATTGCTGATTTCGCTCGATGGCCCGGTCGAGGAAAACGATCCGGACGAAATCCGCACCGTGACCTTGCTCGCCGATACCCCGGCCACGATTTTCCGCTGCGAATGGCAACGCGCCGACGGCAATCTCGGCCGCCAGGAAGGCAAGCCGCTCGCAATGGTCGCGTTCATCACCGACGTGGATATTCCCTGGCTCGACGAAGACGACTGATTTTTGCGGGTTGTTTTGTTGTGATTCACACGGCCGACATGATTATGTCGTGCCGAAGGCGGACGTCTCGAGTTTGAGCGTCCGCCTTTTGTTTGTTCATTCCATTCCGGGTGAATCCGGATTTTCTCCATTTATGCCGTTTCGCAGGATATGCGAAGCGACGCATACAGCAAACGTTACCGTGTCGCCTTTCTCCAGTGTTTTCCAGTATTTACGATGTCCTCCGAAAAGGTTTTTCGAACGCTATTCTTCATCAGGCTTCTCACGTCGTCAGCATTGCACGCCTTCGTTGCCATTTCACTCAATTTCCGGCCCGCATATATCGGTAAGGCATATGCATATTTCGGCTAGCGGCGGCTGCCTGACGGTCGATTCGTCGATTAGAAGCTTTCCTCCAATGGTTTAGCCTGAAATTTGCTGGGAAACGGCGGCAAGCGCGCACGCCCTTATTTGACTTCGTGAGAGGCTCGATGAGCCGTGTGTGAGGAACTCACCCAAAACCGTTCTTCACCCCCGGACCTTTCCAATCGCCAAGAAAAAATGGGGTATTACAATGGAATGTCTGAACCTTGCCAATCACACCGCCGCTAACCCGACCGAAGCAGCGGCCCGCCCGACCCTCACCGTGGTTCCCACGCTTCAGAAAACGGAGCGGATGCCGTTTACGATTCGTATCGTCCGTGACGATGCAGGGCTCCAAAAGGCCGTAAGCATCAGACGTTCGGCCTATGGGCGTCATCTGCCCGAATTCGCCGATACGATGGCCATCGAATCGTCCGACCGCGATCGCGGCACGGTCGTGCTGCTGGCGGAATCGAAACTCGATGGCGCGCCGCTCGGCACCATGCGCATTCAGACCAATGCGTACAGTCCGCTGGCGGTGGAGCAGTCGGTGCGTCTGCCCGACGAACTGGCCGGCAGCCGGCTCGCGGAAGCGACCCGGCTCGGCGTGGCGGGCGGAATGGTGGGACGGGTGGTGAAGGTGGCATTGTGCAAGGCGCTGTGGATGCTGTGCGAACTGCACGAGATCGACTTCATGGTGATCACGGCGCGCACTCCGCTGGACCGCGAGTATGAAGCGATGCTTTTCAAGGACGTGTTCGGCATTAACGAATTTCTGCCGATGACGCATGTCGGCGGCCTGCCCCACCGGGTGCTGGCCAAGGATGTCGCTGCTGCACGCCAGCGTTGGGAAGAGGCTCGTCATCCGCTGTTCAACTACATGGTCAATACGCACCACCCGGACATCGATTTGCATTCTGTAGATTTATCTTTTGAGTGGGAAACGGTAGGATGTTCCAAGACCCCGTTAATGGCTTACGGAAGGTAAAAATACGGGTCTCGTGCGGGTAAAAAAGTACGATCGTATCTAGGACGGTAATAGCAAAAAAAACCGGACACGAAGCGGTCCGGTTGGCCAGAAGCGGCGGCGCCCGGGGATTCACACGGCTCCGCCGCCGCTTTGCGCAGACGCATCGGGCGTCGGCGCACACGGGGGTTTTTCCAGGTATGGCGTCGGTTATTCCAGCTTCCCTTTCGCGTATCAGACGCAGCGGCTCGTGGATCGACGACGCAATTTATGTCGTCGCGGTCTACGCCGTGCCCGTCCTGATTCTGCTCGGTACGCTGGCTACGCTTTATTTTCTGCCGCGCCAATATGAAACCCGTGGCGCCATTCCGCTTTCATTACAGGTAGTTGCCGATCAAGGCGATATTACCGACCCCGCCGATGCACTCGAGGCATTGCACGGCGTCGCACCGGTCGCGAGTTACAGCACACATCTCTCCGAAAAACCCATCTGGTTCAGCTTCACCGTGCCCAGCATGAGCGCGGACGGGTCGACGGCCGTGGAATTGCCGTCGCGCCACGCGCAAACTCTCGCCTGCTGGAATGCGAGCACGCTCGCACCGCTCGGCCTGGCGGACCGCGACAGCGTCAGCGGGACGATGCATCCAGTCAAGGCCGGTTATTACATTCAGGCCGGACGCTTGCGGCAATCGGAAAACATTCTTTGTAAGGGCACATTTTCAGGCCCCGCACAAATCAACGCTTTTGCGTGGGAATGGCAAGGCCTGCGCAGTTCGGCACTCGATTTCCAGGAAAGCTCGGGTTTGATTGCCGGCGGCTTGCTGACGCTCGCCGTTTTCGTGTTTGTCACCGCGCTGATCAATCACGAATGGACTTATGTGATTTTCGCGGTTTGGCTGGTCGGCAATCTGCGTTTGTGCGCGAATGCGATGGGCTGGGACATGCAATGGCTCGGTCGCATGCTGCCGTCCGAGTACCTTCAGTCATTGCGCCAGATCACCTTCGCCGTCTATTACCTGCTGACCGCCGCGCTGTTTCAGCAATTGTTCCGGCGTGAACTGCGAGTCGTCGGTTATCGATGGCTGCTGCGAGTCATTCAATACGTCGGCATCGTGTTGCTCGCCGCCGCGCTCGCGCTGCCGTACGCGTATTTCATTCCGGTGCTGTGGGTCATCGCCGGCTTCGGCATCTGCGTGCTGCTGTTCTTCCTCGTCCGGCTTGTCTGGATGGCGCGTTCGCGGACCGTGCTCTGGTATGTGGCATCGCTCGCCATCGTGCTGTTTGCCACCTTTTCCGAAGTCCTGGGCGCGGCCTTCGGGCTGAAATTTCTGGTCGGCGGTGTGAATACCGTGATGGCCGCGTTGTCGTCGAGCATGATGGCGGCGTTCGCCATCGCCGAGCAAATGCGCGCCGAGCGCGACTTCCGCCGTCAGGCGCAGATGGAACTGCGCAACACCTATGAAGTCACGCCCATCGGCCTCTTCACGCTCGACGCCGAAGGTCACTTCGTGCGCGCGAATCCGTCACTGCGCGCGATGCTCGACCTGCAGAAGTCCGAGTACAAGGTCCGCCACTGGAACGACTATTTCGAGGCGGGCGCATGGGGCGCGCTGCAGGCGCTGGCGTCGAAGGGCAGCGACGGCGAGCTCGAAATGAGCGGTTCGCCCGAACGCGGCACCGGCGAGCGTCGTTATCTGTTGAAGGCCATTCGCTCGAACGGCTGGATCGAAGGGTCGCTGCAGGATACGACCGAGCGCTCGAAGGCCGTCGAGCGCCTGCGCTTCCTCGCCGAGCACGATCCGCTCACGGGTTCGCTGAACCGGCGCGGCATCGAGAAGGCGATCGCCGCGCAAAGCGACGAGTCGCTGCCCTGGGCGCTGGCCTACGTCGATCTCGACCGCTTCAAGCTCGTCAACGACCTGTTCGGCCATCGCAGCGGCGACGAAGTCCTGCGCCAGGTTGCGGCGCGCACGCGGGCGCATTTTGCGCGCAGCTATCCGGTGGGACGTATCGGCGGCGACGAGTTCGTCTGCGTGATGCACGACACGTCGATCGAAGAGGCCATCGCGCAATGCCGCGAGCTCATTTCGATTCTCTCCGACGCGCCGTATCAGGTCGGCAATCGCGCGTTCCAGGTGAAGGCGTCGATCGGTCTGGTCGAATGTTCGCAGGGCGTGCGCGTGCAGGAAGCGCTGTCGCACGCGGACCGCGCGTGTCGCGAAGCGAAGAAGGTCGCGCATACGCATCTGGTCACGTATCGCAAGGGCGCGGCCGCGTTCGAGGAGCGCGCGGAAGAATTGAGACTGGTCGAGACGCTCGGCCGCAATCGCCTGCCGCCGGGCCTGTTCCTCGTCATGCAGCCGATCATGTCGCTCGCGGCGCCGACCGAATCGCTCAATTTCGAAGTGCTGCTGCGCATGCGCGCGCCTGACGGCGCCACGCTGCCCGCCGGCAAAGTGATCGTCGCGGCGGAGGAATCGGGCAACATCGCGGCCATCGACCGCTGGGTCATCTCCACACTCCTCGAATGGATCGAGGCGCACCAGCATCTGCTGGCCAACACGCAGTTCATCTGCGTGAACCTGTCGGGCGGCTCGCTCAACGACGAGCAGTTCATGGAGGACATCTTCGCGCTGTTCGGGCGTTACCAGTCCATCGTGCATTACCTCTGCCTGGAAATCACCGAAAGCGTGGCGCTGCACGACCTCGAGAACACGCAGCGCTTCATCGCGCGCGTGCATGACATGGGCGGCAAGATCGCGCTCGACGACTTCGGCGCGGGTTACACGTCATTCAAGTATCTGAAGGCGCTGTCGGCGGATGCGCTGAAGATCGACGGCGAATTCGTGCGCTCGATGTGCGCACATCCGGCGGACATCGCGATCGTCGAGGCGATCGTCGCGCTGGCACGCAATCTCGGCATGCGCAGCGTCGCGGAGTGGGTGGAGGATCTGGATACCTTGCGGGCGTTGCAGGAAATCGGCGTCGATTACGTGCAGGGTTATCTCGTCGCGCGGCCGCAGGAGAGCACCGCCATTCTCACGGCGGCTTCGGCGGCGAGCTTCCTCAAGGATCCGGACGTGGTGAGTTTCGTGGAAGGACTCTCGGAGCCTGCCCAGGCTACCGTCTTCAATTACGACTGGCAGGCGCGCGCGTCGGGCACGCACTGAGAAGCGCCGGCCTGTCGTTCACGCGGTGTCCATCTCATTGAGAATCTTGCTTGCTGCGATAGGAATGCGGGTGTCGTCCCATTGCGCGAGCCACTGGATTTCCTTGCGGGTGAAATAGCCCGGATGATTGCGCAGCGCGAACTGCAGCGAATCGACGATGTGATCGCGGATGATCTGGGGCGCATCGTCGTCATTGACGATGGCGTGCAGCGCTTCGAGTGTGCTCATGTTTCGGCGAGGTTTGATGAAGGGTGCTGCCGCCGAACATAACCGACTAAAAATCGCGTCAAAAATAACGGTTCAGGCTGACCGTCCGGCAAGTCAGGCGCTTGCCAGAATCGGAGTCGGCCGCGTTAGCCGATAAAATCAGCAGAATGAGCCACACGGGGACCTGTCCATGAATGTTGTCCGACGCGCGCGGCCGCACCGCGAGGCCCGCGCCGATGCCTGATCCCAAGCCCGATCCCACGCCCGGGCAGACGCCTCCCGTCTCCACGCAATCCATCGGCTCGAATCAGCTGGGCATGCGCCAGTTCAACGAGCGCATCGTCCTGCAGGCCATCCGTCTGCATGGCGCGCTGCCCAAGGCCGACATCGCCCGCCTCACGCGTCTCTCCATGCAGACCGTGTCGCTGATCGTCGATCATCTGATCGGCGACGGCCTGCTCGCCAAGGAACCGCGCACGCGCGTGCCCGGGCGCCTCGGCCAGCCGTCGGTGCCCATTTCCCTGCGCGCGGACGGCGCGTTTTCGATCGGCGTGAAGGTGGGGCGGCGCAGTCTCGATGTGCTGTCGATGGACTTTTGCGGCAGCGTGCGTGCCCGCGAGACCCTCGATTATGCGTATCCCGATCCGCGCACGCTGTTTCCGGCGCTTGAAAAGCGCCTCGCGCGCGTGACGGCCGCGCTCGGCGAGCACGCAAGCAAGATCGCCGGGATTGGCGTGGCCGCGCCGCTGTGGCTCGGCGGCTGGCGCGATTTCTTCGACACGCCCCCCGATGCGCTCGCGGCCTGGAACGAGATCGACATCCGCGCGCGCATCGGTGCGATGACCGCGCTGCCCGTCGAGTTCGCGAAGGACACGACCGCCGCCTGCGCCGCCGAACTCGTCATGGGGCAGGGGCGCGGGCTGCGCAATTTCCTCTACGTGTTCATCGGCACCTTCATTGGCGGCGGACTCGTGATCGATGGCCGGCTGCATGCGGGCCCTGGCGGCAATGCAGGCGCCATCGGTTCCCTGCCGCTCACCCGCAGTGCCAGCGATGGCCAGCCGGGACAACTGCTCAATACGGCTTCGGTGTATGTGCTGGAGAAGGCGCTGGCCGCCGCGGGCGCGCCCGCCGAGGCGGCCCACGACGCACGCGCGTGGTCCACTGCATGGCGGCCGCTCGCGCAGGCGTGGATGAGCGAGACGTGTCCCGCCATCGCGCACGGGATCGCTTCGTCGGCGGCGTTGCTGGATCTGGAGGCGGTGGTGATCGACGGAGAAATCGATCGCACGCTGCTGCGCGAAGTGATCCGGGCCACCGACCAGGCCCTGGCCGGTTTCGACTGGCAGGGCATGGCGCGGCCGCGTCTGGTGGAAGGGCAGATCGGCCCCGACGCCCGGGCGATGGGCGGCGCGATCCTGCCGCTCTATGCGCATTTCGCGCCGAAGCACGAACTCTTTCTGAAGCCGCTGGAAAGCTGACTTGCCCGCGAAGACCGCGCGCTTCAGTCCAGCGACAGCCGCACGGCAAACGCGAGCAGCGCGGCGGAAAAAGTCCAGCGCTGCACGGTCTGCGCTCTCGGATGGCGCTTGAGCCACCCTGAGAGATGCGTGGTGCCGGCGACCAGCGCGAGATCGAACGCCATGCCGACGGCCACCAGCACCACGCCCAGCTCGAGCACTTGCGACCAGACCGGCCCGGCTTCCGGATGCACGAATTGCGGCAGCAACACGGAGCAGAAAAGCAGCGCCTTGGGATTGAGGATGCTGCTCAGGATGCCTTTCGCATAGGCCGCGCGCAGGGTCGGCGCGCTGGCGCTGGCGGGCGCGGCATCGAGTCCGAAGGCCGGCGAACGGAAGATCTGGATCGCGACATAGGCGAGGTACAGGCCGCCCGCGATGCGCACGCCGTCATACAGCCACGGCGCACTGCGCAGCAGCGCGGCGACGCCGAGCGCCGAGAGCGTCACATGCGTGGCGCGCGCGCAGGCCAGTCCGCACGCCACCGCGACGCCGTGGCGGATGCCCCGGGTGGCGCTCGTTTGCAGGACGAGTGCCATGTCGGGCCCCGGCAACGCGTAGACGATGGCGAGCGCGCCGATGAAAACCCAGAGCAAGTGTGCCGAAACCATGATGATGAAACTCCTTGATGAGGGCTTCATCGTGCCATGACGTGCGAGGCGATTTCTGGCAATTTCAGATACACATGCGCGCCACGAAGCTGCTTTCCCCTAGAATATTCAAGAATAAAAGAGGAAACGACCATGTCCGATCTTGACCGAATCGACCGCGCGATGCTCGCCGCCTTGCAGCAGGACGGACGCATGCCCGTGGCGAAGCTCGCCGAGCGCGTCGGTCTGAGCGAAACGCCGTGCGCTCGCCGGTTGAAGCGTCTTGAGACCGAAGGCTATATCGACGGTTATCGCGCCATGCTGTCGCGCAAGGCGCTGCAACTCGGCGTCGTCGCGTTCGCGCAGGTGCGGTTCAGCGTGCACGACCGCGCGTTGTCCGACCGCTTCGAGCGCGAGATTCGCGGCATCTCCCGCATCCTCTCCTGCCACAACATTTCAGGCACCGCTGATTACCTGCTGCAAGTGGTCGCACGCGATCTGGACGAATACGGTGAATTCCTGCGCGATGTGCTGCGGACGCTTCCGGGCGTGACGGCGGTGGAATCGATGCTGTCGTTGCGCGAGATCAAGCGCGACAGCGGCCTGCCGATGCCGTGAGTATTGTCTATACAAGAATGCCGGCGCATGGAGCCAATAAGGCACATCAGGCCTCGGGTTCGCCCTAATACAACCCAAGTTGTATATACAAGAAGATGAGATCGATCCGGCGTGCACGACCCCGTTCATGCCTTCCGCACATTCAGGAGCTGTCCGTGACTTCATCTTCCCGTTTCCGCGACATCGAGATTCGTGCACCGCGTGGCACCCGGCTGAACGCCAAAAGCTGGCTGACCGAGGCGCCCTTGCGCATGCTGATGAACAACCTCGATCCCGAGGTCGCCGAGAATCCGCGAGAACTGGTGGTGTATGGCGGCATCGGCCGGGCGGCGCGGGATTGGGCGTGCTTCGACCAGATCGTCGAGACGCTGAAGCGCCTCGAAGCCGACGAAACGCTGCTGATCCAGTCGGGCAAGCCGGTCGGGGTGTTCCGGACGCATGAGAACGCACCGCGCGTGCTGATCGCCAATTCGAACCTCGTGCCGCACTGGGCCAGCTGGGAGCATTTCAACGAGCTCGACGCCAAAGGTCTCGCCATGTACGGCCAGATGACCGCCGGCAGCTGGATTTACATCGGCAGTCAGGGCATCGTGCAGGGCACGTACGAGACCTTCGTCGAAGCAGGACGGCAGCATTACGCCGGCGACCTGAAGGGGCGCTGGGTCCTCACGGCCGGGCTGGGCGGCATGGGCGGCGCACAGCCGCTCGCCGCGACGCTGGCGGGCGCGTGTTCGCTCAATATCGAATGCCAGCAGAGCCGCATCGATTTCCGCCTGAAGACGCGTTACGTCGATGAACAGGCCACCGATCTCGACGACGCCCTCGCACGCATCCAACGCTACACCAGCGAAGGCCGGGCGGTATCGGTCGCGCTGTGCGGCAACGCCGCCGACGTGCTGCCCGAACTGGTCCGGCGCGGCGTGCGCCCCGACATGGTCACCGACCAGACGAGCGCGCACGATCCGCTGAACGGCTATCTGCCGAAGGGCTGGACCTGGGCGCAGTACCGCGACCGCGCACAAAGCGATCCCGCGGGCACGGTGAAGGCGGCGAAGCAGTCGATGGCGGAACATGTGCGCGCGATGCTCGCGTTCCGCGAACAGGGCGTGCCCACTTTCGACTACGGCAACAACATCCGCCAGATGGCCAAGGAAGAAGGCGTCACGAACGCGTTCGACTTCCCGGGCTTCGTGCCGGCCTATATCCGGCCGCTGTTCTGCCGGGGCGTCGGGCCGTTCCGCTGGGCGGCGCTGTCCGGCGATCCGGAAGACATCTACCGCACCGACGCGAAAGTGAAGGAACTGATCGCCGATGACGCTCACCTGCATCGCTGGCTCGACATGGCGCGCGAGCGCATCAGCTTCCAGGGCCTGCCCGCGCGCATCTGCTGGGTCGGTCTGGGCCAGCGCGCAAAGCTCGGCCTCGCGTTCAACGAAATGGTGCGCAACGGGGAGCTGTCCGCGCCGGTCGTGATCGGCCGGGATCATCTGGATTCGGGGTCGGTCGCGAGCCCGAATCGCGAGACCGAGGCGATGCGCGACGGCTCCGACGCCGTGTCCGACTGGCCGCTCCTCAACGCGCTGCTCAACACCGCGAGCGGCGCGACGTGGGTGTCGCTGCATCATGGCGGCGGCGTCGGCATGGGCTTCTCGCAGCATGCGGGCGTCGTGATCGTCTGCGACGGCAGCCATGAAGCCGATGCCCGCATCGCGCGCGTGTTGCACAACGATCCGGCAAGCGGCGTCATGCGTCATGCGGACGCGGGCTACGACATCGCCGTGGAATGCGCGCGCGAGCAAGGCCTTGATCTGCCGATGATCACGCGATGAAGACCCTCTGGCATCACTGCCACGCCGCGACGATGGCGCACGGCGCATATTCGATCATCGAGGACGCGGCGATGCTCACCGACGGCCCGCGCATCGAGTGGATCGGTCCGCGCGCGGCGGCGCCCGAACCGGATGCCTGCGAGCGCGTCGATCTGCAAGGCGCGTGGGTGACGCCCGGTCTGATCGATTGCCACACGCATCTGGTGTTCGGCGGCGACCGCAGCGGCGAGTTCGAAGAGCGCCTGCAAGGCGTGAGTTACGCCGACATTGCAGCGCGCGGCGGCGGCATCGCCGGAACCGTGCACGCAACGCGCGCGGCCAGCGAGGACGCATTGTTCGACGCTGCACGCACGCGTGCGCTTGGCTTGCTGCGCGAAGGCGTGACGACGATCGAGGTGAAGTCCGGCTACGGTCTGGATCTCGCCAGCGAGCGCAAGATGCTGCGGGTGGCGCGTCGTCTGGCCGACGCCCTGCCGCTGACGGTGCGCGCCACCTGTCTCGCCGCACACGCTTTGCCGCCCGAATACGCGGCGCGCCCAGACGACTACATCGGCCATATCTGCGATGTCATGCTGCCTGCGCTCGTGGCCGAAGGTCTGGTCGATGCCGTCGATGCCTTCTGCGAGCACATTGCATTCTCGCCGCAGCAAGTGGAACGCGTGTTCCGTTGCGCGCAGGCACTCGGCGTGCCCGTCAAGCTGCATGCGGAACAGTTGTCGTCCCTGCATGGCGCGACGCTGGCGGCGCGTTATCGGGCACTCTCGGCGGATCATCTCGAATACATGACCGAAGCCGATGCCGAAGCGATGGCGCAGTCCGGCACGGTCGCCGTGTTGCTGCCGGGCGCGTTCTACCTGTTGCGCGAGACGCAGTGTCCGCCCGTCGATGCGCTGCGCCGCCACCATGTACCCATCGCGCTCGCCAGCGACATGAATCCGGGCACCTCGCCCGCGCTGTCGCTCCGCCTGATGCTCAACATGGGCTGCACGCTGTTTCGCCTGACGCCGGAAGAAGCGCTCGCCGGCGTGACGCTTCACGCGGCGCGGGCGCTGGGTCTCGATGCGACTCACGGGTCGCTCGAAGCGGGCAAGACGGCGGATTTCGTGGCGTGGCGCATTGGCCGGCCCGCCGAACTGTCCTACTGGCTGGGCGGCGCGCTGCCTGCGCGGGTCGTGCGCGGCGGCAGGGCTCTGGACTTTGCGCGTCTGGCTGCCTAGAGGCGCATAAAAAAACGCCTCGCCCGGTGCAGGGCGAGGCGTTGACTTTCTCAGTGCGAATTCAGGTGCTGCGCTTGCGGATCATCCCCCAGACGACCAGCAGCACGATGGCGCCGATCACGGAAGCGATCCAGCCGGCCGGTTGCCCCGGCTGATACCAGCCGAGCGCGCGGCCCACATAACCGGCAATCAGCGAGCCGGCGATGCCAAGCACGATGGTCATGATCCAGCCCATGTTGTCGTCGCCAGGCTTGACGGCGCGCGCGATCAGGCCGACAACGAGTCCCACGATCAAAGTACCAATGAATGCGAACATGCGCTTGCTCCTTAGCAGTAGTTGACGGCTTCTGACCTGAGCTGCCGGTGTGTCCGGGAACATCCGGTAGCTTCAAATTAGCACGGCGCACTGCGTTTGGGTATGACAGGGCCATGCCGAAGCACGCGAGGCCGGGATCGGCCATTCGGACGGTTGCATCAGCACGAACAATGCCGCGCATCGTCGACACGGTAAAATCCGGCGCATTGCCTCACTGCCTGCTTGCGCATTTACGCCATGACCGAATCCGAATTCCCCTCCGCCGACGAAGCCATCCACGAAGACCGCCTGTGGCGCGATGACGGCTGGACCGCGCGGGTCATCAAGAACGAAGACGACGACGGCTGGGCTGTCGCGATGATCCAGGCGGGCGAGGCCGAGCCCGCGCTCGTCGGCCCGTGGACCATGGGCCGCGACAAGAAGAACCCCAAGCCGCTCGACGGCGCGGCGTTCCGCACGCTGGTGAAGACGGCATCGGAAGTGCTGCGCCGCCACGAACAGCAGCGGCATGCGATGCTGCACAAGAATCTCACGATCGAAGTGAACGGCGAGGAGATCACCGTGACGCTGGAGATCGTGCCCGATGAAGACGATCCCTACGCCAATCTGAAGGCGCTCGACGCGTTCGGCGCGCAGCTCGCGCATGTGCGCGTCTCGCCGGCATTCAAGCTGACGAAGGCGAGTGCCGAGCGCTGGGCGGAGAACGATTTCGACAAGCCGAACTGAGCCGCGGTGGCGTGTGCTTCAGCGTCGAAACAGGGCGAGCACACGCCGCGAGCACTGGCGCAGCCACGATGACCACGCGCGCCCCGTCTCGCGCCGCTCCACCGTCAGCGTGATGAACACTTGCGTGGCGGTGGGTCGCTCGGGCGCACGCTTTGCACCATCGGACGGCGAGGTCCACGGGCACCTCCGGCAGTCCGGCTTCAAACAGGTATTGCAGGGCGGTTGATTGCAGCTCATGACGGTCCTCGGCGGCTTCGGTTCATGATGTGCGAAGCCGTTTCTCAAAGGGATAGGACGGGTCTGATTGCCACTTGCACCGTAACGCAAACCATCGCGTTGAAATTGCGCCAGAATCGGTTAAATCGGCGGCCTGCCGATTCACTTCAGGAGAAGGCGATGCATCACCTGTTGATCTACGAACTGTGTGCGGATTATCTGGATCGTCGCGCCGAGTTTCGCGATGCGCATCTGGCGCTGGCGTGGGCCGCTGTCGAGCGCGGCGAGATCGTGCTGGCGGGCGCGCTCGACGCCCCCGCCGACCGCGCCATGCTGCTGTTTCACAGTGAATCGCCGGCGGTGGCGGAGGCGTTTGCGGCGAACGATCCGTATGTGACCAACGGGCTCGTGACGCGCTGGGAAGTGCGCAAGTGGAATACGGTCGTTGGCGCAAACGCGGCCACGCCGGTGCGCTGACCCTCCGCCACGTTCAACGTCTTCAAGCGTCCGCGGTCTCCTCTTCAGGACGATCGCGCCGCGGACCGCCACGCCTCTGCGCCGAGCGATACAGGTTGGTCAGCGTGTCATCGATCAGCTGCGAACGCTCGAACAGCGTCGCCAGCCAGTCGACGAACACCGAGACGCGCGGCGTCGCCTGACGGCTTTTCAGGAACGCGACTGATACCTTCAGCGGCGGCGCCTTCAAATCCGGCAGCACTTCGTGCAACTGTCCCGAGCGCAGATACGGCTGCGCCGCGATGCGCAGCGGCTGGATCAGCCCCAGCCCTTCGATGCCGCACGCGAGATACGCGTGCTCGTCAGCGACCTGCACGAAGCCGCGCATCTTCATCGTGACGGGCTCGCCGTCCACGTCGAAATCGAAGTCGGCGGGGCGGCCCGTCTTCTCCGACACACAGTTCACCGCGACATGCTGCGCCAGATCGCCGAGCGTCGCGGGCGCGCCATGCTTGTCCAGATAAGCGGGGCTTGCGCACGTCACTTGTTCGAGCACGCCCAGGCGCCGGGCGATCAGACCGGAATCCGGCAGTTCGCCCAGTTGCACGCTGCAATCCACGCCGCTGCCGACCAGATCCACATTGCGATTGCCGATACCGAGCGAAAGCTCGATCTGCGGAAAGCGCGCATGGAATTCGGGCAGCGCGGGCACGACGATGGACGTCGCGACGGTATCCGGCATTTCCACCCGCAGCCGGCCGCGCAGGCGTTCTTCGCCGGCACCGAAACCGGATTCGAGTTCGTCGATGTCGGCGAGAATCTGTGCGCTGCGCTCGTAGTAGGCCGCGCCGTCGACGGTGAGATTCAGGCGCCGGGTCGTGCGTGCAAGCAGTTGCACGCCGACCAGCGCTTCGAGTTGTTGCACGGTCGTCGAAACACTCGCGCGCGGCATGCCGAGTGATTCGGCGGCGCGCGTGAAACTGTTCGTATCGACGACACGCGTAAAGACACGCATGGCATGAACGCGATCGATCACGTTGAGTTTCCCCTTGATGACGATTGAATGGCGATGCGCGAGAAAAAACGACTCCACCGCGGCTGCAAGGCTGCGGAAAAAGGGCGCATCGGCGATGGTTAGATCGTACGGACGGGAGACGTCAACGTGAATACACAAAACTGGAGGATTCTTGCCTGATCCTTTTTTCAGGGCGGACCCTGAGGAAGCGCATCGGGCAAGGCGTCACGCGTTCAAAGCGTCGGCATTTCGCCGCGCAGGCGTCCGGCCATGCCATTGAAGTCCGAGCCTGAAGGAGCCTGATACAGCCGCAGTCCCATCTCGGGAAGGATGGACAGCAGATGGTCGAAGACGTCGCCCTGGATGCGCTCGTATTGCGTCCACGCGGTCGTTGCCGTGAAGCAGTAGACCTCCACCGGAATGCCCTGCGACTCCGGCTCCATCATGCGCACCATGATCGCCATGTCTTGCCGGATCTCCGGATGCCGCTGCAGATACGCGAGGCCATAAGCGCGGAATGTCCCGATATTCGTGAGCCGCCGGCGATTGGCCGGCTCGTTCGCCAGTTCGCCGAGATTGCGGTTGGCCTGTTCCACTTCGGTCTGCTTCTGCTCGAGATAGTCGTGCAGCAGGCGGAAGCGCATCAGCCGGGCGGTTTCCTCTTCGCTCAGGAAGCGCACGCATTGCGCGTCGATGCGCAGGGTGCGCTTGATGCGCCGCCCGCCCGATTCGAACATGTGCCGGTAATTGCGGTAGCTCTCCGAGAAGAGCTTGTAGGTCGGCACCGTCGTTACGGTGTTGTCCCAGTTCTGCACTTTGACCGTGTGCAGCGCGATGTCCTTCACAAAGCCGTCCGCGGCCGCTTGCGGCATTTCGATCCAGTCGCCGATGCGCAGCATGTCGTTCGACGTGAGCTGGGTGCTCGCCACCAGCGACAGCAGCGTGTCCTTGAACACCAGCAACAGCACGGCAGAAAGCGCACCGATGCCGGACAGCATCCAGAGCGGCGACCGGTCGATGAGAATCGACAGCACGAGCACGCCGCACACCAGCGCGAGCGCCAGCTTGCCGATCTGGATATAGCCCTTGATGGAGCGCGTCTGCGCTTCCTTGCTTTCCGCGTAGACGTCCTGCCAGGCGGACAGCGCGCTGCCCGCGGCGAGAAACGCGCAGATCCACGCGCCGGCATGCGCCACGCGGCCGATCATCGTGGCCCAGTGTCCGACGTGCGGCACTTCGTCGATACCGAGCGCAACCGTCGCGAACGGCACCGCGTACCAGAGCCGGTGATAGGCGCGCCGGCGGATGAACGCCTGGTCCCACTTCACGTGACCGGCCAGCACCAGCAAGCGGTGCGCGAGATACAGGACGATGCGCGCCACGACCCATTGCACGAACAGCGCGATGAGCGCGAGCGCGATGAATCCCGCGAGGGTCTGCGCCCACGGATGGGCGTCGATCTGTTGCGGCAGCGTGCCGGGAAGGAAGTCGAAATTCATGCTGGGTCGTTGGCCGGTGGGCGCACGCCTTGCAGCGCGTCTGGCCCCGTATTGTGCATGAAGGCGCGAGGCGGGGACATCGGACACGGCCGAAGCGCGCCGCTTGCGGAGCGGCGTCGAAGCCTCCCGGAAAACCCCGAGTGCGATGAAAATGAATTTTTTTTGGCGGGATTTTCGAGTAAATATACTTTCATCGCTTACTGGCAACGAACTCGCGCGCTCCATGACACGAACGCAGTCAGTCCCCGCTCACATGCAGACAACGGTCCGTGCCGACGATCTGATCGCCGCGCGCATCACGGCGGCGATGCCGACGCTGACGCCGATTCACCGGCGCATGGGGGCTTTCGTGCTGGCCAACCTGTTCCGTTCGGCGACCATGCGGATCGACGAACTGGCGGGCGCAGTGGGTGCATCGGTGGCGACGGCGAACCGCTTTGCGCGTGCGCTTGGCTTCTCCGGCTATCCGGCGTTCCGCGAGGCGCTGGTGCGCGGCTTCGAGGCGACCATCGCGCCGGTCGAGCGGCTGCGGACCGCGCTCGAACAGCCGGCGAGCGCCGCCGACGTGTTCGATGCGTCGCTGGCGCAGGCGGCGGCGAATCTGCATCTGGCGCAAACCTCGGTCGATGCCGCGACTGCCGAAGCAATCGTCGAGGCCATGCTCGCCGCGCCGCGCGTGTTCGTGCTGGGCTATGGCGCGAGCGCGTTCCTGGCCGGATTGATGGAGCACGGCCTCACGCCGTATTGCGCGAACGTGCAGTCGCTGGCGCTGATGGGCGGGCCGTCGCACGCGGCGCGCCGTCTGTTCACCGCCACGCGCGGCGACGTGCTCGTGGCGATTGCATTTCCGCGCTATGTGGACGACACCATCACGCTGGCGCGCCGCGCGCGTGCTCACGGTCTGCGCGTGATTGCGCTGACGGATCATGCCGCCTCGCCGCTGGCGCAAGTGGCGGATCTGGTGCTCGCGATCCGCGCCGAACGGCGGCTTGCGGCGAATTGCGATACGGCCGTGCTGGCCGTCATCGAAGCATTGTGCGATGCAGTCGCGCACCGGGCGAAGCGCTCGGTGGAGGCTGCATCGGGTCTGACCGAATTCGTGTTGCCCTGGCTCGTGGTGCCGCCGTCGCCGTCGCCGTCGGCGTCGAACGAGGCGCCGGGGCTGCGGGCCAGCCGGCCTGCCACTGAGAAGCGACACCTTCAACCGGAACCGCGCGAATCATGAACGCCATCCCCGTCATCGCCATTCACGGCGGCGCAGGCACCATCGTGCGCAGCGCGATGAACACCGACGCCGAAGCGCGCTATCACGCCGCGCTCAACGAGATATTGAGCGCGGCCCAGCGCCTGCTCGCCGAAGGCGGCAGCGCGCTCGACGCGGTCACCGAGGCCGTGCGCCTGCTCGAAGACTGTCCGCTCTTCAACGCGGGCCACGGCGCTGTGTTCACGGCGGCGGGCACGCATGAACTCGATGCGTCCGTGATGGACGGCGCGACGCTCGAAGCCGGCGCGGTCAGCTGCGTGACGCGCGTGAAGAATCCGGTGCTGGCCGCGCGCCGCGTGCTCGACGTGAGCGATCACGTGATGTTCACGGCAGCGGGCGCGGAAGCGTTCGCGGCGGCGCAGGGGCTGGAATTCGTCGAGCCGTCGTACTACTACACCGAGGCGCGTCATCAGCAATGGCTCAAGGCGCGCGGCACCTCGCGCACGATGCTCGATCACGACGCCGCGACCTTTGCGTTCGCGGGTGCGTCGGATAGCACGGATGCGCCGGGCGAAGACGATCCGCTCGATCCGACGAAGAAGTTCGGCACGGTCGGCGCGGTCGCGCTCGATGCGCACGGTCACCTCGCGGCGGCGACCTCGACGGGCGGCATCACCAACAAGCAGGCCGGCCGGGTCGGCGATGCGCCCTTGATCGGCGCGGGCTGCTACGCCAGCGACGCCACCTGCGCGGTGTCCACCACCGGCACGGGCGAGATGTTCATGCGCATGCTCGCGGCCTATGACGTGGCGGCGCAAATGGAATATCGCGGCGTGTCGCTCGACGAAGCGTCACACGATGTCGTGATGAACAAGTTGCCGCGCATCGACGGACGCGGCGGTCTCGTCGCCGTCGATGCGCGCGGCAACGTCGTGCTGCCGTTCAACACCGAAGGCATGTATCGCGGCTACGCGCGCGTGGGTGAAGCGCCCGTCACGGCGATCTACCGATGATCGACACGGCCACCACGCTGCCCGGTTCACGCGTCATCGACGTGCGTGATCTGTCGGTTTCGTTCCGCTCGCGTGCGCGTACGGTCGAAGCGGTGCGCAAGGTGTCGTTTGCTGTCGATCGCGGCGAGACGCTGGCGATCGTCGGCGAGTCGGGTTCGGGCAAGTCGGTGACGTCGCTTGCGCTGATGCGGCTCGTCGAGCATGGCGGCGGCCGGATCACGGCGGGCCGCATCGACTTCAGGCGGCGCAACGGCCAGGTGCTGGATCTCGCGAAGGCTTCGTCGGCGACGATGCGCGGCGTGCGCGGCGCCGACATCGCGATGATCTTCCAGGAGCCGATGACCTCGCTCAATCCGGTCTTCACGGTCGGCGACCAGATTGCGGAAGCCATTGCGCTGCATCAGGGCAAGAGCCGCGGCGAAGCGCGGGCGGAGGCGCTGCGCCTGCTCGATCTCGTGCGCATTCCCGAATCGAAACGGGTGTTTTCGCGCTATCCGCACCAGTTGTCGGGCGGCATGCGCCAGCGCGTGATGATCGCGATGGCGCTGTCGTGCAAGCCGGCGTTGCTGATCGCCGACGAGCCGACCACCGCGCTCGACGTGACGATCCAGGCGCAGATCCTGCAACTCGTGCGCGGCTTGCAGGACGAGATGAACATGGGCGTGGTCTTCATCACGCACGACATGGGCGTGGTGGCCGAAGTGGCGGATCGCGTGCTGGTGATGTATCGCGGCGAGAAGGTGGAGGAGGCCGGTTCGGACCAGTTGTTCCACGCGCCGCAGCATCCGTACACGAAGGCATTGCTGGCCGCCGTGCCCACGCTGGGCGCGATGCACGGCACCGACCGTCCCGCGAAGTTCCCGATCCTCGAAGTCGCGCCAGTGGAAGCCGCGCCCGACGATGCCAGCGCGCTGCGTCCTTCGGCGGCGGTGGAACACGAAACGCAACCCGCCGTCGATCAAACCGCGCCGCCGATCCTGCGCGTGCGCGACCTGGTCACGCGCTTTCCAGTAAAGACCGGCCTGTTCGGCCGCACGACGGCGGCCGTGCATGCGGTGGAGCGCGTGAGCTTCGACCTGCGTCCGGGCGAGACGCTCGCGCTTGTCGGCGAGTCGGGCTGCGGCAAGTCGACCACCGGGCGCTCGCTGCTGAGGCTGGTGGAAAGCCAGAGCGGTTCCATCGAGTTCGATGGACGCGACATCAGCACGCTGCATGGCCATGCGCTTCAGACGCTGCGGCGCAATATCCAGTTCATCTTCCAGGACCCGTTCGCTTCGCTCAATCCGCGCCTGACCGTAGGTTTTTCGGTGATGGAGCCGCTGCTGGTGCATGGCGTCGCGAGCGGCCGCGAAGCGCAGGCGCGAGTCGACTGGCTGCTCGACAAGGTCGGCTTGCCGCCGGAAGCCGCGCAGCGCTATCCGCATGAATTCTCCGGCGGACAGCGGCAACGCATCGCCATTGCACGCGCGCTGGCGCTGAATCCGAAGGTCGTGATCGCTGACGAATCCGTCTCCGCGCTCGATGTCTCCGTGCGCGCGCAGATCGTCAATCTGATGCTCGACCTGCAACGGGAACTGGGCGTCGCGTATCTGTTCATCTCGCACGACATGGCCGTGGTCGAACGCGTGAGTCATCGCGTGGCGGTGATGTACCTGGGACAGATCGTCGAGATCGGGCCGCGCGCCGCCGTGTTCGAGGCGCCGCGTCATCCGTACACGAGAAAGCTGATGAGCGCGGTGCCGGTCGCGGATCCCGCGCGCCGCCATGCGCAGCGCATGCTTGCCGCCGATGAAATCCCGAGCCCGATCCGCGCGCTCGGGGACGAACCCGTAGTCGCGAAACTGGTTGCGGTCGGACCAGACCACTTTGTCGCCGAGCATCACGTGGGCGGCGCTTACTAAAAGCACTTCAACAAGGAGTCAACCGATGCCGTCCTCTCGTCCTCATTCGTTGCGCGCGCTGATCGCAGCCGGCGCCTTCGCGACGCTCGCCGCGCTCGGCCCGGTCACGGCGGCGCATGCGCAAAGCACCGCCGTGATGGCCGTCGCCTCGACCTTCACGACGATGGATCCCTACGACGCCAACGACACGCTCTCGCAAGCGGTGGCGAAGTCCTTCTACCAGGGGCTGTTCGGCTTCGACAAGGACATGAAGATCCAGCCCGTGCTCGCCACCAGCTACGAGGCAAGCCCGGATGCAAAGGTCTACACGATCCATCTGCGTAAGGACGTGAAGTTCCACGACGGCACCGACTTCAACGCGGACGCGGTGAAAGCCGTGTTCGACCGGGTCACGAATCCGGACAACAAGCTCAAGCGCTACAACCTGTTCAACAAGATCGAGAAGACCGAAGTGATCGATCCGTACACGGTGAAGATCACGCTGAAGATTCCGTTCTCGGCGTTCATCAACGTGCTGGCGCATCCGTCGGCGGTGATGATCTCGCCGACCGCGCTCAAGAAGTACGGCAAGGAGATTGCGTTCCACCCGGTCGGCACGGGGCCGTTCGAGTTCGTCGAATGGAAGCAGACCGACGACCTGAAGGTGAAGAAGTTCGCCGGTTACTGGAAGAAGGGCTTGCCGAAGATTGACATGATCGACTGGAAGCCGGTGGTGGACAACAACACCCGCGCCGCGCTGATGCAGACCGGGGAAGCGGACTTCGCGTTCTCGATTCCGTTCGAACAGGCCGCCACGCTCAAGTCGAGCCCGAAGGTGGACCTGGTCGCGGCGCCGTCGATCATTCAGCGCTATGTCAGCATGAACGTGCTGCAGAAGCCGTTCGACAATCCGAAGGTGCGCGAAGCGCTCAACTACGCCATCAACAAGGAAGCGCTCGTGAAGGTCGCGTTCGCGGGCTACGCGGTGCCGGCCGAAGGCGTGGTGCCGCCGGGCGTCGAGTATGCGACCAAGCTCGGCCCCTGGAAATACGATCCGGCGAAGGCGCGCGAACTGCTGAAGGAAGCGGGCTATCCGAACGGATTCGAAACCACGCTCTGGTCCGGCTATAACCACACGACCGCGCAGAAGATCATCCAGTTCGTGCAGCAGCAGCTCGCGCAAGTGGGCGTGAAGACGACGGTCGAAGCGCTCGAAGCAGGGCAGCGCGTGCAGCGCGTCGAGAGCGCGCCCGATCCGAAAACTGCGCCGGTGCGCATGCTGTACATCGGCTGGTCGTCGTCGACGGGCGAAGCGGACTGGGCCATTTCGCCGCTGCTCGGCGGCTCGTCGTTCCCGCCGAAGCTCTTCAACACCGCGTACTACAAGAACGACAAGGTGGACGACGATCTCGCGAAAGCGCTCGCCACGACCGACCGCGGCGAGAAGGCGAAGCTCTACGCCGACGCGCAGAAGCAGATCTGGACCGATGCGCCGTGGATCTTCCTCGTCACGGAAAAGGTCGTGTATGCGCACAGCAAGCGTCTGTCCGGCGCGTACGTGATGCCTGACGGCTCGTTCAGTTTCGACGAGATCGCGATCAAGTAATGGCCCGTGGCCGGGCTTCGCCGCCCGGCCGCTCTCTGACTCAACACGATGCTCACTTTCCTCGTCAAGCGTCTGTTCGGCCTGCTGCCGACGCTCGTCATCGTCGCGGTGCTGGTGTTCTTTTTCGTGCACATGCTGCCAGGCGATCCGGCGCGTCTCGCCGCCGGCCCCGAAGCCGACGCGCAGACCGTTGCGCTGGTGCGCGCCGATCTCGGTCTCGACAAGCCGCTGCCGCAACAACTGGTGAGCTTCTTCGGCAAGATCGTGCAGTTCGACTTCGGCACCTCGACGCGCAGCAAGCGGCCGGTCTCGACGGAAATCGCCGAGCGCTTCATGCCGACGCTCTGGCTCACGCTTGCAAGCATGGTGTGGGCGGTGATCTTCGGCATGGCGATCGGGATTGTCTCGGCGGTGTGGCGCAATCGCTGGCCGGACCGGCTCGGCATGACGCTCGCCGTCTCGGGCATCTCGTTTCCGGCGTTTGCGCTCGGCATGTTGCTGATCGAGATTTTCTCGGTGAAGCTCGGCTGGCTGCCGATTGTCGGCGACGGCACCTGGAAGGGCTACGTGCTGCCGTCCATCACGCTGGGCGCGGCCGTCGCGGCGGTGATGGCGCGCTTCACACGCGCGTCCTTCGTCGAGGTGCTGGGCGAGGATTTCGTGCGCACCGCGCGCGCGAAGGGCGTCCACGAGCCGATGGTGATCGTCAAGCACTGCCTGCGCAACGCGATGATCCCGGTGGTCACGATGATGGGCCTGCAATTCGGTTTCCTGCTCGGCGGCTCGATCGTGGTCGAGAAGGTGTTCAACTGGCCGGGCCTCGGACGGCTGCTGGTGGATGCTGTGGAGATGCGCGACTACCCGGTCATCCAGGCCGAAGTGCTGCTGTTTTCGCTCGAATTCATCGTGATCAATCTGGTCGTGGACGTGCTGTACGCCGTCATCAACCCGACCATCCGTTTCAAGTAAGTCAAGTGAGGACCGCATGAGCGCGACCGCAGAAAGCGCAGTGAATGCCGCGCAGGAGATCCGCACGCCGTGGCGCGAATTCTGGCGCAAGTTCAAGCGGCAGCATGTTGCACTGATCGCGGCCGGGTTCGTGCTGCTGCTGGTCGTGATCGCGATCATCGCGCCGTATATCGCGCCTTACGATCCGGAGAACTACTTCGACTACGACGCGCTCAATGCGGGTCCTTCGGCGGCGCATTGGCTCGGCGTCGATTCGCTCGGCCGCGACATCCTGAGCCGCATCCTCGTCGGCAGTCGTATCTCGCTGACGGCGGGCTTGCTGTCGGTGGTGATCGGCGCGGTGATCGGCACTTTCTTCGGGCTGCTCGCCGGTTATTACGAAGGCTGGTGGGACCGCATCGTGATGCGCGTCGCCGACGTGCTGTTCGCGTTTCCAGGCATTTTGCTGGCCATCGGCGTCGTCGCGATTCTCGGCAACGGCATGGTCAATGTGGTCTGCGCGGTCGCGATCTTCAGTATTCCCGCGTTCGCGCGGCTGGTGCGCGGCAACACGCTCGCGCTCAAGCATCTGACTTATATCGAAGCGGCACGGAGCATCGGCGCATCGGACTGGACGATTCTCGCGCGGCACATCCTGCCGGGCACGATTTCATCGGTGGTCGTGTACTTCACGATGCGCATCGGCACGTCGATCATCACGGCCGCGAGCCTGTCGTTCCTCGGTCTCGGCGCGCAGCCGCCCACCCCCGAGTGGGGCGCGATGCTCAACGAAGCACGCGCCGACATGGCCATGGCGCCGCACGTCGCGATCTTCCCGAGCCTGGCCATCTTCTTCACGGTGCTCGCCTTCAACTTGCTCGGCGACGGCCTGCGCGACGCGCTCGATCCGAAGCTCGACCGGCCATGATACAGGCACCGCATATCGGCCTGTTGCAGGCGGGCGCGCGCGGCAGCATGGCGGACGTTGCCGGCGTGAGCGTCGGGCATTGCACGCTCGACCAGGGCGCAATCCAGACCGGCGTGACCGTGTTGCGTACCCATCCGGGCGATCCGTATCGCGCGAAGACGCCTGCCGGGGCCTGCGTCATCAATGGCTTCGGCAAGAGCGTCGGGCTGATTCAGGTGGACGAACTCGGCGTGCTCGAAACGCCCGTCGCGCTGACCAACACGTTCGGCGTCGGCACGGTGGCGAATGCGCAGATTCGTGCGGCGATCCACGCGAATCCGCGCATCGGGCGCGAGGAGCCGAGCGTCAATCCGCTCGTGCTCGAATGCAACGACGGCTATCTCAACGATATGCAGGCGCTTGCGGTGGAAGAGGCGCATTACAAGCACGCGCTCGATACGTGCAGCGATACGTTCGAACGCGGCGCAGTAGGCGCGGGGCGCGGCATGTCGTGCTTCGAGCTGAAGGGTGGTATCGGCACGGCGTCGCGTATGGCGCGCGCCGGTGCGTCCGATTACACGACCGGCGCGCTCGTGCTCGCCAACTTCGGCCGGCTGCCGCAACTGACCATCGACGGTGTGGCGCTCGGCCGCGAGTTGCAAGGCGCATCGCAAGCGCAGCCGGAGCATGGCTCGATCATCATGCTCATCGCGACCGACGCGCCGCTCGATGCGCGCCAGTTGCGGCGGCTCGCGCAACGCGCGGCAGCGGGCCTCGCGCGCACCGGTTCGGTCTATGGCCACGGCAGCGGCGATATCGCGCTGGCCTTCTCGACGGCCTACACCGTGCCGCACGATGCCGCTTACGTGAACGTGCCACCGCTGCTCGCCGACGCCACACTCGACCCGCTATTCCAGGCCGCCGCCGACAGCATCGAACAGGCCATTCTCGATGCGCTGTTCAGCGCGCAGACGGTAATCGGGCGCGATGGCCATCGGCGTGTCTCGCTCAACGACGCATTGCAAACGCGATCATGAAAGTACTCATCTCGACGGATATCGAAGGCATCGCGGGCGTGTTCCATCCGGAGCAGGTGCGCGCCGGCAACGCCGAGTACGAGCGGGCGCGTCGCTGGATGTCGAACGAGGCCAACGCGGCCGCGCTCGGCGCGTTTGAAGGCGGCGCGACACAGGTCTGGATCAACGATTCGCATGGCGGCTTTCGCAATCTGCTGCCCGACCTGTTCGATCCGCGCGTGCGTCTCGTGCTCGGCAAGCCGCGTACGCTCGGCATGATGGCAGGGCTCGAAGCCACGCCCGACGTGGTGTTCATGATCGGCTATCACGCGCGTGCGCAAAGCCGCGGCATTCTCGCGCACACCATCAACAGCGCGGCGTTCGCGCGCGTCACGCTCGACGGCGAGGAAACCGGCGAAGCAGGCCTGTATGGCAGGCTCGCCGAGGAGCACGGCGCGCGCGTCGCGCTACTCACCGGCGACGATGTGTTCGGCGCCGAGACGTTGCCCGTGTTTCCCGGCGCGCGCTTCCTGTGCGTCAAGACCGCGCACGGCTATTCGAGCGGCGTGACCGAAACGCCATCGGCCGCCTGCGAAGCGATCCAGCTCGCGGCGCGCGAGACCATCGAAGGCGCGGCCTCGCTCGATCGGATGCCTAAGCTTGTGCGCGCCGCGCATCGCTGCGAACTGCGCGCGCAGAGCAGCGCATACGCGGATCTCTTCTGCCAGTGGCCCGCGCTCGAACGCATCGATGCCGTCACGCTCGCCTTCGATGCGCCCTGCATCGAACATGTGGTGCGCACATTAAATTGCCTTTCGGCAATGTCCTTCATGTTACGTTAAGCGCCTTAACGGATCGGGTCGTCTATGGCTAGAATGGAGCCCGCCGCGAGACTGGCCTAATCTTGACGCACGCCGAAGGCGACCCTCATGCACGACGTGAAGCTCGAACACAATGACGACGAAACACTCGATCCCGCCGCGCCGCAGGTCGCGGCGCGCGGTTCGCTGTTCATCGACGGCCTCGAGGCCGGCTCGTGGGAACAGCGGCGCGACGGCACCTGGGCCGCGCACTTGCGGCACCGTGACGGATGGATCGTCGAGCCGAGCCGCGACGCGCTGATCGGGCGGCTTGCCGGCATGGCGTGAGTCCGCTCCCGTGCACCCGACGCACTATCTCAATAACATCGAAGCGCTTCAACACTGACATGTATCTGTCGATCATCGCTGTGGGTATCGGCGGCGGCCTCGGGTCGCTGCTCAGGTGGGTCCTGGGCCTGCGTCTCAACGCCGTCTTTCCGAATCTGCCGCTCGGCACGTTCGCGGCCAACGTCATCGCGGGCTACATCATCGGCGTGGCGGTCGCGGTGTTCGCGCGCTTTCCCGATATCCCGGTGGAGTGGCGGCTCTTCATCATCACCGGGCTGATGGGCGGGCTCTCGACGTTCTCGACGTTTTCCGCCGAAGTCGTTGCGCATCTCCAGCAAGGACGGCTCGGCTGGGCGTTCACCGAGATCGCCCTGCACGTGGGCGCCTCGCTGCTCATGACCGCACTCGGCATCGCAACGGTCGCGGTCGCGGCCTGACACAAGGTTTTTCAGAACAGTCCCCGCGCGCTCGCGCGCAGCAAGCCAAACGTTTGCGCGCCGCGTTTTGCGCGTCGGCAGAACCCAGTTGACTCAACTTTTTTACTCTTGAAAGCAGGAAGGTGAAGGCATGGCAGGATTTCCGCTCATCGAAGTCAGACCCTATCAGCCCAGCGATCTCGACGCCGTGATCGAACTGTTTCAGCACGCGATCCGCGAAACCGCTTCGGCCGATTACAACCAGGCTCAGATCGACGCGTGGGCGCAAGTCGATCGCGACGAATGGGAACTCGCCCGCGCGACCCGGCCGACCTGGGTCGCTCTGGTCGACGGCGACATCGCCGGATTCGCGGATCTGGAAAGCAACGGCCTGATCGACATGATGTTCGTCCATCCGAAATATCAGCGCAAAAGCGTCGGCACCTCGCTGCTCGCGCGTATCGAGGCCGAGGCAGGCGAGCGCGGCATCACCTGTCTGCACACGTATGCCAGCGTCACGGCAAAGCCGTTCTTCGAGTATTGCGGCTTCACGATGCTGCTGGCGCGTGCGGTGGTCGTGCGGGAACAGCGCTTCATCCAGTACGTCATGGAAAAAATCCTGTAAGTAAAAACCAAAATGTATAGACAACATGTGGATTCTGTCTGTTCGAGGATGGGTGGAATCCCGCATGTACCGTGTTTCGACCTTGTCTCGGGCTTGCGCTGCGTTTAGACTTGAGCCCAACTTGTATAGACAGGACGAATCATGATGATGCTCACGCCCGGCCAGTTGACCTTGCCGCAATTGCGCCGCATCGCGCGCGGCTCGGACACGCTCCAGCTCGACCCCGCAAGCTTTGGCGCCATCGATGCCAGCGCGCGCGCCGTCGCCGCGATCGCCGCGAAGGGCGAGCCGGCCTATGGCATCAATACGGGCTTCGGCAGGCTCGCCAACACGCATATCCCCGCCGACCAGCTCGAACTGCTGCAGAAAAATCTGGTGCTGTCGCATGCGGTGGGCGTCGGCGAGCCGATGTCGCGTCCCGTCGTGCGCCTCCTGATGGCGCTCAAGCTGTCGAGTTTGGGGCGCGGTCATTCGGGGATCCGCCGCGAAGTTATCGAAGCCCTCATCACGCTGTTCAACGCCGACGTCCTGCCGGTCATCCCGGTGAAGGGTTCGGTGGGCGCATCGGGCGATCTCGCGCCGCTCGCCCATATGTCGACGGTCCTGCTCGGACTCGGCGAAGTGACGATCCGCGGCGAGCGGGCGCCGTCCGCCGAGGGTCTCGCGGCCGCCGGTCTCAAGCCGCTGACGCTGCAGGCGAAGGAAGGTCTGGCGCTGCTCAACGGCACGCAGGCGTCGGCGGCGCTCGCGCTGCACAACCTGTTCGCGATCGAGGACCTGTTCCGCACCGGACTCGTGGCGGGCGCGCTGTCCGTGGATGCGGCGGCGGGTTCGGTCGTGCCGTTCGATGCGCGCATTCACGAACTGCGCGGGCATCGTGGGCAGATCGACGCGGCGGCGGCGTATCGAACGCTGCTGAAGGGCTCGGGCATCAATCTGTCGCACGCGGACTGCGAGAAGGTGCAGGACCCGTACAGCCTGCGCTGCCAGCCGCAGGTGATGGGCGCGTGCCTCGACCAGATGCGGCATGCGGCCGAGGTGCTGCTGATCGAGTCGAATGCGGTCTCGGACAATCCGCTGATCTTCCCCGACACCGGCGAGGTGCTCTCGGGCGGCAACTTTCACGCGGAGCCGGTGGCTTTCGCCGCCGACAATCTCGCGCTCGCCGCCGCTGAAATCGGTGCGCTGGCGGAGCGTCGCATCGCGCTGCTGATCGACGCCACGCTGTCCGGGCTGCCGCCGTTCCTGGTGCGCGACGGCGGCGTCAACTCGGGCTTCATGATCGCGCATGTGACGGCGGCGGCGCTGGCGTCGGAGAACAAGACGCTGGCGCACCCGGCCTCGGTCGATTCGCTGCCGACCTCCGCCAACCAGGAAGACCACGTCTCGATGGCCACCTTCGCGGCGCGCAAGCTCGGCGATATCGCCAGCAACACGGCCAACATCCTGGCCATCGAACTGCTGGCCGCGGCGCAGGGCGTTGACTTGCGCGCGCCGCAT
The DNA here is from genome assembly GCF_031451175.1 of Caballeronia sp. LZ035. NCBI lineage: Bacteria > Pseudomonadati > Pseudomonadota > Betaproteobacteria > Burkholderiales > Burkholderiaceae > Caballeronia > Caballeronia sp. LZ035. The sequence goes on from NZ_JARUXS010000004.1 coordinate 884,277, forward strand.
CGCACCAGCGCGCTGTTGCTCGAAGTCATGGAGACCTTGCGTGCGCACGTGCCGCATTACGATCTCGACCGTTACTTCGCGCCGGACATCGCGGCGATCGCCACGCTCGTGCAGCAAGGCGCGATTGCACGGCACAGTCCGTTTGCGTTCGCGTCGGAACAGGGCGCATGAGCACGCCTGCGTATCAGGAGATCAAGGACTACATTCTCCGGCGCATTCACGTGGGCGAGTGGCGCGAAGGCGATCAGGTGCCGTCCGAGAATGAACTCGCGCGGGAGTTCAAGGTGGCGCGCATGACCGTCAACCGCGCGCTGCGCGAGCTGACCGCCGAGCAAATCCTGACGCGCGTGCAGGGCGCGGGCACCTTCGTCGCGCAGCCGAAATATGCGTCGACGCTCGTGGAGATTCGCAGCATCTCGGATGAGATTGCCGCACGCGGGCATGCGTACCGCGCGCAGGTGCTGCATCTGGGGGCATCCATCGTCGACGAGCAGCTGGCCGCCGAAATGCAGCTTGCGCTCGGCAGCCCAGTGTTTCATTCGCGCGTGCTGCATCTCGAAAATGACGAGCCCGTGCAACTCGAAGAACGGTATGTGAATCCGGTGCTCGCGCCGGAATACGCGCGTCAGGATTTCACGACGATCACGCCTAACCAGTACCTGATGAGCGCAGCGCCGTTGCAGCGCGTGGAGTATCGCATCGAGGCGTCGGTGCCGTCGGCGGACATTCGCCTTGCGCTCGCGATGAAAGAGCACGCGCCCTGTCTGCTGCTGCACCGGCGCACCTGGTCGCGCGACGCGGTGGCGTCCGTGGCCAACCTCTGGCATCCGGGCGACCGCTATCAGTTCACCGGACACTTCTGAATCATGATGATTCGTGCAGCTTCGCTCGTGCCGCAGCCCTGGAAGAACGGCGGCGGTATGACGCGGGAAATTGCGACGGGGCCGAAGGGTGCGTCGCTGGATGGATTCGCATGGCGTCTTTCGCTCGCGGACGTGGCGCTGGAGGGCGCGTTCTCGTCGTTTGCGGGCGTCGATCGGGTACTCGTGCTGCTCGATGGCGCAGGCATGCGGCTCGCGGAAGCAGGCGGTGCAATGCATGTGCTCGACCGGCCGCTGGCCCTGGCGCGCTTTGCGGGCGAGACGGCGATTCACGCGACGCTCATCAATGGTCCTACGCGCGATTTCAACGTGATGGTGCGTCGCGATCTTGCGCGCGCGACGGTCGAGGCACGGCGTGGCGCGCATGCGATTCCTTGTACGCTCGACGTCACGTTTGTTTTTTGCGTGAGTGGGCAGATCGAGATCGAGCTTGCCGATGGCGCTCGGCTCACGCTTCATGCAGGCGATACGCTGCGGCTCGATCAGCCGGCGGCGTGTAGCGCCGAGGACGATGCGGGTTGGTTGCACGTCGGTATCGAGCTGAATCGGGACTGTGTGACGGTTGGCTGAAGCTGTCAGGAAGATGGCCATTGGCTGGCCAATGCGCAATGACGTTTTGACGCAGTGGTTGCGCAATGACCCTCCGGCAGCGCCTGCGGACATAAAAAACGCAATTAAATCAGCCGCATAAAGCGGATTCGCAAGGCGTCGGCGTTGCCAGCCGTTTCATCCTTCAAAACGCATTATTGCAATCAGAACAAATATGTTTCATTGAAATCGGGGTTTCCACTAGGTTGCATGCCTCCTACACTGTCTTCAAGCGAAACGAAATCAGAAACGACTTAATTAGCTTCCGATTCGGTTTCGATTTCAAAACAAGACAATCTGGAGGTTCATCATGATCAAGGCATTCGTTCCCGCACTCGTCATCGCCACTGCTCTTGCTGCTCCGAGCTTCGCGTTCGCACAAAGCAATGCGCCGGTGACCCGCGCTCAAGTCCGCGCCGAACTGGTTCAACTGGAAAAGGCCGGCTACAACCCGTCGCAAGACCGCGTGAACTATCCGCAGGAACTGCAGGCAGCACAAGCCCGTGTGAACGCTCAAGACGGTCAGTCGGCTTACGGCGCTTCGACTGCCGGTTCGTCGCAATCCGGCGCAGCACGCGCCAATGTGTCGATGTCGGATCGCAACTCGGTCTACTTCGGTCACTGATTTGACCCGGCCGATGCGCCGGGAAAGCAGCATTGAAGAGCAGGTGCAGTTGATGTGGCAGGTGAAGTGCTAAATGAAGTGGCAGTTGAAGGTGAAGCAGCAGTTGACGTTGCAGTTGCAGTCTCAGAAAGCAAGAGCAGTGGCAAGACCAGCAGTACTTGCGAGAAATGCAGTAAGCAGTGAAGCATCACCGCAGCGCGTAGTTGAGCATCGAGCAGTACCGCAAGACGTAGCAAGCATCAAGCATCAAGCATCAGGCAGTACCGAAACGCCGGCCGCTACCAAGCGACCGGCGTTTTTTTACGTCTCGCGTTCTTCCCCATCCCGAGGCGACACCGCGCCACACGCGCGGATCACGAGCCTGACCACTTCCTCGGTCTGCTCGTCGAAGGCCTTGCGCGTCAGCGCACGCTTGCCTTTGAGCGCGCGGATCTGCGCATCGAAGTCGGCGTAATGCTGGGTGATGGCCCAGATCATGAACATGAAGGTGTCCGCCTCGACCGGCGCGAGCAGGCCGCGCGCGACCCAGCCATCGATCACCTTCACCCGCGTCTCGAGCCATGGCTTCACGCGCTCGTTGAGAATGTCCTGCATGTGATGCGCGCCGTGAATGATCTCGCTCGCCCACACCTTCGAGCCGAGCGGTCTGCGGCGCGACAGCTCCATCTTGGCGCGCACATAGCCGCCAATGGCTTCCACCGGATCATCGCTGCACTCGAAGGTATCCGCCGCACGATGCCAGTCTTCGAACAGGTCTTCGAGCACGCGCCGGTACAACGCCAGCTTGGTCGGGAAGTAGTAATGCAGGTTGGCCTTGGGCAGACCGGCGCGCTCGGCGATCATCGCGGTGCTCGCGCCTTCGAGTCCTTTCTCCGCGAACACCTCTTCGGCGCAGGCCAGCAACTGCGCCTCGTTGCTCTCGCGAATCTGCGCCTTGCGCCGCCGCAAGGGTGGCGCTTCGACCTCGCTTCCGGTGATGCCGTTTGCCGCGTCGTCGTGTCTCATCGTCGATTGTCGAGCTCGTGTGTGCCGCATCGTGCCTCAATTGCGCCGTTCATGCACGCCGCGCTGCATCGCGACGAAAGTGCAGCCCAAGCCACGCCACATCGATGCTGCACAGCAATGGCATGCAAATCGCTTAGTGCGCCCGCACACGAAAGACGTTGATTTGCTTATTTTAATCGGCTACAACCTGTCCAACCGGACAGGATTCGATCAGTGCTCTCATCGAGAAGAAGCACATCGCTTGCAGCATGCATCGCAGAACAGACTCGTGCACCGCCTCTGTGCGGCATGCACGAGCGCGGGTCCCCACAGACGAAGGCCGATAGTAAGGAGCGCGTCGCATGAACGCTGTCACGGATTCACTCGGAGAGGCTGGTCTCGACACATCCATCAAGGTCAACGGCGAGAGACTGTGGAACAGTCTCATGACGATGGCGAAGATCGGCGCCACGCCCAAAGGCGGCGTGTGCCGCCTGGCGCTGACCGACCTCGACCGCGAAGGCCGCGATCTCATCGTGTCCTGGGCGAAGGAAGCGGGCTGCACAGTGAGCGTCGACCAAATGGGCAACGTGTTCATGCGGCGCGCCGGCCGCAACCTCGACGCCTTGCCCGTGATGACCGGCTCGCACGCCGATTCGCAGCCCACCGGCGGCCGCTTCGACGGCATCTATGGCGTGCTCGGCGGACTGGAAGTGATCCGCTCGCTGAACGATCGCGGCATCGAGACCGAGCATCCGATCGAAGTCGTCATCTGGACCAATGAAGAAGGCTCGCGCTTCGCTCCGGCGATGGTGGCCTCGGGCGTCTTCGCGGGCGCCTTCACGCTCGACTATGGCCTGTCGCGCAAGGACGTCGAGGGCAAGACGATCGGCGAGGAACTGAAGCGCATTGGCTATGCGGGCGATCAGCCATGCGGCGGCCGCCCGCTCCATGCGGCCTTCGAACTGCACATCGAGCAGGGTCCGATACTCGAAGCCGAGAACAAGACGATTGGCGTCGTGACCGATGCGCAGGGTCAGCGCTGGTATGAGATCACGCTGACCGGCCAGGAAGCGCACGCGGGCCCCACGCCGATGCCGCGCCGCAAGGACGCCTTGCTCGGCGCCGCGCGCGTGGTGGATCTGGTGAACCGCATCGGCCTCGATCACGCGCCGCTTGCCTGCGCAACGGTCGGCATGCTGCAGGTGCATCCGAATTCACGCAATGTGATTCCGGGCCGCGTGTCCTTCACGGTGGACTTCCGTCATCCCGAGGACGCCGTGCTCGCCCGTATGGATGCCGCGCTGCGCGAAGGCGTCGAGCGCATTGCGGGCGAGATCGGCTTGCAGACCGAGCTCGAACAGATCTTCTACTACGAACCCGTCAAGTTCGATGCCGCATGTGTCGCGTCCGTGCGCGCGGCGGCGCAGCGCTTCGGCTACTCGCATCGCGACATGGTGTCGGGCGCGGGCCACGACGCGTGCTATCTCGCGCGGGTCGCACCGACATCGATGGTGTTCGTGCCATGCGTGGACGGCATCAGTCATAACGAAATCGAAGACGCGACGCAGGAGTGGATCGAGGCGGGCGCCAACGTCCTCTTGCACGCGATGCTCGAACGCGCTTCGGAACCCGCCGCTTAAGCAACGCCTTTTCGTTTGCACCTTCAATCCGTCCGCGACCCCACACGCGGACGGAAGGCACCGTCACGCCTTCATCGAGGATCGTGTATGACCATGAAAGCCATCGGCGACATCGCGACCGGACGCCTCGCGCCGGATCAACTCGCCTGCGAATTCGCGGATGTCGCGCCCTTGCTCGACGCCACCGCCGCGGCCGCCGCCGCGAGCCGCTGCTTCTATTGCTACGACGCGCCGTGCATCCAGGCGTGTCCCACGCAAATCGACATTCCCGGCTTCATCCGCAAGATCGGCAACGGCAACCTGAAGGGCGCGGCTGTCGATATTCTCTCGGCCAATCCGCTCGGCGGCATGTGCGCGCGAGTCTGCCCGACGGAGATTCTTTGCGAAGGTAGTTGCGTGCGCAATCATCCGGGCGACAAACCGGTGGCGATCGGCGCATTGCAGCGTCACGCGACCGACCGCGCCATGGCCCGGGGCGAGCCCTTGTTCTCGCGCGCGCCGGAGACGGGCCGGCGCGTGGCGGTCGTCGGCGCGGGTCCGGCGGGACTTGCGTGCGCGTACCGGCTCGCGCTCTCGGGACATCGCGCGGTGATCTTCGATGCCCGCGCCAAACCGGGCGGCCTCAACGAATACGGCATCGCGGCATACAAGACTGTCGAGGACTATGCGCAACGCGAGATCGAATGGCTGCATTCGATTGGCGGCATCGAGATCAGGACGGGCATGGCGCTCGGCCGCGATGTCACGCTAGACGAACTGCGCACGCAATACGACGCGGTGTTCCTTGGCTTCGGGCTCGCTGGCGTGCGCGAACTGGCGCTGGATGGCGAGACGCTCGGCGGCGTGATGAACGCGGTGGATTTCATCGAGCAGGTACGTCAGGCCGATGACCTCGCGAGCGTGCCGGTCGGGCGGCGTGTGGTCGTGATCGGCGGCGGCAATACGGCCGTGGACGCCTGCGTGCAGAGCCGCAAGCTCGGCGCGACGAACGTGACGATGGCCTATCGGCGCGGCGTCGAGAACATGAGCGCGACGTGGGCGGAGCGCGAGTTCGCGCAGACCAACGGCGTCGGAATCGTCACGCATGCGAAGCCCGTACGGTTGATCGGCGTGGACGGGCAGGTCACCGGCGTGGAGTTCGAGCGCGACGCGGAGCGCTTCGTGATCGAAGCCGACATGGTGTTGAAGGCGATCGGTCAGACGCTCGTGCCGGTGGGCGTTGCGCGCGAACTGCTGACGCTGGACAGCGGCCGCATCGTCACGGACGAGAACCGTCAGACGACCCTCGCGAAGGTCTGGGCGGGCGGCGATTGCGCGACCCATGAAGGACTCGATCTCACGGTGCAGGCCGTGCAGGACGGCAAGCTCGCGGCGGCGTCCATCGATGCCTCGTTCGAACTGACCGCCATCAAGGCTGCGTGAACCCCTGGAAGGAATCCAACGAACATGGCTGACCTGACTTGCAACATCGCCGGCATCACTTCGCCGAATCCCTTCTGGCTGGCCTCCGCGCCGCCCACAGACAAAGCCTATAACGTCAACCGCGCGTTCGAGGCGGGCTGGGGCGGCGTGGTCTGGAAGACGCTGGGACTGGATCCGCACGTCGTCAACGTGAGCTCGCGCTACGGTGCGGTGCAATGGAACGGCCAGCGTATCGCCGGGCTGAACAACATCGAGCTGATCACGGATCGGCCGCTCGACATCAATCTGCGCGAGATCGAACAGGTGAAGCGCGACTGGCCCGACCGCGCGCTGATCGTGTCGCTGATGGTGCCGTGCAACGAGCGCGACTGGAAGTGGATCCTGACGCAGGTCGAGGACACCGGCGCCGATGCGGTCGAACTGAACTTCGGCTGTCCACACGGCATGAGCGAGCGCGGCATGGGCGCGGCCGTGGGACAGGTGCCCGAATACGTGGAGATGGTCACGCGCTGGGTGAAGGAAGGCACGAAGCTGCCGTGCCTCGTCAAGCTGACGCCCAACATCAGCGACATTCGCATGGGCTCGCGCGCTGCGTTCAAGGGCGGCGCGGACGGCGTGTCGCTGATCAACACGATCAACTCGATCGTGGCCGTCGATCTCGACCAGATGGCGCCGATGCCCACCGTCGATGGCCGCGGCACGCACGGCGGCTATTGCGGCCCGGCCGTGAAGCCGATTGCGCTGAACATGGTGGCGGAGATCGCCCGTGATCCGGAGACGCCGAACCTGCCGATCTCGGGCATCGGCGGTATCTCATCATGGCGCGATGCGGCGGAGTTCATGGTGCTGGGCGCGGGCAGCGTGCAGGTCTGCACGGCGGCGATGCACTACGGCTTTCGCATCGTCAGCGATCTCGCGGATGGCCTCTCGAACTGGATGGACGAAAAAGGCTACGCGACACTCGACGACATTCGCGGCCGCGCCGTGCCCAACGTCACCGACTGGAAATACCTCAACCTCAAGTACGACATCAAGGCGCGCATCGACCAGGACAAGTGCATTCAGTGCGGGCTGTGTCATATCGCGTGCGATGACACGTCGCATCAGGCCATTCTTGCGCAGAAGGACGGCAAGCGTCATTTCGAAGTGGTCGATGCGGAATGCGTCGGCTGCAACCTGTGCATGCATGTGTGCCCGGTGGAGCAGTGCATCACGATGGAACGCGTCGATGCCGGCGAGTACGCGAACTGGACCACGCACCCGAACAATCCGGCGCGCGTGACCGAGGAGGAGTCCGTGAAGGCAGCCTGAGCGGGACCTTGCGTTCCATATCCATCGTTTCTTGGTCACATCAACCGGAGTGCATCCGATGAAGCAGACAGCGCACGACGTCGAGGCCAGCAGCCTGTACAACGACGATCTCGCGCCCACCGGCCCCGCGCAGCGAACGTGGAAGTGGTATCACTTCGCGGCGTTGTGGGTCGGCATGGTGATGAACATCGCGTCGTACATGCTGGCGGCCGGACTCACGGAGCAGGGCATGTCGCCGTGGCAGGCGGTGCTGACCGTGCTGCTCGGCAACCTGATCGTGCTGGCGCCGATGCTGTTGATCGGCCATGCAGGGGCGAAGCACGGCATTCCCTATGCCGTGCTCGTGCGTTCGTCGTTCGGCACGCAGGGCGCCAAGCTGCCCGCGCTGCTGCGCGCGGTGGTCGCGTGCGGCTGGTACGGCATCCAGACCTGGCTGGGCGGCAGCGCAATCTACACGCTGCTGAATATCCTCACCGGCAACGCGCTGCACGGCGCCGCGCTGCCGCTCATCGACATCTCGTTCGGACAGCTTGCGTGCTTCCTCGTGTTCTGGGCCTTGCAGCTGTACTTCATCTGGCACGGCACGGATTCGATCCGCTGGCTCGAAAGCTGGTCGGCGCCGATCAAGGTCGTGATGTGCATCGCGCTCGTGTGGTGGGCGACTTCGAAGGCGGGCGGTTTGGGCTCGATGCTGTCGGCGCCGTCGCAGTTCGCAGCAGGCGGCAAGAAGGAAGGGCTGTTCTGGGCCACCTTCTGGCCGGGACTCACGGCGATGGTCGGCTTCTGGGCGACGCTCGCGCTCAACATTCCCGACTTCACGCGTTTCGCCCGCACGCAGCGCGACCAGGTGATCGGCCAGTCGATCGGACTGCCTCTGCCGATGGCCTTGCTTTCCGTGATCTCGGTCGTCGTGACCTCGGCGACGGTGGTGATCTATGGCCATGCCATCTGGGACCCGATCGACCTGACGAGCCGCATGACGGGAATTGGCGTGGGCGTTGCGCTGCTGATCCTCACGCTCGACACCATGTGCTGCAATCTCGCGGCCAATCTCGTCGGACCGGCCTATGACTTTTCGAGCCTGTGGCCGAAGGGCATTTCGTACCGTGCGGGCGGCATGATCACGGCGACCATCGCCATCGTGATGATGCCGTGGAAGATTCTCGCGACCACGCAGGGCTATATCTTCACCTGGCTGGTCGGCTATTCGGCCTTGCTCGGACCGGTGGCGGGCATCCTGATGGTCGATTACTTCCTGATTCGCGGCACGCGGCTCGATCAGCGCGAGCTCTTCGACGAGCACGGCGAGTATTCGTATAGCAACGGCTGGAACGTGGCCGCCGTGGTCGCATTGCTGGTCGGCGTGCTGCCCAACTTGCCGGGCTTCCTGCACACCGCGTTTCCGGCCTCGTTCCCGGGCGTGCCGGCTTTCTTCAATACGCTCTACACCTATGCATGGTTCGTGGGCCTCGTGCTGGCAGCGCTGGTCTATGGCTCGTGGATGAAACTGCGTGGCTCGCCGCGTGCCGGCGTGCTCAGCGCCTGAACGGCTCAATTAGTCTTTGTGGAGGACGACTCATGCCTACTCTGATTCGCGGCGGCACCGTCATCGATGCGGACCGCACCTATCGCGCCGACGTGCTGTGCGCGGACCCGCAGGCCGGCGGCGCGATCCTCGCCATCGGCACGGATCTGGACGTGCCCGCCGGCACGCAAACAGTCGATGCGGGCGGGCAGTACGTGATGCCCGGCGGCATCGATCCTCATACGCACATGGAATTGCCCTTCATGGGCACGACCGCCAGCGACGACTTCTACACCGGCACGGCGGCGGGTTTGTCGGGTGGCACGACGAGCATCATCGACTTCGTGATTCCAAGCCCGAAACAGCCGCTGATGGATGCGTTCAGGGAGTGGCGCGGCTGGGCGGAGAAGGCGTCGGCGGATTATGGCTTTCACGTTGCCGTGACGTGGTGGGACGAATCCGTGCATCGCGACATGGGTTTGCTCGTGCAGGAACACGGCGTGTCGAGCTTCAAGCATTTCATGGCGTACAAGAACGCCATCATGGCCGACGACGAAGTGCTGGTGAACAGCTTCACCCGCTCGCTCGAACTCGGCGCGCTGCCGACGGTGCACGCCGAGAATGGCGAACTCGTGTTCCAGTTGCAGAAGCAGTTGCTGGCGAAGGGCTTTCGCGGGCCGGAGGCGCATCCGCTGTCGCGTCCGCCGGAAGTGGAGGGCGAGGCCGCGAACCGCGCGATCCGCATTGCGCAGGTGCTGGGCGTGCCGCTCTACATCGTGCATGTGTCGGCGAAGGATGCCGTCGATGTCATCGCGAAGGCGCGCAACGACGGACTGCGCGTGTTCGGCGAGGTGCTGCCGGGACATCTCGTGATCGACGAATCCGTCTATCGCGATCCGGACTGGAACCGTGCCGCCGCGCACGTGATGAGCCCGCCGTTCCGATCGGCCGAGCATCGCGAGGCGTTGTGGCGCGGCTTGCAATCGGGGCAACTGCATACCACCGCGACGGATCATTGCGTGTTCTGCGCGTCGCAGAAGGCGATGGGCCGCGAGGACTTCACGCGCATTCCGAACGGCTGCGGCGGCGTGGAAGACCGGATGTCGGTGCTATGGCATCACGGCGTCAACAAGGGCCGCCTGACGCCGAACGAATTCGTGCGCGTGACCTCGACCAACGCGGCGCAGATTTTCAATCTGTATCCGCGCAAGGGCGCGGTTCAGGTGGGCGCGGACGCGGATCTGGTCGTCTGGGATCCGGACGCGACGCGTACCATTTCCGTGAAGACGCATCATCAGAACGTGGACTTCAACGTTTTCGAGGGGATGACGGTGCAAGGTGTCGCGACCAGCACGCTTTCGCGGGGCGCGCTTGTCTGGACGGGCGGCGAGTTGCGCGCGGAGCGTGGCGCGGGGCAGTATCTGAAGCGTCCGCCGAATGGATCGTACTTCGAGGCGGCGCGGGTGGCGAACAAGCTGCGGGAGCCGCATCCGGTGGAGCGGGCCTGAGCCACTCGTCGTGGGCGAGTTGGCGGTGTGGCAATGCGGTTTCACGCGCTCGCAAGCATAATCCGGCAGGCTGGTGACTTTTTCACACTGCCGGATCATGCCGATGAAGATTGTTCAAGGAATGGGGCGCCTCGCCGCGCTGTGCGGCGTCGCCGTTACGCTCGCCTTGCCGCTCGCTTGCGCGGCGAACCCGAACGCGTTGTGGAACATCGTCCACGATTATTGCGAGCCGGCCGCTGAAGGCGCGCCGGTGAAGCAGAAGTGCGCGGACGTGAATCTGCCGGACGGTTATGCGGTGCTCAAGGACCTTGTGGGCGTCGCGCAATATCTGCTGATTCCGACGGCGCGCGTCTCCGGTATCGAAAGTCCCGCGTTGCTGACGCCGGATTCACCCAATTACTTTCGCGATGCGTGGAACGCGCGCGTGTATGTAGACCGCAAGCTGCATCGCACCTTGCCGCGCGATGAAGTGTCGCTCGCCATCAACTCCGCGAGCGGACGCACGCAGAACCAGTTGCATATCCATATCGATTGCCTCGCCGCCGATGTCGCACAGACCCTGCGCGAAGTGGGGCCGCGTATTGGCACGGAATGGGCGCCGCTGCCGGTGCGGCTGCGCGGGCATGTCTACAGCGCAATGCGCATCGACGACGCTGATTTGTCGCACACGGATCCGTTCAAGCTGATCGCGCCTTATGCCGCGCAACGCGGGCAGACGATGGGCCAGCAGACACTCTTGCTGGTGGGTGCGGTGCGTGGCGATGGGTCGGCTGCTTTCTATCTGCTCAACGATCATGTGCAGCCGGGCGACTGGGCTTCGTCGGAGGAGTTGCAGGATCACACGTGCTCGCTGGCCAATCGGTCGATAGAGAAACCTTGAGGGTTGCAGAAGAATTAAGTGACGCAGATCTCACGCGGATTCGTATCAGGCGGTTGCGAATTCGGAGATTTCGCGGGTTGTTACTTCAACTTCTGGGAATCACAATGAATGCATTCGGATATCACGTTTGATCCGCGCCAACAAGAGAGATGAACGGTATGGAATTGACGTACAAAGGACTCATCCTTCCCACGCCCGAAGAAGAGGCTGAAATCCAACGAGGAATCGAGCTCGACCCGGATACGATTGATCTTTCCGACGAACGCCTCGTATTGAGGCGTTTTCGGGACGTGAGGGATCTGTGCCGGGTTTGAAGTCGCTCAAGTATTTGAGCGTTAGCCATCAGGTCTATAGAGAGTAATTGAGGTTTCCAGAAGAATGAAGTGACGCGATATCTCACGCGAATTCGTATCAGGTTGTATCGAATTCGGAGATTTCGCGGGTTGTTACTTCAACTTCTGGGAATCACAATGAATGCATTCGGATATCACGTTTGATCCGTTGAAGGACGCGATCAATTGTCTTCAGCATGGGGTGTCGCTCAAGCTTGCGAGTGAGATTGCTTGGGGCGAAGTCGTGCTGGAAGTGGACGATCGTCGCGATTATGGAGAGGTTCGCGAAGTGGGCTATATGCCCATTCGCGGACGCATGTTTTGCGTGGTGTTCACGCGAAGAAACGAGTCGCGGCGCATTATCAGCCTGCGTCGCGCAAACGATAGAGAGATTGAAAAATATGCGAAAGAAGCTTAGCGAAATCATCCGCCCATCGCCCGAGGAAAACGAAGAAATCAACCGCGGCATAGCATTGGACCCAGACACCTGGGAGATGACCGACGAAGAGTTCGCGCGGCTTAAGCCCTACGCGATTTATGAGGAGGAGCGCAGGAAGGCGGGTCATCGGTAGCCCGATGCAAGGCCGCAATCCCGCCGCGCGTCACTTGCCTTCGGCCGTCACGTGCGGCGCGCGACCCATCAATCAAACCCCTGAAACACCGCATCGTCCGGACCAATAGAAGCCGGCGACTTCCACGCAGCATCGCGCATCGAATGACGCACCTGATGTTCAACGCCCAGCAGCACCGCGAAAATCGCCATGCGCACCGCAATGCCGTTATCGGTCTGCCGGAAGATCGCGAGGCGCGAGTCGTGGTTCAGGTCCGTGGCAAGATCGTTCGCGCCTGGCCGGCTGTCGCGTGGCAACGGATGCATGATGAGCGTGTCGCGGCCGCATACGGCATCGACGAGTGCCTGATTGATCTGGAAATCGGGCGTATAGCCCTCAATGGACTCATCCGCGAATCGCTCTTTCTGAATGCGCGTCGCGTACACCACGTCTGCACCGGCCAGCCCGGCGCGCAGGTCGCTGGTTTGCTCGATCACATGATCGCCGCGCGCGAGACGGTCGATGATATGCGCCGGCATCTCCAGCGACCTCGGCGAGACGAGCGTGAACTTCAGTCCCTTGTAGAGCGAAAGCAGCTTGGCGAGGGAATGGACGGTGCGGCCATACTTGAGATCGCCGACCATCGCGATATGCGCGCCATCGACAATCTTGCCGAGCCGCGAGAACTCACGCTGGATCGTATAGAGGTCGAGCAGCGCCTGGCTCGGATGTTCCCCCGGTCCGTCGCCGGCATTGATGACGGGAATGTTGGTCGCGCGCGCGAATTCGGCGACTGAGCCTTGTTCCGGATGTCGCACGACGATCGCGTCCGCATAACCGCTGATCACGCGGCTCGTGTCATAGATCGATTCGCCCTTGGCCATCGACGAAAACGTGAAACCGGTGGTGTCGCACACCGAGCCGCCAAGACGCGCAAACGCCGCGCCGAAACTGACACGCGTACGCGTGCTGGCTTCAAAAAACAGGTTGGCCAGCACCGCGCCCTCGAGCACCCGCGTGATCTTCTTGCGGCGTGCGATGGGCTGCATCATGTCGGCCGTGCGGAACAGCGCCTCCGCCGATTCGCGCGAGAACTGGTCGATCGACAGCAATTGCGGCCGTCCCTCGAACGCGATTGTAGAATGTGCGCTTTGCGTATATTCGCCGTTTTGCGGCATGCCGCTGAGAATCTCGGCGACGTAACGCGCCGCGATTTCCGGCATCGCACGAGATTCCGGCGATTCGTCGGGCAGGAGCCAGGTATCCAGCGCGCGTCGCGTCACGCCAATACGTCCGGCAAACGCATCGCGCGTCATGTTCAGGCGCCGCATGGCGTCGCGAAGAATGGTCTGCTGCTGAAGATGCTGGGACATGGCGCCGCTCCAAAATATACGCGGTGCGTATAGTAGATCACTCGCCAATCAGATGCAACACCAGTTCGCGCTGATGCTCCGCCGTGCGGTGCTCGAAGACATAGATGCCTTGCCACGTGCCCAGAACCATGCGTCCAGCCTCAACGGGAATCGAAAGCTGCACGGTCGTCAATGCCGTGCGCAGATGCGCCGGCATGTCGTCGGGGCCTTCGGCGTCATGTACGTAGCGGCCGGGCGCTTCGGGCGCAACGGTCTCGAAGTAGCGTTCCAGATCCACGCGGACGTCCGGATCGGCGTTTTCCTGGATCAGCAGCGACGCCGACGTATGCCGGCAGAACAGTGTCAGCAAGCCGGTGCGGATGTCCTGAAGGTCGATCCAGCGGTCGATGTCGCGGGTGACTTCGTGCAGGCCGCGCGAGCCTGTCGCGACCGTCAGATGGTGCAGTGCCTGTTTCATGTCGGTCTCGGTGGTGAGAGTGCGTCGGGATCTTCAGTGTATCGGCTTGAGCGCGGGCGGTTTGGGCCGGGGCAATGAACTATGCTGTTCGAATCCCGGCTCGATGAAGGGCGTCACGATGCGCGCAGCGCTCCCCATCCCAAGAACGCCAAGAACGCCCCCGCGCGTGCGCGCAATGCTGGCCGCCGCGCTGGCCGTGTCCACGTTTGCCCACGCCGAAGAAGCCCGTGAAAATCGCGGCCACGATCCTTTCATTCAGGTGTCGAGCGCGCTGCCCGGCTGCACCGCACCGCGCGGTCCATTCGAGACCGGGCAGGAGTGGCTGGACGAAGCGCACTACCGTATCGAGCGTGGCAATAGCTGCTGGCTCGCGGGCCGCTGCCGTCTCTCAAACAGCTATGACTACGACCAGGAGATCGTGGCAAGTGTGACGCGGCGGCTCAACGCGCTGAATGCGTCGTTCCAGTGGCGCGAGAAGACCACGCTGTGGCTGACCATCCAGCGGCGCTTCATCTACGTCGATGGCTGCGTCCCACGCGATTTCGACAAAAGCCACTTTATCTCGGCACTCGGCGAAACGGCCGATGTCGACAAGGTCATCGACCGGATCACGGTTCGGCAGTGAACGCGCGGTGCGTTCGTTTGCTCTAAGCTTGAAGCGAAGACAAAACGGCAATAACCGGCAACATGAGGAGGACCGTGGCGGCGTGCGCGCTGGCGGTGTCGGCCCATGACGAAGAAACTCGTTGACTGCGTGTGGACCTGCGTCAGGCTGTTGCTGGGCGCGCTTGTCCTGACTGCGTCCGCTCACGCCGCAGAGGCCCCGGCGCCGGTCGTGGTGATTCCGCTGAAAGGGGCAATCGGCCCGGCGAGCGCGGATTTCGTCGTGCGTTCGCTGGCCCGCGCCGCCACCGGGCACGCACAGCTTGCAGTGCTGCAACTGGACACACCCGGCGGCCTCGATCTGTCGATGCGCACGCTCATACAGGCGATGCTCGCCTCGCCGGTGCCGGTCGCCGTGTTCATCGCACCCAGCGGCGCGCGCGCCGCAAGCGCTGGCACTTACATCGCCTATGCCAGCCACATCGCGGCCATGGCGCCGGGCACGACGCTCGGCGCCGCGTCGCCGGTGCAGCTTGGCATCGGCGGCACGGGAGGCGAGCCGTCGCGCACGGGCAAGGAAGCATCGGCAACGAATTCCCAAGCCGATTCCCAATCGACCGAAACCCGCAAGCAGATGCAGGACGCCGCCGCGTACATACGCGGCCTCGCCCAGTTGCGCGGACGCAATGCGCAATGGGCGGAACGCGCCGTGCGCGAGGCCGTCGCGCTCTCGGCGGACGAGGCGCTTGCCCAGCACGTGATCGACCTGAACGCTGCCGATCTCCCCGATCTGCTCTCGAAGCTCGACGGCCGTCACGTGCGCACCGTCTCCGGAGAACACGTGCTCGCCACGCGTGGCGCGGCCATCGAGACGCTGGAACCGGACTGGCGCAGCCGCTTTCTCGCGACCATCACGGACCCGAGCGTCGCGCTCATTCTGATGATGATCGGCCTCTACGGCCTGTTCTTCGAATTCGCCAATCCGGGCATGGTGCTGCCAGGTGTCGCGGGCGCGATCTGCCTGCTCGTCGGCCTGTTCGCGCTGCAACTCCTGCCGGTCAGCTATGTCGGACTGGGGCTGGTCGTGTTCGGTCTCGGCTGCCTGATCGCCGAGATGTTCCTGCCGACCTTCGGCGCGCTTGGCATCGGCGGGATTGTCGCGTTTGCCATCGGCGCGCTGATGCTGATCGATACCGATGTGCCCGGTTTCGGCATTCCATTGGGCCTCGTGATCGGCCTTGCGCTTTTTACGGCGCTGTTCGTGTTCGTCGTGGGCGGCGTCGCGCTGAAGGCCCGCAGGCGGCCGGTCGTGACTGGCGCGGAGGCGATGCCTGGCAGCATCGGCGTGATGCTGGCAAGCGAAGGCGCACCGCCAGGCAGCGGCTGGGCGCGCGTGCGCGGCGAGCGCTGGCGTGTGCGCGGCGGCGACGCGCAGGCGCTGCCGGCTGAAGGCGCGCGCGTGCGCGTGATCTCACGCCAGGGACTGACGCTGACGGTCGAAACGCTCGAAGCGATCAAACCCGGTCATTCATGAACACCTTCACAGCGAGGCGCGCGAAATGGGGCTTACCTTCGGTTTCAGCGGCATTCTGATTGCACTCGTCGTCTTCATCCTGGCGTCGGCGGTGCGCATCTTCCGCGAGTACGAGCGCGGCGTCGTGTTCATGCTCGGACGCTTCTGGAAGGTCAAGGGCCCGGGACTCGTGCTGATCATCCCCGTGGTGCAACAGGTCGTGCGGATGGACTTGCGCACCGTCGTGTTCGACGTGCCGCCGCAGGACGTCATCACGCGCGACAATGTCTCGGTGAAGGTAAATGCAGTGGTGTACTTCCGGGTCGTCGATCCGGAGAAGGCGGTGATCCAAGTCGCACGCTTTCTGGACGCGACCAGCCAGCTCGCGCAGACCACCCTGCGCGCGATTCTCGGCAAGCACGAGCTCGATGAACTGCTGTCCGAGCGCGAGCGCCTCAACGCCGACATCCAGCGCGTGCTCGATTCGCAGACCGACGCGTGGGGCATCAAGGTATCGAACGTGGAGATCAAGGACGTCGACATCAACGAGACGATGATCCGCGCGATCGCCCGCCAGGCCGAGGCCGAACGCGAGCGCCGCGCGAAGATCATCCATGCGGAGGGCGAGCTGCAAGCCTCCGAGAAGCTGTTGCAGGCGGCGCAGATGCTGGCGCAGGCGCCGCAGGCGATGCAGCTGCGTTATCTCCAGACACTGACGACGATCGCCGGCGACAAGAATTCGACCATCGTCTTCCCCGTGCCGGTCGATCTGGTGAACTCGATCGTCGACCGCTTTACCCGCAAGCCCGACGCGCCCTGATCCGCTTCAGACCAGCTTCGGGAAGTCGAGCGTCGTGTCGTTCACGCGGTTCACGAGGTTCGTGAAGTTGATGACGCTCATCGCGAACAGCGTGTCGATCACTTGCGCTTCCGAGTAACCCGCCGCGCGCACTTCGTCCAGCCGCGCTGCATCCACCGTGCCGCTGCTGCTGACGAGATGCCGCACGAAGCGCACCAGAGCGTCGCGCTTCGCGTTGCCGGTGGCTTCGCCTGCGCGGATCTGCTGGGTTTCCTGCTGCGTGAGACCGACCATCTTGCCGACCACCGTATGCGCGGCGGCACAGTAGTCACAGCCGACGAGTTCGCTGACGGCGAGCTTGATCGCTTCGACATCGGCCTTCTCGAGGCTGCTCTTCGCGAGGATCGCATCGCCGTTGAGCGTGGCGCCCAGGGCGGCGGGGCTGTGCGAACCGATAGTCGCATAGGCGTTCGGCACGCGGCCCATGGCCTTCTTGATGCCTGCAAACAGGTCGGCGGTGATGCCCGTGGCTTCGTTGACGTTGACTTGGGAAAGACGTGACATGGTGTGCTCCTGGGTTCGTTGAGAAGCCATGTGGATGGCGTGAGTGAACTTTAGGCGCGCGCCGTCGCGGCGTGAATGTCCTGGCGACTCGTAAAACCGCGCGATCGTCTCAAGCGTCGAGACAGCGTCTCCGCCTGCTTCGTGCCATGATCGGGGCTCCGCCTCCGGCCGCATCGACAAAACCGCAATGGATTATCTGACGAGCCTGAAAGTGTTCTGCTCGGTGGTCGAAGCGAAGAGCTTCGCGCGCGCCGCCGACATCCTGGGCTTGTCGCCGCCGGTGGTGTCGCGCGCGGTCGCGGGGCTGGAAGAGCGGCTCGGCAGCCGCCTGTTTAACCGGACCACGCGGCAGATCTCCCTGA
Source organism: Caballeronia sp. LZ035 (assembly GCF_031451175.1). Taxonomy (NCBI): domain Bacteria; kingdom Pseudomonadati; phylum Pseudomonadota; class Betaproteobacteria; order Burkholderiales; family Burkholderiaceae; genus Caballeronia; species Caballeronia sp. LZ035. Next base: position 902,198 of record NZ_JARUXS010000004.1, read on the forward strand.
CCGAGACGGCCGAGCGTTTCTATGCCGATTGCTCCCGCCTGCTCGACGAACTCCAGGCCATGGAAGAACGCGTGTCGCACCGTGCCAGCGAGGCGACCGGCCTGTTGCGGCTGGTCGCGCATACCACGGTGATGACGAGCCGCTATACGCCGCTCGTCGCCAGCTTCAGGCGCGCGCATCCGCACGTGCGTCTCGACGTGACGCTGACCGAACGGCCTGTCGATCTCGTCGGCGAAGGCTACGACCTGGCCATCGTGCTGCCGTTCATGCTCTCAACGGACACGGCCGTCACGCGCCTGCTCGAAACCATTCCGCTGGTGCTGGTCGCGAGTCCCGCGTATCTCGCGCGGCATCCCGCGCCGCGCCATCCGTCCGAACTGACGGATCACGAATTCGTGCCGATGTCCCCGTCGATCCGCAAGCCCGCGCTGACCTTTCGCATCGGTGGCGAGGAACTGCGGGTGCCGCTTGGTCACGGCGTGTCGTCGAACAGCGCGGTGTTCAACCGCGAGATGGTCCTGCAGGGCTTCGGCATCGGCGTGCTGCCGACGGCGCTCGTCGACCGCGACGTGGCCGGAGGCCGCCTCGTCACGCTGCTCGACGCCTACGAACGCGTTGATTCCGCCATCGAGATCCGCATCGCCTACAGCACGCGGGCGCTGTTGCCGGCCAAGGTGCGCGCCTTTGTCGAGCATGCGGTGCGTTTCTGCATCGATCAGTCGATGCTCGCCGACACCGCCCAATCCTGATCTCAGCCCCGCCCCGTCTGGCTCGGGGGCGATTGTTTCCATCCGTGTCATTCACTCATGCGAACCGTGACGGTTGACGGGGTGCATATGCACATCTAGTCTTCCGGCCTATGACGGACGGCTTTAGCGGTCCATTTTTCACTCTCAATCGTGCATATGCACACAAAGCTGACAAATGACGACTCCAACGACAAACCTTCCTTCTGTCGCCGCGCCCGCCCTGGCGCGGCCTGAGCGGCGGATTCCGTGGATGCTGCTGGCGCTGGGCCTGGTCGGGCTGGTGGTGATCGCGGCGGCGGCGTGGTGGGCGCTGGTGCTGCGCTTCCAGGAATCGACCGACGATGCCTATGTGGGCGGCGATGTCACCGTGCTGGCGCCGAAGGTGAACGGCTTCGTGACGGACGTGCTGGTGCAGGACAACCAGCGCGTGAAGGCGGGCCAGGTGCTGATCCGTCTCGATGCCCGCGACTATGACGCACGGCTCGCCCAGGCGGACGCCGACCTGTCCGGCGCGCGCGCCGCCGTGGTCGAACTGCAGGCGAAGGACGCGCTCCAGGCCGCCGTGATCAACCAGCAGCAGGCGGAAGTGCATGCGTCGGCGGCGGAACTGACGCGCAGCGCGCAGGACCGTTCGCGCTATCGCGAACTGGTGAAGGACGACGCGGTGTCGAATCAGATCGTCGAGCGCGCCGATGCGGACTACGCGAAGGCGCAGGCTTCGGTGGACCGCAGCGGCGCGGCGCTGGTCGCGGCGAAGCGGCAGTTGAGCGTGATCGATGCACAGATCGCGGACGCCGAGGCGCGCGTGGCCACGGCCGAGGCGGCGCGCCGGGTCGCGGCGCTGAACGTGGAGTACACGACGATCCGCGCGCCGGTCGACGGCTATGTCGGCAACCGGACGGCGCGCGTGGGCGTGCTGGCGAATGTCGGTACGTCCTTGCTGACCGTGGTGCCCGCGACGGGCCTGTGGATCGACGCGAACTTCAAGGAAGATCAGTTGAAGAAGATGCGCGCGGGCGACACGGTGGATATCGAACTCGATGCGTCGAACCTGCCGCTCAGCGGCCACGTCGAAAGCCTGGCGCCTGCGACCGGCGCGACCTTCAGCGTGCTGCCGGCCGAGAACGCAACCGGCAACTTCACGAAGATCGTGCAGCGCGTGCCGGTGCGCATCCGCCTGGACGTGCCGAAGGGCATGGAAAACGTGCTGCGTCCGGGTCTCTCCGCGACGGTGAAGGTGCATCTGCGCCAGCAGTCGAACGGCTGAGGAGCGCAATCATGACCCGTACACCGACCCCGGCTTCACTCGCCGACCCGTCGACCCAGCCGCTCAAGCTGCGCGCCTTCGCGTTCGCGCTGATGTGCCTCGGCTTCTTCATGGCGACGCTCGATATCCAGATCGTCGCGTCGTCGCTGAAGGATATTGGCGGCGGCTTGTCCGCGAGCCAGGACGAACTCTCCTGGGTGCAGACCTCGTATCTGATCGCCGAAATCCTGGTGATCCCGATGTCCGGCTGGCTCTCGAAAGTGTTCTCCACGCGCTGGCTGTTCGCGGCATCGGCGGTGGGCTTCACGATCACCAGCATGCTGTGTGGCATGGCGTGGGACATCAACTCGATGATCCTGTTCCGCTGCCTTCAGGGCGCGCTCGGCGCCGCGATGATCCCGACCGTCTTCACGACGGCCTTCGTGCTGTTTCCTGGCAAGCAGAGACTGATTGCATCGACAACCATCGGCGCGCTGGCTTCGCTTGCACCGGCGATCGGTCCGGTGATCGGCGGCTGGATCACCGATCAATGGTCGTGGCACTGGCTGTTCTACCTGAACGTCGTGCCGGGTCTGGTGGTCGCGGTGCTGGTGCCGAAGTACGTGCATATCGACACGCCGGATCTCTCGCTGCTGAAGAAGGGCGACTATCTGGGCATCGCGCTGATGTCGGGCTTTCTCGGCTGCCTCGAATACGTGCTGGAAGAAGGGCCGCGCAAGAACTGGTTCGGCGACAACGTGATCATCGCGTGCACCTGGATCTCGGCGATCTGCGGTTTCCTGTTCCTCGTGCATGCCTTTACCGCGAAAGACCCCATCGTCGATCTGCGCGCGCTCGCGGTGCGCAACTTCGCGATTGGCAGCGTGCTGTCGTTCGTGACCGGCATCGGCATCTTCGTCTCGGTGTTCCTGACGCCGGTGTTCCTCGCGCGCGTGCGCGGCTTCGATTCGCTGCACACGGGTCTCGCGCTGCTGTCGGTCGGCTGTTTCCAGTTGCTGTCGATCGGGGTGTACGGCTTCGCGTCGCGCTTCATCGACATGCGCGTGTTGCTGGCCTTCGGGCTCGTCTGCTTCGGCGCGGGCTGTTACTTCTACACGCCGCTCACGCACGACTGGGGCTGGCAGCAATTCCTGCTGCCACAGGCGCTGCGCGGCATCGGCCAGCAGTTCGCGGTGCCGCCCATCGTGACGATGGCGCTCGGTTCGCTGCCGCAATCGCGTCTCAAGTCGGCGAGCGGCCTCTTCAACCTGATGCGCAACCTGGGCGGCGCGATCGGCATCGCGGTGAGTTCCACGATGCTCAACGACCGTCTCAACCTGCACTACCTGCGCCTCAACGAAAACGTGACCACCGGTCGCTCCGCTGTCGAAGACATGCTGTCGCGCAGTTCGTCGCATCTCGCCTCGGTGGCGGGCGACGCGCTGAACGCTTCGCAGGCGGGGCTGGCGTCGCTGCACGCGCTGGTGTTGCGCGAGGCGCTCGTGCTGACCTTTGCCGACTGCTTCTACGTGCTCGCCTTGTGTTTCCTCTTCGGCCTCACGACGGTGCTGTTCGCCAAGCCGATAGGCGTTGCGCCGGCATCGCCGGACGCTCATTGAATCTGCTCATCCGACTCCGATCATGAAGAAACTTGTCCTCTCAAGCATCGCGCTGCTGACGCTTGCGGCCTGTGCGGTGCAGCCGGCGACGCATGCGGATCTGCCCGCGACCGTCCAGGCCACCGCGCCCGCCGACTGGAGCGTCGAGACGCCCAAAGCCGCCGCCGATCCGCTCGCCTGGTGGCAGCAGTTCAACGATCCGCTGATGCACGAGCTGGTGGCATCGGTGCTCGATGAGAACCTCGACCTGCAAGCCGCGCTCGAACGCGTGAAGCAGGCGCAGGCGATCACCACGCAGCGCCGCTCCGTGCTGCTGCCGCAACTCGACGTCAACGCCGGCGCATCCGACTCGCGCCAGAACACGCCGCCGCCGCTCGGTTACGTGAGGCAGGCGGGCATCGGTCTCGCATTGAGCTGGACGCCCGACGTGTTCGGCGGCGAGCGGCTCGAGTTGCTGGCCTCGCAGGCGCAGCTGGTCGGACGGCAACACGCGGCGGATCAGGTGCGGCTCGCGCTGGCGGCCAACACGGCCGGCGCGTATATCGATCTGCGCTGGGCGCAGGCGGAGCTGAAGATCCTGCAGGACAATCAGGCGATCCGCGAACGTGCGCTCAGGCTCACGCAGCGCCGCCTGCAATATGGCCTTTCAACTCAACTCGACGTCGCGCGCGCGCAGAATCAACTGAGCGACCTGCTGTCGCGTATCCCGCGCACGCAGGCCACGATTCAACATCAATTAAGCCTGATCGCGGTGTATTCGGGACGCTCGCCGGAAGCGCTCGACCGGCTGATGCTCGCCGATGCCGGCACGACGCCGCGCATCCCGGTGCCGGCGGGCGGCGCGCCGCAGATGTTGCCGTCGGAGGCCTTGCTGCGCCGTCCGGATGTGCTGGCGGCCTACGCCACCGTCCAGCAGCGCGCGGCCGAAGTGGGCGTGGCGCGGGCGGAGCGCTATCCGAAGTTCTCGCTGCGTCTGACCGATGGCCTGCTGGCGTCGTCGTATCTCGGCCTGCCGACGCTCACCGACAACCTGTTCTCAGCCGCGCTCAATGCCACGAGTCCGATTTTCAACGCGGGACGCATCACGGCGGAAATCGGCCAGAACGAGAGCCGCATGCGGGAATCGGAACTCGGTCTGCGGCAGACGATGCTCGAGGCACTGAAGGACGTCGAGGACACGCGCAGCGATCTCGTCAGCACGACCGAATCGAGCGCGCGTCTCAACGATGCGCTTGCCGCGTCCGGTCAGTCGCTGACGCTGTCGACGCAACTGTACAAGGGCGGCGCCGCGAGCTTCCTCGACGTGCTCGACGCCCAGCAGACCTATCTGCGTGACGCCGATGCACTCAACCAGTCGCAACGCGACCATGCGCTCGCCGCCGTGGCGTTGTACCGCGCGCTGGGCGGCGGCTGGAGCGTGACCGGCGACGACAGCACGATCCAGACCGCGAGCAGCACGACGGAGAAGGCGAAATGAGTCTGATCGAAGAAACGGGCGCGGGCCTCAGTGGCCTCGCGCAAATGCGCAAGCTGATCGCGAGCGGACGCAAGCCCGGCATCCTGGTGTCGCTGGAATTCGACTTCATCGAAGTGGAAGCGGGCCGGGCGGTGTTCGCGGGCGTGCCCGGCGATCATGCGTACAACCCCATCGGCACCGTGCACGGCGGCTATGCGGCCACGCTGCTCGATTCGGCCTGCGGCTGCGCGGTGCATTCGTGCCTGACGGCGACGCAGGCCTATACGACGCTCGAACTCAAGGTCGCGTACCACAAGGCCATCACGCGCGACACCGGCGTGGTGCGCGCGGAAGGGCGCGTGCTGAGCATCGGACGGCGTGCGGCGTTCGCCGAGGCTTCGCTGATGGACATGAGCGGGCGGCTGTTCGCATCGGCGACGTCGACGCTGCTGGTGATGGAACGCTAACCCGCGCGAAGCATCATGCGTGGCGGCGCGCGTAACGTTTCGCGGCCACCGAAGGCAGTTCGCCGAACATGACGCGATAGTCGTTCGCGAAGCTGCTGAGATGCCAGAAGCCCCATTTCGTCGCGGCCGAGGTCACGGACTCGCCGAGCCGCAGATCGCGGCGCACGTGATTGAGGCGCACGGCGCGCAGCCAGGCAATCGGATTGAGGTTCAGTGCTTCCTGGAAGGCGTATTGCAGCGTGCGCCGGCTGAGTTGCAACTGCACGCATAGCTCGGCGATGGACAGCGGGCACGTGCTCGCATCCTGCAAGCGCTCCTGCACGTCGTTGACCAGCGACCAGTAACGCGTGGGACGCGTGTCGGCGCTGGCGGGAGAGGCCGACAGCACTTCGGAGACGGCATAGAGCACCGTGCGTTCGAGCAGCTCGATGCGCTCGTCGGTGTCCGCCTGTTCACCCGGCGACGATTGCGCGGCCGCCGCCAGCGTCTGCTTGAGCAGACCGCGCAGATTGTCGGCGACGTCGGAGGCCATCGGGATCAGCGGCGCCATGTGCCGCCCGAGCAACGATGCGCCGAGTACGCGCATCGGATTCGACGAGAGCTTCTCCGGCTCGATTTCCACGTTCACCAGGATATGCCGGTCGGGCGAGTAGAACTCGAATTCCGGGCCGCTGGAGAAGACGTGCAGGCTGTCGCGATCGCTCTTTTCGCCGCACATTCTCGCGTGACCTTCGAGTTCGAGCGGCACCGCGACGGCAATCCGGTCCGAAGGCACCGAGCCCTGTTGCAGGATGATCCGGTTCAACTGCTCGACGAGCAAACGGATGCCGCCGAGCGACACAACCGACGACGTGCCATGGAACAGGCCGCCGGAGATCTGCGTGTAGTCGAGACTCCAGCCGTCGAACGCGCGGGCCTGTTCGTCGACGTCCGTGAAAGAGGAAAAAGCCACCGTCCGCGCGAGCAGTGTCGCGGCGGGCGCAGGCCGGGGATGAGATGCCGCGATCATCGGGGGAAATCGGGAAAGCGAGGGTGCGCACATTCTAGCCGGGTCATCGCGCGGTGACGCACGGCACGCGCAATCACCGTGCAAACCCTGAGCTTGCCGAAATCCGATAGTGCGAGACATTGCGGCGCCGTAAGTTGCGGCATCGGCCTACGGCCCACTACGGACAAGGAGAACATGCGCATGGTTTCGAGGATCGACGGCCGCCTGGCGGGCAAAGTGGCGATCGTGAGCGGCGGGGCGGGCGGCTGCGGTGCGGCGGCGTCGGAACTGTTTGCGTTGCAGGGCGCGAAGGTCGCGATCATCGACCGCAACGGCGACGCCGCCGAAACGCTGGCGTCGATCCTGCGCGACAAGGGACTCGAGGCGATCGGGCTGGGCGCGGACGTCGCCAGCAAGCGCGAGGTCGATCACGCGGTGAACGCCGCCCGCGAGCGCTACGGCAATGCCGACATTCTCTTCAATCACGCGGGCACGCTGATCGTCAAACCGTTCCTCGACATCGAGGAAACGGAATGGGACTGGCTCATGAGCGTGAATGTGAAGAGCATGTTCCTGATGACGCAGGCCGTCTTGCCGCAGATGCTGGCGCAAGGGCGCGGCAGCATTGTCTGCACGTCCTCGATATCGGCCGTGTGCGCGACGCCCGGCGAAGTGCTCTATGACGCGACCAAGGGCGCGTGCCATATGTTTGCGCGCGCCATCGCGGTGGAATATCGCGACCGGGGCATCCGCTGCAATGCGCTGGCGCCGGGCTTCATCCGCACGCCGCATGGCGTGCGCGAGCTGAAGGATCTTCAGGGCATGGGCGTCGATGTCACCGAGGCGGCCATCGCCGCGCAGCAGGGGCGTCTGTGCGAACCAGCCGAGGTGGCGGCCGCGGCGCTGTTTCTCGCGTCCGATGAATCCAGCTTCGTCAATGGCACGCATCTGTTCGTGGACAACTGCTTCTCGGCGGTCTGACGCTTCCGAAGCCGGAGGAGCGGCGCACGGTCATGCGAATCGAAGGTCACGCAGCAATGCGGCCTTCGATTTTTTTTTGTGCGGTTGTGGCGTCCCGTCCCATCGGAATGTCGGAATTCTTCTAGCAGGCCGAGCGCGCTTTCGGTGAAATGCAGCGTGTGGATCAGGCACCCGAAGCAGTTCGACTTCAACTTTCATCGATACTTCATCATGTTCAATCGCGCTAGCAGCACCGTCGAAAACGTCGACCCCGAACTCTGGGCGGCCATCAGCCATGAAAATCGCCGTCAGGAAGATCACATCGAACTGATTGCGTCGGAGAATTACACGAGCCCCGCCGTCATGGAAGCGCAAGGCTCGCAGCTCACCAACAAGTACGCGGAAGGCTATCCGGGCAAGCGCTATTACGGCGGCTGCGAGTATGTGGACGTGGTGGAGCAGCTGGCCATCGACCGCGTGAAGCAACTGTTCGGCGCGGAAGCCGCCAACGTGCAGCCGAACTCGGGCTCGCAGGCCAATCAAGGCGTGTTCTTCGCGATGCTCAAGCCGGGCGACACGATCATGGGCCTGAGCCTCGCGCACGGCGGGCACCTGACGCACGGCTCGCCGGTGAACATGTCGGGCAAGTGGTTCAACGTCGTGAGCTATGGCCTGAACGAAGCCGAAGACATCGATTACGACGCGGCCGAGCAGCAGGCGCGCGAGCACAAGCCGAAGCTGATTGTGGCGGGGGCATCGGCGTTTGCGTTGAAGATCGACTTCGAGCGTCTCTCGAAGATCGCGAAGAGCGTCGGCGCTTACTTGATGGTGGACATGGCGCACTACGCGGGATTGATCGCGGCGGGCGTGTATCCGAACCCGGTGCCGCACGCGGACTTCGTCACCACGACCACGCACAAGAGCCTGCGCGGCCCGCGCGGCGGCGTGATCCTGATGAAGGCCGAGTATGAGAAGCAGATTAACTCGGCGATTTTCCCGGGCATCCAGGGCGGTCCGCTGATGCACGTGATCGCGGCGAAGGCCGTGGCGTTCAAGGAAGCGCTCTCGCCGGAGTTCAAGGAGTATCAGCAGAAGGTGGTGGACAACGCGCGCGTGCTGGCGGAAACGCTGGTGAAGCGCGGCTTGCGCATCGTCTCGGGCCGTACGGAAAGCCACGTGATGCTGGTCGATCTGCGCGCCAAGAAGATCACGGGCAAGGCGGCGGAAGCGGCGCTCGGTGCGGCGCACATCACGGTCAACAAGAACGCGATCCCGAACGATCCGGAGAAACCCTTCGTCACGAGCGGCGTGCGTCTCGGCTCGCCCGCGATGACCACGCGCGGCTTCGGCGTGAAGGAGGCGGAGATCGTCGGCAATCTGATTGCCGATGTGCTCGAAAGTCCCGAAGACGCGGCCAGCCTCGAACGCGTGCGTGCGCAGGTGGCGGAGTTGACGAAGCGGTTCCCGGTTTACGGTTGAGGTTTTTTTACTTCCGGAAGGGCTGCACAGCGCCGCGCTCATGCGCGGCGCTGTGCGTTGGGACGTGCTGGCCTTACACCTGCGCAAGCGCCTCGTACGCATCCTCCGGAATCTCCGCGAGCCGGGAAGCATGGACTTGCCCGCTGAGTCCATAGAACTTCTGGAAGTTCATGATGAGCGGCGACCACTTGTCCGGATCGATGCGATTGGCATGACCTTCCATGAGCAGATTCGGATGAACGTGAACGCGCTGGATCCGCACTTCGAAGAGACTCAGCGCGCCGCGCAGTTCGTCACTGTCCTCGCCGATACCGTGAGCCGCCGCCAGCACGGCTTCGAGCTGGATCGGGCATTCGAGCGCGCGTGCGGCGGCGACGGTATCGGACTTCACTTTCGTCATGCCCGCGCGGCCGAACTTGTCCGGTTCATAGACATAGCCCAACGCCTGCCGGAACGGTGAAACCGGATTCATGCCCGTGGTTCGCGCGATCCGGTCGACAGCGCTCACTTCGCCGCTCGATGGCAGATTCAGCACGCATTCGCCGGTGCGCAGCAGGTTTTGCGCGGTCTGCGAGGTCGTCGCGATGCCGAGCGCCCCGCGCCAGCCCAGCCAGAATGCCGACGATATCGGTGCGAGGTTATGCGTGCCGTCCTCGTTGACGGTGCTGACGAGCACGACGGGCGTGCCGAGATACAGGATGTGGGGTTCGGCGACGACGTGAGGCGCATTCATGATCTCTTCCTCCTTGATTGAATGCGTCCATGATGCGGATGCCGCGCGCTTCGTTCACCCCGGTTCTTGCGCCGTCATCAGTGAAGACCCGCATTTGCCGAAATGCGATAGTCGTCAAAAAAGCAGCCTCCTAGAGTGACACCCATCGGCCAAGCGGCGACATCGATGTCGCCCGGGCCCCTCCTGGAGACTGAGCATGGATGTGGAACAGCGCAGTATCGAATTCATTCCGCTGGGCGAGCGCTACGGCACGCCCAGGCGGCTCTTCACGATCTGGTTCAGCGCGAACATGCAGGTGACGGCGCTGGTGATCGGCACGCTTGGAATCGTCGCGGGGCTGAGCCTGTTCTGGACCATTGTCGGGCTGATCCTGGGCAATGTGATCGGCACCGTCTTCATGGCCGCGCACTCCGCGCAAGGGCCGCACCTCGGCATCCCGCAGATGATCCAGAGCCGCGCGCAGTTCGGCGTGTTCGGCGCCGGATTCCCGCTTGCGATCGTCGTATTGGCCTACATTCTCTTCGTGGCTGCGGGCGGCGTCGTGATGCGCGATTCGATCAAGGCCATCTACCCGATGGGCGACAACGAAGCCATCATCCTGTTCGGCGTTCTGACCTTCGTCATCAGCTATATCGGCTATGAACTGATTCACAAGATGGGCGCGTTCATGACGCTGCTGTCGTGCGTGATCTTCTTCGCGTCGGCGGTCATGGTGTTCCTCCAGCCCGAGACGCTGACCAAGCTGCATCAGGCGAAGCACGGCTTCTCCGCGGGCGCCTTCAATCTCGTCGTGGCACAGACCGCTTCGTGGACGCTCGGCTTCGGTCCGTACGTGGCGGACTATTCGCGCTATCTGCCGGCCAGCGTCAAGACGAAACACACGTTCTGGTACACCTACCTGGGCGGCCTGCTGGGTTCGCTGCTCGTGATGATGCTCGGCGCCTTGCTCGCGACGCTCACGCCGGCGATCGCGAACGATCCCGGCACCGGCATTGCCTCGATGTTCGGCCACTGGTCGCGCCCGGCGCTCGTCATCATCGTGCTCGGCGTGCTCGAATTCAACGTGCTCAGCCTGTACAGCGCGTATATGTCGACGGTCACGATCTTCAGCGGCTTTCGCAAGATGACGCGCGTCGGCAAGCTCGTGAAGTTCTCGGTGCTCGCCGTGACGGCGGCCGTGGCGACCGTGATTGCGATCGGCACGCAGTATCACTTCAACGACTACTTCGCCGATATTCTCAACGCCCAGATCTACGTGCTGGTGCCGTGGAGTTCGATCAATCTCGTGGATTATTATCTCGTGCGCCGCGGCGACTATTCGGTCACGGAGATGTACGACAGCCGGGGACGCTACGGGAAGTTCAACCTGTCGACGCTGGCCATCTACTGCCTGGGCATTGCCAGCACGCTGCCGTTCATGGACCTGTCGTTCTATCACAGCTACTTCGCGAAGATCATCGGCGCGGATGTGAGCTGGATTCCGAGCCTGCTCGTGCCCGGCATTCTCTACTACGTGGTGAACCGGGGACTGCTGATCGAGTCCCGCGCGGTGGCCAATCAGGCGTGATGCCTCGCGGACTTGCCATGGGGTTGGCAAGTCCGCTTCCAGCCAGATTACTTGACGCTTTCCAGCACCTTCTTCACCGTGCCGAAGAGCTGCTCGATCTGCGCGTCTTCGATGATGAGCGGCGGCGAGAACGCGAGAATGTCGCCCGTATAGCGCACCAGCACGCCCGCCTCGAAGCACTTGACGAACACTTCATACGCACGCGCACCCGGCGCGCCTTCGCGCGATTCGAGTTCGATGCCTGCCACCAGCCCCAGATTGCGGATGTCCTTGACGAACGGCGCGTCGCGCAGCGCGTGCACGGCGCTCTCGAACTTCTCCGCCTTCGACGCAGCGCGCTCGAACAGCTTGTCGCGCTGATAGAGATCGATCGTGGCAATGGCGGCCGCCGTTGCAATCGGATGCGCCGAATACGTATAACCGTGGAACAGTTCGATGGCGTTGGCGGCGCCCGCATCGACGATCGCGTCATGAACCTTGCGGTGCGCGGCGACTGCGCCCATCGGGATGGCTGCGTTGTTGATCGCCTTGGCCATCGTGATGAGGTCCGGCGTCACGCCGAAGTATTCGGCGGCGGTGGCCTTGCCGAGACGGCCGAAGCCGGTGATGACCTCGTCGAAAATCAGCAGGATGCCGTGCTTCGTGCAGATATCGCGCAGCTTTTGCAGATAGCCCTTCGGCGGCACCAGCACGCCGGTCGAACCGGCGAGCGGCTCGACGATCACCGCTGCGATCGTCGAGGCGTCGTGCAGCGCGACGATGCGCTCCAGTTCTTCCGCGAGATGCTCGCCCCAGGCGGGCTGGCCTTTGGTGAACGCGTTGTGGGCGAGATCGTGGGTATGCGGCAGATGATCGACGGACGGCAGCAGGCCGCCCGAGAAGGTCTTGCGATTCGGCCCGATGCCGCCCACGGAAATACCGCCGAAGCCGACGCCGTGATATCCGCGCTCCCGGCCGATCAGGCGGGTGCGCTGGCCTTCGCCACGGGCGCGATGATAGGCGAGGGCGATCTTCAGCGCGGTATCGACGGACTCCGAACCCGAGTTCGTGAAGAAGATCCGGTCGAGCCCTTCGGGCATCAGGCCGGCGACGCGGCTGGCCGCTTCGAACGCAAGCGGATGGCCCATCTGGAAGGTCGGCGCGAAGTCGAGCGTGGCGACGGCCTTCTGCACCGCCTCGACGATCTCGTCCCGGCAATGCCCCGCATTCACGCACCATAGTCCGGCGGTGCCGTCGAGCACCTCGCGGCCGTCGGTCGAACGGTAGTACATGCCTTTCGCGCTTTCCAGCAGGCGCGGCGCGGCCTTGAACTGGCGGTTGGCGGTGAAGGGCATCCAGAACGACGAGAGGTCTTCGATGACGGGGCGGGCATTCATGGCAGGTTGTCTCCGGGAGAAGTGCGGTCACTGCACTGTATTCCGCTGTCATTTTGCGCGGCATAGACAGTTGTCTCACTGCGTTGCTAACTGTGCTGGCAAAATGCTGCAAACTGTATTGGTCAGCGCGCATGGCCCGCGCTATTCTCGCCTTCATGATCGAACTCAAGCTGGAGCGCGGCTCGCGTCAGACGCCGACGCTCGTCGAACAACTGGTGCGCGCGTTCTCGCAGGCCATCGAGGAGCAGACGCTGCGCGCGGGCGCGTTGCTGCCCTCGGTGCGCCGGCTGGCCGAAGCCGAACGGCTCAGCACCTTCACGGTGACGGAAGCGTATGGCCGGCTCGTGTCGATGGGGCTTGTCACCGCGCGGCGCGGTTCGGGGTATCGGGTGGCGGTGCGTGGCCGCAGCGAGCGCGTGCGCGAACCGGCGTGGCAGCCGCCGAGCCTCACCGCGACCTGGCTGCTGTCTGACGTCTTCGCGGATCATTCGGTGCCGATCAAATCCGGTTGCGGCTGGTTGCCCAACGAATGGGTGAACGAAAGCGGCCTGCAACACGCGCTGCGCGCGGTGAGCCGCGTGCCGGCGGCGCGCATCGCCGACTACGGGCATCCGTATGGCTTCGCGCCGCTGCGCGAGCGCATCGCGGAACAGCTTGACCGCCATGGCCTGCCGGTCGATGCCGCCACGAACGTGCTTCTGACCGCTGGCGCCACGCAGGCGCTCGACCTGATCGTGCGCACGCTGCTGCGGCCAGGCGATGCCGTGGTCGTCGAGGATCCCGGTTATTGCAACCTGTTGCAGATTCTCCAGCTCGCGGGCTTGCAGGTGCATGGCGTGCCGCGCACGGTCGCGGGCATCGATACTGATGTGTTCGAGCGCGTCGTCATCGAGCACCGGCCCAAGGCGGTGTTTCTCAACACTACGCTGCAGAATCCCACGGGCGCGACGTTCAGCATGGCGTCGGCATTCCGGCTGATGCAGATTGCAGAGCGCCACGGCGTGTGGGTCGTCGAGGACGACGTGAACCGCGAACTCGCGCCGCCTGGCGCGCCGCTGCTTGCGTCGATGGAAGGGCTCAACCGCGTGCTGTACGTCGGCGGTTTCGCGAAGACGATCACGCCGTCGCTGCGTTGCGGTTATGTCGTCGCGGAGCGCGAGGTGCTGCGCGAACTGGCGCGCACGAAGATGGCCGTGGGTCTGACGACCTCGGAGGCGACCGAGCGGATCGTCGAAAAAGTGCTGACGGAAGGACGCTATGCGCGGCACGTCGAGTTTGTCGTCGAGAAGCTGAAGGATGCGCACGTGCTGATCGAAGAGCGCATGGACGCGCTCGGCGTGGAACTGTTCCGCCGGCCGCGCGGGGGCTTGTTCGTGTGGGGCGCGCTGCCGATCGATCCGGCACGCGGGAACACGGTCGCGACGCAGGCCTTGCAGCATGGGATCTGGCTCGCGCCGGGTTCCTATTTCCGTCCCGGCGACGCGGCGAGTCCGTGCTTTCGCTTCAACGTGCCGTATTCCACCGATGATGCGCTGTGGAACTTTCTGGAGAAAGCGATCCGGAGCGGCTGATGAGCGGTCTCAAGCAGCCGCGTGTTGTTGCTGCATGCGGTGCGGGCGGTTCTGTCTGAAGCGTGTGGCCGCGAGATGCGTCCGGAGATGCTCGCAGACATCCTTGCGGCGCACCGGATTGAGCGGATCGCACAGACGGATGGTGAGCGTGGCCGGACCCGCCGGAGCATGCGTGAGTTCGGGCGCTTCCCACAAGACCACCGTGAAGGTTCCATCGGAAACCTGCACCACCTGAAACCGCGCGAGATCGATGTGGGTCAGCTCATGAGGTTCGATCGAATGATGCATGAGGTCCTCGGCGTTATCGACAGGGTCAGGCTGCGTCATGCAAACAGTGTGCCGATGTTCGAAGGCTCATGCGCCCGTGTGGGTTGGCGCTGGGCTGTCTGTAAAAGCTTCTGCAAGCGCACTGGAATGCTGAGACTCGTATTCCAGAATAGTGAGTGACTTGCTGACGGATTCGGTCTCGCGTCGGACGACGTTGAATGGAATTCGAAGGACTTGCCGGATTCGAGACGCGAATGATTTGGGCCGCCTGCACGTTGCGATCGGCCCGCGTACTCCGGACTTGTTGGGTTGCATCCGGCTTTGAAGGGACATTCGACCACAGTGTTCGAATTGTTGGCGATTCGGTAAGTCCAGCATGACGAGCCGCTCCCAGTGTCAAGATCTCAGCTTCGCCGCCGTAAATACGGGGGTCTAATGGCTCCCCAACAAGCCAATGCTAACTCCTGTCGAACACCATTCATTGCACCCCGGTCCAACTTTTCAAATCGAATACGAGTCGAATTCTGACCGCACTCCGGCATTGCAGTCGCTGCGACGGAGTTACGTCGTAGGGTGGGGGATTGTCTCAATCGTCGTGATGATCGACGCCCTCTGGATAGCAACGACTGCTCATTCCGTGAGATGGACAAGCCTTATCCCCGCTTGCAAGGCATCGCTAGTTCTGCTCGGCATAGCAATAGTGCTGCGGGCCATTGGCCGCTTTCCTCGTTATCAAGTCATTACAAGAAAGTTACATTACGCGAAGGTGTCGGACACCGCTGCATGGGGCGCGCTGCTTTCGCTTTTCGCATCGGCCAGTTGTTTGTTGTCTTATCTCTGCGTCTCGCTGGACGCGCCCCTCGTCGAGCGCTCGCTGGTTGCGTTTGACCGTTCGCTGGGGTTCGATTGGCTCGCCGTGTATCAGTGGGTGCTGGCTCATCCGCACGTCTCTGGAATTTTTGAATTTGCCTATGCAAGCGGACAATGGCAGTTGATAGCCCTACCGGTCTTTCTCGGCTTGTTCGGAAGGCGCGACGAATTGCCCGCTTTCTTTTTTCTGCTTGTGATCGCAAGTGGCTACCTGCTTTTGATCTCGACGCCTTTTCCGGCAACGAGCGCGTTTGTTCATTTCAACGTGAGCGACAACGCCGCCAAGGCTACGGTGTCCGACTTTGCATTGCTCCGCGCGGGGTCGCTCAAGGTGATTGGCCTCGATGGTCCACAAGGTTTAGTGTCTCTGCCATCGTTCCACACGGCATTGGCGGTGCTCTTCACCTATTCCTTGCGCAGATTCCCGCGACTTGTTTGCATTGCAGCGCCGCTCAACGTGGTCATGATTCTGTCTACCCCGACACAGGGCGGTCACTATCTGGCGGACGTGATTGCAGGGCTTCTCCTGTTTGCACTGACGCTCATGACTTACAAGGCAATCGTCTCGTCACTCGGTGGGCGCGCCACGATTGCTGTCCGCGAGCGCCCGCTTTAAGGCAACCTCTCTGTCCCCTTCGGGTCGGCTACGGTCAACCCCGCCGGCCATTTCTGACCTCGGAAGAACTGTCAGCGCCGTATGGCAGGTTTGCTTCCGCCCACGGTCCCCGACCTGGACCGGCGCCCACTGCGACGCAACTTTCCGCCTAACCCGGGCTATCTCACGATTCCTGTTTTCGAGTTTCTCAAAAAGCGCCCAGTCTCACTATTTCCGTTTCCCAGCACTTCCTCGCTTGCCTGCACAAAAACGCTAAAGCCGTGCGCATGAACGACGCGCGATGCGTTTCCTCCGAGGCATGGAACCTCACTTCGATGATGCTGCCTTCTTCCTGCCAGACGTCTTGCGAGCCGGCACCG
Source organism: Caballeronia sp. LZ035 (assembly GCF_031451175.1). Classification (NCBI taxonomy): domain Bacteria; kingdom Pseudomonadati; phylum Pseudomonadota; class Betaproteobacteria; order Burkholderiales; family Burkholderiaceae; genus Caballeronia; species Caballeronia sp. LZ035. Next base: position 918,521 of record NZ_JARUXS010000004.1, read on the forward strand.
TTGCGGACTTCTTCGCGGCGGGCTTCGGCGCCTGCTTCTTCGCGGCTGGCTTAGATTTCGGTTTCGATGCCGGCTTGGCTATAGGCTCCGTCCCCTCCGCATCGATCAAATACCCGCTCCGGTCCTTCACATTGGCGATCCACGCGGGCGGCCGGGCCCAGCCGCTCCAGGTCTCGCCGGTCTCCGGATTGCGATACTTCGCCGGCAGCTTGCCCTTCTTCGCCGCCCGGTTCACCGCTTCATGCCGCTTCACGGGCGCGGGAAGCGCGACATTCGGTTTGGCCGCGCGCTTTGCCTTCCTGCGATGCCGCTCGATGTCGTTCGTCGTCAGGCCATGGCGCTCCATCATCGCGCGGATGTCGTCGAGCACGGCCTGTGCGCGGTCGGCAATGATGCTTTCCGCGCGGTCCTGCAACTGCCTGAGTCGCGCCTGAATCTGCTTGAGCGTTGCCATCGACGTCTCCTTGTTATTGAACAAAGCGAAGAAAGTGAAGAAAGCGCTGGTCCGCGCCGCTTCGCGTTGTGTCGACGAACTTCCCGGTCGCATCATCGATGCGCCGCGACTTGCGCCCCGCCGGTCCGTGGACATAGACGGCCTTGACGTTCGCGGCCGCATCGGGCGGAGGAGGCGGCGTCATCGGGTAACGCACGGCGCGCGCGTGATCGTCCAGTTGCAGGCGCGGATCGAACACGGAGTTGAAGCGCCACAGCATGCGGATGAAGTTCGTCTGACCCTGCACCAGCAAATGCACGGCCTGGCCCGCCGCGCCGCGCAACACCGCCCAGCCCATGTGCTTGCGAAGCGGTTATTGACACACTGCGAGGAAGGCCGCGGTTTCGTAAGGCACGGTGACTTCGCTTTTGCCGCGCAGCTCGGGTTCGTCGTCGATCAACTGGCGCACTGCGCGTTCGAGCTCTTCGCGCTCCGCCTCCGGCAGCGCTGCGATAAAGCTTGTTGAGCGCACGCGATTCAGGATCACGTCTTCCGGCGCGCCGGTATGGCCGATGTCGAAGTGCGTTTCGACGAGCGGCCCGAAACCCGCATGCGGAAACGCGCTGCGCCACGCGCCGGTGTAGTAGCGCGGCGTGTCGCCTTCGTAGCGGTTGACGATGGCGTCCAGCTTCGCGACCCATGGCACGCGTGCATCGCGCAGGTTCCAGACGAGGCCGAGCTTGCCGCCGGGCTTGAGGACGCGATGAATCTCGTCGAGCGCCGCGTGGCCGGCGAACCAGTGGAAGGACTGGGCGCAGATGACGGCATCCACCGAGGCGTCGGCGAGCGGAATGGATTGCGCGGTGCCCGCCAGCGCCTGCACTTCCGGCACCGCGGCCGACAGCTTCGCGCGCATGGAATCGACCGGTTCAACCGCGAATACCTGCGCGCCGGTCTGCACGAGTCGCGGCGTGAACTTGCCGGTGCCCGCGCCCAGATCGACGACGCGCGCGCCCGGCCGCAAGCCAATCTGTTCAACGAGCCAGCCCGCGAGCGCGGGCGGATAGTCGGGTCGTCCGCGCACATAGCTGTCCGCGTGGGCCGTATAGCCGACAGCCGCCGCGCGGTGAACACTGGAGGAAGCGGATGCGGGCGGCTGCGTCATGGTGATTACTCGCCGTAGATGTCGAAGTCGAAGTACTTCTGCTCGATGCGCTTGTACGTGCCGTCCTTGATCATCGCGGCGATGGCGCCGTCGAGCTTTTCCTTCAAATCGGTGTCTTCCTTGCGCAGGCCGATGGCCGTGCCCGGCCCGAAGATCGCACTGTCTTCCAGCGCGCCGCCCGCGAAGCCGTAGGGCTTGCCGCGCGGCGTATCGAGGAAGCCGCGTTCGGCCTGCACGGCGTTTTGCAGCGAGGCGTCGATACGGCCGGACAGCAGATCCTGATAGACCTGGTCCTGATCGGCATACGACACTACCTTTACGCCTTTCTCACCCCAGTGAACCTTCGCATAGGTTTCCTGCATCGAGCCCTGCTCGACCCCGACGGTCTTGCCCGCAAGCGCTTCGGCGGTCGGCTGGATGGACGAGGCGCGCTTTGCCACGAGACGCGTGGGGACGTGAAAGAGCTTGCTCGAAAACGCGATCTGCTTGACGCGCGCGGGTGTCATCGACATGGTGGACAGGACGGCGTCGAACTTGCGCGCCTTGAGGCCGGGGATCATGCCGTCGAAGGCGTTTTCCACCCACACGCACTTCGCGTTGAGGCGGCGGCACAGTTCATTGCCGACGTCGATATCGAAGCCGACCAGCGAGCCATCCGGCGCTTTCGATTCGAAAGGCGGATAACTGGCGTCGACGCCGAAGCGGATCGTCGACCATTCCTTTGCATGCGCGCCGATCGATACCATCAGCATCGAACCCAACAACACCGTCAACAGCCTCTTCACGATAGTCCCTTGTTTTCTTGAATGATTGAACTTGTGCGGCGGGCGCCGCCAGGAACGATTATAAAGAGTCGCTTGCAGATGCGAAAACGGCCGCGAAGATCGCGGCCGTTCTGGCTGGCTTGCCTGCGTTTCAGTTTGCGCGCACGTCTACCCGACGCGGACGCGCCTGTTCGCGGCGCGGAATGGTGAGCTTCAGCACGCCATGGCTGAGATTGGCGTCGATCTTCGTGGTGTCGAAGTCGTCGCTCACCGTGAAGGCGCGGACGAAACGCGGTGCACGCACTTCGGTGTGATGCGCCCGAACCGCGCCCTGCACCGGCAAGTCCGCTTCGGCTTCGATGGTGAGGCGCGCGTCATGCACCTTCACATCGAGCTTCTCGCGCGGCACGCCGGGCAGGTCGGCCCAGACGGTGATGCCCTGGCTGTCCTCGATGATATCGACGGCCGGCGTCACGGTGACACGGCGGACCGCGTCAGCATTCTGCGGTGCGACGCGGGTGGCGGTTTGCGCTGCGGTTTGCGAGGTTTCGATCATGATGGGCTCCCTCTTACTGAATGGTGATGGCGCGCGGCTTCGATGCCTCGCGTTTGCCGATGGTGATGAACAGCGTGCCGTTCTCATAGCGCGCTTCGACCTTGTCGCTGTCCGCGTTCTGCGGCAGTTCGATCACCCGGCGGAAGCTGCCCTTGAAGCGTTCCTTCGCATAGGCGCGCGAGCCTTCCGCAGCGGCCGGCGCACGTCGTTCGCCGCTGATGGTGAGCGTGCCCTTGTCGACGGTGACATCGAGCGATGCAGGCTCGACGCCGGGCGCGAAGGCGACGATCTGGATGGCTTCGTCGGTGCTGCCGATGTTCAGTTGCGGAAAGCTGTCCGCACGGCTCGAACGCATGCTCGAAGGAACGTTGCCGAAGAGCGTGGACACCTGCCGTTGCACGCGGTCCAGTTCCGAGAACAGGTCGCCGCCAAAATAAAAGTCACTCATGGTCGAGTCTCCAGGGTTGCGGCCATGCGGCCGGCAGCAGAAAGTTGAAACGGCAGCGTGTCGGTTCGCCGCCTCTGCATCCAAGGTAGGTGCGCAGGCTATCGTTTCAATACCCTGCAACAGGACTTCAGGCGGACTATATTTTTGCCGCGCGTCTCTTGAAACAGCGGCGCGAGGCCCTAGGGCAAAAGCCTTCTGCTACCGCTCGAATCGCCGCAACTGCTGCTGTTTTTTGCCGGCGACAGCGCTCATCATCGGGACATGAAGAATCCATGTCCCTTTTGAAGGAGCCGCTCGTGAACCTCTTGAAGATGATCCGCATCGTGCTATGGAGCTTTTTCGGCGTGCGCAGGCGCGCGTCCCACAACGCCGATTTCGCGCAGATCAAGGTGTCGCTGCTGCCGTTCATCGCCGTCGCGCTGGCGGGCGCGTTCGGCGCCACGCTGCTGATCCTCGCCCGGCTCGCTACGGACATCGCGCACTGAATGTGCAGCGGCGCCGGGTTCCGCTCTTACAATGGCGAACGATCGATAGCCAGCGAAGAGAGGAATCAGCACCATGAAGACAGGCATCTACGGCGCGGGCGCCATCGGCGGCTGGCTCGGCGTCAAGCTCGCGCAGGCGGGCTGCGACGTCAGCGTGGTCGCGCGCGGCGCGACGCTCGACGCGCTGCGACAGGACGGGCTGCGGCTCGTCGAACAGGACGCGACCCATACCGTGAAGGTCGCGGCAAGCGCCGACCCGGCGGACCTCGGCGTGCAGGATCTGGTCATCGTCGCCGTCAAGGCCCCGGCGATGGCATCGGTTGCCGCGCATATCGCGCCGCTCATCGGGCCTGACACGATCGTTCTGACCGCGATGAACGGCGTGCCCTGGTGGTTCTGCGACGGTCTACCCGCGCCCTTCACCGGCAAGCAGCTGTCATCGGTGGATCCGCACGGCAGCATCGGCGCCGCGATCCCGGCTGCGCAAACGGTCGGCTGCGTGGTGCATGCGAGCTGTTACGTCGAGACGCCGGGCGTCATCCGTCATCATCACGGGCGTGGGCTGATCATCGGCGAGGTGGCGGGCGGGCCGGCCGCGCGTACCGAAACGCTCGTATCGCTGTTCGCCAGGGCGGGCTTCGACGCCACGCTCTCGCCGCTGATCCAGCGCGACGTGTGGTTCAAGCTGTGGGGCAACATGACGATGAATCCCATCAGCGCCATCACCGGCGCCACCACGGACCGCATTCTCGCTGACGATCTGGTACGCGGCTTCGTCACCGAGGTCATGCTGGAGGCGAAGGAGATCGGCGCGCGCTTCGGCATTCCGATCGAGCAGGCGCCCGAAGACCGTCACGCCGTCACGCGCAGGCTCGGCGCGATGCGCACCTCGATGCTCCAGGACGTGCAGGCGGGCAAGGCGGTCGAGCTCGACGCGCTGGTGGCCTCCGTGCGCGAACTCGGCGCCATGACGGGCGTGCCGACGCCCTTCACCGATGCGCTGCTCGGGCTGGCGCGGCTGCATGCGCGCACGCTGGGGCTCTATCCGGATGCGTAAGCAAGGAACATCGTCGGAGGGAAGCATGGAGGCCGGCAACCCGCGGGAAACGGAGCGTGGCGAACTCGCCGAGATGCGCGACCTGCTGCGCGAGTTCGTCGGCGAGCGCGACTGGAGCCGCTTCCATTCGCCGAAGAACCTGGCGGCGGCGCTTTCGGTGGAAGCGAGCGAACTGCTCGAACCGTTCACATGGCTGGCAAGCGGCGACCAGAGCGAACTCGACGAAGCAAAGCTGCGCGCCATCCGCCACGAGATGGCCGACGTGCTTGCCTATCTCGTGATGCTCGCCGATGCGCTCGATGTCGATCTGTATCGCGCGCTGATCGAGAAGATGGCGCTCAACCGCGCGAAATATCCGGCGGAGCGCGTCAAGGGCGACGCGCGCAAATACACGGATTACCCCGACCAGGACGACTGAGCGCCTGCTTCGTTCAGTGCTGCGCGGTGTTCCCCTGCGCCTGTCGCTGCGCGACGATACGGCTTGCCGCGATGGCGTTGTCGGGATAGTTGAGCCAGTCGTCCGGGTCATAGCCGGCGGCGCGCCAGATCAAAAACTCCTGGCGGACCTGCGCGCGGGTTTTCGGCGCGTTCGGATCGCCGGGCTGCGTGGCGGCCTGCGCAAATACGGATGTCGCGCAGCACAGCGCAAGCGCGAAAGGAATCAGGCGGAATGGATGTGTCATGACGATGACCTCGCGCGCCGAGACGGCGGACATAAGGCAGTAACTCGATTCTAGGTGACGAAGCGCCTTTGCGCAGTGACCGTCGCTGTGCGATGCACACGGCGCGAGGCTGTCGCAAGTCGTGACATCGACATGTTGCGTGCCGATCATCCGCCTATACTCGGGGCTTCCGGGTGGAGCGCGGCGGCGTTGCCAGTGCATCGTCAGCACGATGTCAGCGCCGCGCCAGCCAGGCACCGAAACACGGAACCACAGTCTGATTCAAAAAACGCAGCACAGAACAGATACAGGACCGCGGGCCGTCGTCATGAATGCAAGCAGTGTCGTCACCAGCAGTTTTCCCGAGATGGACGAACTCGAGGCGCTTCGCGTCGCGGGCGGCGCGCACTTCGAATGGCGCACGCGTTGCGAAGTGCGCGCGCGCGGACAGGTCTTTCCGCTGCTCACCGCGTCCATCGGTTCCAGCGATCCGGGCGTGCCCGCCATCGGCTTCTTCGGCGGCGTGCATGGGCTGGAATGCATCGGCACGCAGCTCGTACTCGAATACATGCGCGCCTTGCTGACGCGCCTCGAATGGGACGACACGCTGCAACAGCAATTGCGCGCGATCCGTCTGATCTTCATGCCGATCGTCAATCCCGGCGGCATGTTCGCGCGCACGCGGGCGAATCCGAACGGCGTCGATCTGATGCGCAACGCGCCGCAAAGCGCCGAGGGACGGGTGCCGTTTCTCGCGGGCGGGCAGCGCATCGGGCCGTGGCTGCCGTGGTATCGCGGTCCCGTGGACGGCCACATGGAGGCTGAAAGCGCCGCGCTGCTCGGCGTGGTCGAGGAAGAGCTGATGTCGCGGCCGCTCAGTTTCGCGCTGGACTGCCATTCGGGCTTCGGCTGGGACGACAGCATCTGGTTTCCCTACGCGCGCACCGAGCGGCAGATGGCGCATCTGCCGGAAATGTTCCTGCTCAAGACGATGTTCGAGGAGTCGTACCCGCATCACGGCTACGCATTCGAGCCGCAGAGCCACCAGTATTTGCTGCACGGCGACCTGTGGGACTTCGCCTACGACCGCGCGCGCCCGCCCAACATTTTCCTGCCGATGACGCTCGAACTCGGCTCCTGGCGCTGGATCCGCAAGAATCCGATGCAGCTGTTCTCGCGGCTCGGCATCTTCAATCCGATCAAGGCGCATCGCACGCGGAGGGTGCTGCGGCGGCATCCGAACTTCTTCGATTTCCTGACGCGCGCCGCGTATTCATCGCAACGCTGGCTGCCGGGCGGCGCACCGCGCGACGAACTGCTGCGGCGCGCGCAGGCGCACTGGCAACGCACGGGCCTCCGATGAGCCAATGGATCCTGCTGCGGGGCCTCACGCGTGAAACGCGGCACTGGGGCGGCTTCGATGCGGCGCTGGTGGCGAACGGGCTGGCGGAAGGCGCGCAGGACATCGTTTGTATCGATTTGCCGGGCAACGGTGTGGAGCAGGGTCGCCCGGCGCCGCTTTCGGTCGAGGCGATGATGGAATTCGTCCGCGCCCGGGCCACGGCACTCGGTGTGCGCAGGCCGTGCCGTGTCATCGCGATGTCGCTCGGCGCGATGGTGGCGACCGCCTGGGCGCAGCGGCATCCCGGCGAGATCGAACGGCTGGTGCTGATCAATACCAGCATGCGGCCGTTCGCCCACATGCACGAACGGCTCCGGCCGTCGGCGTGGCCGGTGCTGCTGCGCATTGCGGCGAACTGGCGGCGGACTGGACCCTGTGAAGCGTTGATCCATCGGCTGACCTGTCATCGGCAGGACGGCGCGGACGCGGACATCGCGCACTGGACGGCGTTGCGGCGCACCCACGGCGCCAGCGCGGGCAATGCCTTGCGGCAACTGCTCGCGGCGGCGCGGTTTCGCGCGGAGAAACAGATGCCGGCGGGGAAGGTGCTGGTGTTGTCGGCGGCGGGGGACCGGCTGGTCAATCCCGTCTGTTCCGCACGCGTGGCCATGCAGTGGGGCGCGATGCATGCCGTGCATCCGTGGGCCGGCCACGACCTGCCGCACGATGACGCCGACTGGACCTGTCACGCCATCGTCGCGTGGCTGGCCGCGCCGGAGGCGCAGGCGTGAAATCGGGCTGCGCGCGCTTCGAGCGCGTTGGCGTTGCATCTAGCCCGCGGCGTCATCGGCTGATCCGCCGGGCGATTTCAAAAAAGCGCCATCGGCGCGTCAATACGGGGACACCGGCATTGCGCTACCTTGCAATCGGCACCAAGCTTCCCGACAGGCAGCGACTTGTCCTATGCCTGTGCGCGACTTCCTCCCGACCCTAGGGAAACTTCGTGTTGCGCCGCAGCATGGCATTGCGTATGCTGTTCAACGAGGCGGCAGGGGCCGTCCGTACGGCCGTCTGTAAGGCCGTGTTCACATTCGGCAGCGGATTGAACTTGGGCAAGCCAGCCGCCGGCAAGCAAGGGCGAGCGTCGGAGGCAGCAGTCGGGCCTTGCGGACATCGCGGGAAGGAGCCGCACATGGAACTGACCACAACGTCGAACCCGACGCTGCACGTCTTCCATCAGGAAGGCGGGTGGCACTGGGGCATCACCATCGAACGCACGGCGGGCGGTGGCATGAAGGTCGTCGCTTACAGCGACGAAGGCTTCGATTCGGAAGAGCAGGCGCGCGAGGACGGCGAGCATGTCCTGCGCTCGGAAGACTGGCGTTCGCGCCAGAGTTTCAGCCGCAGCGAGCGGCGACACGGGTATTCCTGAGCGGGGCGGCGCGCCATCGTCCCGTTCTCTTGACACATCCTCCGCAGTCCGCCGCTCTTCCCGCATCTTTTCCCCACATCAGAATCGCGCGACACTGAAGTTCCTTCAGCTCGATGAGGTCGGCCACATGTCCTCCATGGAAGCCCCGTCGCGCGCCCGTCCCGATGATGCACGCTTCGTCGTGCGCCGCATGACGCCGCCCGAGGTGCAGATCGCGCTCGACTGGGCCGCCGCCGAAGGCTGGAACCCCGGTCTCGACGATGCCCGCGCCTTCTTCGCCGCCGACCCGCAAGGGTTTTTCATCGGCACGTGGGACGGCGAGCCGATCGGCTGCATCTCGGCGGTCGCTTATGACGACGCGTTCGGCTTCATCGGGCTGTACATCATGCGTTCCGGATGGCGCGGCAGGGGCTTTGGAATACGCCTGTGGAACGAGGGCATGGCGTATCTGGGCGCGCGCAACATCGGACTCGACGGCGTGGTCGCGCAGCAAGCCAACTATCGCAAATCCGGTTTCGTGCTGGCGGGCCGCAATGTGCGCTATGAAGGCGTGGCGCGGACCAGCGTAGATCCGGTCCAGACGACGCTGACCCTCGCCGACGCGGCGGACGTTCCCTTCGCCACGCTGCTCGACTATGACACAGGTGTGTTCGCCTGCCGGAGGGCAGCGTTTCTCCGTGACTGGCTGACGTTGCCGCATGCATGCGCACGCGTGGCGCTGTCCGGCAATACAGTGCGCGGTTTCGGCGTCATCCGCCGCTGCGCGCGCGGCTACAAGATCGGTCCGCTATTCGCCGACGATTCGCCCGCCGCGCATGCGCTGTATCGAGCGCTCGTCGCGGAGGTCGCGGGTGAAACCGTGTTTCTCGACGTTCCGGAGAGCAATCCGGCGGCAGTCGCGCTCGCAGTCGGGCACGGCATGACGAGCGTGTTTGAAACCGCGCGAATGTACACACGCGGCGTGCCGGAAGTGCCGCTTGCCCGGGTCTTCGGCGTGACCACGTTCGAATTGGGCTGATCCGCGCTTGCCTGATGTTTGCACGCCTTTGCGCACTCCGGTAACGTGATGCGTCTGTGTTACTCGCGAGACCGCTCATGAGCCACGATCACCCTCATCACCACGACCACGACCACGACCACGACCACGACCACGTCCACGACCACGACCACGCCGGCAGCCCGCTGCCTGAAATGGACCTGCGCGTGAAGGCGCTCGAATCGCTGCTGGTCGAGAAAGGCTATATCGATCCGCAAGCCCTCGACATCTTCATCCAGACCTACGAGCACAAGGTCGGACCACGCAATGGCGCGCGCGTCGTGGCCCGCGCATGGAGCGATCCGCAGTTTCGCGCATGGCTGCTGGACGACGCCACAGCGGCCATCGCGTCGCTCGGTTTCACCGGGCGCCAGGGCGAACACATGGTTGCGCTCGAAAACACCGCGCAGGTTCACAACCTGGTCGTCTGCACGCTGTGCTCGTGCTATCCGTGGTCGGTGCTCGGCTTGCCGCCGGTGTGGTACAAGTCGGCGCCGTATCGGTCGCGGGTGGTCATCGATCCGCGCGGGGTGTTGCAGGACTTCGGTGTCCGCGTGCCGGACGAGGTCGAACTGCGCGTATGGGATTCGACGGCCGAGGTCCGCTATCTGGTCGTGCCAATGCGCCCGCCCGGCACCGATCATCTCGACGAAGACGCACTTGCCGCGCTCGTCACGCGCGATTCGATGATCGGAACGGGTCTCGCGTCGAGCCCGTCGGAAGCGTCGGAAACAAGCGAGGTGGCGGCATGAACGCGGCGCACGACATGGGCGGCATGCAGGGTTTCGGGCCCATCGAGATCGATCCTTGCGATGCACCGGGCGCGTCGCCCTTCCATGCGGAATGGGAGCGGCGCGTGCTGGCCGTCACGCTCGCGATGGGCGCGACGGGCCAGTGGAATATCGACACCTCGCGGGCCGCGCGCGAAAGCCTGCCGCCCGCGCAATACCTTGGCAGCAGCTATTACGAAATCTGGTTCGAGGGCTTGAAGAAGCTGCTGCTCGCGAAGGGTCTGGCGAGCGCCGCCGAAATCGAGGCCGGTCATTCGCAGGCCACGCCCGTCCCCAACGTGCGCATGCTGCGAGCCGCGGACGTCAGCGCTGCATTGCTGCGCGGCGCGCCGGTCGATCGTCCGGCGGTTACACCGGCGCGCTTCGCCATCGGCGACACGGTGCGCACGAAGCTGATGAATCCGCCCACGCACACGCGTCTGCCGCGCTATTGCCGCGGCAAGTCCGGACAGGTGATCGCGGTGCGCGGCGCGCACGTCTTCCCCGATGAAAACGCGCTCGGCCACGGCGAGCATCCGCAATGGCTCTACACAATGCGTTTCGATGCCGCCGAGTTGTGGGGCGCGGACACGAGCGCGTCATCGGTGTGCGTGGATTGCTGGGAGCCTTATCTTCTCGATGCCGCGCATGCGTGACATGACCTCGAACGATCCAGCACTCACCCCGCAGCAGGTACAGGACCTTCGCGCCGCCTTGCCGGCCTTGCCCTTCAACGACGACGGCCCGGTGTTCCGCGCGCCGTGGGAAGCGCAGGCTTTCGCGATGACGCTCGCCTTGCACGAGCGCGGGGTGTTCACGTGGCAGGAATGGGCGCATGCCTTGAGCGAGGCGATCCGCGCGGCGCAGGCCGCCGGCGATCCCGATCACGGCGACACCTACTATGCGCACTGGCTGAGCGCGCTCGAACGCCTGAGTACGGCGAAGGGCTGCGTCAGCGAGGAGACGCTGGCGCAGCGTCGCCAGGACTGGGACGAGGCGGCGCGCGCCACGCCGCATGGTCAGCCCATCGTGCTGGATAGTGCGAATGCGTCGAAACAACACGTACTGCGCGCGCTGCCTGCCGCCACGCTCGACGCCTATCGCACGGCGATCTATCGGATCGACGGGACGCCGGCGATCGACATGAAGATCGGCGTGAACAATCCGGCGCTCATCGCCTTGCTCGAAGAACACGGAGCCGAGTCGGCCGTGTTCGTGACCGCGTGCAATCCGTTCGGCCATGTGCTGCCGCCGGAAGCCAATGCGACGCGGCAGCGCGCGCTGACCGCGCGTGTCGCGCAATGGGGACTGCGTGCGTTGTCCGGCGCGGGCATCGACCCTTTGCATGTCTGGGCGGCCGAAGACAGCCTGCTGGTGCTCGGCGCAAGCCAGCAAACCGCCGATGCGCTGCTGACCGAATTCGAGCAACACGCCGTGGTGATGGTGGATCGCGCGAACCCGCCACAGTTGCTGCTGCATCCGGGGCATCGCTGAGCCCCATCATCCAACAGGAGAATTCACATGCCGCTCGTACGCATCGATTTGCTGAAGGGAAAGGACAGCGCCTACCGCACGGCCATCGGCGACGTGGTGTACGACGCGATGCGCTCTACACTCGACGTGCCCGAGAACGATCGCTTCCAGATCATTGCGGAGCGCGACGCGCCGGACTTCATCGTGGATCGCACTTATCTGGGCATCACGCGCAGCGACGATTGCGTGGTGATCCAGGTCACGCTGAACGAGGGCCGTGATGTGCCGAAGAAGCGCGCGTTCTACAAGGCCGTCGCCGATGGCCTGCACGAGCGCCTGAAGCTGCGTCGCGAGGATGTGTTCATCAGTCTCGTCGAGGTGAAGAAGGAGAACTGGTCCTTCGGCAATGGCGAGGCGCAGTACGCCGCCACGTGACTGTCACAGCCGCACCCTTCGATCTCGAACCGCTCGCGCTGCCTGCCGGCGTGCCTGCCGACATCCGCGTCTGGCGCGTTCCGATCCCGTTGACCGTCGCGCCCGACGATCCCGCCTGCGCCGTGCTGGACGCGAGCGAACGCGCACGCGCCGCGCGTTATCTGCGGCTCGAAGATGCAGCGCGCTTCAGCGTCATGCGCGTGACGCTGCGTCAGGTTCTGGCGACGCTCACCGGCGACGACCCGGCGCGCCTGAAACTCGACGCCGGGGAGAACGGCCGCCCGCTCCTCGACCAGCCGGACGCGCCGGACTTCAACGTCTCGCATTCGGGGTCGTTCGGGCTGATTGGCGTGTCGCGGGAACGACGCGTCGGTGTGGATATCGAGGCGGCGCGCGCCACCTTCGCCTGGCATGAACTGGCGCCTGCCGTGCTGGCGGAGCGTGACCGGCAGGCCATCGAGGCGTTGCCCGAAACCGCGCGCCAGGGTGCGTTCTTCGACTGCTGGACCGCAAAGGAAGCCGTGCTGAAGGCGCAGGGCGTCGGTATCGGCGGGGGATGGATCGGGCTGAAAGGCTTTTCGGTGTTGCCACGCGAGGGTCTGCGTCATGCCGTATCGCGCGAGGCCGGCGGGTTTGCGGCCGTCGCGCTGGACGCGCCTGCCGGCTATGCCGCTGCGCTCGCGTGGCAGGTTTGATGCGGTGCAGCGAGACTCACGCGGCCTTTGCGCGCAGCAGGTCGCGATGCGTGAGATACAGGCGCAGGTCGAACTCGATCTGATGGTAGCCCGGCTGCATCAGCTCACACAGCCGATAGAACGCCTTGTTGTGATCGCTTTCCTTGAGATGCGCCAGCTCGTGTACGACGATCATGCGCAGGAATTCGGGCGCCGTGTCGCGGAACAGCGAGGCGATGCGGATCTCCTTCTTCGCCTTGAGCCGCGCGCCCTGCACGCGGGAAATGGCCGTGTGCAGTCCGAGCGCGTGACGCAGCACGTCGAGCTTGCTGTCGTAGATGACCTTGTCGATGGCGGGCGCCACGCGCAGGAATTCCTGCTTCAGGTCCGAGCAATACGCATACAGCGCGCGATCGGACTGCACGGCGTGCCGGCTCGGATAACGTGCGTCGAGATAGGTGCCCAGTTGCTGCTGGGCGATCAATCGGCGCACCTTGTCCTGAAGCGTATTCGGGTAAGCGCTCAGGTATTTCAGGTGTTGCATGACGGCGAAGTTCTGAAGATTCTCTCAAAGCCTGCTTGCGCAGGCGGGCGTGGGACGCGCAATCGGCGTCCGCAGCGGGAAGGGCGCAGCATTCTGACAACCATTCTAGTCAACGCCGCGTGGACTCGCCCATCGCGACGGCGGCGCGGCGTGTTTCCGCTTACCCATTTGCGTAAGTTTATGTTTCAGCCCGGCGCGCCGGGTAATGCGCATGCGAACATGCGCGCTCTTCCGGCAAGCGATCAAGGCAGGTTTTTCCATGGCGTCGAACAAGGCTCATCATGCAACCGGATGGGCTGCGGGCATCATCGCGGCGGCGCTCGTGACGGCCGAGCACGGACCCGTCTCTGCGGGAGCGGGCATGATTCCCGCGGTGCTCGCGCTGCTTGCCGCCGTGGCCGGCGCCACCGCGCCGGACTGGCTCGAAGTCGCCTGGTGGACGCGTGCCCGCAAGCTCTGGATCACGCATCGCACGCTGACGCATTGGGGCGTAGGCTGGGCCGCGCTGCTCGCGCTGTCCTGGCATGAACTCGGGCGGCATCCGGCGGCGCCGGTGGCGTTCGGCTTCGCGTGCGGCGGCCTCATGCACCTGCTGGCGGACTGGCCCAATCCGCTCGGCGTGCCGTGGGTCGGCCCGCGCCACTCGCTCAATCTGTGGACGAGCGGGCACTGCGATCTGATCGTCGTAGGCGCGGCGTGGGTTGCCGCGCTGTTCGTCGTCGACGATGTCTGGTTTCATCATGCCGGTAGCCGCATGCTGCTGAACGTGCTCCGGCCCGGAGCATGACCACGCGAGGAGCCCCGATCCCATGCAAGCGAATCACCCGCGCAGCCGCTTTCTTCTCTTCCTCGCCGGCCTGGCCGTGCTGTTCGCGCTGCATGGCTGCGCGGGCTTCTTCAATCGCGATGCCATGCGCGTGACGGTGGCGGGCATCGAGCCGCTCGAAGGGCAGGGCCTCGAGATGCGCTTCATCGTGAAACTGCGCGTGCAGAATCCGAACAACGAGCCGCTCGACTTCGACGGCGTCGCGCTCGATCTCGACCTCAACGGCCGCCCGTTCGCGAGCGGCGTCAGCGACCAGCGCGGCGTGGTGCCGCGTTTCGGCGAGACGCTGGTGGCCGTGCCGGTGACGGTATCGGCGTTCTCGGTGGCTCGGCAGGCGTTCGGCTTCGCCACCGGCGATGTCCCGAACAAGGTCTCGTACGCGGTGCGCGGCAAGCTTGCGGGCGGCCTGCTCGGCGGCGCGCGCTTTGCCGATACCGGTTACGTCGACCTGCCGATGAACGGCGCTTCCGGCTACTGAGACGCTTGATCTGCGCCGGGATCGTAAGGCACGACGCGGTCCGCTTCATTCGCGTCGTTGCGGGCGATCACCGCGCGCGCAGGCTCGGTGTCGCTCAGATTGACCGGCTGATGCGGCACGCCGGGCGGAATGAAGACGAAGTCGCCCGGTTCATTGATCATCGATTGCGCCAGGCCCGCTCCGTAGCGCGTCTCGATGCGTCCTTCCAGGATATAGATGCCGGTTTCGTAGCCGATGTGAACATGCGGTTCGCCGCGCCCGCCCGGCGGCACGACGACGAGATGCATCGCGAGTCCGCGCGTGCCGGCCGTCGCCGCTGAAAGACCGATGAAATAAGGCAGATGCTGAACCGTGGCGAGCTTTTCCTGCGGCCGCACGGTGACGACCGTCTGCTGCGCGGAGACTTCCGTGGTGTCCTGCATGGCGATTCCTCCGTTTCCGGACTGCGCTTCGAATCTTCTCATCGACGATAGGTCGAAAGCGCGTGTCGCGCAAAGGTCACGCGCGGGGTCTACCGTAGGAGGCGCCGACTTTGTGCAGGCGCACATGCCTGGCGGAAGGCAAACGCGCGTCGCGGCGCATAATCTCGATGACGTGAAGAGCAGACCATAGCGGCATCGCAACCGACACCCTCGGGAGGACACCATGCTGGTCAGGAACGAAGCGCGGGTCGAACAACTCATCAACGATCTCCTCGAATTCGCGCGAGGACGGTTGCCGGAGCAGACCTGGCCGATCATCGAGCCGCTGCTTCGCCACTACTACGAGCAGGTCGATGTCGAGGACATCGCGAGCCGCGATGTCGCCGATCTCTACGGCGCCGCCATGGCGCACGTCCAGACGGCGCAGAAGTTCGTTCATGGCCGCGAAGTGCTGCGCGTCTACAACCCGAATCTGGAGCAGCACGGCTGGCACTCGGACCATACGGTGGTCGAGATCGTCAACGACGACATGCCGTTCCTCGTCGATTCGGTGAGCATGGAACTCAACCGGCTGGGACTTGCGCTGCATTCCGTGATCCACCCGGTGTTCCGTGTCTGGCGCGGCGCCAAGGGCGAGATCGAGCGCATTGCGCAAGGCCACAGCGAGCCGGGCGACGGCCAGTCCGAGCTGGAATCGTTTATTCATTTCGAGGTGGACCGCTGCAGCGACGGCGCGCGCCTCGACGAAGTGCGCGACAACATCGCGCGCGTGCTGGGCGACGTGCGCGCGTCGGTGGAGGACTGGCCGAAGCTGGTCGACACCGCGCGCGCTGCGATCACCGAACTCAAGACTCGCGACACGACGCCCGACGGCATCGAGTCCCGCGCGTTTCTCGAATGGATGGTGGGCGACCACTTCACCTTCCTCGGCTGCCGTGACTATGATCTGGTGGAGCACGAAGGCGGCTTTGCGCTGCGCGGCGTGCCGGGTTCCGGGCTGGGCCTGTTGCGCGAAACCTTGCGCGCGCCGGCGGCGGGCGACCTGACGCCGCTGCCGCCGGGTGCGGCTGCGATCATCGAGGGCGCGGCGCCTGTGTTCCTGACGAAGGCCAATTCGCGCGCGACGGTGCATCGGCCGGGCTATCTGGACTATGTCGGCGTGAAGCGCGTGTCGCCCGAGGGCAAGGTGATCGGCGAGCGGCGTTTTCTCGGTCTGTACACGTCCACGGCCTATCTGGTGCCCACGTATGAAATCCCGATCGTGAGGCGCAAGTGCGCGAACATCGTGCGGCGCGCGGGCTTCCTCGAGAAAGGGCATCTGGCGAAGTCGCTCATCACGGTGCTGGAGCAGTATCCGCGCGACGAACTGTTTCAGGCCGACGAAGACGTGCTCTTCGACATCGCGCTCGGCGTGCTGCGCCTGCAGGAACATCAGCGCACACGGCTGTTCGTGCGGCGCGACCGCTTCGACCGCTTCGTGTCGTGCCTCGTGTTCGTGCCGCGCGACAAGTTCAACACCGACCTGCGCCGCCGTATCAGCCGCGTGCTGATGGAGGCCTTCAACGGTCGCAGCATCGAGTTCACGCCGCTGCTGTCGGAGTCGCCGCTGGCGCGGATTCATATCGTGGTGCGCGCGGATCGCGGCACCATGCCCGAAGTCGATACGCGCGAACTCGAAGCGCGCGTCGTGCAGGTGGCGCGGCGCTGGCAGGACGATCTCGCCGACGCGCTCATCGACAGTCATGGCGAGGAAGCCGGCAACCGCCTGTTGCAGCGTTATGCGGATTCGTTCCCGGCGGGTTATCGCGAGGACTATCCGGCGCGTACGGCGGTGCGCGACATCGAGTTGATCGAGGCGACGCATACGAGCGCCGGCGGGCTGTCCATGAGCCTGTACCGGCCGATCGAAGCCGGCAAGCGCGCGTTCCGCTTCAAGGTGTATCGCGTGGGCGAGCCGATTGCGCTGTCGCACAGCCTGCCGATGCTCGAACATCTCGGCGTGCGCGTGGATGAAGAGCGGCCGTATCTGATCGAGCCGACCGGCGCGCCGAACGCATGGATTCACGATTTCGGCCTGGAGTTGCAGGACGATGTGGAGTTCGACATCGACCGCGTGAAGCCGCTGTTCGAAAACGCGTTTGCGAGCGTGTGGTCGGGCGAGATCGAGAACGACGATTACAACCGGCTCGTGCTGCGCGCGGAGTTCGGCTCGCGCGACGTGACCATCATGCGCGCCTATGCGAAGTATCTGCGGCAAGTCGGCTCCACGTTCAGCGATGCCTATATCGAGCGTGCGCTGATCGGCAATCCGCTGATCGCGAAGAAGCTGCTGCAACTGTTCATGGTGCGGTTCGATCCGGCACATGGCGGCGGCATCGAGGCGCGCGACGGCGCTGCGGAACGCGTGCTCGCCGACATCGAAGCAGCGCTCGACAAGGTGCCCAATCTCGATGAAGACCGCATCCTGCGGCAGTTCCTCGGCGTGATCTGCGCGACGGTGCGCACCAACCACTTCCATCGCGATGCGCACGGCCAGCCACGGCCGTATGTGTCGTTCAAGCTGGATCCGTCGAAGGTGCCGGGGTTGCCCGAACCCAAGCCGATGTTCGAGATCTGGGTCTACGCGCCGCGTGTCGAAGGCGTGCATCTGCGCGGCGGACGCGTCGCGCGCGGCGGCTTGCGCTGGTCGGACCGGCGCGAGGACTTCCGCACCGAAGTGCTTGGCCTCATGAAAGCGCAGATGGTGAAGAACACGGTGATCGTGCCGGTGGGATCGAAGGGCGGCTTTGTCGTGAAGAACCCGCCGCCGGTGACGGATCGCGAGGCGTTTCTCAGCGAAGGCGTCGCGTGCTATCAGATGTTCCTGCGCGGCCTGCTCGATGTCACCGACAACCGTACGCCGGACGGCATCGTGCCGCCGCCGGACGTGGTGCGTCACGATCCCGACGATCCCTATCTCGTGGTCGCGGCCGACAAGGGCACGGCCACTTTCTCCGATTACGCGAACGCAATCGCCCATGAATATGGCTTCTGGCTCGACGATGCATTTGCCTCCGGCGGCTCGGTCGGCTACGACCACAAGAAGATGGGCATCACGGCGCGCGGCGCGTGGGAATCGGTGAAGCGCCATTTCCGCGAGATGAACTTCGATACGCAGAGCACGGATTTCACCGTGGTCGGCGTCGGCGACATGTCCGGCGACGTGTTTGGCAACGGCATGCTGCTGTCGCGTCACATCCGGCTGATCGCGGCATTCGATCATCGCCATATCTTTCTCGATCCGGCGCCCGATACCGTCAAGAGCTTCGAAGAACGCGCGCGTCTCTTTGCATTGCCGCGCTCCAGCTGGGCCGACTACGACGCCTCGCTGATCTCCACAGGCGGCGGCGTGTATCCGCGCACGGCGAAGTCGATACCGGTGTCGCCGCAGGTGCAGGCGGCGCTCGGCATCGGCACGTCGCTGCTCGCGCCGAATGAACTGATCCGCGCGATCCTGCTGGCCGAAGCCGATCTGCTCTACAACGGCGGCGTCGGCACGTATGTAAAGGCGACTGCGGAAACGCATCTTCAGGTCGGCGACCGCACCAATGACGCCGTGCGCGTGAACGGCGCGGAGCTGCGCGTGAAGGTGGTCGCGGAGGGCGGCAATCTCGGTCTTACGCAGCTCGGGCGCATCGAGTTCGCGCAGCGCGGCGGCCGCATCAATACGGATGCCATCGATAATTCCGCGGGCGTCGACTGCTCGGATCACGAGGTCAATATCAAGATCCTGCTGGGCCTCGTGGTCGCGGACGGCGAGATGACCGAGAAGCAGCGCAACGCGCTGCTGGCCGAGATGACCGATGAAGTCGGTCTGCTCGTGCTGAAGGACAACTACGCGCAGACGCAGGCGCTGTCGATCGCGAAGCGCTACGAAGCCGAAACGCTCGATGCCGAGGCGCGCATGATGCGCTTCCTGGAGCGCGCCGGGCGTTTGAAGCGCCGCATCGAGTTCCTGCCGTCCGACGACGAGATTGCCGAGCGCGCGGCGGTGAAGTCCGGGCTGACGTCGCCCGAGCGCGCGGTGTTGCTCGCATACGGCAAGATGTGGCTGTACGACGAACTGCTCGAATCGGACGTGCCTGAAGATGCGCTCGTCGCGGACATGGTGCCGGAGTATTTTCCGAAGCCGCTGCAACAGCGCTATAGCGACACGATGCAGCGCCACCCGCTCAAGCGCGAGATTCTCGCGACGCATCTGACCAACGCGCTGGTGAATCGCGTGGGCTGCACGTTCGTGCATCGCCTGATGGAAGAGACCGATGCGCCGCCGAGCGACATCGTGCGGGCCGCGCTGATGGCGCGCGATGTCTTCGATCTCGATGACTTGTGGCGCAGCATCGACGGGCTGGACAACATCGTCGCCGATGAAGTGCAGGCGCGCATGTTCGTCGATGTCGTGCGGCTGCTCGACGATACGTCGCTGTGGTTCCTGCGTCATCTGAAGCATACCGGCGCGGACGCGCATGAAGCGCGCGGCGTGCTGGCGCGCTGCCGTGAAGCCGCGCAGCGGCTGGCGCCGCAACTGCCGGCGCTCCTGCCCGCGACGCAGCTCGACGCGTGGTACGCGCGCCGGCGCGACCTGGAGGATGCGGGCGTGGAAAGCACGCTGGCGGCACGGGTCGCGAGCGGCGAGATCGCCACGGCCGTGCTCGACAGCGCAGAAGTCGCGGCCTGCACGGAGCGCAGTCTCGAACTGGTGGCGAGCGTGTACTTCGGCATCGGCACCTTGCTCGATTATCGCGGCATCGCGGAGCGCGCGATGGCCTTGCCGGTCGCGACGCATTGGGACCTGCTCGCGCGTGCGGCCGCGCTGGAGGAGCTGGCGCGTTTGAAGCGCGCGCTGACGGTCAGCGCGCTCGAGCAGTCACGCGGGATCGATGCGGCAGATGTGATTGTCGAGACATGGCGTGCGAAGCGCGAGCAGGCACTCGACCGCTACACGCGCCTGCTGACCGAACTGCGCGCCAGCGGCGGCGCGAGTCTTTCCATGCTGCTGGTCGTGGTGCGCGAGATGGCGGTGCTCGAACGCGCATAGATCTTTTTCGCTGTGTGATGAAATCGACGGGCGCCTTGAGAGCGCCCGTTTTTTTTCATGCGTACTTCATGACATCAGGGATCCGAATCAAATTCGTGAAGCATTGAATTCGATCCATGCCGACTTCGTCCACTTTGTCGGATCCATGCTAGATCACATGCGCAAATGCGCTCGACGCACGCTTTACATTCGGTAAGTCACGGCATTTAATCAATGAGCGGACGAAGGCGTCCGGCATGTCTTTCTCTTTCCGTTCTCGCGGTCATCTCCGTGTGAATTCAATCGTTACGGCACACACGATCCGATTGCGAGTTCCTTGCGCTTTCGCCGGTCCAGCGGGCAGGGTCGGGCACGTCGCGGCGCGTCATTTGCAGCGAGGTTTCACATGATGAAGATATCGGGCGAAGTGATCGACGCTCTCAAGGCGACGGTACGCGGCAGGGTGATCGCACCCGCCGATGCCGATTACGACGAAGCACGCAAGGTCTGGAACGCCACCATCGACAGGCGGCCCGCACTCATCGTGCGCTGCGCGGGCGTCGCTGACGTGAAGGCGGCGCTTGCGTTCGCGCGCGGCAACGGCATGCTCGTGTCGATCCGCGGCGGCTCGCACAACATCGCAGGCAGCGCCGTCAGCGACGATGCCGTGATGATCGATCTGTCCGCGCTCAAGTCCGTGCGCATCGATCCGCAAGCGCGGCGCGCGTACGTGGAGCCCGGCGCCTTGCTTTCCGATTTCGATCACGAAGCGCAGGCCTTCGGACTTGCGACGCCGCTCGGCATCAACTCGACGACGGGCGTCGCCGGTCTTACGCTCGGTGGCGGCTTCGGCTGGATCAGCCGCAAGTTCGGCGTCACGGTAGACAACCTGGTGGCGGCGGAAATCGTCACGGCAGATGGCGAATGGCGCCGTGTCGACGACCACACCGATCCCGATCTCTTCTGGGCCTTGCGCGGCGGCGGCGGCAACTTCGGCGTGGTCACGCTGTTCGAATATCGCCTGCATGAAGTTGGGCCCGAAATCTATGGCGGGCTGGTGGTGTATCCGCTCGAACAAGCGGATGAAGTCTTGCCGAAGTATCGCGAGTTCGTCGCGCAAAGTCCCGATGAGCTGAGCGTCTGGGCCGTCATGCGTCTCGCGCCGCCATTGCCCTTCCTGCCCGCGGACGTGCATGGCAAGCCGGTGATCGTGCTGGCGAGTTGCTATGTCGGTCCGGTCGAGAACGGCGAGCGTGTGCTGGCGCCGGCACGCGGCTTCGGCACGCCCTGTGGCGAGCATCTCGGACCGATGCCCTTCGCGGCATGGCAGAAAGCCTTCGATCCGCTGCTGACGCCGGGTTCGCGCAACTACTGGAAGTCGCATAACTTTGCCGGCCTCACGGACGCAACCTTCGATATCCTGACGAACGCGGTGAAGTCGCTGCCTTCGACGCAATGCGAGATCTTCGTCGGTGCGATGGGCGGCGAGACGAACCGCGTGCCCGTCGATGCCACGGCCTACGCGAATCGCGATTCGATCTATACGATCAACATTCACGGCCGCTGGGAAGACGCCGCCGATGACGCCAAATGCACCGCATGGGCGCGCGACATGTTCGCCGCGCTGACGCCGCATGCGCTGGGCAGCGTCTATGTCAACTTCCTGACGGGTGATGAAGGCGATCGGGTGAAGGCGGCGTATGGACCGAACTATGAAAAGCTCGCGCAAGTGAAGCAGCGCTACGATCCGGAGAATGTGTTCCGCAGCAATCAGAACATCGTGCCGGCGGCTTAAGAAGGTGACGGGCCGGAATTCAGCGCCGGCCCAGGCCGGGACGCATGTCGTGTGAGGCGTCGTCAGCGGTGTCTTCGTAGACGAGTGTGCGCGTGTCACTGGTCAAGTGCACGCGCAGCACGTTCAGGAATCGCGGTTCCACTGCGAGGCGCAGCCGGTCGAACCTCTGCTGCTGGCGACTCTGCTCCAGAAAGCCGGCGACCTTGCGCGCGAATGCTGTGCCGTCGTCGTCCGCCATGCTTGCCGCCGGATTCCTGAGGTCCTCGACCTGCCGCAGATCCAGCTTCAAACCGTGCGTCTCGAAGACGCGCGCACGCTTGATGTCGGCCGCGAGAACCCAGGTGATGGCGGTCATGGCGCTCCTCCCGTTCGCCCGTCCACGCGAGCTTTCGCCATTGTGCGCCTGATCTTCCCGCGCCGGCTTCGTTCGTGCGGAGATTCGCTTTTGCGACGCAGCACGCAACCTGATGCAGGCGCCTAGGTCTCGCTCCACATGCGCAGCAGGTTGTGATAGCAGCCGACGAGCGTGCGCTTGGCGGCTTCGTCGCCGTCGGTCGCGTTGAGGCGCTGGATGGCATTGTCGAGATCGAACAACAGGGCGCGCTGTCCATCGTCGCGCACGAGGCTCTGCGCCCAGAAGAAACTCGACACGCGTGCGCCGCGTGTCACCGGACGCACTTGATGCAGACTCGTCGCCGGATAGACCAGCGCGTGGCCGGCGGGCAGCTTCACTTCCTGCACGCCAAATGTATCTTCGATGATCAGTTCGCCGCCGTCATATTCGTCGGGCGGCGTGAGGAACAGCGTGACCGAGACATCCGTGCGCACGCGCGCGCCATGGCCCGGCACGATGCGGATCGCGCCATCGACATGACTGCCGAAGTGCATGCCGCCTTCGTAACGGTTGAACAGCGGCGGATACACGCGGTTCGGCAACACGGCGCTGATGAAGAGCGGATGCCGCTCCAGCGCGCCGACGATGCTGTCGCCCAGTTCATGCGCGATCGGCGAGCCTTCCGCGATCTGCATGTTGCGCTTGACCGGCGCGCCCTGATAACCCGCGGTGGCGCGGCCGTCGACCCAGGCGTCGCTGGCTTCGAGACGTGCGCGCATGGCGGCGGCATCGGCGGGACTGAGGACGTTCGGTATCGAGAGGATCATGGTTCTGTGGGACGTGGGGGGGGGCCGGTTGGGTGGGGGCGCGGCGGCCCGGGCGGAGCGGGAAACGGGGTTCAGTGTGGGGGGGGCCCTGCGGCCCAGACCCGGCACCGCGCGCCCGCCGTCGGACGGAATCAGGGCGTCGTAGTACTTCTTGTCCGTCAGGTTCAGCACGTTGAACTGGATATCGTAGCGTTTCTGATGATACGCGGCCATCACGTCCCAGCGCACGTAGCCGCCCACTTCGACGAGATTGTTGTTCGCCGCATAGCGCGACGACACATACGACGGCCCGCCGCCGATCTGCCACACCGGCGTGAAGTCATAGGTCGTCCACAGCGTGAACATGTGATGCGGCGTGTTGGCCGGCGTCTTGCCCTGCGTGCCGTCGAAGGCCTTCAGGATGGTGCCGTCCATGTAGGTATAGCCGCCGAACATCTGCCATTGCTTCGTGATGTGGCCCGCCACGCCCAGCTGATAGCCGCGCACGCGAATGTCGCCGTCGAGCGAATAGCTGCCGTCCGAGGCCAGCGTGCGTGCGTTGGTCTTCTCGATGTTGAAGAGCGACTGCGTGACCGAGAGGCCGCCGTTCAGCAGATCCCACTTCGAGCCGACTTCATACGACTTGTTGTGCTCGGGCGGCAGGTTCTGCTGGCCGTTGGTGAGCGTGAGCGCTTCGAGCGACGGATCGAACGATGTGCCGTAGGACACGTAGTAGGACTGCGTCTCCGTCGGCTGGAACACGAGGCCTGTGCGCACGCTCGTGAAGTAGTTGGTCTGCGTCCCGTAGGAGGGCGCGTTGATCGAGTTGTGGATCGCCGCTTCATAACGGTCCCAGCGCACGCCGCCAATCCACTTCCAGTGCTCGCCGAGCGAGATCGTGTCGTTCAGGTACAGGCCGAGACCGTTCGCGCTCGACTCCGCCAGATTGGTCGCCACTTCCTTGTAGTTCGCGGGACGCGGCACGTACGCCGGATCGACCAGCGGCACGATGGCGAGCGTGTTCGACGGCAGGCCCGGCGTCGTCGCGGTGAAGCTCTGGTTGCTGTAGGTCTCGTGGCTCAGATCGACGCCGACCAGCATGTCGTGCTTCAGGAAGCCGGTGGCGAACTTGCCTTCAAGGTCGGTCGTGTTGTAGACCGAGTGATCGTTGATGTTGCGGTCCTTGCCTTGCAGGCGCACGAACAGCGAACTGAGCGGCAGGGCGGTGTAGTTGCCGTTGGCAAGCGCCGTCGAGGTGCCGAGCGGTCCGGTCAGCACGGCCGCCGCGTTGGTCGCGCGCGCTTCGGTGCTGTAGTGGCTGAACTGCGTCTGGTTGCGCAGCGTGAACATGTCGTCGAAGCGATGCTGAATGCGCGCGCTGACCGTCTGCACGTCCTGGATCGTGCGGTCGTCCGTGAAGCCGTAGAAGGTCTTCGTGTCGACCGGCGCGGGGTGGCCGTTCAGCGGCGGAATGCCGTAATCGGGCTGGTCGCGGTTGTGCTGGATCAGCGCGCTCAGCGTCACCTGCGTCGGCGTGCCGATGCCGAACTTCACTTCAGGCGCAATGCCGTAGTCCTTGTTGATCATCTCGTCGCGGCTCGAACCCAGCGACTGGCCGAACGCGTTGATGCGGAACGCCGAGGTGTCCGTCAGCGGCTGGTTGATGTCGACTGTCGAGCGGAAGCGGTCGTGCGTGCCCGCCTGCAGCGAGACATCGGCGCGCGGCTTCAGGTCCGGCTGCTTGCTGACCTGGTTGATGACGCCACCCGTCGAGCCGCGTCCGAAGTACAGCGACGACGGCCCGTACAGCACGTCGATCGACTCGAGGTTGAACGTGTCGCGATAGTACTGGCCGCGGTCGCGGAAGCCGTCGAGATAGATGTCGGTGCGCGCGGAGAAGCCGCGCAGGTTGATGTTGTTGCCGATCTGGCCGCCTTCGGCCGCGCCGAGCGTGACACCCGGCACGTTGCGCAGGGCATCGGAGAACGAACTGATGGCCTGCGATTGCAGCACGGCCTTCGGCACCACGACGACTGCCTGCGGAATGTCACGCAGCGCGGTGGGCACCTTGGCGCCGACGCTGGACACGTCGGCCTGGAAATCGGGCGCGTCGGCCTGGCCGGTCACGCGGACGGCGGGCAGCGAAGCGGTATCGGGCGTGGTCGCGTCCTGCGTCGATGGTGCGGCTTGCGCGATGTTCGGTGCTGCGGTGGGCGTGGGTTGCGATGCAGTCTGGGCGTACAGCGGTGCCGCCATGGGCACGGCGGCAATCGTTACCCATGCCGCTGCCAGCGGCGTCTTCCTCAACATGTCGTTGTCCAGTTCGTTGTTGTTCAGGTTCGATGGCAAAGGATCGGGCGTCCTGCTGCCACGTGTCTTCGAGGTGCGTGATGTCGTTGATGGAAGGTCACGGCGCCGGTGCTGCCTGCCAATCATTGCGCCGAACTATCGTGTCGATCAGGTAAATGCGAATCGCTATCATTACATGACCGGAAATAATTCGAAAATATCCGTAATGAATTGCGGGATTTATTGCCGGCTACTGTGACGTGCGCGCAACAGAAAAGCACATGCACAATGCGGCTTCAGGTTTTGTGGAGATGGCGCTCACACCCGTCGGGCATGGCTTTGAGGCCGGCGCAGCGCTTGGCGCGACGCGGTGATAGAAGAATGCGAAGGAATTGCGGACAAAAAGTGGCGGATGAAATTTTCCGACCATCGACCGCTTTGGTAATGCGATGAAATATTTGTAAGAAATAGATGCTGGCGAGAAGGCCATCGTGGAACCTGCGCGCTCGCGGCTAGCAGGAGGGTTGGCTAAACCCCTCCGCAAGCCGACACCGCCTCAGTTCGACAACGACAGATACGGCGAGCTGAACGCCTGCGGCGGAAACACGGGCTGCACGCCGCCGCGATTCGAGAACGTATAGCGCACGTACACGGCCGCGAGCCACTCGCGATACTGGTACGCGTTGCCGAACGATGCCGTCGCCCCGACTGCCAGTTGCGGCGCGAGCTGATATTCGCCGGTTGCGCTGAGCGAGTAGGACACGCCCGTCTTGCTCTGGCCGGGATAGACGGCGTTCGCATCGGGCGTGGCGCCGGAGCTGGCGGCGCGCGCCTGGAACGTGCCGTTCGTCGGGAAATAATCCGACTCGTCCTGCCGATAATGCTGCACGCCGATCGAGCCCTTCAGGTCGTAGGTGAAGAGCCCCGAACGCCCGGCATACTCGACCGGGAAGTTGAGAATCACGTACTGCTGCGGGCTGAAGTAGCCGCCCTGACCATAGGTGAAGTACGACAGGTTCTTGTCGTAGTGCATCAGCGTGGTGTTCGCGCCGATGGTCAGCGTCTGGTCCGCATCCTTGATGAGGCGCGTATAGATGCCGCCGCCGCCCTTCACCGCGGTGTTGGTGGCGACCTGCTTGCCGTCGAGGAACTGGTACGCGGCGTTGGCGTAGACGCCGTTGGTGCCGTCGTCCCAGCCGAGATCAGCGCGGCCGCCCGTCGACGTCACGCCGCCCCATTCGAGTCCTGCGCCCTGGTCGCGGGCGCCGGCGTAGGAAAGCAGGCTGTCCGTGACTGCACGGCGCGCGACGGCCAGCGAGTAGGAGACCTTGTCGGTGACGGCGTTTTGATATTGCACGCCGCCCACGACGTTGGTTTCGCGGAAGCCGAGCGGCGTGGTGCCCACATCGCCCTTCCAGTTGCGGTTCTCATACCCGATCGACAGGCCGACGCCCGTCGCCGTCTGCGAGCCGTAGTTGTTGGTCGGCGGCGTGGCGACCGCGCCCAGTCCGGACCCGAAGCGCGCGAGCGTGTTTGCTTCGCCGCTTGCGGTGCCGGCGTCGAGCGTGACCGGCGTCGCGCGCACGATGACGTGGCCGTTGCCCGCCTTGATGCGGCCTTCGATGGGCGCTTCGATGTCGGTCAGGTTGGACAGTCCGTCCTCGCCATCGCGATTGCGGAAGATGATCCCGCCCGACACCGTGCTGGCCTGCTCGCGGTTGATCTGCGCGAGTTCATCGGCGACGCCCGTCGTCTGCGAATTCGCGACGGGCGCGGGCATGCCGCCGGTGGACATCGTCGCGGCTGCGGCAGCGCGCTGCTGCTGCGTCTGGGCCGGATAGTACGGTTGGGCATAGCCCGCCGGTGGTTGGGGAATGTACTGCTGCTGCTGTTGCTGCGCGTATTGCTGCGGCTGCGGCGGATAGTACGGCTGCGGTGCGTACGGCTGCTGCTGCGGATAGGGCTGCTGCGGCGGCGCACCGTAGGCGTACGGATTCGCAGGACGCGAGGTCGCGGTCTTGCGGGTGGCGGTCGTCGCCGGGCGCTTCGTGTGCGTGGTGCTGGCGCGGCCGCTCGCGGCGGGCGGCGGCGCGTAGGCATTCGACTGCGCTTCGCGCGCACCGGGCGACATCGGCCACGGCGATGCATACGGATCCTGCTGCTGCGGATACGGCTGTTGCTGTGGATACGGTTGCTGCGGATACGCCTGCTGTTGCGGATAAGGCTGATACGCCGGCTGCTGCTGATACGGCTGCTGTTGATACGGCTGAGCCTGATAAGCCGGCTGCGCATAACCGCCCGACGCGCCCCCATCCTGTCCCGGATAAGGCTGAAGCGGACCGCCCGACTGTCCTGAACCCGACATGTCGGGACCGTAACCGCCGCTCGTCACCTGACGCGGCGCGCCTTGCTGCATCGGCGCGGGTGCGGCGGAAGGCGCCAGATACGGCGTGGAATACGTGGCGGGCTGGGGAGGCGGCAGATAGGTCGGCACGGGCTGCGAGTAACTCTGAGGAATGACCTGGCGATATGACCCGCCGGACGCCAGCGCCGGACTCGACGCCGTATCGACCGCGGTCTTGCCTTCGAACGGATTGGTGCCGGGCAGCGGATTCGAGCCGATACGGCTCAGCGCGCTTTCCCAGCCCGGCGGAACGTTGCCGCGCGCCTGGGCGGGCGCGGCGGCCTGCATCGGCGTGTTGGCCGCGACGAGCGAGCGCTGCAGGAACTGCGCGGCCAGATCGAGCTTGCCCTGCGCGCGATACATCCGGCCGATCGACGCCAGCACGCCCGGGTCGTTCGGCGCGGCCTGATACGCCTGGTTCGCGTAGGTTTCGGCCAGCCGGAAATCGCGCACGTTGCTCGCGGCGGACATCGCGGCGGTCTGCAGCGCGAGGTCGTCGGGGCGGCGCGTGAGCGCCTTCTGAAAGCACGTCAGCGCACTGCGGTCATCGCCCGCGGACGTGTACATGCGGCCCAGCGCGGCCTGCAGATCGGCGTTGTCGGGCATCGCGGCGAGCCACGGCGAGATGACGTCGTAGGCGCTCGCGAGATTGCCCTGCCGGCGCACCTCGTCCGCACGCGCGACAACGATGCCCACATTCAGATTGTTGAAGTCGGTGCGTTGCTGCGTCGTGAGCGACATCGACTGGAGACGTCGCATCACCGAGCCGAGTTCGGCGGTCTGCTGCGTCGCCGAGAGAATGCCCGCGTATTGCAGCAGCAGGCCGGTGTCGTTCGGCGCTTGCGCGATCGCGCTGCGCACCAGGGCCAGCGCCCGTCCCGGATCGCCGGCCTTCACATAGGCCGTGGCAATCGCACCCGTCAGCTCGGCGTTGCCGGCCGCGACCGGCGCGGCACGGCTCAGGATCGCGAACGCCTGCTGACGTTGTCCGGCAGCGGCGGCCTGCGTCGCGAGCTCGGTCTGCTGCTGCACCCACAGACGATGCTGGAGCGCGGTCATCGCGGGCGTGCGCTGGGCCGCCGGAATGCGTTCGAGTTGTCCGAGGCCGGTCGCCCAGTCCTGCGTCTCGGCGGACAGGAGCGCGCTCGCGTAGAGCGCGTCGGTCATGTCCGGATGCGTGGCGAGCAGACCGTCCATCATGCTGCGCGCGTTGCCCACCGCGCCCTGACGCACGTAGATGCGCGCCAGGTCGAGGCGCAGCCAGGGATCGTCGGGATTGTTGAGCAGCGCGTCTTCGAACAGGCTGCGCGCCGCGCCGAGATCGCCGCGCGCTTCGGCCGCGCGCGCCTGCGCGGCTTGCGCCTCGCCGCGCAGCTTGTTGATGCCGCCGGCCTTGGCTTGCTGTTCGGTGTTGAGTCGGTTGGCGAATTCGAGCGCCTCGTCGCCACGTCCTTGCGCGGCCAGCGCGCCGACGAGCCCGCGGATCGCGTCCGGATTGTCCGCCTGACGGCGCAGCGCCATGCGATACGCCTGCTCCGCGCCGCGTGGATCGCTGTTCGAAAGCAGCATCTCGCCGAGCAGCACCTGAGCGGTGACATCGGACGGATTGACGGCGATCGCGCGTTCGAACAACGCCTTCGCCTGCGCGATCTGCCCGTTGCTGCGCGCGCCGATGGCGTCGCTCGTGTAGGACCAGTACGTGGCGCTCGTGAGCGCGTCTTTCCAGCGCGCCGGATTGCCGGCCCGCGACGCGCGTTCGAGATCGTTGCGAGCTTCCGTGAAGTGTTCCTGCTTGAGGGCCGCGATGCCCATGCCGCCGAGCGCGTCGGCGTCGTTCGGGTTGCTTGCGAGCACCGACGAGAACCGTGCGCGCGCCGTCACGAGATCGCCGCGATCCAGCGCTGCGAAACCTTCGCCGACAGTGCGTCCGCGCGTATCGACGGCCGCGCCCGCCTGCGCCCGATCCTGCGCCGCGCGGTCCTGCTGCACCATCGAATCGAACCGCGCCTTCACGGCGGCGTCGTCGGGCGAGGTTTGCAGATAGGCCTGGTACAGCGGGGCATCCGATGCGCGCGCCCCGAGCCACAACAACGCCTGGCGCCAGCTTTTCTTCGCGTCCGCGCCGACAGCGCTGTCGCTCGCCAGCTTTGCGAGCCGCGCGATGCCGTCGCGCCGCGTCGAGTCGCGGTAGGTCAGATGCTGCGCGTAGGCGAGTTGGTAACGCGGCTCGTCGGGATTGTCGCGCGCGAGCTGTTCGAGTCCGCGACGCGCTTCGTCCCAGCCTTGCGGCGTGGCGGCGAGCGCCTGGTAATACTCGAGCTGCAACTGCGGCGTCGAAGGCTTGCCGTCGATTGCACGCCGGTATTCCTGCACCGCCGACGCGCTCTGTCCGCTCTGCGCGAGCCGGCGGGCGTCGTTGACGGTCTGATCGCGCGAACTGGTTTCGCCGAGCCGACGGCCGAGTTCGTCGATGTTCGGATAATTCGGCGCGACCTGACGCAACTGCGCGAGATACTGCTGCGCGCCGCTGCCGTCCTTGCGATCGGCGAGCACCATGCCCATGCCGAACAGCGCATCGGGCTGTTTCGGGTTGATGCGCAGCACCTTCTGCCACGCCTGTTCGGCGAGATCGCCGCGCTTGTGCGCCTGCCAGTACTTGCCTTGATCGACCAGTACGGTCAGCGGATCGGCGCTGGCCTGGGCGAGGGCGAACATCGGCGCGCCGGCCGTGATGGCCGCCGCGATGTGCATTGCAAGAGTCCGCTTCATTGCGTGTTTCCTGACCCGGATCAGCATGCGCTTCTCCAGTTCGGCACGAGACGACCGGTTTCATCGAAGCGATAGCGCCCGTCGACGAAACCGCCGCCGAACAGGCCCAGCACGCGGTCGTAGTAGGCCGGTTCGCGGCCCGCGACAGCCGGCGCCGTCAGCGCTTCGAGATGCGCGCGAGCGAGGCCCAGGCCGTGCTCGTCGTTCAGTGCCTTGAAGTAAGGCGCGAGCGCGCCCCAGTAAGAGAGCGGGCCTTCGCCGCTCGCCGTGCCGCTCAAGGTGGAGACCTTCTCCGGCGGGAAGCCGTTTTGAGCCACGCTCTGGCGCATGCCGCCAAGGGCGTCGAGCCACGGACGCGCGAGCGGATCGCGGCTCGCTGTCATGCCGGCCCACAGATAGACGCGAATGGCGTCATAGCTGCCGACATCGCCGTTCTTCGGATCGACGGCGAACTGGCCATTCTGATAAGCCGCCCAGTCCGGCGCGTAGCCGCGCGGCGCGGTGACGCGGATCAGGGTCGCGGCGTTCTGCGCGAGCCTGGTCCACGGACCGTCGGGCATCTCGTGCGCCAGCGCGCGCAGCAGCGGCAATGGCAGATAACTGGGATTCAGACGCGTCACGTCGCCGGTACGAAAACCGTGCGGGCCGGGCAGGAGCATGGGTCCGAGGCCCGGCAGATCGGCGATTTCCTGCTTCACGATCTGCGTCGCCAGCGCGTAGCCGAGTTTCGTGTACGCCGGTTCCTTCCACAGCCGGCCGGCCTGGAACAGGTCGTAGGCAATCCACAGATCCGAATCGGAAGCCGAGTTCGGGTCGAGCACGCCGAACGAGCCGTCCGGCTTCCTGCCCCATTGCCACGCGGGCAGGCGCAGGTTGGCGGCATCGAACTGATTGGCCGAGAGATTCGTGCGGGTCCAGCCGAGCAGGCGCTCGAAGGTGGCGCGGTCGTTGGCCACGAGCGCGAAGAACAGGCCGTACGACTGCCCTTCGGAGGTGGTCTGCTGCACCTCGGTCGAACGGTCGATTACGCGGCCGTCGGCCTGCACGGCACGCTCGACGAACTGCCGGTACGCCGGCCAGTCGCATTGCTGCGCGGGCTGCGAAGACTGGGCGCGGGCGGCGCCTGCCGATGCCGCGCTGGCGGCGGCAACGAACGCGCCGGCCACGACGCTTGCGGTGAATGGCCGCATGTCAGTCCCTCAGGCGCCGCGCGGCGAGCGAACGCAGCGCGCGATAGAACAGGGCGGCGATGATCAGCGCGGCGAGCACGCCGCCGAGCACCAGCAACACCGGATGCGACGAGAGCGCCCAGCGCATGTAATGCATCGGCGACAGATGACCGACGTAATACGCTTCGCCGTTCGAGGTCACGGTCACAGTGCGTCCGTGGATGACGGCCATCGCGCCCTGGATGGACGGCAGCAGGTCGTTGTCGAGCAGGGCGGCGGAGAGATCGGCATCCGACTGTCCCGCCGCGCTGATCAGCGCCACCGCGCTGCGTCCGCTCTTCAGCGGCGATTCGAAGCCGGTGAGCAGGGCGTCGCCGTTCGAGCTGACGAGCGAAAGATCCGCGCGCGCCGGCGAACGTTCCGGACCATGCTCGCCATGCCACCAGTCGACTAGCTTGAACGCGACGTCGGTGAGCTGGAAGGTGTGCGTGTCGCCATCGCTGGAGAACGGCATCTGCTTGGCCCAGCGCTGCAACAGCGGCTGGCGGCCGGGCGCGCCGAGGATCAGCAGATCCTTGTCGGCGAAGCGGTCGACGTCGTTCGCGCTCGTCACGGTGACGCCGGTCACGGGATAGCCCGTCGAGGTGCCCATGCGGCCCATTTCGAGCAGATAGAGGCTGTAGTCGGCCGAGTTCGGGTCGTTTGGCAGCACCACCGCCGTCTGCGACAGGTCGGCCATGCGGGTGAACGGGAAGCCGCCGTTGGCGAACGCGGCCAGGTCGGGCAGCGCCATGTAGTGCGGGAAGCCCGACAGGTCGATGGTCGAATTCGGGTCCACCGCGCCGACCACGTTGTCCAGCACGCGGCCCTGGCATTCGCCGGTCTTCGGGATGTCGTAGTAGAAGTGCAGGCGCAATTGCGCGCGCGGCGTGAGCAGCAGCGGCGGAATGTAGATTTCGCGGCGCGCGGACACGGTCTTGTCCGGCAGCACGCGGCTGAAGTAGTGCCCGAGGTCGAAGGTCGAGGCGGAGACGGCCGGGATGCGCAGCGACTGTACGAAGCCGTCGTTGACGCTGATGTTCAGCGAGGAACGATCCGGCGCCGGCCGCACCGTGTAGCGGTAGCCGAGATCGATCGGCACGCCCTTGGTCTGCCACATGAAGAGATCGGGCGGCACGCGCAGGTTGACGCGCACGGCGTCGGCATCGTAGCCGCGGGCGGTCAGTTCGCGCGCTTCCGCGAGTTCGCCGAAACGCACCGGACGATCCGTCGCCAGCCAGTTCGGCGCGTCGTAGGGGCGGCGCGGTTGCAGGTCGCTGAATTGCGTGATCGTCGCGCTCGTGCCGGTGAGCGTGTTCTGACCGATGCCCAGCGCCTTCGCGGCGGTCTTCAGCTCGTTCTCGTCGCGGCCCTGGATCAGCAGGATGCGGCCACGCGCGTTGGCATCGCGTTCGACGACGGAAATCGTCGGGCCCGACACCGCCGGAATGTCGACGCCCGCCACCTTGGCGTCGCCGACGGCAAACACCACGGCATTGCCCGAGAGCGGCACGTTGTCGGTCTGGGCCGGGAACATCGCGCCGCGATAGCCCGCGAGCGAGCCGAAATACGACGCCACCATGCCGGCCGCTTCGAGCGTCGGCAGGCTCGGCTTGCCGGCGAACACGAACGGCAGTTCGAGACGGCGCACGTCGCGGCGGTCGAAGAACGGATTCGGCAGCGCGGCGAGGTCGGGCTTGTTGGCGATCGACGCGTACGTGAGGTCCAGCGAGCTCGAATTGCTGACGGTGGCCCACAGCGTCGAGTTCGACGGATCCTCGCACTGCTGCGTGTAATGGCCGATCAGCTGGACATTCAGATGGTTGAACTCGGTGATGAAGCGCGGGTCGATGGCCACGTCGCGCGCCACCAGCACGCCCGCCTGGTCACGCGGCACCGGCAGCGTCGCGGCCACTTCGCCGTTGATCAGCACCTTTAACTGCGAAATCGACGGCAGCAGCGACGGCGAGTAGCTGTAGATCAGATGCAGGATCGCGCCCGTCACGACTTCGTCGCCGCGCACCGAGAAGGCAATGCCGTTCTGGCCATCGGTGCCGCGCAGTTGCAGCGGATCGAGCGCGCCGTAATCGGCGAAAGTCAGCGTCTGGCGGCGGCCGCCGGGCACCAGTGTGCCGGGATCGGCGGTGGTCGGAATGCGCGAGGTGAGCGGCTTTTCGGGCTTGCCGGAGAACGCGGGGACGGGCATCGCGAGCGCGGGCTGCTGGATCGAGGCCGGGTTGTAGACGGCCGCCGGGCTTGGCGCAGGCACGGCGCCAGCGCCGGTCGCCTGAGGCGCGGGCGCGGGCGGAGCCGCCGTGGCGGAGGCCGTGGCCGCAGTGGCGGTGCCGGTCGCGGCCGCCGCGATGGACGCGAGCGGCCCGGCGAACGCGGTCTGCAAGGCCGCGAAGACGGCCAGCGCACGCACCAGAGGTCTTTCGCAAAAACGCGGCGCGCGCCCGCCCGTTTCGCTTTCAACGCGCAACTTCGACATACCCATGCCCATTATTGGTCTTTGGTTTTCAGCTTCTTCACATCGACTGGGCGCTTGTTCATCCAGGTACGAAGGTCGCTGTACAAGTGCTCGAACAGTCCGGCAATGCCGCGCGTGCCCACCAGCAACACATGCGACAGGCCGCGCAGCGGCGTATCCGGGCGGCGTCCCTCGGACCAGCCGGTCCAGGCGTCCGCGCGCGCGAAAGTGGTCTTCACGAAGTCATATTCCTGCTCGCGCGTGAGCTGCCCGAAACGCAGGCCGACGCGGCCCGGCTCGGTATAGCCGACGCTCGCCGGGAACGCGTATTCCTCGTCGCCGCGGAACAGCGAGACGGTCACGCGCTCGTGCATCGGCACTTCGATCTTGCTCGGCAGCGCGACGCCGACGCCGCCTTCCGAATAGTCGATCGTCTCGCAGGCCAGCGTGCGGCCGGTCGAGAACTTGAGCATCACGGGCATCTTCATGGTCACGCGATGGGTCGCGCGCACTTGCCGCCGCTCGCTCGCCGCCGCCACCGATGCGCCCAGGATCAGCATGTTGTAGACCGTCCAGCAGAGGTTGAGGATGGTCGTGTTCACCTCGCTGCGGATCTGCCAGTACATGACGATATGCACGATGCCCGCGATGAAGCCGAGCAGGTTCAGCAACAGCAGGAACAGATAGGGCCGCGAGATGGACCAGTCGAAGTAATCCTTCGCGATCTGGCCGCCCTTGGCCGTCACGTTGAACTTGCCCAGCTTCGGGTTGATGACGGCGAGCAAGGTGGGCGCGGTGATGTACGACGCCAGCACCGACTCGTAGACCTCGGCCCAGAACGAATGGCGAAAGCTGCGCTGCATGCGCGAATTGGTGATGCTCGCATGCATCATGTGCGGCAGCGCGAAGATCGCGATGGTGCTCGCCGCGGCTTCGATCACATGCGCCCCGAAGAACAGGTACGACAGCGGCGCGGTGAGGAACACCAGACGCGGCACGCCATAGAAGAAGTGCAGCATGCCGTTCAGGTAGCAGAGCCGCTGGCCGAGCTTCAGACCCTTGCCGGTCAGCGGATTGTCGATCCGGAAAATCTGTGTCATGCCGCGCGCCCAGCGGATGCGCTGCCCGATATGGCCGGACAGGCTTTCCGTCGCGAGACCCGCGGCCTGTGGAATCGCGAGATAGGCGGTGGTATAGCCGAGGCGGTGCAGCTTCAGCGCCGTGTGCGCGTCTTCGGTTACGGTCTCGACCGCGATGCCGCCGATTTCCTCGACCATCGAGCGGCGCAGCACCGCGCACGAACCGCAGAAGAAGGTGGCGTTCCACAGGTCGTTGCCGTCCTGCACGAGGCCGTAGAACAGTTCGCCCTCGTTCGGCACCTTGCGGAACGTGCCGAGATTGCGTTCGAACGGATCGGGCGAGAAGAAATGGTGCGGCGTCTGCAGCATCGACAGCAGTTTGTCGCGGAGGAACCAGCCGAGGCAGATCTGCAGGAAGGAGCGCGTGGGGATGTGGTCGCAGTCGAAGATCGCGAGGAATTCGCCCTTCGTGATCTTCAGCGCCTCGTTGATGTTGCCCGCCTTCGCGTGCCGGTTGTGCGTGCGGATCGTCCAGTTGACGCCCACTTCCTCGCAAAAGGTCTTGAACTCAGGACGGCGGCCGTCGTCGAGCACGTGGATCGCGAGCTTGTCACGCGGATAGTCGAGCGCGAGCGCTGCGTAGATGGTCGGCTTCACCACCGAGAGCGGCTCGTTGTACGTGGGGATGAAGACGTCGACGGTCGGCCAGTCGGCGCGGTCTGCCGGCAGCGGCAAGGGCTTGCGCTTGAGCGGCCAGGCCGTCTGGAAATAGCCGAGCAGCAGCACCAGCGTCGCGTAGACTTCGGCGGCGACCAGCAGCAAGCCCCAGGCGGCGTCGAGCGGACGCTCCCAGTAGGTCGTCTCGGTCAGACGCCAGAACATGTAGCGGCCCGACGCGATGATCGACAGCATGATCATCACGAGCGTCGCGTACTGGCCTTGCAGACGGCGGAAACCGAGCGCGCAGACGAAGCAGACGCTCGCGAAGGCAAGCTGCTGGCCAAACACGAGCGGCACGGTGACCACGAAGTACAGCGCGCACAACGCGAACGCCGTGAGCAGGGTCACGAGGATGCGGCTGCCCCAGATGCGCGCATCGACGATGCGTTCGAGCCGCGACGTCGCTACGCTCACTTCCGTTTCCGGCGACGGGATCTTGGCGGAGCTCATGCAAGTTTCCTCGACGAAGCGGGCAGCGCATCGATTGCGGCGAGCAGCCATTCGCCGCACGCGCGAAGGTCGGCGGCGGCTTGCGACAGCGGATCGTAGTGGATCAGCGTGGTGTCGCACGCGAGCGATTCGGAGACGCCTTCATCCAGATGGATGACGCCCGGGAACAGCTTCGTGCCGAGCATGTTGCGCAGCACCTTCAGCACGTCCTTGCTCAGCTGGCGCGACTGATCGACCTGGTTCACGACGTAGCCCTGGCCCGCGAAGTTCTGACGCGGCGCGGCGTAGGCATCGACCATGCGCTCCATGCCGGGGATCGCGGCGTACGACGCGGCGTCGGCCAGCACGACATTCAACGCGAAATGGGCCGCGGTGAGCGCCGTGCGCGTGTAGACGGACGAGCCCGGCGGGGTGTCAACGATCACGATGTCGTTGGCATCGAGCGCCAGCGAATCGAGCGCGTGCGCGAGCCAGGCGGGATCGGCGTCGACCAGCGCCTCGAAGCGCCGGCGATCGTCCTCGAGCAGCGCGCCGTAGGGCAGCACGGTGACGCCATCGATGCCGTCGAACATCACGGTCTGCCAGGGATCGCCTGCGAGCGTGGCGCGCGAGAGGCCGTCGATGCTGTCGAGCGGAATGCCGAAGTGCAGGCGCAGCGCGTTTTGCGGATCGAGATCGAGCACGATCACGCGGCGGCTGCGCGCGGCGAGTACCGAAGCGAGATTGGCGGCGAGTGTCGTCTTGCCGACTCCGCCTTTCGCGGAAACTACCGTGATGACTTTCATGACCGTGGAAGGCGGCTCGTGCGATGGGCGGCGGGTTGAGTGTTCGCGGCTTCGCCGCTGTGTCGCAGGCGGTCGAACATCGACTGGAGCGAGTTCGCGGGCGCGCTCGGAGCGGGCGGCGTCTGCGGCTTGAACAGCTTGCCGAGAATGGAGGGCGCTTCGGTTTCGGCGGCCGGCTGGACGCGCGGCGGTTCTACCGGCTTTGTAGCTGGGGCGGCGGCGGGCGCAGCGCGGCGCGCCAGCACGCTCGAACCGAACGTGGCTGCGGGGGCGGGGCGGGGTTCTGCTGCCTGCACCGGCGCCTGGACCGGCGGAATGGTGGCAGCGGGAACGGCGGCCGGCGCCACGTGCGGTTCGGTTTCCGTCGCGGCCGGATCGGCGAGTGCCGAGAAACGCAACGCGCTCAGTGATTGAGCCGCGGGTGCATCGACCGGCGGAATTGTCCGGCGATGCGGCCGCGTGAACAACTGCGGCCGGCCGCGATGGATCGGTGTCGGCCGTGCGGCGGGTTCCCCTGCGGGGTCGCTGCCCGCGGCGCCAGACGCGCCGGCCTGATTGTCGCGGCGCGGCGCGATTTCAGGAATGGCCGGCTGCGCGAAGTCCAGCGTCGCGAGCAACGGCCAGCGGGTACGGGCGGACTTGGCCTCGTTCTCCCGACCGATCTCCTGATAGTCGCCTGCATTGCCGCCAAAATGATCGAACAGCTTCTCGATGTCGCGCGAAGTATTCATGATGCCGCTTCCTCGTCCGTGCCTTCCCTGCCTGGCCGTTTCAACTTGTTTGAGCCACCTGACCAACAGGCGGCTGGAGCCGCCGCTTCGAGGCGGCGGTCGATGATTCCGGGGTTCTCGTCAAACCACCGTGCGCGCGAGCCTGAACTCGATGGCGGTGTCATCGCCGAATTCGCCCGCCTGGCGGACCGCGAGGCCTTGCGCGCCGAGCGTGGCGAGCCATTGCTGGTAAGCGCCTTCCAGAAACGCGGGCGTCCACGCGAGCGCGCGTTCGCCGAAAGCCGGCAGCGGCGCGCAGTAATGAACGATGCTCAGGTGATCGCGCTCGTCGGCGAGTTCGACAAAGCCCCAGTCGGCGTCGCGCCACTGCGCGTTGAGCGCCTCGGCCAGTTCGGCTGTCGAATGGCA
The DNA here is from genome assembly GCF_031451175.1 of Caballeronia sp. LZ035. Lineage (NCBI taxonomy): Bacteria > Pseudomonadati > Pseudomonadota > Betaproteobacteria > Burkholderiales > Burkholderiaceae > Caballeronia > Caballeronia sp. LZ035. Next base: position 956,827 of record NZ_JARUXS010000004.1, read on the forward strand.
GGGCGGCAGCGGCCGTGCGTCGGCGAAGCGGCTGCCGACGCGCTGCATCAGCTGACGCAGTTCGGTGCGCCCGATTTGCGCTTCGAATTCATCGGCGAGTGCGGACAGAAGCCCGCGCCATTGGCGAGAGGTGTGGCTGTCCAGCAGGTGTTCGAAAATAGCGGCCATGTGTAGTCGGCTGGGCGCACGCGCGCCACGTGATGAGTCGTGGTTACGTCCTTGGCGGACATCTCTTGATCGAGAGCATTGATCCGGACGGCTGTCCAGGCGCGAGTACACGTCTGAACATATCTCAATGCTAATTTTTTCGCCAGTAGAAACACTAGCAGGAGATTTTTTTGGCGAATTGAGCAATTAAGACGCAACAGGCAGTCCAGTTTGGACATTTGACCCGCGTTGACCTGAACGAAAATTCGACAATCGCCGCGCACTTTTTAACGTGCACCCGCAAAGGCGGCGGCAGTGTACCACTCCGTTAATTCGGCGCTGGAGGCCTTCGCCGTGTTTCGTACGGATTGACTTTTGTCTGCACCGCCTGGCGCGGAGCTTGGCTGGCTGACGGCGGAAATTTCACCCGATTTTTCCCGTGCCGATCTGCAACAGAATGATTTGTATGAGAAAAATGAAAGACGATCGAAATAATCGGTCGGCGTCAGCCCAAAAAAAAGCGCCCCGACAGGGACGCTTCAGATGGGTTTCGCGACGCTTACAGGTTCGCGCGGACGGCGTCCCTGACGGCGTCCATCACAATGCCGTAATTGAGCGGGATGTCGAGGGAGTCAGAGTAGCCGGAATCAGCGGCGGGCTCCTTGGGAACGGTGCGGGCCTGAATCGGCTCGTAGCCGGATTCGCCTGCCGGATTTTCGCGTCCTTCGATGGCACCCTGCAATTGCGGATTCTTCACGATTAACTCCTTCCGGTAATGGAGCGGCGAGGAACTGCAATATAAACCAACGCGATGACAATTTGGCGACTGCCGTATTGGAAACTCGATCTGAACCGCTGCGTGCAGCGCGCCGGTATCGCCACGAGGCGCATTTCAGACAGAGCACGGGGCTTTCCAGTTTAACGGCGTGGCGCGCCGCAGATGGCGTTCGCGGATTATGACGAATACCCGGCGGTATCTCTTGAACAGGAGGAATTCGGCCCGAAATTTGCATGAAAGCGGCAGGTCATGTAAATGCTGAAAACGTGATACGAATGCGTTGATTCTTATTTTTCAGCGGCAGGCACAATAAACGCTAACTCGAACGGCTTGGGCGTCATGGTTTATTTCCTCTTATCATGCAGCGAACACTTGGTCGTGTTCGGGGCGAATGCCCTCGAAAAAAGGAGTCGATGGCAATGAGCACAATCGCGATTATTGGAGCAACGGGGAAAGTGGGCAGCCGGCTGCTCGACGAAACGTTGCGGCGCGGGCACACGGTGACCGCGCTTGCCCGGGATACCTCGGGCGTCGAGGCACGATCCGGCGTGACCGCCCGAAACGTCGATGCGCTCGACGCCGACGCACTCTCCAGCGCCGTTGGCGGGCACGACGCGGTCTTCAGCTCGATACCGTTCAGCGGGGTCTCGGCGGAGGCGATCGTCGAGCCGGTGAAGCGTGCGGGCGTGCGCCGCTTGCTCGTGGTGGGCGGCGCGGGAAGCCTGTATGCCGCGCCCGGTCAACGCGTGCTTGATTCGCCGGATTTTCCCGCCGACTGGAAACCGGAGGCAACAGCAGGCGCCGCGTTCCTCGACGCACTGCGCGGCCAGCGCGACATCGACTGGACCTTCATCTCGCCGTCGGCGGAGTTCGTTCCGGGTGCGCGCACGCAGCGCTACCGGCTCGGCGTGGACGAGTTGCTGGTCGACAGCACTGGCCGCAGCTGGATCACGTTCGACGACTACGCCATCGCCTTTCTCGACGAGTTCGAAGCGCACGCGCACATCAAGCAGCGCATCACGGTCGGATACTGAGTCACACCGCAGGTCGCACCGGCAGCGTCCGCCTAGCCGTGCATGTCGACTTCGACTTCCTCGCTGTTCGCAGGCATGGCGGCCGCGAGGATCATCGCGGCGGCGTTCTGCGGCTTCGGATCGCGCTGCGAAGGCCGATACACCTGATCCCCACGATGAACCGGCATTCCCGACAGGGAACACACGCCTTCACTTGTGGCGGTCGTGGCGCGCCAACCCTGATAGCCGTAATGGCAGGTGCCGGGATCGGACCAGTACACGAGCGCCGTGGCGCTGCTCGGGCGTTCGATCACCCGAACGATCGCTTGCGGATACGGCAGCCCGTGATCCACGTGCTGCGGATGCGTACGGTTCCAGTCGCGAGTAAGACGCTCGAGAAACGAACTCTCGATGCGCGCGGATTTCTGAGATGGCGCGGTGCGGGCGACGTCTTGCGGCGCCGCCTCGAGCAGGTGAACCGTCTGTGACCACGGGTCCGCTCTTTTCGAAAAAGCTGTCATGGCAATGTTCCAGGCTTTGACTCGACCTAGAACGTACGTCATTAAGCATATTCCGATAAAGGCCGCATCAGTGAATACACTATCCCGTCGATGCGAATAATCGAACGGTGGTGTGAAAAAGCCTTGCGCGACAGGACTTTACGCGATTCCAGCGCGATGTTCCCCTGCATCAACAGTGCCAGGGAGAAGCCTTCTGTAAGCTTAAAGAGCGCGATTGTCGGACGAGAAACCCTGCTGCCAGTGTGCGTCGCTCATCTCACGCAACGGCCCGCGCCGCAGCGCGTCCGCGCAACCATTCCAGCGCCAGCAGCAGGCTGGTCGAGAAGACGATCAGGATCGTGGCGAGCGCCGCAATCGTCGGGCTGATGTTCTCGCGGATGCCGGTGAACATCTGTCGCGGCAACGTGGTCTGGTCGGCGCCGGCGAGAAAGAGCGTGACGACGACTTCATCGAACGAGGTCGCGAAGGCGAACAGCGCGCCGGAGATCACGCCCGGCGCAATGACCGGCAACGTCACCTTGAAGAAGGTGCGCAACGGGCTGGCGCCCAGCGACTGACTCGCGCGCACGAGGTTGTAGTTGAAGTTCTGCAGCGTCGCGCCGACCGTCGTCACGACGAACGGCACGCCCAAGGCTGCATGCGCGAGGATCAGCCCGAAGTACGTGTTGGCGATGCCGAGCGGCGCAAAGAACAGATACATGCCGACGCCCACGACGATCACCGGCACGATCATCGGCGAGATCAGGACGGCCATCAGCAGGCTCTTGCCGAGGAAGTTCGCCTTGGTCAGCCCGACCGCGGCGAGCGTGCCGAGAATGGTGGCCACCAGCGTCGCCGAGGGCGCCACGATGAAGCTGTTCTTGGCTGCCATGCGCCACTCGTCGGACATGACGAGGTTGTGATACCAGCGCATCGACCAGCCGGGAATCGGGTAGACGAGGAAGGTGCTCGACGAGAACGACAGCGGCACGATGGCGAGCACCGGCAGGATCAGATACAGCAGCGTCAGCACGCAGAGGATGCGCAGCGCAAAGAACCAGACGCGTTCGATGGCGGACGTGTGCGGCGCGAACATCGGTTTGGCGAGTTTCATGTGGCGTTCCCAGTCAGCCCAGGCTCACGTTCGAGCGCGTGAAGCGGCCGTAGACGACATACAGCAGCAGCGTCGCGACGAGCAGCAATGCGCCGAGCGCGCATGCCATGCCCCAGTTGATCGTCACGTTGGTGAAGTAGGCGATGTAATAGCTGACCATCTGGTCATTCGGTCCGCCAAGCAGGGCCGGCGTGATGTAGTAGCCGATCGCCAGAATGAACACGAGCAGCACGCCCGCGCCGATGCCCGGATAAGTCTGCGGCACGTACACGCGCCAGAAGGCCGCGAACGGATGACTGCCCAGCGACACCGCCGCGCGCTGGTAGGTCGGCGGCACCGACTTCATCACGCTGTAGAGCGGCAGGATCATGAACGGCAGCAGGATGTGCGTCATCGAGATATACACGCCGACACGGTTGAACAGCAGTTCGAGCGGCGAGCCGATCAGGCCGCTGCCGAGCAACGCCTTGTTCACCAGTCCCTCGCTCTGCAACAGCACGATCCACGCGGCCACGCGCACCAGCACCGAAGTCCAGAACGGGATCAGCACGAGCACCATCACGAGGTTCGCGCGGCGCGCGGGGAGCGTCGAGATCCAGTAGGCGATCGGATAGCCGAGCAGCAAAGCGAACAGCGTCACACCGACGCCGATCACGAAGGTGCGCGAGAAGATGTTCAGATAAATGGACTGGTCGGGATCCGCATGGACGAGGTTGCCGAAGCCGTCCTGCTTGTGATCGAGCGACGCGAGCACGTAGAACGGCGAATAGCGTCCGGCGTTCTTCGCGATGGCCTGCCAGTACGCGGGATCGTTCCAGCGCTCGTCGAGCTCGACGATCTTCGCCTTGATCTGCGGCGCGGCGAGCGGCTTGCCGTCGTCGCCGGTGAGCGGCATGGCGCGCGCGGTCTTGGCGACCAGCGAGCGATAGCCGGGAATCTCGGTGTTGAGGCGGCGCGCGAGCGCACCCATCGAGTCGCCTTCCTGGATGGCCGTCAGGTCCTGCGCGAGCGCGGCATAGGCTTCGTCCGGCGGCGCCGTCTTGCGGTCCCACTTCCTGAGCGCGGCGCCCGTGTGCGGCAGCGCATTCGCGACTTCCGGATTCTCGATCGCCCGCGTGAGCAACGCGGCGATCGGCACCACGAAAATCAGGAACAGGAAGAGTGCGAGCGGCGCGATCAGCGCGAGGGCCATCGCGCGCTTCTTCGCGTCGGCGATCTTCAGTTCGCGTTTCAGACGCGCGCTCGATTCATGCGCGTCTTCCGCCGGGATCGTCATGGTCTGCACAGGGAGGTCTCCTTCCCGGCCGCGCTTCATTCCGCCAGCGCGGCCGTTGGTTTCACGGTTGCGCGCTTACTTCGTCGCCCACGCGGTGAAACGCTGCTCGAGTTCGTCGCCATGGTCGGTCCAGAACGCCATGTCCTGCAGCACCGCGTTCTTCGCGTTCTCCGGCGAGTTCGGCATGTCCGCCTTGATCTTCGTGTCGAGCGCGGAGATCGCCGCCTTGTTCACCGGGCCATAGGCAATGTTCTTCGCATACGTTTCCTGCGGCTTCTGCGACACCGAATACGCGATGAACTGCGTCGCCACATCCTTGTTCGGCGAACCCTTCGGAATGGCCCAGTAGTCGAGGTCGTAGATGCTGCCGTTCCAGACGACCTTGAGATTCTTGCCTTCCTTGCGCGCGGCGTCGATGCGGCCGTTATAGGCGGTGGACATCACCACGTCGCCGGCGACGAGGAATTGCGGCGGCTGCGCGCCGGCCTCCCACCACTGGATGTTCGGCTTCAGTTCGTCGAGCTTCTTGAACGCGCGATCCGCGCCGGCCTTCGTGCCGAGCACTTTGTACACATCCTTCGGCGCGACGCCGTCGGCCATCAGCGCGAACTCGAGGTTGTAGCGCGCGCCCTTGCGCATGGCCCGCTTGCCAGGGAATTTCTTCGTGTCCCAGAAGTCGGCCCAGCCGGTGGGCGCGGTCTTGAGTTTGTCGGCGTTATAGGCAAGTGCCGTCGACCACACGAAGAAGCCGACGCCGCAGGTCGCCGGCGACTCGGGCACGAGGTCCGATTTCTTCGCGATCTTCGACCAGTCCAGCTTTTCATACAGGCCTTCGTCGCAGCCGCGTCCCAGGTCGCCCGATTCGACTTCGACCACGTCCCAGTTCACGTGCTTGGCCTCGACCATCGCCTTGACCTTGGCCTGCTCGCCGTTGTACTCGACGGCCGTGACCTTGTTCTTGCTCGACTGCTCGAACGGCTGGTTGAAGGCGACCTTCTGCGCATCGCCGTTGGCGCCGCCGAAATTGACGACGGTGATTTCCGCCGCGCCCGACGCCGCCGACGCGCACGCGAGCGCGGCCGTCATGGAACACAGTGCGAACTTCTTCATGATGGTTTCCTCTGTCTGCTTGTTTTATCGAAGGACCTGCGGGTGGACGGCACAACGTGTGGCTGGAAAGTTCAGGCGAACACGCGCAGATGCTCCGGCGCGAATTCGAGCGCGACGGGCGCGCCGGGCGTGAATGCGTCGAGCGCTGCGGTGCCGAGCGGCACCTTGACGAAGCACTCGTCCTGCTCGCGCACGCCACAGCGCATGCGTACGTGGTCGCCGAAATAGATCAGGCTTCTGGCCTCGCCGGACAGCGCGTTGCTGTTGCCGTTCGCGTGGCCGTGGCCGTTGCCGTGCGTGAGCGTCATGCGCTCGGGCCGGATGCACGCGACGGCCGGCGCGCCCGGCTTGGCGTTCGCGATGTTCAGGCCGGAGAGGCGCGTGCCGTCAGCGAGGCGGATGGCGCAGTAGTCGCCCTGCGCCTGTTCGATGGTGCCACGCAGCCGGTTGCTGTCGCCGATGAAGTTGGCGACAAATTCGTTGCACGGCGCTTCATACAGGTGATCGACGGTGTCGAGCTGCTGGACGATGCCTTTGTCGAACACCGCGACGCGGTCCGACATCGTGAGCGCCTCGCCCTGGTCGTGCGTGACATACACGAAGGTGACGCCGAGCTTTTCATGCAGCGCCTTCAGTTCGATCTGCATGTGCTCGCGCAATTGTTTATCGAGCGCGCCAAGTGGCTCGTCCATCAACACAAGCTTGGGTTCGAACACGAGCGCGCGCGCCAGCGCAATACGCTGCTGCTGTCCGCCTGACAGCTGCGCCGGATAGCGCTTCGCGAAACTCTCCATGCGCACCATCCTGAGGGCGTGGTCGACGCGATGCGCGCGTTCTTCGGCGGACATCTTGCGTACCGACAGCGGATAGTCGACGTTCTGCTGGACCGAGAGATGAGGAAACAGCGCGTAGTTCTGAAACACCATGCCGATGTCGCGCTTGTGCGGCGGCACCTTGTTGAGCAGCTTGCCGTCGAGCCAGATCTCGCCGCCGGTCGGAAACTCGAAGCCCGCGAGCATCATGAGACAGGTGGTCTTGCCGGAACCGGACGGACCGAGCAGCGTGAGGAATTCGCCCTGGTAGATATCGAGATCGAGCGACTTGACGACGAGCGTCTCGCCGTCATAAGTCTTCCTCACCCCGCGAAAGCTGACGATCACCTGATCGGATTTCATCGTCCGTGTCTCCCTTCGGAAATTCTGGTGGCTTCCTTATCCGCCGGGCATACGGAGATACCCGGAAATTTTTTCTCTTGCTTCGGATAACTATAGCCCGGCACGGTTCTACAATGGGGAGCCATTTCAATATTCAAAATGGAACCACTTGAGACGGCGTGCGCGTCTTCGGGAGGCCGAGAAAAACAGGGGAGACAGGCGCATGGACACCATCATCCTGGCCGACTGGCTGAGCGCGCGGCTCGACCGTTCAGCCGCCGAGCCGATGTATCGCCAGATGCTCGAGCTGATGCAGCAGGCCATCCTGACGAGCCAGCTCGCGCCCGGCACCAAGCTGCCGAGTTCGCGCACGCTGGCAAACGACCTCGGCATCGCGCGCAATACCGTGCTGCACGTCTATGACCAGCTGACGGCCGAAGGCTACGTGAGCTCGGCGACCGGCAGCGGCACCTATGTGGCCGACACCGCGCCGCGCGACGGCGCGGCCAGTCCGCCGCGCCCGGACGAGGCCAAGCCGCCCAGCGCCATCTCGCGCCGTGGCGAACGGCTGATCGCGCAGGCGGGCGTGTCGCCGAAGCAGTGGGGCGCGTTCATGCCGGGCGTGCCGGACGTCGCGGAGTTTCCGGCGCGCACCTGGAGCCGCCTGCAGGCGAAGCTCTGGAAGCGCCCGAGCCCTGATCTGCTCACCTATGCGCCCGGCGGCGGCTATCGGCCGCTGCGCCGCGCGTTGTCGGATTACTTGCGGGTCGCGCGCTCGGTGAAGTGCCAGCCCGACCAGATCATCATCACGACGGGCATTCATCAGTCGATCGACCTGGCCGTGCGCCTCCTCACCGATTTCGGCGATCGCGCCTGGGTCGAGGAGCCGTGCTACTGGGGCGTGCGCAGCGTGCTGCAGTCGTCGGGGCTGACGCTCGCGCCGGTTCCCGTCGACGCCGAGGGACTCAATCCGAATGTGCGCGACATGGCCGATCCGCCGCGCGTCGCGCTGGTGACGCCTTCGCATCAGTATCCGCTCGGCATGGTGATGACGCTGGCGCGGCGCCGCGCGCTGCTGGAGTTCGCGCGCCAGCACAAGGTGTGGATCATCGAGGACGACTACGACAGCGAATTCCGCTACGGCAGCCGGCCGTTGTCTTCGCTACAGGGACTCGACGAATCCGGACAGGTCATCTACGTCGGCAGCCTGGGGAAGATGCTGTATCCCGGCTTGCGGATGGGCTATATGGTCGTGCCGGACGATCTCGTCGATTCATTCCGCACCGGCGTGGCGGAGCTGTATCGCGAAGGGCAGCTGATGCAGCAGGCGGTGCTGACGGAATTCATCCTGGACGGCCATCTCACTTCGCACGTGCGGCGCATGCGCGGGCTGTATGGCGAACGGCGCGAGTTGCTGATCAATGCGATTCGCGCCCGCTTCGGCGACGCATTGCCGGTGCGCGGCGACGAAGCCGGGCTGCATTTCGTGCTCGAGCTGCCCGGCCATGCGGATGACCGGGCCATTGCTGCCCAGGCGCTCGCGGCGGGCGTGGTCACGCGGCCGCTGATCAACTACTACCTGAATCACGACGACGCGCTGCGCGGTCTGATGCTGGGCTATGCCTGCGTGCCGAATGCCGAGATCGCGCCCAACTTCGCGCGGCTCGCGGATGTGATCGAGCGCGCGCTGGCGCCGGCGGCGATGGCTTTCGGTCGATGAAGGCGTTGATGAAACGCGTGCTTTTACGCATGCAATAAGAATGAACCGATGCAGTCGATCAAGCTGCATAGCTCAACCGACAGCGGCTTGATTCAGTTATCCGACAACAAGCCGCTGATTTTCACCCGTCTTGCATAAGACTTATCCTGATTTAGCGATCGCTCTTGCGGCAGAATCAAATAGTAGGAAAGATCGTGTAACAAAAGTCGATGGGATATTGCATCATTCTTTCTGCGTTTCGTGCTTCCGTATTCGTTACTTGGTCATCCGAATCAATCTAGGATGAATCTGGGGCGAGTGGCATTGAAACCGCAACCCCGGGGTTAAGGTGTGGGTAATGATAGATCACTACCTGGTCTATTAGAAAACGACGACACTGGAAACACCAGATGTTAATAATCGATTGGAGTTATACGAAATGAAGAAGATTGCTGTCTCGGCGCTTGTCGCTGGTATTTTGGGTACGGTCGCCGCAGGCGCATATGCCGATGCAGGCACGATCCAGTTCAACGGTGAACTGATTGCCGGAACGTGCGACACCGATGTCAACGGCGGCGGCTCGGCCGACGGCACGGTTGCGCTGCCGAAGGTTCAGACGCGCGACCTGACGGGCGCTGCCGGCAAGATCACCGCCGGCGACACCAGCTACAAGATCGCACTGAAGAACTGCACGCCGGTGTCGGGTCACTCCAAGGCGGCGGTGTTCTATCAGGCAGGCGCAACGGTCGACCCGGTCGACGGTCGCCTGATCGTTCAGCCGGGCGGTGCAGAAAACGTCAAGCTCGAACTGTTGAACCAGGACGGCACGCAGATCAAGGTGGGTTACGCAAGCGACCTGCAGAACTCGAAGCCGGTGGACATTTCCTCGGGCACGGCCACGCTGTACTACATCGCACGCTACTACGCCACGGGCCAGACCAAGGCAGGCGCGGCTAACTCGTCCGTCGTGTACAGCATCGACTATCAGTAAATTGAATCTCCTGAAGACGGACTCGGCTATCTGAGGGTTCGCTGAAAGGCGGGCGGGCTTGTCTGCCCGCCTGTTTGTAATCAGCTTGAGGTTAGGTGTTGCATCGTCACCATGAAACTGGCAAAGAAACTGGCAAGGATCGCGACTTCATTCGTCGTGGTGTGGGGATTTTCTGTCTGCGCGCATGCTTCGGTGGTTATCGCCGGTACGCGGGTGGTTTATAACCAGAGCGAATCGGAAGTTACGGTCAAGCTCACGAACAATGGCAAGGTTCCAGGCCTCGTGAAGGTCTGGCTGGACAAGGGCGATCCAGATGCCAGGCCAGATACGATTGAAGTGCCGTTCACCATCACGCCTCCGCTGATGCGGATCGACCCCACCAAGTCGCAGACCTTGCGCATCATGTTTGCCGGTGAGCCATTACCTGCAAATAAAGAGTCGATCTTTTATTTGAATGTTCTGGAAGTTCCGCCCAAAGCTACCGGCGAGACAGCCTCGGCGAATCAGTTGCAGCTGGCTTTCCGTACGCGCATCAAGTTCTTTTACCGTCCTTCCACCCTTCAGAAGCAATCTGTCGATGCTGCGGGACAGGTCGTGTGGCATCTGAAGCAGGACCACGGCAAGGCGATGATCGAGGCGTCGAATCCCACGGAGTATCACGTTTCGTTCGACAGCGTCACGTACTCAGACGGCACGCGTACTGCCTCTTTCATTGATGGCGGCATGGTTGCGCCCGGCGAGACGAAGGACTTTCCGCTAAAGGGTGAGGTGCCAAGTTCCGGCAAGGTTGCCTGGACAGTCATCAACGATTACGGCGGCCCTCAGCATGGCGAATCGCGCCTGGCCCCCTGAGCGTTTCACTCAACAGTTTTCTCCATTGACTTCCCGGCGCGAGGTTGGGCGCCGGGGCGGTCTTTCACGTCTTGATCCGTAGCAAAGCGTAGCGTGCTGGAACGAAGGCATGCGCGGATTTTCGGCCAGCCTTTTGTTCGACGTACCTACCCATGATGCAATTCGGAAGAACTCAAATGTTCGGTCTGTCGAGACGACCGATCAGCGTTGTGACGCTGCAAGCAATTGCCGCAATGGGTGTCAGCGCCCAGGCGCTGGCGGATGAATCGACGAAACTCTCGCAGGTCGAATTCAATGACCAGTTTCTCGATTCAGGCAGCGGCGAGAAAGTCGATATTTCGCGGTTCAACAAGGGCCAGCAAGTCCTTCCGGGTACGTACCGGGCCGAGACTTTCGTGAACGATATGTGGCGCGGAAAGTTCGATGTCGACATCCGCGAGACCACGTCGGGTTCGGGTGAAGTCCGGCCGTGCTTCAACAGCGATCTGCTGGAGCGGATCGGTGTGGATCTCCGGAAGCTCTCGCCCGAGACGGCGGCGAAACTCGCTGCGGCGGAGGGCGGCGCCGAGGGTGCGGCCGGAAAGGCCGCGTGTTTCGCGCTGTCGGACCTGATTCCAAGCGCGTTCGCCTCGTTCGACGGCGGTGAGCAGCGACTGGACGTCAGCATTCCGCAGATCGTGATGTTCAGCCGTGCGCGCGGCTACGTGGACCCGAAGTACTGGGACGAAGGCATTCCCGCAGCCACGCTCCAGTACAACGCAAACGCGTATCACAGCACGGCCGGCGGCTTCACGAACGACTCACAATATCTCGGCGTGACGGGCGGCCTGAACGCGGGGCCGTGGCGCTTCCGCTACCAGGGCAACCTGAACACCTCCAACTCGGCCGGCACCCATTATCAGACGGTGCAGACCTACGCGCAGCGCGGATTCAGCGACATCAAGAGCCAGCTCTCGCTCGGCGACACCTTCACGGACGGCGCCCTGTTCGACAGCTACGGCGTGCGCGGTGTCACGCTGGGAACCGACGACCGCATGTACCCCGAGTCGCAACGAGGCTATGCGCCGATCGTGCGCGGCATCGCGAACAGCAATGCGCGCGTGCAGGTGCGGCAGGGCGGCAACATCATCTACGAAACCACGGTCGCGCCCGGCGCGTTCGAGCTGAACGATCTGTACCCCACGGGTTACGGCGGCAACCTCGATGTGATCGTGACCGAGGCCGACGGGACCCAGCACACGTCCACCGTGCCGTACGCAGCGGCGGTCAATGCATTGCGGCCGGGGATCACGCGTTACAGCGCCACCATCGGGCAATATCGCGATGCATCGCTGAACATTCATCCGTTCGTCTCGCAGGTCACGGTGCAGCATGGCCTCAGCAACCTGCTGACGCTGTATGGCGGCTTCACGGGCGCCGACCAATACTTCGCGGGCATGATGGGCGCGGCGATCAATACGAAGATCGGCGCCTTCGGGTTCGATGCGACTCACGCGACCGCGAGTTTCAAGCGTGTCGGCACGCACAACGGCATGAGCTTCCGGCTGAGCTACAGCCAGCTGCTCCAGCCGACCAATACGAATATCGCGATCGCGGCCTACCGCTATTCGACCAACGGCTTCTACAGCCTGTCGGATGCGATGGTCATGCGGCAGTTGTACGAAACCGGCGATCCCGAGCAGATGACGGCGCGGCAGAAGTCGCGCATGCAGTTCACGGTCAACCAGGCCCTGGGACCCAATGGCCGGTACGGCTCGGCCTATGCCATCGGCTCCATTGCCAATTACTGGAATCGTTCGGGGCAGGATACGCAGCTTCAGGTGGGCTATTCGAACAGCTGGAAGCGGATCACCTATGGCGCATCGTTCGTGCGGCAATTCGTCGTCAACACGAACAAGTGGGACAACCGCGTGATGTTCAACGTGATGATTCCGCTGGGCCTGGGCGCGCGCGCGCCGGTCTCGTCGAGCAACTTCCAGTATGACTCGGCGGATCGTACCTACAGCATGCAGGAGTCGATCAACGGAACACTGGGCACGGACAACGCCCTCTCCTACGGCGTCAACGCCAATTACAGCGACGGCGGCAATACCGGCTCGAGCGCCACCTCCGTCGGCGGCAATCTGGGCTACGTGGCGCCGTTCGCGCAGATGACCTTGAACGGCAGCACGGGGCGCAATTATTCGCAAGTCGGAGCGGGCGTGTCGGGCGGCGTGGTGGCCTGGAAGGGGGGCGTCGCGTTCACGCCGAACATGGCGGAAACCATCGGCATCGTCGAGGCCAAGGACGCAGCCGGCGCGCGTGTCGCGAGCGGCGCGGGGCTGCGCGTCGATCCCTGGGGACATGCCGTCGTCGCGGGCATGCAGCCGTACTCGAACAACGATATCGAAATCGACCCGAAGGGCCTGCCGATCAACGTCATGCTGAAGTCGACGGTGCAGCGTTCAGCGCCCACCGCGGGCGCCGTGGTCGCGTTGAAGTTCGACACGGAAGATTCCGGCCGTGCAGCGGTGATGCACGTCACGCAGCCGGATGGCAAGCCGCTGCCGTTCGGTTCGCAAGTGTTCGACGACAAGGGCGACAACGTGGGTGTAGTGGCCCAGGGCAGCCGAATTATTGCGACTGGTCTGAAGATCGACGAGGGCAGGATGCATGTCAAATGGGGCGAGTCGCCGAATCAGACGTGCTCGGTGCGCTATCAACTGCCGCCGACGCAGAAGCACAAGCAGCCAGCTTCACTGGCCATTTCCGATGGCGTCTGCGGATAAGCCTGGCGCGCACCAATTCAACGAAGGACAGAACATGAGAGTGATGGAAAGAGCGGTGCGGGCGTGGATTCGTTGCGTGCTGTGTTGGGTCGGTGTATTGGCGATGGCGCCGGGTCATGTGTGGGCAACTGCGTCCTGCCATTCAAATCCGCCTTCGGCCTACACGCTGAATTTTCCGGCAATGGTGGCAGTGGCGCGGGACCTTCCGAATGGATCGCCGTTGACGGGGTGGGCCGGCTCGCCATACACCACCAATTATTGGACGTGCAATCAATCCGGTGACTGGTACACCGGTACCGACTTCGAAGCGGCGGGCATCATTCCCAGTACGCCTACGTCGTACTCACGCTCTTATAACGGCGTGTCTTTCCCTGTTTATGCGACCAACGTCCCGGGCGTGGGCATGGCCTTGGGCGGAGTGATCTATAACAATGGCCGGGTGCTTGGCCCGTTTGGATTTCCGCAGTTGGGATACCAGTGGAATAAGAACGGCACTGCTGTGAACAATGGCGGTCATTTGATCGGATCGCTGGTCAAGATCGGGAATGTCACTCCCGGAACGGTGAACGGCCAACTCGCGCAGGCGTTTTCGTGGGAGTCCGCAGTCAAGACGCAGCCCCCCGGAAATCTGGATCTTTCCGCCGGCGTCATCAATTTTGGCATGACGCCGGTCGTCATTACGGTTTTGACTTGCCAAACGCCCGATGTCGACGTCGACATGGGTACGCAAACACCCGCCGACTTTCCGGGCGTTGGCGCACCATCGAGCAAGTCCAGATCATTCAACCTGACCTTCATTAATTGTCCAGCGGGTGTGGCGGACAGCACTGACCCAGCGAGCCTCTCCGGACTTATCCATAACGTTCAATACAGAATTGATCCCATCTCGCCGGACCGCCTGGTGTCCGGCTATAGCAATGTCGTGGCACTGGACAACGGACCGTCGCAGGCAAGCGGTGTGGGCATTCAGTTGTACGACAGCACGGGCGCGATTTTTCCGCTGGCGACGTACTTGCCGCTGAATGGTTTCGACGGTACCAAGGCGAACAGTTATAGCCTCTCAATGAGGGCGAATTATTTCCGTACTGGCGCAATCAGTCCGGGTACGGCAAACGCAACACTGTTGATGACCGTGCTGTATCAGTAAGCCGGTCACACAGTGAACATGGGTGTCTGTCGCGGGTGCGGCGGACGAGATTCATATCGAGGAGGTTCAATCAAAAATGCGCAAGACAAGTTCGATCATGGCAGGTGCGATGCTGCTTTGTTCGGCGTCCACATGGGCGGCCGATGCCAAACTCAATTTTACGGGAAAGATCATTCTTCCCACCTGTACGGTGAATCCGGCGTACGTGGATCAGACGATCGATCTGGGAACAGTGAAGATCACTGACTTTACCGGCACCACTCAAAATCCCAAGGCATTTCAAATCAACCTTGAAAGCTGTGTGGCAGGAACCAACGTTTCGATGACGATCAATGGAACGTCTGACACGGTCGCCAGCGTCCTGAAGAACACTGGCGACGCCGGGAAGGTCGGCGTGCAGCTCCTCAAGGCGAATAATGTGGGAGACACCACGGGAAGTGCTATCACACTGGGCAGTGCAACGACGCTCGGCCTTGTGGACGCGACCAACAAGATGACCATCCCGATGGTTGCTCAATTCTACAAACTTGGAACGCTGACGCCTGGGGCAGTGACCGCAACTGCAACGGTGAACTTCACTTACAACTGATCACGCTGCATCGTTTTAGGAAAACGGAGGATTGATCGGCCTCTTGATGTGTCGTTAGACTTAATTGTCACGTGCAAAGGTGCGATGACATCGAGTTTATTGATTTGGATCGAGTGCGGCGCGACCGTCCTTGCATGGGCCAGGCGCTCAAACAACTGAAAATTTTTAAGAAGAGTTATCAAATGGAAAAGATTAACCGTCAGGATTTGGTCACGATGAATGTTGCTGGAGGCGCGAACAGTTCCAGTTCCAGCATCAGTGCATCTTCAACGAATATTACGATTAAAGCCACTATATCGAACGGAAATCCCAAGCAGGGTTCCGTTGCAATCTGGGTGGGTTGAGAGTCAGTAGAGACGCAGGGCGAATTCGTTAATCATAGAAATCAAGACTGATTTTTTAGCGTGTAAAGCCGATTACCGAGTCGTCGAACTGTGAGGCTGGGTTCATGTCCGCATGAACCCAGCTTTTTTTATTTTTGCACCGGAACTCGGCTCGATGATGAAATTGCTGTGTACGCCTCGAAGGCTGCAGAGCGCAGATGGCCCAGCCTGACGTCGCTGGTCACTGCGAGGATCCGGGTGCCAACCAGGCAAGACCCGCGCGTGGCAGAGGGGCGGGATTATTGAAAATCCAATGACGGTAGGTAAATAAGAGTCGGATTAATTTGCGAGTCTATGTCGAGGATTATAAGAGCCGGATTAATACTCCCAAAAATCGATTAACTTCGAAAGAGACATTTTTGTAAATTTAGATTGTTGAACAACCGCAATTCAGTCGAGGTCATATAATCAAATCACCAGCGATAAGGTTTGTTGAGGCAGGCGCAACCTGGATGCGTGTCTTTTATCTCTGGTGCTTACTTTTTAACTGAGGTTTTTAAAATGCAGAAGATTGACCGTAACGCACTTATCAAGTCGCAAATCGCAGGTGGTACGGCGAAGGGCAGCAGCGGCGGTAGCTCGAGCTCCAGCTCGGCTTCGTACTCGACCACGAATATCAAGATTTCGCTGTCGATGTAAGTCAGCAGGGCGCGCCGTAATCCGTTTTCGCGATAAAGGCGCGCTTCAACTTCAGTCTGTCAACGTAATTCGAAGGAGAAACACCATGCAAAAAATCGCACGCAATGAACTGAACCTGTCGGACGTGGCCGGTGGCTGCAACAAGGCCAGCCGCTCGCGCGCCGCGGCAACCAACGTGACGTACGTCACGGTTCGCCTGGGTTAAGTCACGCCCGACACCGCTCGCCGGTGTTGGCTGACTCTGTATCAAGCGCGCACTGCGCCGTTTGCCGGTGAGCAGGGCGCGTTTAACCAAGCATTGCATCGCACTCCAATTGAGGAAATCAAAATGCAAAAGATCGCACGCAAGGAACTGAATGTGTCGAACGTAGCCGGCGGCTGCAAGGCCAGCCAATCGCGCGCCGCGGCAACCAACGTGACGTACGTCACGATCATCGCGAAGAGGTGACACGCTGACCGGCTGCCGCCGGTCGGTAAAGGAAGAAGCTTGTCAAGAGAGCGGACCTGCCGGGGTCCGTTCTCTTTCGAATCGCGTTACGGGGCACCTTCAACATGGCTACGGTTAGCTTTTTGGTTCGACATTCTCTGGCGCGTGTGAAGCTTTCGTTGCGTCGTGCGGTGGTGGGTCGGATTCCCGCGCCCTGGCTTGAACCCGTGGCCAAAGCGGCCTGGACTCTCCACAGCCTGTTCAACTGCGACGTGCTCGCCAGCGGCAGGATTCGCGCGGAGATCGGAAGGGACTTGCTGGGTTTGCCGAAATCGCAGGCAAATCGCGCGAGCGTCGGCGCCCAGCTGGAAAGCTTTGTCGATCAACGTCTTCATTTCGGTCGCCAGCTCAGGAAGCTGGAACTCTGGCCGGACCTGGACGCCATCGCCCGCGAACTGGCGCAACGCGTCGAGACTTTGAAACGCGAAGCGCCTGACAGGCCCGTGTTCCTCTCACCGTTTCACTATGTGTCCCAGTACGCCAATATCGTGTTGGTCGAGCGCGTGGGGCAACTGCTCGGGCTCGAATCCATGGCGGTGGTGTCGGGCGTGCTGCAGAATCAATACGGCGACGATCACGCCCTCATCCCCGGCATCAAGGTGCTGTACACCTACGGCGACGAGCATCGCAACAACCTCGGCGTGCGCGTGGCGCGTTCGCTGAAGCGCGACGGCGTCGCGGTCCTGTTCGCCGACGTGCCGCCCTTCACCATGCATCGTTATCCCATGCAGACGGCCGGCGTCACGATGTTCGGCAAGCATGCACGCATTCACAACGGCATCTTCCGGCTGGGCGAAACCTTCAAGGCGCACATGCTGCCGTTCTACCTGCGTTTTGGCCAAGGCAAATTCAGTCTCCGAAGCTTCCCGCCGCTGGACCTCTCGGTAGCCACGGCGCCGCAGATGCTGGCGGACTACATCGAAACCGCTTTACTCGAAAACTACGAGCAGTGGTTGCCGGCGGGCCATCCGGCCATGTACGCGTTCGCGCCCACTCACTGACGCAGCCGACCATTCAAACACCCCGTCCGCGGCTATCGCCGCGCACAGCAAGCTCAATCCTCCATGCAACCCACCGATCTTCCTCACTTCAGGGACGTGCCCTGGCGCTGGATTGCGTATGCCGCGTCGGCCTTCACGATCGTCGCGGTGACGTTTTCGTTCCTGCATCAGATTGAACTCAAGCAGGACGTGTCGGGCGAAATCATGTCGCCTTCCGAAGTCAAGATTCAAGGCTTGTCGGGGCTCGTGTCCTCCATCTATGTGCATCCGTCGCAAGAGGTGGTGCCGGGCACGCCGTTGTTCCGCCTGCAACGCGACTTCTCGCTGAGCACGGACGGCCTGCGCCGCCAGGTCTTCGACCAGCAGATGCGCGAGGCGCAGATCGCCGCCATCGACGCCCAGTACAGCGAACGCCGCGCGCAGTTGAACGCGCAGCGTGCGTCATCGCGGACCACGGAGGCGAGCCGCCGGGCGGAGCTGGCCGCGCTCGATGCACAGATCGCCCAGACCAGCCAGCTGGTCGGCGAGTATCAGCAGCGTCTGACGCGGCTGAATTCGGTGGCGGAGTACGTGACCGCCGACAAGGTCGAGCAAGCTCGCGCCGACGTGCATCAGGGCAAGGCGAGCGTGTCGCAGATCGTGGCGCGGCGTCAGCAGCTGAATGGCGAAATCAGCGCCGCACGGAGCGCGCAGACCGATCTCGCCGCGCAACTGGGCGAACTCGATGCGCGTCGCGCACGCGATATCCAGGACGTCCAGGCCCGCTACGAGCAGCAGCGCCAGGACGCCACGGTGTCCGCGCCCAAGGGCGGCGTCGTGACGTTCTCGGGACTGGTGGCGGGACGCATGTTGTCGACCAGCGACGTCGCGCTGGTCATCGCGACCAAGGAGGGCGGGCCGCTGCGTGTCGCGCTGAGCATTCCGTCGCGACGTCGCGGCTTCGTGCGCGAAGGCCAGCTCGTGCGGCTCAAGTTCGATGCCTTTCCCTACGCCAAGTTCGGCACCTACGAGGCGCGCATCGATTCCATTTCGGGAACCACCGTGCTGCCCGCGAGCCCACCCAGCAATCAGGGCACGCCGGGCACGCCGGACCCGGAACAGACCGCCGGCTCGAAAGGCTCGGACAGCGAAGGTGACTATCTCGCGTGGGCCACGCTGCGCGGCAATACCTTCGACTTCGAAGGACAACATCTCGCGATTCTTCCGGGCATGCGCGCGACCGCGAGCATCGTGGTGGAGCGCAGAAGCATTGCCGAATGGGTATTGGCACCGCTGTTTCGAATGTTGAGGGGATAAACGTGCGAGTGATCTATCAGAATGAAGTGGCCGAATGCGGATATGCGTGTCTGTCGATGGTGCTGTCGCATCTCGGCCGTGCGACGGAAGTGCGCGAGCTGTCGGCCTACAAGCCCATCTCCGCGAACGGCCTGAACTTGATGGACCTGTATGACGTCGCCGTGGACTTCGGGCTGGCGGTGCAGGCGTATCGCTTCGACCCGTCGCATCTTTCCGAAGTCAAGAAGGGTTCGATCCTGCACTTCGGCGGCGCGCATTTTGTCGTGTTCGAGAAGGCGAGCCGAGGCTATATCAGCATCCTCGATCCCGCCACCGGCCGCCGGCGTGTGTCGATGGATACGTTCCGTTCAGCGATTTCCGGCTTCCTGCTCGAGTTTTCGCCGACGCCCGAGATGCCGCGCATCCGCGCGAAGTCGCGCGTGCCGGCGGCGCTGAAGCGCGTGCGCGCCTTCAGTCCGCAACTGAAGCGACAGATTGGCAAGGTGCTGTTCGTCGCGCTCGGCAGCCAGTTCGCCATTCTGTCGATGCCGTACTTCGGCAATCTCACGCTGGACTACGTCGTTGCGGCGGACAATCGCAACCTGCTGAACGTGCTCATCATGAGCTTCGCCAGCATCTTCCTGCTGGGTGCGCTGAGCGAGTACGTGCAGAAGTATCTGACCGAACTGCTCTACACCCTCACGCAGATCAACTCGACGGAAGGCGTCGTGCGCCATCTGCTGCGCAATCCGATGTCGTGGTTCGAGAAGCGCCACGTCGGCGATGTCTTCGCCCGCGTGAAGGCACAGGATGAAATCAGCGCGTACGCCACGCGTTCGGCCATTACGCTGCACATCGATCTGGCGGTCGGCGTGCTGGCGCTCGTGTTGATGCTGATCCAGAGCGCGCAGCTTACGTTCATCGCGCTGGCGGTGTTCGCGCTTTACGTGCTCATCGCGCTGAGCATGTTCCCGGCGATGCGCGACACGCATGCGCTCGTGCTTGAAACCTCCGCGCGTTGCGACGACTCGCTGATTGAAACCATTCGCGCCGCTTCGCTGCTCAAGCTGGCCCAGGGCGAGACGCGCCGCACGGCGATTCACATGACGCTGTTCAAGGCCTATGCCTCGGCGCTGTTGCAGAGCAGCCGCCTGGCCTGCCGGCGCGACGGCTTTCTCAAGCTGGTCAACTATGCGGACACACTCGTCATCACCTGGATGGCGGCGCGGCTCATGCTGGGCGGCAAGATCTCGGTCGGCGTGTTCTACTCGTTCCTGATCTACAAGTCGCTGATGTCGGAGCGGCTCGCGAGTGCCATCGGCGCAATGTTCCAGTACTTCATGCTGAGCGTGCCGACGGCGCGCGTGGACGACATCGTCGAATGCGAGAACGAGCGCTATACGCCGCTGCCGGATACGCAACGCGCCACCGAAGTGCGTCAGTTCGACTGCATCGACGTGCGCGATGTGAGCTTCTGCTACGGCATTTCGGACCAGCCCGTGTTGCGCGATGCGAGTTTCCGGATCAGCAAGGGCGACAAGATCGTCATCACCGGACCGTCCGGCAGCGGCAAGTCCACGCTGTTCAAGCTGTTGTCGGCGGCCGAGCCGTTGCAGCAGGGGCAGATGGCGTTGAACGGCATTGCGTGGCCGAATCTCGCCGTCGATGAAATCCGGCGGCATCAGGCGCACATGCGGCAGGGCGACATCATCCTGCATGGTTCCATCGCCGACAACATCACGCTGTTCGCGGGCCAACCGGACGAGGACCGCGTCCACGCCATCCTCGACGACGTCGGTCTGCTGCCGGACGTCATGCGGCTGCCGATGCGCACGCGCACCGTCATCAGCGACACCATTGCGAACATCTCCGCGGGGCAGCGTCAGCGTCTGCTGCTGGCGCGGGCGCTGTATCAGCCTGTTCGACTGGAGCAAGTGGACGGCCTACCGGCAGGCGGATTACATCGTTGCGCAAGGCGCCGTGGATCTGGCCGCGGCGCAGCAGAAGTCCATTCTTCGCGCCGTGCGCGCCTACTTCGACGAACTCGGCGCTGAAGACGAAGTGAAGCGCTCGGGCGAGTATCTGAAGGCCATCGAGACGCAGCGCGAGCAGGTGCGCCGCAAGCGCGCGGCAGGCGAGGCGACGTTGATTGACGAACGCGAAATCGACGCCGCGCGCGAACAGGCGCAATTGCAGGCGTCGGACGCGCAAGAGGAACTCGGCGCCAAGCGGCGCGCCGTGCAGCAGGCGACGGGGCAGCCTTTCGCGGCGCTGGCGCCGCTGCCGGCCGACATGACCCCGCCGGGTCTGACAGACGGTCAGGAGGCCTGGGCCGAGCAGGCGAAGACGAGCGCGTATGAAGTGCAGTCGAAGGAACTGGGCTGGAAGATCGCGCAGTTCGATTCCGCGAAGGCGCGCGCGGCCAGGTATCCGGTAGTCAGCGTGACGGGCAGCTATACGCCAGCAGGCGCGGCGGGCGGCTATTCGCGTCCGACCACGACCACTGTCGGCATGTTGCAGGTGCAGGTTCCGCTGTTCTCGGGCGGCGAGATCCAGGCGCGGGTGAAGCAGTCGCTCGCGCAGCAGGACAAGGCGGAGCAGAGCTTCAACGCGGCGTCCGTGCAGGCCGAAGCCGCCGCGCGCGACGATCACGCGCGTTATGTGCGTGAACGCATTCGCAGCGATTCGCTGACGCATCTCGTCGCGACGGCGAACGACTCGCTGCAGGCGACGACCGTCGGCTTCAAGGTGGGCAGCCGCGCGAGCAGCGACGTCCTGCGCGCCATCGATACGCTCTATACCGCGAAGCGCGACCTGTTGCGTTCGCGTTATGAAGCGCTGATCGCGTTCCTGCGGCTCAAGGCGGACGTGGCGACGCTGAGCATGGAAGACATCGATTCGATGAACGCGCTGCTTGGCGGCGCGCCTGACGTGTCTTCCCGTTGAGCCTGCTCTAATCGGCGCTGGCGCTCCGTTTCACCGCGCGCACCAGACGCGCGAGCGCCTTCAATGCATCCGCCGGCGAGTCAGCGAACTGCGCGCTGACAATGGCGCCGTCCACGGCCAAGGCGAGCGCCTGCGCGTCTGCTTTGGCCGTGCGGGTGGCCGGCAGAAGTGCGCGAATGGCCGACGTCATGTCGCGCTTGTGCCGTCTTGCGATCTCCACCGCCTGCGGCAGCGTGCCGCCGATTTCCACCACCGAGTTGATGAACGCGCAGCCGCGATAACTCTCGGCGCCGAACCATTCCGCCAGCGCCGGCACCAGCGCCGACAGCGTGCCGCCGTGCCGTTGCAAGGCGTCGTTGAACCAGGTCATCCAGTTGTCATGCCGAAACTCGAGGAAGGCGACAATCAGATCGTCCTTGCTCGGAAAGTAGCGATAGAACGTCTTCTTCGCGACACCCGACTCGGCGATCACGCGGTCGATGCCCGTGGCGCGAATGCCGTCGCGATAGAACAGATCATGCGCGGTCTGGAGAATGCGCGCATCGGGCGTGAGTTCCGGGAACTCGATCAGGGAAGCTGCCGTATTCATGCAGGCGATTGTAGACAGGTTCGTCTACCTGCGCTAGAGTGCGTCGGAGTAGACAGACTTGTCTACCAAGGAACGATCGTTCCGGACATCTGCCGTCATTCCGTTCACAGGAGGAATCGTCATGGAAAGCAAGCCGCCGTTCCCGCCGTTCGATGAAGAATCGGCCCGATTGAAGGTGCGTCTCGCGGAAGATGCATGGAACACGCGCGAACCAGAGCGTGTGTCGCTCGCCTACAGCACGGATACACGCTGGCGCAATCGCGCCGAATTCGCGAACGGACGTGAGGAAGTCGTGGCGTTCCTGCGCCGCAAATGGGCGCGCGAACTGGACTACCGCCTGATCAAGGAGCTGTGGGCATACACGGGCAATCGCATTGCGGTGCGCTTTGCGTATGAATGGCACGACGATGCCAACAACTGGTATCGCAGCTTCGGCAACGAGAACTGGGAATTCAACGAGCAGGGGCTGATGACGCATCGGCATGCGTCGATCAACGACCTGCCCATCAAGGAAGCGGACCGGAAGTATCACTGGCCGCTTGGCCGCCGTCCCGACGAGCATGCAAGCCTGAGCGACCTGGGCTTCTGACGCGGCGCTCAGCCATTGCGACGGCGCCGGAACGCCCACCATCCCGCCAGCGCCGTGAAACTCGCGACGATCACCACGAGCAGCCAGAACCCGTGGTGATTCTCCGCGAGCGGAATGCCGCCGACATTCATGCCGAAGAAGCCCGCGACGATATTGATCGGCAATGCCAGCACGGTCACGAGCGTCAGCGTGAACAGGGTGCGATTGGTCTGTTCGTCCATGCGCGTGCCCACTTCTTCTTGCAGCAGCTTGATGCGTTCGACGAGACCCGCGAGGTCGTTGAGCACGAGCGAGAACTCTTCGGTGGCGTCGCGCAGGTCCTGAATGTCCTGGGCATGCAGCCAGCGCGGCGGCCGGGCAAGCAGCCGGAACACCGAGCCGGGTTCGGGCGCGAGCAGGCGTTGCAGCCTGACCAGCACCCGGCGCAGGCCGCCCAGGTCGGTGCGCATCTCGGTGCCGCGCATCGACAGGAAGCGGTCTTCCAGGCCATCGACCTCGACGCTCGTGCGCCGGACGATCTGCACGAGCAAGTCGGCCTGATCGCGCAGCAGATGCGCCAGCACTTCGGCCGGCGAACGAAACACCTCGCCGCGCCTGACCGATTCGCGCAACGAGTCGACCGATCGCAACGGCTTGAGACGCGCGGTCACGATCAGCTTCTGGTGCGTATAGACCCACAATGTGGCGATCTCGGCAGGCGTCAGTTCGAAGTTGAACATCACGTCGTTGATGAGCGCGAACAGCGCGCCCTCGTGATGCTCGAGGCGCGTCGAGTGCGAGCCTTCGTGCAGCGTGTCGAAGAACGCGTCCGGCAAGTCGAGCCGGCCACGCATCCAGCGTTCGCACGCACTGTTCGCCAGATCGAAATGCAGCCAGACGAATTCCTTGGCCGTGTCGTCGCGGGCGAGCCATTCGCTCGCGGCCTCTGCATCGATCGGTTCGCCCGGCTGATCGACGTGGAATCGAAAGCCGCAGACGAGGCCGGAGAAATCGGAGCCGTAAGGCGGTCTTTGCAGGGTAGCGGGATTCATGCGGGATTCGGTTGCGGTTCTGGTGCGATCTGCGCGTCTGCGACAGACGCCGCGTCGGACGCGACGCGCTAGTGTGCCATCGGTCGCGCCCCGAAATGTGATCGTAACGCGTGACGACCGCGAAACGTGGGCGGCGAGTGCATCGGCGGGTGCAATTATGAATGTCATATTGGCGGCGTATGATCGCGGCACCGGAGACGGGCGCTCATGCGGCGTCCGCATCGGGCCGGCCGCGCACCGGGCGCCGCGCGCCAACTTGGGGAGAAGGCTTTGGAAGACCATGACGATCTGGACGGTGCGACTCAGACCACCGCCGGAGGACTCATCCGGCTGGCATCGGTCATCGGGACGCTGACGCGGGAAAGCGCGATCGATACGCGCTTTGGCGCAAAACTCCTCAAGCGTCTGGACAAGGAGGCGCGCCGCGTGGCACAGAGCGGCGCGATGCTGGACGACGCCGAGCAGGCGGCGCTACTCGGCGCACTCGGTGAACTGGATCTCGTGTTGCGCCAGCGCGACGCCGCTTCGCTGGTCGAAGCCAATGCCCGCCTGCGCGACACCGAAGCCGCGACGGGCAAGAAGCGGAAGGGCAAGAAGGACGATCAAGCCGCCTCGTCCGCCAACGACGACACCGACTGAACCCAGTCGGAAGAGGCGGGATCGATTCGTGCTGCACTGCGGGCATCTGTATCCGTCGGTTGCCCCATGTCCGTTTCCCTGCATTCCCCTCATTGCGCGCTGTGGTCGCGCCGTAATGTCGACGTGAATCGCGACCAGTGGCGCATCCTGGTCGTCGACGACAACGCATTCAGCGCCGAGGCGCTTGCCGCCGCACTGATTTCGGACGGTTTCGACACGCGTTTCGCGCTCTCGGGCGTGGATGCGCTGCACGCCGTCGATCATTGGGTGCCGCACGTCGTCATTCTCGACATCACCATGCCCGAACACGATGGCTACGCGACTGCGCGGGTGCTGCGCCGTATCGCTCACACGCGCGACGCAGTGATCATCGCGTTCACCGCACTCGGCGAAGAAAGCGTGCGGCCGCAAGGGTTGCCCGCGGGTTTCGACGGTTATTGCCAGAAGGGCAACCCGCCCGGCGCGCTGGTTCATCTGATCGAGCGTCTCGTCGTTCACTGATAACGTCGAAAATCGAGCGCACCGACTCTTTAAGCGCACGCTCGTGCGCTAAATATTGTTCCGTCCCCGCTGAATGAAACGCGGCGTCGCGGAACCTTGCCTCCAGCCACAATCCCTTACCCAGCAACGCATTTCACGATTTCAGCACGATTGTGCGGCCAGCGATTGTTGGCGATGGATGAATACTGTATTGAAACTAATGGGGATAAAAAAGCGATAGTAGGGGTATACACTGCATTCCATCGACGTAGCAGACAGTTTCTCGCAAGACCGCTGCGGCGCTTTCTGATTGAACGTCAACCGTCTTTGGAGCTCACACCATGAAACGCAATCTTCTCGCTAC
This sequence comes from Caballeronia sp. LZ035, assembly GCF_031451175.1. Lineage (NCBI taxonomy): Bacteria > Pseudomonadati > Pseudomonadota > Betaproteobacteria > Burkholderiales > Burkholderiaceae > Caballeronia > Caballeronia sp. LZ035. Next base: position 982,388 of record NZ_JARUXS010000004.1, read on the forward strand.
CCTGCTTATCGCTGTTTCCGCCGCTGTCGCCGCCCCCGCTTTTGCAAGCGGCTACGGTCCGGCTCCGTTCTACCGTCCGGCTGTCGGCGCGCCCACTTCGCAACAAGGTCCGAGCGCACAAGCCATCGCCGCTCAGGAAAACGCCAACGGCGTGAACACGACCGCTTTCGGCGGCTCGCGTGACTCGCTGGCTCAATCGGGCAATCGCGCCCAATCGAGCAACAACAACGCGCAATCGGTTTTCTTCGGTCACTGATCGAACCGGTCAAGCCTGGCGTATCGGCCAGGTTGACCGTCTGAAGGCATTTCGGCGCCCGGTGGTGCAGACTCACGAGGTCTGCATCACCGGGCGCCGAACGTTTTGGAGAACGCTTTTTAGGTCAGGGTCACGCGGCCCGGGCGAGGGCGCTGCGCATCACGGTGGCCAGTTCCGAGGGCTCGAATTTCGACACGTACGCATTCGCGCCGACCTTGCGCACATGCTGTTCGTTCGCCGAACCGGACAGCGACGAATGAATCACCACCGGAATGTGCATCAGGCCGCTCTCGGCCTTGATGCGGCGCGTGAGCGTGAAGCCGTCCATTTCCGGCATTTCGAGATCGGTGAGCACGAGAGCGATGTGATCCGCGACTTCGGTGCCGTCCTTCTGCGCTTTCTTCAGCGCCGCTTCCAGCACGTTCCACGCTTCCTGGCCGGTCTTGGTCATGACGAAGGGCACGCCCATCGCGGTCAGGCTTTGCTCGATCAGCGCGCGCGCCACGCCTGAATCGTCGGCGGCGAGCACGCGTGCGCCCGGCCTCAGTTGCAGGCGGCCAGTGCTGGCTTCGGTGATGTCGGCGGTCTGCCCTGGCATCACCTCGCGCACGATGCGCTCGACATCGAGCACCTGCGCGAGCCGCGAGCCGTCGACGTTGCCGTCCAGCCGCGCGAAGCTCGTCACCGCGGTGCCGCCCGAGTGCGATTCCGCCGACAGCACCTGATTCCATTCGAGCCGCACGATATCGTCGACTTCCTCGACGGCGAAGCCTTGCGTCGTGCGCGCGAATTCGGTGACCAGCAGGATTTTCGGACCGTTCTTGGGACGGCAACCGGTGATGCGCGCGAGATCGATCACCGGAATGATCTGGCCGCGGATATCGGCGACGCCCAGAATCTCCTGGTTCGATCCGGCGACAGCCGTGATCGATGGCATCGCGAGAATCTCGCGCACCTTGAACACGTTGATGCCGTACAGCTCGCGCTGCTCCGAGCCCGGCGCCTCGCCGAGCCTGAAAAGGAGCAATTCGAACATGTTGCTGCCTGCGAGCCGCACGCGCTGCTCGATATCCTGTTGTGAAGTGCTCACCTGTTCTCCGTGAGCGGCGCGTTGCGCCGCGTTGCCGTCCTGTATGCCCGCATCTGGCGATGATTTCCGCCGGGTGTCTGAATAGCGGCAGGCATCGCGGAAACTGAAGGAAGGCGCCGCGCGCCATTGCACGATGCAGGCGGCGCGCCGCATCGTTGATCTATACTTTTTGCCGAATGGTCGGGTTAATGCCGATGAGGGCGTCGCGCGCGAGGCTTTAGGCTCTTGAAAGGCGCAAGACAAAACCGTCGCCCAGGCACAGCACCGTTTTCCGCGTACAACAATGCGCACCACGCCGGCACGATGCGCCGGCAGACCGCGCGAAGCCAGTCGGAGGCGCTCGATGGCAACAGTCGCACAGGTTCTGAATTCGAAACCCGACCACACGGTCTTTACGGTTGCCGCCACGGCGTCGGTCTTCGATGCCATCAAGATGATGGCCGACCGGCATATCGGCGCGGTGATCGTCACCGAGGGCGACGAGATCGTCGGCATCATGACCGAGCGCGACTATGCGCGCAAAGTCGTCCTGATGGACCGCGCGTCGAAGCAGACGCCGGTGCGCGACATCATGACGTCGCAGGTGCGCTACGTGCGCCCCGATCAAACTACCGACGACTGCATGGCGCTCATGACCGAGAAGCGCATGCGCCATCTTCCGGTGATCGACGACGGCAAGCTGATCGGCATGATTTCCATCGGCGACCTGGTGAAGAACATCATGGCCGAGCAGCAGTACACCATCCAGCAGCTCGAGTACTACATTCGCGGCGAACACACGTAAGTCGTCGCATCCGGACTGTAAGCCATTCGTTATAATCGGCAAGCCGCCGCGCGCTGTTGCATCAGGCGTGCGGCGGCTTGCCGTGTCCATCGCGCACGGGAATCGCAACGAAACCGCGAGGAGCGCTGCCGATGACCCCCACTGCTGTAGCCCCTGCCTCTGTTACTTCCACCGAATCGGCCATCACGCTCGCCGCCGACGCGCCGTTCTTCATCGTGATGAACGCGGGTTCCGGCCGCAAGCTCGTCGACGAAACGCGCGCCGTGCTGGAACGCGAACTCGGCGCGGCGGGGCGTCGCTTCGAATTGCGCGTCGTCGAGGATCCGCGCCAGCTGGACGCCGTCGCGCGTCAAACGGCCGATGCAGCGCGCGCACAGGACGGCGTGCTGGTCGGCGCGGGCGGCGACGGCACGCTGTGCACCGTCGCGCACGCGGCGCTCGACGCCGGCTGCCCGTTTGCCGTCCTGCCGCGCGGCACCTTCAACTACTTCAGCCGCGATCACGGCATTCCCGCCGACCTCGAATCCTCCACGAAACTGCTGCTCGGCGCGCGCGTCTTTCCCACGCAGACAGGCTTTGCCAACGGGCGGATGTTTCTCGTCAACGCGAGCCTGGGTCTTTATCCGCGCCTGCTCGAAGACCGCGAAACCTACAAGCGCCAGCTCGGCCGCAGTCGGCTGGTGGCGCTGTGGTCGGCGCTCTACACGATGCTCAAGCCGCACCGGCATTTGCGCCTGCATCTCGAACATGAAGGCCGCACGACCGAGTTGCGCTCATCGACGCTCTTCGTCGGCAACAACCGGCTGCAAATGGAGCAGATCGGCATGCCCGACGCCGCGCGTGCGCTGGAACAGGGTTTGCTCGTTGCGCTTGCGCCGCGGCCGGTCGGACGGCTGATGCATTTGTGGCTGTCGCTGCATGGCGCGGCGGGGCGTCTCGCCGACTCGGATCACGTGACGAGCATGACGTTCGAGCGGATCGTGGTCACGCATCCGTCGAAGAAGCGCAAGCTCGTCAAGATCGCCACCGATGGCGAGATCACGCGGCTGCAACTGCCGCTCGAATTCCGCGTGTCCGACCGGCCGTTGCTGCTGCTCAAACCCGAGCCCGAGGTGGCGGAAGCGAATCGTTCATGACCTTGCTGTTGCAGATTTCCGATCCTCATTTCGGCACCGAACGGCTTGCGGTGGTCGCGGCGTTGCTGCGTCTGATCGAGACACTGCCGCCCGATCTCGTGGTCCTGTCGGGCGACATCACGCAGCGCGCACGTCGCAGCCAGTTCGCGGCCGCGCGAGCGTTCGTCGATACGCTCGGCGCCACGCCCGCGCTCGTCGTGCCGGGCAATCACGACATTCCGTTGTTCAATCCGCTTGCGCGGCTCTGTTATCCCTACGCCAACCATCAGCGCGCGTTCGGCGTGGAGCTCGAACCGAGCTTCGAATCGCCGGCGCTGCTGGTGCTCGGCGTCAACACGACGCGTCCCTGGCGACACAAGGACGGCGAAGTGTCGATGGCGCAGATCCGACGCGTCTCGGCACGGCTGGAAGCGGCACAGGCCGAACAGCCGGCGCAGTTGCGCGTGGTGGTCACGCATCAGCCGGTGGCCGTGACGCGCACGCAGGACGAAAAGAACCTGCTGCACGGACGCGAGCGTGCGGTGACGCGCTGGGCGCGCGCGGGCGCGGACCTGATTCTCGGCGGCCATATCCATCTGCCCTATGTCCTGCCGCTGCACGATACGTTCGCCGGCCTGCCGCGGCGCATGTGGGCGGTGCAGGCGGGCACGGCGCTGTCGAGCCGCACGCGCGGCACGATCGACAATTCGGTGAACCTGATCCGTCACGACGCCACCGCAAGCGGTGAGCGCGGGACCACGGTGGAACGCTGGGATTATTCGGAGACGCACGGCGCGTTCGAGATGATCGCGCGGCACGAACTGGCGCTCGACGGCGTGCTGCCGCCGGCCGCGGTCACCCAGCCCGGATGACCAGTTCCGCAAAGCCCGTGTCGGCATCGGGTTCGCGGGTGTAACGCTCGCCGGGCAGATTCGCGACGACGAGCTCAACGGTGGTGCGCACGATGCAGCCCGGCGCGGCATGGCCGCCCAGCACGCGGCCGTCGGCATCGGACACGCTCATGTGCAGGTGCGGACCTTGCGGCGAAAGCGAACCGGCCAGCGTGAGGATTTCCAGATCGCCCTGCAACTCGGCGATGTCGTCGCGGCCCGCATAGCGGATCCGCGCAACGCTCAGACTGCCGATGCCCTGCAGCACGAACGCCGCCGACAGCCCGCGCGACTGAAAAGCGTGATCGAGTGCGGCGCGCAGGTCGCTGCCAGGCGAGAGGCGGAGAGTCAAGGCATGCATGACGGGAAGAGTGAGGCCGGACCGCATTCAAGGTAACACGCTCGCGGATCGCGATGGCATGATGGCGCGACCCGTTCCGGGCATTCATCGATGGAGGCGCCGTGAGTTTCGAACTGACGATGCTGGCATGGACACTCGTGCTCGCACTGGTGCAAGTCTTGCTCCCTGCATTCGTACGCAGCCGCGAAGTGGGGCTGCGCTACAACGCCGGCCCGCGCGACGCTCCCACACGGCCGCCCGGCCGGCTCTCCGGGCGCCTGCTGCGGGCCCAGTCGAATCTCTTTGAAACCCTGCCGATCTTTGCCATCGCGGTGCTGATCGTGCATGTGACCGGACGCGAGAACGTCCTGACGCACTACGGCGCGCTGGCCTATTTCGTCGCGCGCCTGGTGTACGTGCCGCTATACGTGGCGGGCGTGCCGTTCGTGCGCTCGCTCGTCTGGCTGGTGTCCATCGTGGGGATCGTGCAGATTCTCGTGCCGATCGTCTAGCCGCTGTCCGGCAACCCGCGTGTTCAAGCAATGGAGTACGCAGCAATGACTGATCAACCCGCCACCGTCGAAATTGAAACTGCGCCGGATCCCCGCTTCGCCGTGATCCTGATGCACGGCCTCGGCGCCGATGCCAACGACTTCGTGCCGCTCGTGCCCGAGTTGCGCCTGGCCGATGCGCCCGCCATCCGCTTCGTGTTTCCGAACGCGCCGGAGATTGCCGTCACCGCGAACAACGGCTATGTGATGCGCGCGTGGTACGACATCCTCTCCTTCGAAGGCGTCAACCGGCGCGTGGACGAGTCGGGGATCGAGGCCTCGATGGCGCGCGTGCGCGAGCTGATCGCCGAACAGAACGCGCGCGGCATTCCCACTGAACGCATTTTCCTGGCGGGCTTTTCGCAGGGCGGCGCGATGACGTATCACGCCGGCCTCACGCATCCGGAGCGGCTCGCGGGGCTGATCGTGCTGTCGGGCTACATTCCGTCGGAAGGGCTGATCGGCGAAGCCTTGAGCGAGGCGAACCGCACGCTGCCGGTCTTCGCCGCGCACGGCACCTTCGACGACGTGCTGAAGCCAGTCCTCGGCGAACAGGCGTGCGAGTTCGCGCGCGAGCAGGGCTGCGATGTCGAATGGCATGCCTATCCGATGCCGCATTCGGTCTGCATGGAAGAAGTGGAAGCGTTACGTCAGTGGCTCGGTGCGCGCTTGGTTTCTTAAGGTCTCAGCGAAGAGTGTCAGCACCGCGTCCGCGTTCACGCCGATGCACGCGTCGCAGGCCGGACGCGTGTCCCATTCCGGTGCGGGCGCGTGCATCGAGTCGGGCTTCTGCACGGTGAGGCCGGCGGCGATGCCCTCCGTCAGCACCCGCACTGGCCCGCGCCGCGTCACATAGTTTTCGCGCGCCACGACAAACGCCGCCGCCGAGTAATCGTGCGCGTAGATGCCGCCTGCGACGCCTTCCTGCGCATGAAAGCGTTCATAGAAGCGCGACACGTCCCACACGAAACGGCCCGCGTCGCCGGCGCTGTCGCGCAATCCGGCCAGGAACGCGGTGGTCATCACGGTTTCGTGCGTGACATCGAGTCCGACGATCGACACCTTCCAGGGCGCGCCGAACACGATGTCGGCGGCATCGGGATCGCCGTGCATGTTTGCCTCGGCGGCCGGCGTCACGTTGCCGAGCGCGCCATGGATGCCGAACGCGCCGCCCATCACGACGACCTCGCGCACCAGCGTCGCGATGTCGGGATCGAGTTGCAACGCCAGGGCGAGATTGGTCAGCGGCCCGACCGCGAGCAGCGTGATCTGACCGGGATGCGCCCGCACCGTCTCGACGATGAAGCGATGCGCCTCGCGCCCGTCTTCTCGCCCGGAAACGCGATCCCGCTCGATCTCCCCAAGCCCGTCCTTGCCATGAATATGCGGAATCGGCTGGGGTGCGGGCCGCCGCAACGGCGCCGCCGCGCCGCGCACGACCGGCACGCCCGGCGCGAAGCGCTGCGCGAGATAAAGCGCGTTGGCGGTGGTCGTGTCGATATCCGCGTTGCCGAACACGCTCGTGATGCCCATCAGTTCAATGCCCGGATGCAACGCCTGGAACACGAGCGCGATGGCGTCGTCGATGCCGGGATCGGTGTCGTAGATGATCCGGTGCAGCGTCATGCGGCGTCCGCCGTCTCATGCTGCGGCAGCAGCGCAAGCATGCCGCGCCGCAGTTCGGCGGGGCTGACCGGCTTGCTCAGCACGTCCTGGTCGCACGCGAGCGGCACGATGCAGGCCGCCGGCTCGCCCGTCACGACGAGCACGGGACACGGCCGCCCGAGCTTCGCGGCGCCGAGCATCGCTACCTGGCGGGCGGTGCGGGTGTCGCGCAGACGGAAATCGGTGATGATGAGATCGGGAAAGCGCTCGATGTCGCTCAGGATGTCCTCGTATTCCTCGAAGGTCGCGGCCGAATCGAACAGCACGCCCCACTGGGTCAGCAGCGCTTCCGTCGAGGCGCGCACCAGCCCGTCGTCTTCCACGAGCAGCACATAGCGGCCCTTCAGCTGCGCGGCCTCGGCCGCTTCCGAGCGCACCGGCACGCGCGCCGACGGCTGATCCTGCGTCGGTCCGCACAGCGGCATTTCCAGCGAGAAGCGCGAGCCGCGTCCCTCGGTGGACTTGAGCTCGATGCGATGCTGGTCGAGCATCGACATGACCGCGTTGACGATCGACAGCCCGAGCCCCAGCCCCTTGTCGCGATCCTGTTCGGGATTGTCGACCTGGAAGAACGGCTGGAAGATCGCGTCGAAATAATCGGCGGGAATGCCGATGCCGTTGTCCAGCACGTCGATGCGCGCACGCGTGGCCGAGCGCACCACGCCGACGATCACGGTCGGCCGGGTCGACTTGCTGGTATCCGCGTACTTGATGCCGTTCGAAACCAGATTCGCGACCGCGCGCCCGAGCCAGTGCGCATCGCTGCGCACGCAGACGACTTCTTCCTTCGGCAGCCGCAGGCGCAATTCGACACCCCGGCTCGTCGCGAACGGCCGCAATTGCTCGGCAGCTTCCTCGACGATCTGCCGTACGTCGAACACGTGATAGCGCGGCACGACCCGTCCCGATTCGAGCCGCGACAGATCCAGCACGGCGTTCAGCAGGCGCGCGAGGATCACGGAGGAACGGCCGCAATCGTTGATGAGCCGCTCGGCCTGGTCGAACTCGCCGTTGCGGATCGCCTCGGCGGCGGCCTGCAGGAACAGGTTGAGGGCGTGCATTGGCTGCCGCAGGTCGTGGGTTGCGGCGGCGAGGAAGTTGGACTTGTCGCGGCTCGCGGTTTGCGCCGCGATCATCTGCTGTTCGCGCAGCGCGAGCAGCGCGTTGGTCTTGTTCTCCTGATCCTTCTTCGAGATCTCCAGTTCGCGGTTCTTGCGCCCGAGCGAGCCGTTGGCGGCGCGCAGCTCGTCGTTCAGCGAAGCCAGCGCGCGCTCCGAGCTGTAGCGTTCGCGCGAGACGCGCTCGGCGTGTGTGCAGACGCCATGTCCGACGATCAGCACGTTGAACATATAGAACAGGCCGGCGAAGAAGTCCTCGGTGTTGAGCAGATGGATCGTGATCTGGCACAGCACGACCGAGGCCATCGTGATCGCGCCGGCCGTCAGCGCGACCCGCGAGCGCAGGTAGAAGAAGCTGAACTGGAAGAACAGCGCCAGATAGAGGCCGATGAAATACTGCGTGTAGTTATAGGGCGCGGGGGTGATCGCGACCATCGTCAGGATCAGGCACAGCAGTCCGTAGATGCCGGTGAGGATCACGCGCTGCGCGTTCGCATGCGAGCGGAACGACGGCCGGAGCACCAGCGCGCCGACGAAGATCAGCAGCGCGACGCCCGCGAAGCGCAGCGCGAGAATGTCGGCGAGGCGCACGTTGAGCGCCTTGTTGCCGCGCACGAAGCTGAAGTCCCACCAGAGAAAGCACGTCCAGATGACGAGCGCGAGCAGCGCGGACGCGCGCCGGAATGCGCAGAAGCGCTGACTGTGATCCTCAAGGAATTGCGCCTCGAGAGCGGGATCGGAGAATGGCGCCGGAATCGCGAGATTGCGCACCAGGCTCGCGACGGCTTCACGCGCGGCCGCGGACAGCACTCCTGGGGGACGCACGCCGGCGGCGGGTTGCGGTACGGCCATCTTCATGCTCGCTCTGGAACAGGGGACTCTACTTTAGGACAATGCGGTCATACCAATACGCCTTTTTTTAGGCAACAACCGTTATATCCGGCAAATATTGCGGTTTTATGGGTCTTTTCAGGCGAGGTATTGAGGGATGAGGCGGGAACCGGCCGGGTCGAACAGCGAGCGCCGCGAAGGCCGCGCCCGCCGTGTCGAAGGATAGCCACAGGAACTGCCCCCGCGCGATGAAGAGGGCGGATCGGTCGATGACCGCTCAGGACTTCGGTTTTGCCTTGGTGGTGCGCTTGGTGACCTGCATCTCTTTCGCGCCTGCGGCCTTGGCGGGCGATGCCTTGGTGCCGGCCGTTTTCTTGCGGCTCGACATTTCGGTTTCGGCAGGTTGCTGAGCTGAAGCCTTGCGTGGGGATGGCATGATGACCTCCTTCAGGACGTGTCGGGATCGACACACTGATAACCATAGGCGGCGCTCCACCGCTATTCAAGACATCGCGCGGCTGAAACGCTTCTGATGACGAAGTATTTCGGGCTTGGGTTCGGCGGATACGTGGAGTGGATGCGCTGAGCCGAGTCATTTAGCGAAACCGCTGAGCGAGGCTACTGGGCGGAGCTACGGAGCGAGGTAGCAGGGCGAAGGCGCTGAGCGGAGCCACTGACCTGCGCCCCTCACCGAATCAGCTTGAGCCCCGCCGGCAGCGTCTCGCCGAAAACGCGGCCTTCATCCGCGCGATCCAGTTCCACCGTCTCGCGGACCATCGCGATCCACGACTGCGCCGCGCCCATCGTTTCAAGACGCTGGATGACGGCGGCGCGGATCTCGTCGGCAAGATCGCGCGAGCGGTCACCGGTCATCCGGGCGATCTGCACCGCGGCGAACGCGGCGGGATCGACCTTCTTCCAGTCGAGCGCGAGCAGGGCGTCCAGCCAGCGCGTCGCGACGTCGGGCGGCACCACGCCGTGCGCGCTCCCGTAGAACGGCTGGCGCGCGCCGATCCGTCCCAGCGCCCACCAGCCCTGGATGTTTTCCGAAGGCTTCTTCAGGCGCGTCAGCAGCCACTCGCCGACCTCGATCTTGCGCTCCACCGGCACGCGTTCAAGCGACGCCGCGAGCCGCACCATGTCCTCGTACCCCGCACGCGCCGCGCCCGCCGCACGGCGATAGCGGCTCGTGCCGGGCGGCTGAAGCACGAAGGCCATGTCGTCGAGCAGGCGCAGCTGGGCCGTTTCCGACAGCCCGCCGGCCGCGCGCCGCCACAGCGTCCACCACTCCGACCAGATCTGGCTTTCGTTGCTGTACTGGATGCCCTGGTCGAACAGCGTCCATAGCTGCTCGACGCGCCAGTCGTCGAGCGGATGACCGAAGCCCGGCCGCATGCAGAAGCCCGTCAGATTGAGCCACAGGCGTTCGTGATCGGCGCTGCGCCGACGCCGCTTCGCGCGGTCGAACAACGCGCCGAACAGCTCGCGCAACAGGGCGATGTCCCAGGTATCGCGCGTGCCGAGCGTCTGTTCGAGCTGCGCGCGCAGGCGCTTCACCTCCTTCGGACCGACGTCCTGCGAACGCGCGCCAAAGGTGCGGTCGATCAGTTCGACGGCTTTCGGCAGCGCCGGATGCGTGACCGCGCCCGCTGGTTCGGCCGGCGCCGCTTCATGGCGCAACTGGAATTCGAGCAGCCAGCGCTTCGACGGGTCGTCGACGGCGATGCAGTGCATCGCAAGCGTACCCACTTCAGTGAGCGAGGTCGTCAGCTGCACGGCGGTTTCGCGGGGCCGGGCCGCGTCGCCGGCGTGTCCATCGATGACGGTGGCAATCGGCGGCAGCCGCACGAAGTCGCCCACTGCGCCGAGGTCTGCGAGTTCGCCCGGCTGCCAGGCTGTCTCCGCCACCGACGACGCCAAATGAAACCGCACCGGCGCGCCGAGCGTCAGCGCGAAGGTGCGATCGGCGAGATGCACCGGCTGGTCTTCCTCGGTGCCGCGCGGCAGCACGCACACGCCGCGCGTGCTCTCGGGCTCGTCGTCGAGCAACAGGAAGAAGCTGCGCGCCGAGCCGCCGCCGATCTTCGGCGCATGACCCGCGCGCGCCAGCGCATAAGCGACTGCGCCGCGCGCGACGGCCACATCGGGATCGGCGTTTTCGAGCACGTTGACGGACACCCCGCGCCAGTCCGACAGCGTCCGGGCGATGCGCCGTGACAGCGGCCCGGCGCGGAACACGCCGCCGTTCAGCAGCAGCGTGTCGGGAATGGCGAGAGCGTCGGGGGGAAGGTCGAGCGCCTTGCGGGCCTCGCCTGCATGCTGGCCGAGAAAGGCCGCGACATGGCGCGTGATGGCCGGATCGCTTGCATAGGGCAAGCCGAATTCCACCAGCCCGCCGCGCGCGCGTCCCGGGCGGTCATGGGCGGACACCTGCGGAAAGAAACCATCGACGATGATCTGCCCGATCTCGTCGCGCGTGATCTCGACCGAGCGCGCCCCGCCGATGAGCTTCGAGCCCGCGCCCAGCAGCGTGACCGCGACAGACTTGGGCGCGTCCTGGCCGAGCAGTTGTTCCTTCGCGGCCCGGCAGCGCTCGACGAGTTCCGCCATGCGCGCCGCCGAGAGCCGCGCGGTATCGCCGGCGAGCCGCCTCTCGACGAGATGCGCGAGCGCCAGGTCCATGTTGTCGCCGCCGAGCATCAGATGGTTGCCCACGCCGATGCGCGTCAACACCGGCTCGCCATCCTGCATTGCGACCTGGATCAGCGTGAGGTCGGTCGTGCCGCCGCCCACGTCGACGATCAGGACCAGCCGCGTCTGTGCAAGCTCACGGCCCAGCGTCGCGCGATGATGGAACAGCCAGTCGTAGAACGCCGCCTGCGGTTCCTCCAGCAGGCGCAGCGTCGTCAGCCCCGCCATGCGCGCCGCTTCGAGCGTGAGGGCGCGCGCGCCTTCGTCGAACGAGGCGGGCACGGTCAGCACCACGTCCTGGGCGTCGAGCGGCGCGTCCGGAAAGCGCTCGTTCCACGCGGCATGCACGTGCGCCAGATAGCTCGCGCTGGCGATCACCGGCGAGATCTTCTCGACGTCGTCGCCCGCGCCCCACGGCAGAATGGGCGCGAGCCGATCCACGGCGCCGTGCGACAGCCAGCTCTTCGCGCTCGACACGAGCCGTCCCGGCGCCTGCGCGCCGAGCTTGCGGGCGAACTGGCCGATGACCGCCGCCGCTTCCATCTCGCCCCACGGCAGGTGGAGGTCTTCGCTGCGGAGTTCGCCGGGCGCGTAGTGATAGCGCAGCGACGGCAGCAGCGGCAGCGCCGCGACCTCGCCCGGCGCGACGAGCTGGTCGATGCCGAACACGCGCACCTCGTCCGAGCCGGCCGCCGCGTACGCGACGACCGTATTGCTCGTGCCGAGATCGATGCCGACGCTGTAACGCGACACTTACAGGCCCATGCCCTGATCGATGCTCGCGTTCGGACCGCCGCGCACGTCGAACTCCACCTTCCAGCGTTCCGACGAACCGCGCGGAATCGCTTCGAGTTCGAGGGTGCCCGCTTCGGTCACGCGGGCGTGCAGCTTGACCGGCACGACCTCGCCGGGCGTGCGGCCTTCGGACGGCAGCGAGGCCTCGATCTCTTCCAGTTCCTGGAGTTCGTCGGGCTGCCAGAAATCGAGCAGCGTGCCGACCTGGTCCTGACGCCGCACCGACGAGCCGAAGAAGCGGAAATGCACCGGCTCGCCGACGACCAGGCCGAATTCCTGCGCGGGCAAGGCGGCGTCGGTGCCTTCCTCCATGCCGAACGGCGCGACGCACAGCGCCTGCACCGGCGGTTCGAGGCCGGGCACGGCGGGCATCGCCGATTCGATCGCCACGTAATACGCGCGCGCCGTGCCGCCGCGAATCCGCACGCCGCTGCCATGCCGCACGTAGCCGTAATAGGCCGCGCCGCGCGCAACCGCGAGATCGAGGTCCGCGCCTTCGAGCAGACGGGCGGCGGGCGCGTTTTCGGCGGCGAGCCAGTGGTTGAGCGTGGCCATCACGCGCTCCACCAGCAGCGGCGACTTGAACACGCCGCCATTGAACAGGACGACGGTCGGATGCAGCATCGTCGCGCCCTGCGGCGCCTCGCGCCGGAGTCCTTCGACTTCGGCGAGTGCGTTCACCTGACGGCCGAGGAAGGCCGCGAGATGGCGCGTGACGGCGGCGTCCTGCGCGTACGGCAGGCCAAGTTGCGTCAGGCCGACACGCGCGCGCGACACGGGCCGCGCCGCGGCATCGACTTGCGGGAAGAAGCCTTCGAGCAGGATCTGGGTCAGTTCGGCGCGCGTGAGTTCGGTGCGCAGCGAACCGCCGATCAGCTTCGAGCCGCGACTCGGCACGACGAGCGGCACGGCTTCGGCGGCGGGATCGGAGAGCAGGGTTTCCTTGGCAGACCGGCACGCGTAGGTGAGCGCGCGCAACTGCCACGGGTCCGGCTGCGTGCCCTGCGCCGCCAGTTTCCGGGCGACGGTATGAGCCAGCGCGAGGTCCATGTTGTCGCCGCCGAGCAGGATGTGCTCGCCGACCGCGACGCGATGCAGTTCCAGATTGCCTTCACGCTCGACCACGGCGATCAGCGAGAGATCGGTCGTGCCGCCGCCGACATCGACCACAAGGATCACGTCGCCCACTTTCACCTGCTTGCGCCAGCCGCCCGCCGACTTCTGGATCCAGCTATAGAGCGCGGCCTGCGGCTCTTCGAGCAGCGTCATGCGCGTGTAGCCGGCGGCGGCGGCTGCTTCGGCCGTGAGTTCGCGGGCAGCGGGATCGAAGGAGGCGGGAATCGTCACGGTGACGTCCTGCTGGTCGAACGGCGCGTCCGGATGCTGATGGTTCCACGCTTCGCGCAAGTGGGTCAGATAGCGCACCGAGCTTTCCAGCGGCGACACGCGCTCGACTTCCTCGGGGGCATCGGCGGGCAGGATGGCCGCGCGGCGATCGACACCCGGATGGCACAGCCAGCTTTTCGCGCTGGAGACGAGGCGGATGGGCGTGCCCGCGCCCCGGCTGCGCGCCAGTTCGCCGACGATGAAGCGGCGTTCCTGCGTCCACGGCAGCGTCATGTCGCCGGGCGCGAGTTCGTTGTCGTGCGGCAGATAGAGGAAGGAGGGCAGCAGTTCGCGTTCTTCGGCGGCGCCGGGCGCAGTCAGCTGCGCGACCGGCAGCACGCCTTGCGCGGTCTTTTCACCGTCGCTGGCGCTCATGTCGACATAGGAGAGCGCGCAGTGCGTCGTGCCGAGATCGACGCCGATCGAATAGCGGGCGCGAGTGTCATTGATGTCGCTCACAGTTCCACCTCCGCCGGCGCGACGATGCTCGCATCATGGGACGGGGCGAGCTTCGGCAGGCGCGTGTCCTCGACCTTCCAGCCGCGATGGCTGATGCTGCCGCTGAACGGCGCGCGGCCGACGACATTGCCGGTCAGGCGCACGGCCGCCGCGTCGAAGCCTTCCTGCAGCGTGATACGGCTGCCTTCGGCTTCGCTGCGCACGGGGTTGATCGTGAAGTGCTCGCGCAACACGGCGCGGCAGCCGTCGTGCACGAGGCGGGCGGCGGCGCCGATATCGGCGTCGCTGTACTTGGTGATGTCTTCCTCGACGAAATCGACGAAACGCGCGTCGCGTTGCAGCAGCGCCAGCAACTGGAGCGCGGCGACCGGGCTCGCTTCCTTCAGCGCGGACGGCGCGGGCTGCACCGGCGCGGCGGCGGGCTTCGGCGGTTGCGGGGCGGTGGGGGCTGCGGCGGCAGGCGCGGCTTCGGGCGCATGCGGCGCGTCGCGCAGACGCTGCACGCGGCCGGCGAAGGCGGCGTCGCCCAAGACGCCGAAGAAGGCGCCGAAGGCGATGCCTATCCTGCCGAAAAAGCCTGGGTTCATGTCGGTCATGTGGTGCTCCTGTAGGCCGCGCGAGGACGACTCCGATCCTCGGGCGGCGCGGGTGGCCGGTGTTGGGTGCCGTTGGGCGAAAGGTGCCGGAATGCCCGCAGGTTCGTGTTCCGTGCGCCTGCGCGAGCAGACGGCATGCCTTCGCTCCGAAGACGACGGGACATAGCAAGGGACAACGCGGGAAACCTGGCAAACGCGCGCGTGGTGCGTTCACCGAATTCCGCTATTTTCCATGATGTCGCGCCCCGGCCGGAAAAACGCGCCTGAACACGCAGGTGCGCGCGACGGCCCGGGCTGCAACGGCGGGCCTCATTCTCGCGATTTGCGCGGCCAAGTCAAGGCGCGGCGGCGCTTTCCGAGTGTCGGAAAGGTCAGAGCTTGTAGCCGATCTGGCGCAGCAGGTTCTTGCGCCATTGCACGTCTTGTTCCGCTTCCACGCCGAGCGGCGGCAGGCCGTCCACCACGCCGACGATGCCGCGCCCCTGATCCGTCTGCGCAACCAGCACCTGGGTGGGATTGGCGCTCGCGCAGAAGATCCGGCAGACCTCGGGCACCGCCTTGACGGCATTGAGCACGTTCACAGGAAAGAAACCGTCGCCGAGCATGATGATGAAGCTGTGTCCCGCGCCGAGGGTCAGCGCATTGCGCGCGGCCAGATCGACGAGATTCTCGTCTGTGCCTGACGTGCGCACGAGCCGCTTGCCCGAGGCCTCGCAGAACGCGAGTCCGAAGCGGATGCCGGGCACCGCGCCGACCAGTGCCTCGTGCAGATCCTCGACCGTCTTGATGAAATGCGACTGGCCAAGAATGAAATTCGTGTTCTCGGGCTTGTCGATGCCGATCGCAAGCAGTTCCATGGCGTGTCTCCCGTGCGCGCAGGAACTTCCATGGTAGGCGCTCCGGCGCCGCTCACGCGCGAATTTCGAAGCCCGCGAGATACGCCGCGCTGTCACCGCCGTCCCACACGCGGCCGTCGCAGAAGGTGGCGGCGCGCCGCTCCCCGGGTATCGCGATGCCGGCCGCTTGCGCTGCCTCGCGATACAGCGCGGTCTGGTTGACGGCGGCCGCGAGGGCGGCATCGTCGGGCGCGTGGTCCAGCATGCCCCAGCGACGATACTGCGTGATGAACCACTGGCCGTCCGAGAGGCGCGGATAGTTGACCGCGCCGCCATCGAAGAAACGCACCGGCAGCGCGTGCGCGTCGCCGCCATGGGCCACCGAGAGACGCGCCTCGATCAACTCGCGCGGCGCATCCAGCAATTGCGCCGAGGCCAGCGCCTCCGCGATTTCCGTGCGGTGCGCAGGCGCATCGAGCCAGGCGCAGGCGTCGAGCAGCGTGCGCACCAGCGCGCGCGCCGTGTTCGGATATAGCGCGGCGAAATCGCGCCGGCACGCCAGCACCTTTTCCGGATGGTCCGGCCAGATTTCGCTTGTGTAGGCCACCGTGCGGCCCGCGCCGTGCGCCTCGGCCACCGCGTTCCACGGCTCGCCCGCGCAGAAGCCGTCGAGTTCGCCGGCCGCGAGCGCGTCGGCCATGCGCGGCGGCGGAATCACCACGCTGCGCACGTCGCGCAAAGGATGCAGGCCGTGCGCCGCGAGCCAGTAGTAGAGCCACATCGCGTGCGTGCCGGTCGGAAAGGTCTGCGCGATGACAGGCGGCCGGCCGAGGGCCTGTAGCGCGTCCCGGATGCTCGCGCCGTCTTCGATCGCATCGGCGAGTGCGCGCGACAGCGTGATGGCCTGGCCGTTGCGGTTGAGCACCATCAGCACGGCCATGTCCGCCTGCGGTCCGCCGATGCCCAACTGCACGCCGTACACGAGGCCATAGAGCGCGTGGGCGGCATCGAGTTCGCCGGAGAGGAGCTTGTCGCGCACGGCGGCCCACGACGGCTGGCGGCACAGTTCGAGCGTGATGCCGTGGCGCGCGCCGAGTTCGCGCAATGCGGCGACGGCGAGCGGCGCGGCATCGGAGAGCGCAACGAAGCCGAGCCGCAGATGCGTGCGTTCAGGCGCGGAGAAAGTGGTGTCGGGCGGGTTCATGACGGTTCTTGAATGCTCTTGGTCGGTCAGCGCAGCAGGTCGGCCATGGCGAGCAGCTGGCGCGCGATTTCCGCAACCTTCACCCCCTGATCCATGGCGCGCTTGCGCAGCGCGGCGTAGGCGTCGTTTTCGGACATGCCGCGCTTGTCCATCAGCAGGCGCTTGGCGCGGTCGATGACCTTGCGCTGCTCCAGTTCGTTTTCCACTTGCGCGAGCCGCAGGCGCAATTGTTCTTCATGAGCGAAACGCGCGAGCGCGACCTCGATGATCGGCGCAAGACGCGCGCTCGCGAGTCCTTCGACCGAATAGGCCGTGACGCCCGCGCCTACCGCCGCGCGGATGAATTGCTGGTCGGCGTCGTTGCTGAACATCAGTACGGGGCGGGGCGCCGCCTTGTTCATCACGGCGAGTTGTTCGAGCGTGTCGCGCGACGGCGATTCGGTATCGATGATGACGACATCGGGTTTCTGGCTCTCGACCGCCGCATGCAGCGCCGAGGGCGCGGCGACTTCGGCGAGCATGTCATAGCCCATGCGCGCGAGCTGCTCGCGCAGGTCGCCGATGGGCTTGTCGGTGTCGGTGACGAGGAGAACGCGCAGCATGCGGGAAGGGGGAGACGGGGTCATGCGAGGAACGGCGCAAGCGGCTGCGGAGACTTCAACGACTTTAACGCGCCGCCCGCCGTTTGAGAACCCGCGTCATGCGGCATGCGCGAACCCTCGGGCATGAATTTCGGATTCGACCGCCTCGCCGATCGCGCCGCCGACCAGGATCACGGCCGGGCTGCCGAGGCCTGCTGCGGCGGCGTCATCGGCGAGACGGTCGAGCGTGGTCACGAGACGCCGTTCCTGCGCCGAGCCCGCATGCTGCACGACGGCGGCGGGCGTGCTCGCGGGCAGCGCCTCGCGCAGCGCCGCCGCAATGCTAGCGATACGGCTCATGCCCATGTAGATGGCGAGCGTGGTGCCGGTGGCGGCAAGCGCCTGCCAGTCCGGCTGGCGATGATCCTGCAGATGCGCGGTGACGAAGGTGACGCCCTGGCAATGATCGCGATGTGTGAGCGAGATGCCGAGTCCGGCCGCCGCCGCGAAGCCCGACGACACGCCGTTGACGATCTCTACCGCGATGCCCGCTTCGCGCAGCGCCGCGATCTCTTCGCCGGCGCGGCCGAAGAGCAAGGCATCGCCGCCCTTGACGCGCACGACGTGCAGCCCTTTGCGCGCATAACGCTGCATCAGCCGCTCGATGAAGGCCTGCGGCGTGGACCGGCAGCCGCCGCGCTTGCCCACGCGGATCACGCGCGCCTGGGGCGCGAGCGAGACGATGTCCGGATTCGCGAGGTCGTCGAGCAGCAGGACGTCGGCGGCGGCGAGCGCGCGGGCGGCGCGCAGCGTCAGCAGGTCGAGATCGCCAGGACCTGCGCTCAGCAAGGTGACTTTGCCATTCGCGGTGTTCATCGTGATGTCCTCTTTCGACTGGAGCGTAAAAGCAAAACAAAAGGCGTCCGCTCGTGCTGTTGCACGAAGGGACGCCGTTGTCCTTGCTCTCATGGATTCGTGTGCCCCTCACGTCGTTGCAAGCGGCATTGCGTAGGTCAATGCAAGTAGCAGGCCATGACGCATGCACGCGTAATCCCGGTCGGCGCGCGGCACCCGCTTTGTGCGCGGCGCACTGGACGAGCACCGTTTCGGCGCATGCATGCCTGCTCCATGTGAATGGCGCGTGTTCACCAAGCGGTTAACAAAGATAACCAGACGGTACAAACAGGCGAGCAACGCTGCTTTGCGATGCGGCGTCCCGCACGGCATCAGTGCTGCGCCGCACCAGCGCTGTGCCCGTCTGCATCGAAAGTGCGCCGCGCCGGGTCTCTGTGAACGCTCCTGACATGCTCCGCAAAGCCCCGCCCAGCAAGCCTTTGCAGCCGATTCCGCCGCCGATGGCATAGCCCTTGCCTTATGGCTTGCCATCGGATCAACGGCGATCCGTCTCGATTACAGCGCCCGGCAGGTGAACAACGTGCGGGCATCGGACAACGGCGTCCCCCGCATCGGCTTACCGGCCGGATGCGCGGGACGCCTTTCTTTTTTTGGCGGTTAGACGATGGACAAAGCCACCCGGATCGATCTCTTCAGCATGCGCAGCGTGCCGATGCGCGCCTTCCATCTCACCTGGATGGCGTTTTTCGTGTGCTTCTTCGCGTGGTTTGCGTGCGCGCCGCTGATGCCGCTCATCAAGCGCGAATACGGTCTCAGCGCCGATCAGGTCGCCAACATCAATATCGCGGCCGTCGCCGTGACGATTCTAGTGCGGCTCGTGATCGGCCCGATGTGCGACCGCTTCGGTCCGCGCAGGGTCTATAGCGTGTTGCTGGTCGCAGGCGCGGCGCCGGTGATCGGCGCGGCGCTTTCCACGGGTTACGACAGTTTTCTGTGGTGCCGTCTCGCCATCGGCGCGGTGGGCGCGAGCTTCGTCATCACGCAGTACCACACGTCGGTGATGTTCGCGCCGAACGTGGTCGGCACCGCGAACGCGACGACCGCGGGCTGGGGCAACGCCGGCGCGGGCGCGGCCCAGGCCGTCGTGCCGCTGCTGGTGGCGGCGGCCATTGCGCTGGGCGCGGGTGCTGCGTCGTCGTGGCGCATCGCGCTGCTGGTGCCGGGCCTCGCGATGCCAGTCATGGCGTTCTTCTACTGGCGCTATACGCAGGACTGCCCGCAAGGCGACTTCGTCGAACTGCGTCGCGCAGGGATCGCCATCGATGGCGGCAAGAAGGGCGGCTGGCAAAGCTTCCTGGCCGCGTGCTCGAACTATCGCGTGTGGATGCTGTTCGTCACGTATGGCGCGTGCTTCGGCGTGGAAGTGTTCATCCACAACATGGCCGCCGTGTATTACGTCGACCGCTTTCATCTCACGCTCGGCGAAGCGGGTCTGGCGGCAGGCAGCTTCGGCCTGCTCGCGCTGTTCGCTCGTGCGCTCGGCGGCTGGCTCTCGGACAAGGTGGCCGCGCGACGCGGTCTCGACGTGCGCTCCACGCTGCTGTTCGTACTGATCGCGGGCGAGGGAATCGGTCTCTTCGCCTTCGCGCATGCGCCGGGCGTCGCGCTCGCCGTGATCTCGATGCTCGTCTTCGGCCTCTTCACCCACATGGCCTGCGGCGCGACCTACGCGCTGGTGCCGTTCATCGACCGCAAGGCGCTCGGCGGCGTGGCCGGGGTGATCGGCGCGGGCGGCAACGTCGGCGCGGTCGCGGCGGGCTTCCTGATGAAAGGCCTCGGCAGCGCCCAGGCCACGCTTTCGATGCTGGGCGTGATCGTCGCCGGCACGGCGCTGTGCGCGCTGGCCGTGCGCTTCTCGCCCGAACACAAGGCACGCGAAGCCGCGCTGCGCGAACGCGCGCTTGCAGCCAACAACGTCATCGCGAACTGAGAAAAGAAAGGTCCCCGTCATGAAAATCGTCGTCATCGGCCACGGCATGGTCGGCCATAAATTTCTCGAAGCGCTTGCCGAGAGCGGCAACGATGCCATGCAGGTCACCGTGCTGTGCGAAGAACCGCGCGCCGCATATGACCGCGTGCATCTCACGGAATTCTTCACGGGCAAGAGCGCGGATGATCTCTCGCTGGTCGAGGAAGGCTTCTTCGAGCGTTCCGGCTATGCGCTCAAGCTGAATGCGCGCGCTGTCGGGATCGATCGCACCGCACGCACCGTGACCGCGTCCACCGGCGAAGTGCTCGCCTATGACAAGCTCGTGCTCGCAACCGGTTCTTACCCGTTCGTGCCGACGATTGAAGGACGCGATCGCGCGGGCTGCTTCGTATATCGCACCATCGAGGATCTCGAAGCGATGCAGGCCTTCGGCGCGCACTCGAAGACGGGCACCGTGGTGGGCGGCGGCCTGCTCGGACTGGAAGCGGCGAAGGCGCTGCGCGACATGGGATTGCAAACGCATGTGGTCGAATTCGCGCCGCGCCTGATGGCCGTGCAGGTGGACGAAGGCGGCGGCCGCATGCTGCGCGGCAAGATCGAGGAACTCGGCGTCACCGTGCATACCGGTAAGAACACGCTGGCCATTGTCGAAGGCGAAGGCGCGGCGAACCGCATGAATTTCGCCGACGACACGCATCTCGACACCGACATGATCGTGTTCTCGGCGGGCATTCGTCCGCGTGACGATATCGCGCGCGCGGCGGGGCTGGAGATCGGCGCGCGCGGCGGCATCGTGATCGACGACGCCTGTCGCACGAGCGATGCCGACATCTATGCGATCGGCGAATGCGCGTTGTGGAAGGGCCAGTTGTTCGGACTGGTGGCGCCGGGTTACGACATGGCGCGTATCGTCGCGAAGCAGATCGTGGGCATCGAAGCCGCGTTCGCCGGTGCGGACATGAGCACGAAGCTCAAGCTGATGGGCGTGGATGTGGCGAGCATCGGCGATGCCCACGGCAAGACGCCGGGCAGCCGCACATACCAGTACAGCGACGAGCGCAAGCAGGTCTACAAGAAGATCGTTGTCTCCGATTGCGGCAAGTTCCTGCACGGTGCGGTCATGGTGGGCGACGCCGCGGAATACGGCACGCTGTTGCAGATGATGCTCAACCGGATCGAGTTGCCCGAGGCGCCCGAATTCCTGATCCTGCCTTCGAGCGATGGCCGCGCGAAACCCGCGCTCGGCGTGGAAGCGCTGCCCGACGGTGCGCAGATCTGTTCGTGCAACAACGTGAGCAAGGCCGAGATCTGCGCGGCGGTGTGCGCGGGCGCGACCAGCATCGGTGCGATCAAGTCGTCGTGCAAGGCGGGCGCGACCTGTGGCGGCTGCGTGCCGCTCGTCACACAGGTGATGAAGTCGGAGATGAAGCGGCAGGGTCTCGCGGTCAACAATCACCTCTGCGAGCACTTCCCGTATTCACGCCAGGAGCTGTATCACATCGCGCGCGTGGAAGGGCATCGCACATTCGGTGCGCTGCTGGCGAAGCACGGCAAGGGACGCGGTTGCGATATCTGCAAGCCGGCAGTCGCCAACATTCTCGCGTCCTGCTGGAACGAGTTCGTGCTGAAGACGGAACACGCGAGCCTGCAGGACTCCAACGACTACTACCTCGCCAACATCCAGCGCGATGGCACGTACAGCGTCGTGCCGCGCATGCCGGGCGGCGAAGTCACACCCGATGGACTGATCGCGGTCGGGCAGATCGCGAAGCAGTATGGTCTCTACACGAAGATCACCGGCGGCCAGCGGGTCGACATGTTCGGCGCGCGCGTCGAGCAGTTGCCGTTCATCTGGGAAGCATTGATCGCGGCCGGTTTCGAGTCGGGACATGCGTACGGCAAGGCGCTGCGCACGGTCAAGTCGTGTGTCGGCTCGACGTGGTGCCGTTACGGCGTGGGCGATTCGGTCGGCCTCGCGATCGAACTGGAGAACCGCTACAAGGGCCTGCGCACGCCGCACAAGATCAAGTTCGGCGTGTCGGGCTGCACGCGCGAATGCGCGGAAGCGCAGGGCAAGGACGTCGGCGTGATTGCAACGGAGAAGGGCTGGAACCTCTATGTGTGCGGCAACGGCGGCATGAAGCCGCGACATGCCGAATTGCTCGCGTCGGACCTGGATCATGCAACGCTCGTGCGTTATATCGACCGCTTCCTGATGTTCTACGTGCGCACGGCCGACCGCCTGCAACGCACCAGCGTCTGGCGCGACAACCTTGAAGGCGGGCTCGACTATCTCATCGATGTGGTGGTCAACGACAAGCTCGACATTGCAGCGGAACTGGAAGCGGAGATGCAACTCGTCGTCGATACCTACGAGGACGAATGGAAGAAGGCCGTAACCGACCCGCAGACGCGCAAGCGCTTCCGCCACTTCGTCAACAGCGACGCCGCCGATGTCAACGTGAGCTTCGTCGAGGAACGCGGCCAGATCCGGCCCGCCACGCCGGATGAACGCAAGTCGAAGCTCGCGGACATACCGGTGGTTGTCGAGACCGTCTGACCCATTGAAACGCAAGGAGATCAACATGAACGACCGCATCGAACAGGACTGGACCGCCGTGTGCGAACTCGACGACATCGTGCCGGACACGGGCGTCTGCGCGCTCGTGAAGGGCGCGCAGGTCGCGGTGTTTCATCTCGCGGGCGAAGAAGCGCATGTTTATGCAATCGACAACTACGATCCGCACTCGCAGGCGGCGGTGTTGTCGCGCGGCATCGTGGGGAGTGTCGGCGAGCGCATCGTCGTGGCCTCGCCGATCTACAAGCAGCATTTCGATCTGCAAACGGGCGAATGCCTCGAAATGCCCGAGCTTTCAGTCAGCGCGTATCGCGTGAAAGTGGCGGGCGGAAAGGTGTGGGTCGCCGCCTGACTTTTCTGTAATTCATTTCCTTTCATGACACAGCGCCGCCCGGCGCTGTGAAGCTGCGTGCAACCCGTGCGCCTCCGTGGAAACCCTTGAAAACAGGGCGTTTCCGACCGCATCCCTCCTACAAATGAGCGTTGGCCCACTCAATTTCTCACGATCTGGAAGGACGTGAGGTCGAGTGTTGGCTTTCCCACGCTTACGGCCGTTCATCTTCCTTACAGTCACTCAAAACACAGGCACTCAGTTCAAGACCAAAAGCCTGAAAACATCATCGAAAAGGTGATACGGGGATTGCGATGAAGAACGACCAACAACAAGCACGACAAGCACGACAAGCGGAAGGCCAGTGCGCCGCGCTCCGCTTCACGGACGGTCAACGTCCGCCGCTCCTTCGAGAACGCCGCTCTCGCGTGGCCGAACCGCGCCGCGAGACCGGTCCGTATCGAACCTGAACACACGCTCCGGCGCTTCCTGACTCACCCGCTTGCAACATCGCCCGGATCAACCGGGCGGACTCGAAGCAAGCTGGTGAAACAGGATGCCTAACTAAATGGATTCGCTGTGCCCGCTACATACCGGCGTCGATGTAGCTGGATAAAACCGTGCGCCGAAACCAGGAGACTTCACCATGCAACGCAAACTGATCGCAGCAGCCATCCTCTCGCTCGTGTCCGCCGCCGCCTTTGCCACGGGCACGAACTCCAGCTCCAGCTCGACGTCGGGCGGCAGCACGGCAGCCGCCGTGTACGGCTTCGGCGCCTTCACGGCCACCAACTCGGGCATCGCCAACGGCAACGCGTCGGCACTGGCCGGCACGGGCTTCGGCGTGACGGGCAACGCGACCAACGCGACGACCGGTCACATCAACAATTCGTCGGTGGGCGGCGCGGGCTTCGGCGGTTCGTCGGCGAAGGGCGTGTCGGGCGCGGATGCCGCAGCGAACGCGTGGAGCAAGCTCGGTGGCGGCTGGCATTAAGCCACGGCGACGGACGGCGGATGCCGCCACACGGTTCCGCTCTCCCGTCACCGCACGAAGCAAATAGATGCACAGACAACTGATTCCAATCTCATTCTGTCAACCAGGAAGGTCCATCATGAAACGCACTCTGATCGCTGCCGCACTGCTCTCGTTTGTCTCCGTCGCCGCCATGGCCACGACCACGAATTCCACCTCGAGCTCGACCTCGGGCGGATCGACCTCGGCTTCCGTCTCGGGCTTCGGCCGCTTCACCGCCACCGACTACGGCACGGCCAACGGCAACGCGCAATCGGTCGCGGGCGGCATGTACGGCGTCACCGGCAACATGACCAACGCAACGACCAGCCACAGCAACACGTCGACGGTCGGCGGCTTCGGCCACGGCACGTCGCAGGCAGGCGGCCTGTCCGGCGCGGACGCAGCCGCGAACGCGTGGAGCAAGCTGGGCGGCGGCTGGCGTTAAGCGGCCCGCGGGCCACGGCTCATTCGCCAGGCAAAGGCCGCGTCGTGACGCGCCACGAGAGCGCAAGACGCGTCCTTTGCCCCACCCGATAACAATAAAACCAGATCGTGTCACGGGACCGCCACGCATGGCGCCCCTTTCTTCCGGAGAACCATAATGAACAAGACCACTGTGCAACTGGCCTGTGCGGTTCTGTTTTGCGCCGCGCAACTCGCCCATGCCGATACCACGGCCAACTCCTCGTCGGGCTCGGTGTCCGGGTCCACGTCCACCGGCATCGGCCAGGGCGGCGGCTCGAGCCTGAACAACATCGGCACGTCGGCCAATTCGACGGCCAGCACCACTTCGAATTCTTCTTCCGTCGGTGGCCTTGGCGTGGCGACTGCGAACGGCGGCCGTTCGTCGGCGTCGGGTGGCTCGTCGAACGTGAACATCTCGCTGACCATGCCTTCGCTGACCAACTCCAGCTCGTCATCGACGGGCGCGGCCGGCAGCGGCACGAGTGGCACGAGCGGTTCGGCGAACGGCATCGATGCGACCGGCAAGGCTTCGTCGCCTGGTTCCAGCGCCTATGACACGCGCGCCACGGTCGACTACAACCAGAGCTCGTACTCGGTGCGCACGACGCCGTCCATCGCCGCGCCTGCATTGACCACGACGCTCTCCGACACCTGCATGGGCTCGGCAAGCTTCGGCCTCTCGATCACGGGCTTCGGCGCGACCGGCGGCACGACGATGGTCGATCAGGCATGCGTGCGCCGCCTCGACGCCCGCGAGTTCCGCGCGATGGGCCTGACCGATGTCGCGCTCGCGCTGCTGTGCCAGAGCGATTCGAACCGCCGCGCTGTCGAAGCCACCGGCCATCTGTGCCCGGGCACGACGAAGCCGCTCGCGAAGTCGGGCGAAGACGCCGTGCTGTCGGACGACGAGAAGTATCGCGATCCGCTGGTGCGCGCGCGCCTCGGCCTGCCGGTCACGGCCGCGAATCATCCTGAAGTCAGCATGAAGACGCAGGACGCGCCCGAAGCGAAGCAGCCCGCGCCGGCATCGGCGAAGCAGGTTGTGCAGCCGTCGCCGGTGGCGCAGCGCGGTCATGACAAGGCCGATGTCGCCGGCAATGGCGTCGAAGTGGCCAGCTCGCCGATCGGTGAGAAGATCGAAGTCGCGCTGATGCAGTGACGCAGCAGCCGGTTCGCCGGCAAGGCAGTGCAGTGGAGCAGGAGACGCTTCGCGTTGCATGAGCGTCTCACCCTTTCAAGGGTTGGCTCGTTTTTCGGTTCCCGGAGAGCCAACCCTCGTTTTCCCGCTGAGGCATGCGATGAAGAGTCAGAAGATAGCGGCGGCCGTCGCGCTCGCGGCAGGCACGATGCTCGCGATGATGCCGCCCGCGCACGCCCAGACGAGCGCGGGCGTGATCTGGGCCGCGAACCCGGCCGGCGTGCAGGCGATGCCCAATGCGCAGGCGCTCGCGTTGTTGCCGTCGAGCGGTTATGTGCCGTTGCAGACGTCGGGTGGCAAGTGCCTGCTGGTCGCGCGTCGCGGCACGCAGATTGTCGCGCTCGAGTTGTCGCCGCTGGCGATCGGCGCGAAGGTGATCGGCTGGAAGCCACAGGTCATCGACATGAGCACGCTCACGTCGAAGTGGGGCTACCAGGCGCCGGATTCTTCGCTCGATACGAAGTCATTCGGCAATCCGGTGACTGCGCAGATCTCGGCGCAGAGCAGTACGGTCATGTCGACGAACGCGAGCGCGTGGGGCAATGGCAATGTGGACGCGCACAGCAGCGCGATTGCAGCAGCATCCGGCGAGATGGAATCGGCGGAAGCCGTGACGGTGAACGGCAAGACGTATCGGCGTTACAGCCACTTCAAGACGGCGACGGCAGATGCGCCGGTCGCGGCATCGGACGAATATTTCTGCCAGTGAGATCTTGGTGAGATTCAGGTCGCCGTGGATTTGCTTGCGGCCACCGGCGGCACCGGCAATGCCATGTCGTGCATGCTGCGCGGCTCGCTGCCAAAGCGCGCGACCGAGAACGAGAACGTATTGATGCCGCCCGCGCTCGTCGCCGCCACGGTGCCGCGATGCATCTCGGCCACCGCCTTCACGATGGCGAGCCCCAGGCCGTGGTTCTCACGGCTGTTGGTGCGCGAACTCTCCGCGCGATAAAAACGGTCGAACAGATGCTGCATCACGTGCGGCGCGATCGGGTCGCCCGGATTGGCCACCGCGATGCGAATACGCCCATGTTCACGCACGACGGCAACGGCGATCGTGGCGCCCGGCGCGCAATGCTGGATCGCGTTCATCACGAGATTCGACAGCGCGCGCCCGAACAGCGAGGTATTGACGAACGCGCGCGCGTCGCCGCTCGCCACGGCGCTGACGTGCGCTTCTTCGAGCGGAATCTCCAGGAATTCGAGCGTGCGATTGATCTCGGCAGCGAGTGATACTTCCACGAGTCCGGTCGCGCGTTCGCCCTGATCCGCGCGGGCGAGGAACAGCATGTCGTTGATGATCGCGCGCACGCGCTCGAATTCTTCCAGATTGGATTGCAGCGTGTGACGCAGTTCGTCGATTGAACGGTCGCGCGTCAACGCCACTTCCGTCTGTCCGATCAGAATGGTCACCGGCGTGCGCAGTTCGTGCGCGACGTCGGCATTGAAGGATTCGAGCCGGCCGTAGGCGTGATCCAGACGTTCGAGCGCGCCGTTGAAGGATTTCGCGAGATCGTCGAGTTCCATGGGCAGTGCGCGCGTGTTGAGGCGCTGCGAGCGGTTGTTCGGGCTCAGTGTCTGCGCATCGCGCGAGAGGCGCGTGAGCGGCGCAAGCCCGAGGCGCGCCACGGAATAGCTCAGCAGCAGGACCGCGACCGTGGCGAGCGCCATCAGCGCGGCGAGCGCAAGACCGAAGGCGCGCATGGTGTGGACGTTCGGCGAGCAGTCGATGGCGACGAACAGTTGCAGCGGCGGCCGGTCCACGTTGGGTGGAATGGTGAGCGTGGTCATCAGCATGTCGTAGGCGCGGTCGGCCGGACGGAAGTGCACGTAGCCGTCCATCACCTGCTTGATCACGCGGCCCGCAGGCGGCGCGCCGTATTCGAAGCGCGGGTCGTTGCTGGTGACGGCGAACAGCGTGGAGCCGTCACGCGGCGTGATGTCCGCGAGCTTCTCGCGGGCGATCTTCCATTTGTCCGGATTCGACACGTGCGCGACGATGAGCCGCGCCACTTCCGCGCGATTGTCGAGCGAGTCGCGCAGATGCTGTTCCAGCTGCACGCGCAGCACGAGGAACAGTCCCGACCCGACGAGCGCGAACACGAACAGCGCGACGAGCGCGAACATCACGGCGAGCCGCCGCGAGATGGAGCGCTGCGCGCGTGGTTCAGACGGCGACGACGCCCACGGCATGTTCATGATGGTCTCGCATCTTCCCGGATGTCACGCAGGTCGCGGACTTCGCGCACTTCGAGCACATAGCCCATGCCGCGCACGGTGTGCAGGAGTTTGGTGCGGAACGGGCCGTCGAGTTTCGCGCGCAGGCGCTTGATGGCCGTTTCCACGACGTTCGTATGACTTTCGAAATCGACTTCCCAGACGAGTTCGGTGATGGCGGTCTTCGAGAGAATATCGCCGTGGCGGCGCGCCAGCACCGACAGCAGCTGGAACTCCTTGGCGGTGAGATCGAGGCGCACGCCGTCGCGGGTGGCGCGCCGGCCGATCAGGTCCACGTAAAGATCGCCGACGGAAATCAGCGTCGATTCCTGCGCGCGCGTGCGGCGCGCCAGTGCATGCAGCCGCTCGACGAGTTCGAGGAACGAGAACGGCTTGGTCAGGTAATCGTCCGCGCCTTCGCGCAGCCCGCGCACGCGGTCGTTGATATGATCCCGCGCGGTCAGCATGATGACGGGCGTCGACTTCTGCAAACGCAGCGCCTTGAGCACGGCGAAGCCGTCGCGACGCGGCAGCATGACGTCGAGCACGACCACGTCGTAGTCGTATTCGATGGCGAGATGGGTGCCTTCCTCGCCATCCATGGCGACGTCGACGACCCAACCTTGCTCGGTCAAGCCCGAGCGCAGGTAATCCACCACCTTGTGTTCGTCTTCGACTATCAGGACTTTCATGCCGGGCACCTGTGAGGGTTCTGTTTCGTGTTCATAGCTTGTTCTAGCGCTAACTATACGAGTCTCGCGGTCATCCTGCTTACGTCATCTTTCAAGTCAGCGCGCGGGCGCGTTGCCGTGGGTCGCGGCCATCTCTTCATCGCGTGATGCAGCTTGCGTGTCCCAGCCGCCGCCCAATGCCTTGACCAGTGCCACTGAAGTCGTGCGTTGCTGTCCCTGGATCTGCACGTCCTGGCGTTCGCTCGTGAGCAATTGCTGCTGTGCGGTGATGACATCGAGATACGCGACGAGGCCGCCTGAATAGCGGTCGTTGGCGAGCGACAGCAGGCGCTGCGAATCGTCGACGGCCGCGTGCGACTGCTTCGCCGCGCCATCCAGCACCGACAGTCCGACGATGCCGTCCTGCACCTGCTGGAACGCGCCCAATACCGTCTGCCGGTAATTCGCGACCGCGGCGACATAGCCTTCGTTGGCAAAGTCCACGGCGGCGGAGCGGCGTCCGCCATCGAACACAACCTGGCTCGCCATCGT
Source organism: Caballeronia sp. LZ035 (assembly GCF_031451175.1). Lineage (NCBI taxonomy): Bacteria > Pseudomonadati > Pseudomonadota > Betaproteobacteria > Burkholderiales > Burkholderiaceae > Caballeronia > Caballeronia sp. LZ035. The sequence continues at coordinate 1,011,448 of NZ_JARUXS010000004.1, forward strand.
GCCGATGGTCCACAGCAAGCTCGGCGCCGAGATGAGACTGGAGAGCGCAGTGCTTTCCCAGCCGACCGTGCCGTTCAGCGTCAGGCTCGGAAAGAACGCCGCACGCGCGACGCCGATCTGGGCGTTGGCCGCGGCCATCGCGCGTTCGGCGGAAGCGACGTCGGGCCTGCGTTGCAGGATGTCGCTCGGCAGACCGAGCGGAATGGCCGGCAGCGGGTGCATGGCGAGATCGGGCGCGATGGCGAACTGCGGCGCGGGCGTGCCGACGAGCGCGGCGATGGCGTGCTCGTATTGCGCCCGCTGGCTCAACAGCAATTGCGCCTGCACGCGCGTCTGGTCGAGCAGCGCCTGTTGCTGAAGCACATCGAGACCCGACACGGCGCCCAGATCGTGTTGCGCCTGCACGTAGTCGAGCGCCTTCTTTTGCAGCGCGACGGAGCGGTTCAGCACGTCGAGTTCGGCATCGAGTTCGCGCAGCGAGAAGTAGCTGCTGGCGAGGTCGGTGGTGAGCACGAGACGCGCGTTCGCCAGGTCGTCGCCCGACTGGTCCGCCGAGGCCCGCGCGCTTTCCACTTCACGACGGATGCGCCCGAACAGATCGACGTCGTAATTGACCGTCGGCGCGAGCTTCAGGTCGTTCTGCACGGTCGTGGAGTTCGGCGTGTTGTAGTTGGTGACCGGACGGCTCTTCGAGATGCGCAGCCGCGACGCGTTCGCGCCGAGATCGACCTCGGGCAGCGCGAGCGCGCCGGTTTGTGCGAGCGTCGCGCGTGCCTGCGCGTAGTGCGCGCTGGCGGCGGCAAGCGTCTGGTTCTGCGCGAGCGCCTGGGTTTCGAGCGCGTTCAGCGCGGCATCGTCGAAGCCTTGCCACCAGTCGGGCGCGAGCGGCGCATGCGACGGTTCGCCCACGCGCCAGTAAGAATCGGTCTTCCAGGTGGGCGGCGTGTCGGCGGCGGCCCGCCGGTAGTCCGGACCGACGGTGCACGCCGCGAGCAGGGAAACCAGTGTGAGGCCGAGCAGCGTTTTCATGATGCGGCCTTCGTTCCTGATGCGGCCTGCTGCCCTGGCTGACCCTGTTGCTTCTGCTGCGGGGCGATGACCACGCGATCGCCGTCCGCGATGGAGTCGCTCGGGTTGATGATGATCTTGTCGCTCTGCTCGATCCCGCTTTCGATTTCCAGCGACTGCCCGAGATCCTGCGCAATCACGATCTTGCGCAACTGCACGTGCCCGTTCGCATCGACGACCGCGACGCGCGGCCCTTCGGCGCGGAACAGAAGCGCGTTGCCCGGCACCATCAGGCGCGCATGCGCGGCCGCCGGCAGCGCGACCTGCACATAGGCGCCGGGCCGCAGGCGGCCATCGGGATTGGGCAGCGTCACTTCAATTTGCAGAGAACGCGTGGGCACGTCGATGGCGCCCGACACATGCGTGATCTTGCCGTGGAACTTCTCGCCCGGCAGTTCCGCCTGCGTGACGGTGGCGTCCTGTCCGACCGACACGTTCTGCGCATAGGCCTGCGGCAACTGCACGAACACGCGCAGCGGATCAGACTGTGCGAGCGCGAAGAGCGCGCGGCTGGTGCCGCTGCCGGCATCGATGAGATCGCCGACATCCACGTTGCGCTGCGTGACCACGCCCGCGAACGGCGCGACGATTCGCTTGAACGATTCGAGCTGGCGCAGGCGCTTGACGTTGGCGTCGGCGGCGGCGAGATTCGCGACGTCCTGGTTGTAGGTGCTCTGGCGTTCATCGAGTTCCTGCTGCGAGACCGCATCGCGCTGACGCAACTGCTGCCAGCGCTCCAGCGAACTCTTCGCGAGGCCAAGGCTCGATGAGGTCTGGTCGCGCTGTGCAACGGCCTGCGCGAGTTCCTGGTCGATCTCGGGTGTGTCGAGATCGGCGAGCAACTGGCCTTGCTTCACGCGCGCGCCGATATCGACATACCAGTGCAGCAAATAGCCCGTGGCGCGTGCATAGATCGGCGATTCGACGAAGCCGCGCAGCGTGCCCGGCAAGGTGGTTTCGGCGCCGCCGTCGGTCTGGGAAGGCTGCACCACGTTCACGTACTGCTGCGCGTTCTGCTGCGTGCGCGTGGCGATGGAGCGGCTATGCACCATGTCCGTGACGACGGTGCGTGCAGCGCCGATCGCCAGCAGCGCGAGCACGATGACGAGCGCCACCTTGGCGCGCTTCCATTCGGCATGGCGCGGCGGCAGCGCGGGGCCTTCGTCGGAGTCGCGCGCGGGAATCGCCAGCGAGGCGTGGTTCTTTTCGGTCATGTTCGTGATCTGGTCGATATCAATGTTGTCCGCTCGCGGTGTCGTGCTGCGAAGGCGTCTTGCGCGCGGCGCGGCGCGCGAGCCTTGCATGGATGCCCGCGAAGATGAGCGGCACGAAAAAGAGCGTGGAAACGGTCGCGAACAGCAGCCCGCCGATCACCGCGCGGCCGAGCGGCGCGTTCTGTTCGGCGCCTTCGCCGAGGCCGAGCGCCATCGGGATCATGCCGATGATCATCGCGAAGGCGGTCATCAGCACGGGGCGGATGCGGCTGGCGCCCGCTTCGAGCGCGGCGGTCAGCGGCGGCATGCCGGCGTTCAGCCGTTGCCGCGCGAAGGACACCATCAGGATGCTGTTGGCGGTGGCGACGCCCATCGTCATGATCGCGCCGGTGAGCGCGGGCACGGAGAGATGCGTGCCGGTGAGGAAGAGCATCCAGACGATGCCCGCAAGCGCGGCGGGCAGCGCGCTCACGATGATGAGCGGATCGATCCACGACTGGAAGTTCACGACGATCAGCAGATACACGAGCACGATGGCCATGGCCACGCCGATGCCGAGTCCGAAGAACGACGTGCGCATGGTTTCGACCTGACCGCGCACGACGATCTGGCTGCCGCGTGGAAGCGTCTTGCGGGCTTCATCGACGAGATGATTCACCTGACGCGCGACGCCGCCGAGATCGCGGCCCTCGACGCTCACGAACAGGTCGATGACCGGCCGGATGTTGTAGTGCGTGACCACCGCGAACTGGCTTTGCGGCGCGATGCGCACGAGATTGCCGAGCAGCTGCGTGGGGCCGTTGAGCGAGGCCGAGACCGGGGTGCGCAGCAGTTCGTCGATCGACGAGACCTGATACTGCGGCGTCTGCACCGAGAGGTTGTACTCGACACCGTTGCGCGGATTGAACCAGAAGCCCGGCGCAGTCTGCGAACTGCCCGACAGCGACACGAGCACATTCTGCGCGACGTTGTTCGCATTGAGATTGAGCTGTTGCAGACGCGTGCGGTCCATTTGCAGATCGATGACGGGCTCGTCCAGCTTCTGCTGGATATGCGTATCGACATTGCCGGGAATCATGCGGATCTGCTTCATCAGCTTGCTCGCGGCTTCGAAGTTTGCCTGGCCGTTTTGCCCCTGGATCTGCACGTCGATGGCGGCGGGCAGGCCGAAGTTCAGGATCTGCGTGACGATGTCGGCCGGCTGGAAGAAGAACTCGACGCCCGGGAACAGGCGCGGCAGCCGCGCGCGCAGTTCGTCGATATAGGTCTGCGTGGGCGCGTGATCCGCCGTGAGCGCGACCTGGATCTCGCCGTCCAGCGTGCCGATGGTGCCCGCGTTGCTGTAGGACAGGTTGATGCCGCTGTAGGGCAGGCCGAGGTTGTCGAGGATCGTCGAGAGTTCGTGCTGCGGCACCACTTGACGCACGACGTTTTCGACTTGATCGGCGAGACGCGCGGTTTCCTCGATGCGTGTGCCGGTCGGCGCGCGCATGTGCAGGCGGATGTCGCCGGCATCGACGCTCGGGAAGAAGTCTTCGCCCAGCACGAACACGAGGGCCGTGGAGAGCACGCAGAAGCCCAGGAACAGCGAGCCGAACAGGCGCCGGCGCACCAGCAGCGTGGAGAGAATCACGATGTACGCGGCGCGCATGCGCTCGAAGCCGCGGTCGAAACGCTGATGCAGGCGCATGAAAATATTGGGCCGGGCCTGCGCATCCGGCGCGTGTGCGTGGCCCATCAGCAGCATCGCGAGCGTGGGGACGAGCGTGCGCGAGAGAATGTACGACGCAATCATCGCGAACACGACCGCTTCCGCCAGCGGCACGAACAGGAACTTCGCGACGCCGGTCAGGAAGAACATCGGCACGAACACGATGCAGATGCAGAGCGTCGACACGAGCGCGGGCACCGCGATCTCGCCGGCGCCTTCGAGAATGGCTTCGTGCAGGTCGGTGCCCATGTGCAGATGGCGCTCGATGTTCTCGATGGTCACCGTGGCGTCGTCCACCAGAATGCCGACCGCGAGCGCAAGGCCGCCGAGCGTCATGATGTTGATGGTCTGCCCGAGCGCGTGCAGCACGATCAGCGAAGAGAGGATGGACAGCGGAATCGAGATCGCGATGATGCAGGTGCTGCGCCAGTTGCCGAGGAACAGCAGGATCATCGCGGCGGTGAGCGCGGCGGCGATCAGCGCTTCGCGCACCACGCCCTGCACGGCCGCCTTGACGAACACGGACTGATCGAACAGCGCGCTGATCTTGAGATCGGGCGGCAGCGAAGCGCGCGCTTGCGGCAACAGGTCCTTCAGCGTGTTGACGATGGACAGCGTCGACGAGTTGCCGTTCTTCAGCACCGAGATCAGCACGCCGCGATGGCCGTCCTGGCGCACGATGTTGGTCTGTGGCGTGAAACCGTCGCGCACGTGCGCGACTTCGCGCAGATAGGTGGTCGCGCCGTTGATGGTGCGCACCGGAATGTCGTTCAGGCCCGCGACAGTGGCAGGCGAGCCGTTCATGTTGATCGTGTATTCCTTCGGCCCGATCTTCGCGGTACCCGTGGGCAGGATCAGGTTCTGGGCGTTCACGGCCTGCACGACGTCGGTGGGCGTGAGGCCCTTGGCGAGCAGCGCGCGCGTGTCGAGATCGACGGAAATCACGCGGCTCTTGCCGCCGTACGGGTAAGGCACGGCGGCGCCGGGAATCGTCACGAGCTGCGGACGCAGGAAGTTGAGCGCGGTGTCGTTCAGGTCCTGTTCCGATTGCTTCGGACTGGAGAGGCCAAGCTGGATCACCGGAATGCTCGATGCCGAATAGCTGATGACCAAGGGCGGCGTGGCGCCGGGCGGCATTTGCTTGAGCTGCGCCTGTTCGACCGCGACGGTCTGTGCAATCGCGGTCTGGATGTTGGCCGTGGGTTGCAGGAAGAGCTTGATGATCGCGATGCCTTGCAGCGACTGCGACTCGATGTGCTCGATGTTGTTCACGGTGGTCGTCAAGCTGCGCTCGTTGACTGACGTGATGCGGTTGGCCATGTCCTGCGCGGAGAGGCCGGTGTAATTCCAGATGATGCTGACGACGGGAATGTCGATTTCAGGGAGTACGTCGACTGGCGTCGTCAAGAGGACGAAGGGCGTCGCCAGCAGGATCATGATGGCCATCACGATGAACGTGTAGGGCCGCTTTAGCGCAACGTTGACTATCCACATTGAGTCGTTCGGAAGAGCTTGGAAAGGGCGCGGCGGCGAGCTTGCATGCGGCGCGCGGGACGCAATGACGGACGAGGCGGGCGAAGATCTGCCGTGACGCTATGGTAGTGGCCGCGCGCCAACGACAATGTGGCGTGAATATGGCGCTTCTGTCAGATTAGGCGATTTGAAAGCAAGCGATTGAAAGGGCGCGGTCAGGGCCGAGCGGAGCGCTTGAATGACAGAGGAATAGAGCGGGACATGCGCCGGTTATTTCCGGCAGAGGACAGGCGACGAGACGGCGCGGGAACGCTCGCGTGTGGAGGGAACCGCGCGGTGTCTCGACGTGATGAAGCGCGACTTCGTTACTGGGCGGGTTGCTGCATGGCGGGTTGTCCGGCGGCGGAGGAGCCATCGGTCGATGCACCGTAAGCGCTCGACGATTGCACCTTGGCTTCGGCGGCCTGGATGTTATCGGGGTAGAAGGCATCGCGCTCGGACGGGTTGTAACCCGCCTGTTCGACACGTTGCAGGTCCTGTTTGACCTGGGCGCGGGTCAGTCCGTCGGATTGGGCGAGCGCGGCAAGCGGCGTGGCGGCGAGTGCGAGGATCGCGAAGCGGGTAATCAGTTTCATGGGGGACTCCTCGAGCGTGGTAACGATGAATGCGGTCCATGCCTGCAAGTCATGCACGGCCACGGGCTCATTCTATGTTTTGGGTGGTGACGACATGCTGGCGTTCAAATGGCGCTTTCGTCAGATTGGAATGCGTGTCGTATAGGCGGTGAAGGGGCGTTGAAGGCAGCAGGGTGGTGGTCTGTAAAGCGGGAAGACCGGTGATAGACTCGCCGGCTTGGCGAGGCTGCTCGCACCGGGTTCAATCAAGCATCGCAGCGGGGATCGATAAATTGCCGTTCAATCTGCCGACCACGGCCACCGCGCCGTTCTGTCCTTCCGAAGTCAAAGGCTCCGTAGCCGTGGCGGCCGGTGCGCCGCTCTGGAAGAAGCTGCTGCAATTCGCGGGGCCCGGCTTGCTCATCTCCATCGGCTACATGGATCCGGGGAACTGGGCGACGGATATCGAAGCCGGATCGCGTTATGGCTATGGGCTGTTGTTCGTCGTCGTGTTGTCCAGCCTCGCGGCGATGGTGCTGCAGGTTCTTTCCATGCGGCTCGGCATCGTGACGGGGAAAGATCTCGCGCAGTTGTCGCGCGAACGCTATGCGAAACCCGTGGCGAATGCGCAATGGGTGCTGGCGGAACTGTCGATCATTGCCTGTGATCTGGCCGAAGTGCTGGGCGGTGCGCTCGCGTTTCATTTGCTATTCGGCGTGTCGCTGATCTGGGGCGTCGTGCTGACGGCATTCGACACGCTCATCGTGCTCGGACTGAAGGGCAAGAACTTTCGCGATCTCGAAGCAATCATGCTGGGGCTCATCGCGACAATCGGGATCGGCTATGTGGTGGAGTTGGTGCTCGTGAAGCCGCATTGGCCTTCGGTGGCGGCGGGGCTCGTGCCTTCGATCCATGCATTGAGCCAGCGGGAGCCGCTTTATCTGGCCATCGGCATTCTCGGCGCGACCGTGATGCCGCATAACCTTTATCTGCATTCTTCCATCGTGCAGACGCGGGTGGTCGAGCGGGACCGCTCGAGTCTGCGCTCCGCGATCACGCTTTCACGGCTCGATACCATCGTGTCGCTGATTCTCGCGTTGATGATCAATGCGGCGATTTTGATTCTGGCGGCGTCGGCGTTTCATGCTACCGGGCATACGCAGGTGACGGAGATCGAGGACGCTTATAAGCTGCTTGCGCCGATCGTGGGTACGGGCTTGGCGGCGGTTTTGTTTGCGGTGACGCTGTTCGCTTCCGGGCAGAGTTCGACGTTTACTGGGACCATCGCCGGGCAAGTCATCATGGAAGGGTTCTTGAGGTTCAAGATCCCTTGTTATCAGCGGCGGTTCATTACCCGCGCGCTGGCGTTGATTCCGGCGCTGATCGGGGTTTATTGGCTGGGGAATGGGGCCGTGGGGAAGTTGCTGGTGGCCAGTCAGGTTGTTTTAAGCCTGCAATTGCCGTTCGCGTTGTATCCGCTTATCCGGATGACCAGCGATCGAAGGCTCATGGGAGAGTTCGTCAACGCGCGGTGGATGAAGGCGGTTGCGTGGGGGTTGTTTGTCGTGATCAGCGCCGCGAATGTGTGGCTCGTGGTGCAGACGGTGGGGGAGTGGGTGGGGTGACAATGAGTTTGCTCAAGGGCCCGCGAAGCACACTCCGAACGTGTGCCTCATGCGAGGGCCCGTTGACCAACGCGTTACTTCACCACACTCACCGCCCCATTCGACTTCGCCGCCACCGCTGCCGGAATCGCAGCCTCGACAGGTTGCCCCTGATCGACCGTGGTGCGCCCGCCGTCCTTGAAGAACGCCTGCTCCGCAGCTTTGTTCAACACAAGAATACTGATCCGCCGATTAGTCGGCTCATCGACCACATCCTTGTTCAGCGGCAGCACGTCAGCCAGCCCGCGCACCTGCAGCACCTTGCTTTCCTTCATCCCCCCGGCCACCAGCGCGCGCCGCGCCGCATTCGCGCGTTCGCTCGACAGCTCCCAGTTCGAATACCCGGCCTGACCACCGGAGTAGGGCACCGCATCCGTATGTCCCGCGATCGACACGCGGTTCTCCACGTCGTTCAGCGAAGCCCCGATGTTGGTCAGAATCGTGGTCACATAACCTTCGAGCCTGAAGCTACCGGAAGCAAACATCGGCCGATTGAGCGAATCCACGATTTCGATACGCAAGCCTTCGCTCGTAATCGCAATCCGGATCTGATCCTTGAATGCACGCAACGCCGGGGTCTGCTCGATCAACGCCGTCAGCTTCTGCTTCAGCTGCTGAAGCTTCTGCAGATCCTCCATCGCCACAGCCGCGCGCGCGATGGTCTGCGGCACCGGTTGCGTCTGGCTCTTCTTGCCTTCGCCAGGACGCGTGCTCGACAGATCCTGACCGCCGCCGGTAATCACGCTCGTATGCGTGGACGCGCCGCCATCATTGCCGAACAGCGCCGACAACGGCGTGTTGAAATACTGCTCGATGCCTTCCTTGTCGTACTTCGACGTGGACCCGAGCAGCCACATCAACAGGAAGAACGCCATCATCGCGGTGACGAAGTCGGCGTAGGCGATCTTCCACGCGCCGCCGTGATGCCCATGTCCGTGCGCCTTCTTCTTGCGCTTCACGACCACGGTAGGTGCGAGCACGGACTGCAGCGGATCGCGTGACGGTTTCTCAGCCATGAGAGTGAATTCCTTCTTGCGTGCGCGTGCGGGTTACGAAGCCGACTTCGGCATCTTGGTTGCGCGCACCGCGTCGTCCAGTTCCTTGAAGCTCGGACGGTCCGCCGTGAACAGCACCTTGCGGCCGAACTCGACTGCAACAGTCGGCGCATAGCCGTTCATCGAAGCAAGCAGCACCGACTTCACGCACTGAAACGGCTTTGCCTCAGCGGCGCCCTTTGCATTGAGCAGATCGGCGAGCGGGCCGATGAAGCCGTACGCCAGCAGAATGCCGAGGAACGTGCCGACCAGCGCGCCCGCGATCATCTCGCCCAGAATGGCGGGCGCTGCGCCCACCGAGCCCATCGTGTGCACCACGCCCATCACGGCGGCGACGATACCGAACGCGGGGAGGCCATCGGCCATCTTCTGGATCGCGTTGGCCGCGACCGCGCTTTCGGTGTGATGCGTTTCGAGTTCCTCGTCCATCAGGTCCTGCATCTCGAGCGCGTTGACATTGCCCGCCGACATCATGCGCAGATAGTCGACGATGAAGTCGAGCAGATGATGATCGGCCATCACGTGCTCGTACTTCTGGAACAAGGGGCTGGATTCGGGGGCATCGACGTCGGCTTCGAGGGCCATCATGCCTTCCTTGCGCGCCTTCTGAAGCAGTTCGTACAGCAGCGCGATCAGCGCGACGTACTTCTCCTTCGTATAGCCGCCGCCCTTGAACGCCTTCGGGATGGATTGCAGGGTTTTCTTGAGCGTCGCGGTGGGATTCGACACGACGAATGCGCCGATCGCCGCCCCGAAAATGCACAGCAGCTCGAACGGCTGCACGAGCGCGGCCAGGTGGCCGCCGACGCCGATGAAGCTCCCGATCACCGAGCCGATGACCAACACCCATCCGATGATGACAAACATGATTTCTCCGCAGTTTTCCGCGCGCCGCGGGCCGTGCGTGCTTGCCTGAAGACGCGCACGGCTCGCGACACATTGTTCGCTTATTCTTGGCACTTAACGGCCGGTAAGAAGCGGAAATGAAGGGTGGCCGGTGCAAGTTTTTCTGCGCAAATGTTTGCGGCGTAAATGTTACGTCGCGTGCGATTCGCGTAGCGGGGGCGTCGCGATGACCTGCCAGGTAATGGAACGCGCGCATCCGGTTCGACTAAGATCGTTCGCATGAACTCGACTTTCGCCCCCGCTTTTGCCGATCCGGCGCGCGCCGGCCCGACCGCCACCGTCGGCGCGCTGCTGCGCGAATGGCGCCAGAAACGACGCATGAGCCAGCTCGATCTGGCCGGCGAGGCCGATGTTTCCACGCGGCACCTGAGCTTCGTCGAGTCGGGGCGCGCGCTGCCGAGCCGGGACATGGTGATGCGTCTCGCCGAACAGCTCGACGTGCCGCTGCGCGAGCGCAATACGCTCCTGATGGCGGCAGGCTACGCGCCGATGTATCGCGAGCGCGCACTGGCCGATCCGCACATGGCCAGCGCGCGCCGCGCCGTCGAACTGGTGCTCAAGGGGCACGAGCCGTTTCCCGCGCTTGCCATTGACCGCCACTGGAACATCGTCGCAGCCAACGCGGCGCTGCCGCCACTGATCGGATCCGCCGACGCCGCCCTGCTGACGCCGCCGGTCAACGCGCTGCGCCTCTCGATGCACCCGCGCGGCCTTGCCGGCGTCATCGACAACTGGACCGAGTGGCGCGCGCATCTGCTCGCGCGGCTGCATCGGCAGGTCGAGGTGTCGGGCGATCCGGTGTTGATTGCGTTGCACGCTGAACTCGAGGCCTATCCGGCGCCGGCGCACGCTCATGCGCCACAGCCCACGCGCCACGAACCCGATCCGGTGGTCGTCCCGCTGCGCCTGCGCACGCCGCATGGCATGCTGTCGTTCTTCAGCACGACCACAGTGTTCGGCACGCCAGTCGACATCACCTTGTCTGAACTCGCGATCGAAGCCCTGTTTCCCGCCGACGACGCCACCGCCGCCGTTCTCGGCCGGCTTGCCGAAGCACGACGCTAAGCTTGCGCCGGCGCGCACGGGCTTACAGAATGGAACCTAGTGCGGGCAAGCGGATCAATGAGAGGAAGGCAGGCTGTGCAACCCGAGCCTGGTGAGCTTTTGTCCAACCAACGCGGAAGATAGCGATGATTCAAACATTCGAGCAAGTGATCGGCGGGCAAAGCATGCAGTTCTGCGCAAGCATTGCGGACGGCGGCGGCCCGCCGCGCGTCATTATCAGCCGGGCAGATTCGGCGGAGTCGCTGGTGATCGTTCAGGCCGAGGGCATCATCGGCACGATCAAGGCGGAAGTGGAAGCGCCCGCGTCGCTGGTGGCCGATGCCGTTCGCAAGGCCCAGCAGGAGGCGCTCATCGAGCGCGCACTCGAAACCGGGGCCGTGCAGACCACGAGTCTCTAGGCTTCACGGCAGCCAACTTCACACGGATAAGCCCGCGCAGTTCGTCGAACCGCGAGGGCTTTGTTTTGTAATGCTGGAGACGCCAGGCGCTACAAACGCGGCTCGCCGTTCTTCGGATCGGCGGGCACCATCGGCGTGGCGGAATCCGGGCCGTCGGGCATGTCCGGATCGTCGGGGTTCGGCGCCGCGTCCGGATCGAACAATTCGTCGGGATCCGGCTCGTACGGCTCTTCGGGGGAACGGGGCAGCGTCGACATCAGCTTCTCCTTGAGGGTAGATGGCTTCATGCTCCAGGGCAGCTTGCTTTCGATCCTGTCCGCCCTGAGCGTCTTGCTTGATCGTTGCAACAGGCGTACCCGCTGACCGGTACGTCTCAATGACTGCGTTCAATCAGCAGTTTCGGAAAGTGCGTTACGCGCGCGTTCTGACGGATGGTCCTTGTCCGTCTCCGACGGATTGCTCACCTGACGCGCAACCAGCGCCGCGCCGAGCAGGATCGCGACGGACAGGCCGGCCGACCAGCGCACGGCATCGACGATATGCGCCGCGCCCGCTGCGCCGTCCCCGTGACCCGCGAGCGCGCCGAACGCCGCGACCCCGATCGCCCCCGCCGCCTGTCGCGCCGTGTTGAGCACCGCCGATGCCGTCCCCGCGCGCTGCTGGCCGACGGTGCCGAGCAAGGCGGTCGTCATGGCGGGCACCGCGAGCCCCATGCCGGAGGGAATCAGCAGGAACGGCACGAGCAGGGCGGCCGTGGGCGTGTGCGCATCGACGAAACAGAGCGCGGCGAAACCGGCGGCGTCGAGCAGCGCGCCCGCGATCATCGGACCGCGCGAGCCGAAGCGCGCGACCACCGGTCCGCTCGCCAGGTTCGAGATGAGGAATCCGCCCGTCAGCGGCAGGAACGCCAGGCCCGTTTGCAGCGGCGTATGGCCGAGCACGCGTTGCAGGTACAGGCTCAGAATGAACACCGTTCCATAGTAGGTGAGATTCACGCCGATACCGAAGACCACCGCTGCGCTGAAGGTGCGCTCGGCGAACAGCGAGAGCGGCAGCATCGGCGACGCGCTTCTGCGTTCGATCGCGACGAATCCGCCGCCCGCCGCCAGCGCGAGCAAAAGTCCGCCCCACACGAGCGGATGGGCGATCCCGAGCGGCCGCCATTCGATCACCGCGCCCACCAGCGCCGCCAGCGCCACGATGGCGAGCGTCTGGCCCGGCAGGTCCAGACCGCGCGCATTCGCGTCCTTCGGCCGCGTGGCCCGCACCCACAGCATCGTCGCCACGATGCCCGCCGCGCAGACCGGCAGATTCACCCAGAAGATGCTGCGCCAGCCGAAGGCCGCGATCAGCACACCGCCGACGATCGGCCCCGACGCAATCGACACCGCGCCCGCCGCCGTCCAGAGCCCGACCGCGCGGGCGCGCAGCCGCTGATCGTGGCCGCACGCCGCATTGAGCAAGGCCAGCGAGTTCGGCAGCATCGCCGCGGCGCCGACGCCCTGCGCGGCGCGCGCGGCGATCAGTTGCGGCGCATCGACGGAAAAGGCGCACGCGAGCGACGCCAGCCCGAACAGCAGCAGTCCGCCGAGAAACATGCGTCGCGCGCCGAAGCGGTCGCCGAGCGATCCGGCCGAGAGCATCAGCGCGGAAAATGCGAGCGCGTAGCTGTCGACGGTCCATTGCAGGCTCGCGACGCTCGCGCCCAGATCGCGGCCAATGCTCGCCAGCGCGACATTGACGATGGACACGTCCAGTTGCGACACGACAAAACCGACGCTGGTCGCGGTCACGACGAGCTTTTGTCGCCCGGACAGGTGCGTGGAGGAAGAGGAAAGGTTCGAGTTCATGCCGCTTATCGTAGGCGCGTGGCGCGTTCGATGTTTCGGCCTGGCCTGAAACGTGAAAATCCAGGCGTAAAAATGGCGCACTGCGTCAGCAGGTGCGCCATTTTTTCGAGTAAAGCCCTAACTTAACGCGCGTGCTTGATGAACAGCGTCGTCAGCGCGCCCACCACGCACAGCGCGGCGACATACCAGACCGGCGCGAGCGGGCTCGACTTCATGAACAGCGAAACGACGATCGGCGTCAATCCGCCGAACACCGCATACGCGACGTTGTACGAAAACGAAATACCCGAGAAGCGTACGGCGGCGGGGAACGACTTGACCATCACGAACGGAATCGCGCCGATCACGCCGACGAAAAAGCCCGCGACCGAATACCACGGCAGGAGCGCGGAGGCATCGACGGCGACTTCGCGGAACAGCATCCAGTACGACACCGCCAGTGCCAGGCCGCCGATGAAAATGGTCTTGCCCGCGCCGATCCGCCCCGCGATCGCGCCGGCCAGCACGCAGCCGATCGTCAGGAACAGCGTCGCGGCGCAGTTCGCCACCAGGACCGTCGCCGGCGCGAGGTGGAATTGCTTCTGCAACAGCGTCGGCGTCATCAGGATCACGACGACGATCGCCGCCGACAGCATCCACGTGAGCAGCATCGAGACGATCACGGCGCGGCCGTGGTCGCGGATCACGGCCTTGAGCGGCAGCTCCGCCGCGAGCGACTTGCGCAGCTTGAGTTCGGCGAAAACCGGCGTTTCGTGCAGCCAGCGGCGCAGATAGACCGAGCAGAGCCCGAACAGGCCGCCCAGCAGGAACGGCAGGCGCCAGCCGAAATTGGCGACATCGGCCGGCGTGAACGCCTTGTTGATGCCGGTCGCGATCAGCGAACCGAGCAGGATCCCCGCCGTCAGGCCGGCCGTCAGCGTGCCGCATGCATAGCCGATGTGCCGCGCCGGCACGTGTTCCGACACGAACACCCATGCGCCCGGCACTTCACCGCCCACCGCCGCGCCCTGCATCACGCGGAACAGGAGCAGCAGGACCGGCGCCATCAGGCCGATCGACGCATACGTGGGCAGCAGGCCCATCAGCAGCGTCGGCACCGACATGAGCAGCACGGAGAGCGTGAACATGCGCTTGCGTCCGAGCAGGTCGCCGAAGTGCGCCATGACGATCCCGCCCAGCGGACGCGCCAGATAACCCGCCGCGAAGATGCCGAAAGTCTGCAATTGGCGCAGCCAGTCAGGAATGGCCGGCGGAAAGAACAGCTGGCCGATCACCGGTGCGAAGAACACGAAGATGATGAAGTCATAAAACTCGAGCGCGCCGCCGAGCGCGGCGAGCGTGAGCGTCTTGTAGTCGCCACGCGTGAGGGCGCGGCTGGCCGCGCGCGGGGCGTCGGACAGAGGTGTTGCCTGCATCGAAAGAAAACCCGTGAGTGAAAAGACCACGCGTGACGCGCGGGCAGGGCGAGGCTGTGCCCGATGCGGGAGGGGTCGGGTGCGCCGGATGGGCGCGCGGCGGATCCGGGTGTGGAAGACGCCGATGACCGGACAGGCGCGGAGTCGAGAGCCGCCGCCCGTCCATCCGCGCTGCGGGAAGCGACGGAGAGCCGCGGCGCAGCTTGCTACGCGACGTCTCGGTAAAACGGCGGAAGCGGGGACTGAAAAGCCAGACGCGCGATGTTACAGGATGCACGCGACTGAAAAAACGAAATGCCGTTCTATTTTTTGCAGAGGTTGCGCGCATAAGACGGCACGAGACTGTCCTCATGGTCGGACACATGCATTGACAATTCAGACGAGTCCGATGGGAAAGCGGCGCGTGCTTGCCCAGAATGCCGAGTTCGAAGCGCCCGTCTCCTCCCTTCGACGAGACGCCCGGCGGATGCCCTTACCCGCGCATCCGCTCCATGTCCCTTGGACTCATCAGGTAAGACACCATGCGCGTCGCCGTTCTGCAAACCGATCCGAGTTATCGAAATCTCGTCAGCGACGTCGTCAAGCGACTCGGCCATACCTGCGTGACTTTTGGCGACGGCCTCGTGCTGTCTAAAGCCCTGTCGCGCTCCACGGTCGATCTGCTGATCCTCGACTGGAATTCCACCGGCCTGTGCGGGCTGGATCTGCTCAAATCCGTGCGCTCCAGTTTCGGCGAGCGCGTGCCCGTGCTGTTCGCCACGCCGGACGGCGCCGAGCACAACGTCGTGTGCGCGCTCACCGCCGGCGCGGACGATTACGTCGTCTATCCCATCCGTCCCGGCGAACTCGGTGCGCGTATCGAGGCACTGCTGCGGCGCGCCTATCCGACCACGTCGAACGCCTGCCTCGAAATCGGCCCGTATCGGTTCGACGCCCGCCAGCAGATCGTCACGGTGCGCGGCAAGCCGGTGCAGTTGAGCGGCACGCAATTCCGGCTGGCGCAGTTGTTCTTCTCGAACATCGGCCGCGTGCTGTCGCGCGATCACATCTTCGCGATGGTCTGGGGACGCGAGTTCCGCGAAACCACGCGGACCATCGATAGCCACGTGTCGCGTCTGCGGCTCGCGCTCGAAATTGAGCCGGTCAACAATTTCCGGCTACAGCCGGTCTACAAGAGCGGATACCGGCTGCTTCATCTGTACGACGACGGCAAGGGAAGAGGCGACGAGCGCGTTGATTCCGCCGCCGCGCAGATCGCCGCCTGACGGCCAGGTCGTCGTTGTCGTGGTGGTCACGCTGCTTCGTGGCGCATCGTGGGGGCGGCACGCATTTTTTTCGGAGCGGGGCGCTTCTATAATCGGGCGCCAGGATCATCACGCGCAACCCGCCCCAACACCACGACGCATGACAAGCACGGCAGCCCAATCGAGCGAGACCTTCATCGCGCGCCCTCCGGCATCCACGCTTGCCGACATGCTCGGGCATTTCGCGCAGCTCGCGCCGGTGTTCGACGCCATGCCGGACATCGTGTTCTTCGTGAAGGACCGCGACGCGCGCTATGCGATGGTCAACCGCACGCTCGCGCGGCGCTGCGGCTACAAGGACAACAAGACGGCGCTGCTCGGCAAGACCGCCGAAGAAGTGTTTCCCCGCCGCTTCGGCCGCATCTACACCGCGCAGGACCAGGCGATCATCGCGCAGGGGCATCAGCTGATCGACCAGCTCGAACTGCATCTCTACCCGGGCCGCGAGCCGGGCTGGTGCATGACCTGCAAGCAGCCGCTGCTGGACAGCCAGGGCGCGATCGTCGGGCTGGCGGGCATATCGCGCGACCTGCAGGCGGCCGAGGGCACGCATCCCGCCTATAGCCGGCTTGCCGCAGTGGTCCGGCACATCCAGGAGAACTACGTCCAGCCGCTCAACATGCGGCAACTCGCGCAAATGGCCAATATGTCGATCGCGCAGCTGGAGCGGTATTTTCACAAGGTGTTTCACCTGACGCCGCGACAAGTGCTGCTGAAAACCCGGCTCGACGCCGCCACCGCGCTGCTCGTCTCCCAGGACGACAAGGTCACGGATGTCGCGGCGTTGTGCGGCTATACGGATCACAGCGCGTTCACGCGCCAGTTCAAGGCGACGGTCGGCATCACGCCGTCCGAATACCGCGCATTGCTGCAATCAGGCACAATGCGCCCCGATTCGCAGCACGACCCAAAAGTCTGACGGGAAATTGGGGTAGGGCGGTTCCCTGAATTACATGGTCGTGCGGATCCGGCGCGCGCTGACCGGTGCTGAACCGGCGCTCAGGCCCGCCAGATGGGCGCTTGCGGGCTGTCCGGGACAAACCGGTCCGCTTCTTGCTCGAACAGGCTCGCCACAGCCGCATGAGGGATTCCGGGGGTGGCCACCAACCGCGAGGCGTTCCGCACCGGCGCACGCGCGGCTCAAATAGCGGTGCGTTCGGAATTCCCGCCGCGTTTTCGTGTCAACAAGGCGCACCGCGTGTTCGCGGAGCGCCCGATGCGGCGAGTCAAGGAGACCGTCGCGTGAATTCCGTTTTTGGCAGTTGAAAAGAACATCATGAACGAAGTAGCAAGACTGGGGCATATGCGGATCGTGCTCATCGAGGACGATCCGGAAAGCAGGGCATCGCTGCAGATGTTGTTGCAAGAGGAGGGGGCCGAAGTCATCGCCGTAGCCGACGCCGAAGACGGCGCGCAGGCGGCGATCGAGCATCTTCCCGACGCGGTGATCTGCGATCTCGACCTTCCTGAAATGGATGGTTTCTACCTGATCCAACGTTTGCGGGACCATGAAATACGCGGCAACCTGCCGCCTTCCGTCGCCATCGCGCTGACGGGACACGGCGGCGAGGAATACCGCCTGCGCAGTATCGGCGAGGGTTTCCAGCACTTCATGACCAAGCCCGTGCATCCCGATGAACTCGTCACCTTGATCCAGGATGCGGCTGGGGCGCGCGTCGTGATGTAGCGCGCCTTATCGGCCATGAACACGCGGCGCCTCGCGCCGCGTGCGGCTACATGCTCAGGACCGGTCGCGGTTGCGGGCGCGTGTCGCGCCCGTGATGATCGCGATTCCGAGCATGATGACGGCGACGATCATGATCGTGTGCTGCGAGACGTGCATCGCGACAAGTGCCCACGACACGCCGCCGATCAGCACGAGCCATCCGACGAGATAAATGATCAAGGTCATCGGTTTCTCCTTTTGTAGTTGTCGATAAAGTGAGTCTGCATGGCGGGAGCGGGTGCGTTCAACCTCCGCGCGCACGAGGGGCTGCCTGCAAGATGCGTACCGGAGCCATGGGTCGAGGCTTTCGGGCATTGATAGAATCTGCGGCACGCTTTCTTCGACGGTCGCATGCGCACGGAGAAGTTCGACAAGCAGGTCAGGAAGCATCGTTCATCGCAGCATGTGCGGACTATCCAACGGCGTCGCGAAGACGTTGGGCTGAAAAAGTTGGATCAAGCCGGCTGCAACGACCTGATGACCTATCGAAACGACGATCTGCCGTTTGGCATTGCTTGGCCCGCCGGCCATTCCGCGCCGATTGCCGCGTGCGTCTCCGTGCGGATGCGCTGAGCGACGCCAACTTTCCAGCCCGAAAAATTCAAAATCCATGCTGACCGTTCACCACCTCAACAACTCCCGTTCGCAACGCGTCCTGTGGATGCTGGAAGAACTCGGCGTCGAATACGAGCTGAGGCGCTATCAGCGCGACCCGCAAACCATGCTCGCGCCGCCCGAGCTGCGCGCCGTGCATCCGCTCGGCAAGTCGCCGGTCGTGACGGACGGCGACCTGACGCTCGCAGAATCAGGCGCGATCATCGACTATCTGGTCGAGCGCTACGGCGAAGGACGCTTCTCGCCGCCGCCGGGCGTCTCGCCCGAGCGCGTGCGCTACACCTACTGGATGCACTACGCCGAAGGGTCGGCCATGCCGCCGCTGCTGCTCAAGCTGGTTGCGCGGCGCCTGGAGAGCGCGAAGATGCCGTTCTTCGTGCGGCCGATTGCGCGGCGCATCGCGCAGACGATGCAGAGCAGCTTCATCGATCCGCAATTGCGTCTGCACTTCGGCTATATCGAAGCCGAACTCGCGAAATCACCCTGGTTCGCCGGCGATGCCTTCAGCGCTGCCGACGTGCAGATGAGCTTCCCGCTCGAAGCGGGCAGCCAGCGCGCCGGGGCGAAGCAGTTGCCGCATATCCGCGCCTTCCTCGAACGCATTCACGCGCGGCCCGCGTATCAACGGGCGCTGGAACGCGGCGGGCGTTACGACTACGCGAGCTAGCCCAAGCATGGCCATTCGGCCAGGTTTGGAGCGGCCGGGCTGTTGCGTACAATGAGCCGCAGGATTCAATCGCTGAACGCAACCCCAAAGGCAAGCATGGCTCGAATCGTTCCCGACGACTGGAAGAATCTCGAAGCAACCGGCGCGGCCGCGCGCGAGCTCGAAACCCTGGCGCTGCTCGAAAAGCTGCCGGAAGACTACACGGTGTATCACGGCGTGCACTGGACGCGCGTCAACGAAGGCTTCTCGGTATTCGGCGAGGCGGATTTCGTCGTGGTGGCGCCGTCCGGACGCGTGCTGATGATCGAGCAAAAGGCCGGCTTCCTCCGTGAAACCCATGCCGGTCTCGTGAAGGTTTATCTGCAGAAGGAACGCAACGTCGCCATCCAGCTGGCGCGCACGCTGGAAAACCTGCATCGGCGCTTTACGGCGGCGTTCGGCGCGGGCACCTACCGGATCGAAGAACTGCTGTACTGCCCGGATTACACGATCAAGGACGCGGCCATCGCGGGCGTGGCGCCCGCGCGCATCGTCGATGCCAGCCGCAAGGCGCAACTTGCGCGTGTCGTGCTGGAGATCCTTCCGCCTGATGAACCGCGCTTCGAGGCAGCGACCCGGATTCATCACTTTCTCGCTGACGAACTGTCCCTCACGCCCGACACCAACGCGCTGGTCGGCGCGGCCAACACGCTCGTCACGCGGCTGTCGGGCGGACTGGCAACGTGGGCGCGGCGGCTCGAATTCGAACCGTTCCGCTTGCGGGTCATTGCCACCGCCGGCGCGGGCAAGACGCAGCTTGCGGTGCGCGTGATGCGCGAAGCGCTCGCGCAGGGCAAGAGCGTGCTGTATGTCTGCTTCAACCGGCCGCTTGCCGATCATATCCGGGCCATCGCGCCGAAAGAGGCGAAAGTCGCGAACTACCATCAACTGAGCGCGGCCGTGGCGCGCGATGCAGGCAGTCCGCCCGACTTCAGCCAGCCCGATGTGTTCGCCACGCTCGAAGAACGTTTCGCCGCCGTGCCGGTGCCGGATCACTGGAAGACCGACGTGCTGATCGTCGACGAAGGCCAGGACTTCCAGGCGGCCTGGGTGGAGGCGCTGGAGCGCCTGCTCAACCCGGCCGGCGCATGGTGGTGGCTCGAAGACCCGATGCAGAACCTGTATCTGCGTGAGCCGGTGCCCTTGCCGGGCTGGACCATCCTGCGCGAATCGACCAATTACCGCAGCCCGCGCGATCTGCTCGGCTTCATCCGCAAGATCGTCGGCCCTGAAGTACGACTCGATGCAGGCAGCCCGTTCGACGGCTCGGACGTCAGCATCGCCACCTACGAGAACGGTCATACCGAGGAGATCGTCGAGGCCACCAAGCGGGCCATCACGCAGGCGCTCTCGCTCGGTTTCCGCAAGCAGGACATCGCGGTGCTGTCGTTTCGCGGCCGTGAAGGCTCGGCGCTCACCGCGGTCGAGCATCTCGGACCGCACCGGCTGCGCGCCTTCACCGGCACCTATGACCTGTTCGGCAACCCGGAATATCGCGACGGCGACGTGCTGCTCGAATCCATCTATCGCTTCAAGGGCCAGTCCGCGCCGTGCGTGATCCTTACCGAGGTGGACTTCGACACGCTCGACGAGCAGGCCGCGCGCAAGATCTTCGTCGGCGCCACGCGCGCGACCATGAAGCTGATCGTGGTGGCCTCCGAACGCGCCGAGCGTGCCATCGAGGCGCTGTAGCGCCGGCTGCCCGTGACGAGTTCCGTCTTCTCCGTGCGCGGACCTGCCGCGCGTCCGTGGTTCCGCCGCCTGTGGTACGCGGCGCTGGTCGCGCTCGCCATTGCGCCGCCCATCGGCGCGGTGGGCTACATGCTCTATTCGGGGCTGCTCGCGCGCGAAACCCGTACGCTCGTCGTTCCCTACGACGTGTATTGGGACGCCGCGCAGTTCCAGATTGCCTACGAGCGTTTCGAGAATCACGTGCTGCTGTACCGCAACGGCATCGACGAAGACGCCGACGCCGTGCGCACGAGTTATCGGCTGCTGCGCGCGCGGCTCTTGCAGGTTTCGGCGTCGCCGGGACTGGCTGCCGGTCATGAAGCGCTGTTCAACCGGCAGCGCGAAATCCTGCGGCAGTTGCAGACCGCGCTCGACTCCATTCAGGGCGACGTCGATGTGCTCGGGACCGAGCGAAGACACAGCCTGCGCATCGTCGGCGTGCTGCGCCAGAATGCACCGGTCGTGGCGGAGCTGGCGAGCGGGCGCCGCCTGATGGATGTCGCCGAGCGCGAGAGCATCGTGCGCGACTTCGACGCCAGGCGCCGCTATCTGACGCTTGGCGGCATTCTGCTCGGCATCCTGTCGGCTGCGGCCACCATGCTGCTGCTGTTCAACGGCTACCGGCGCACGCGCCTGATCGAACAGCAGCGCACGGCGCTCGCGGCCGAGCACCAGGCGACGCGCGCAGCACGCGAAGCGGGCGTCGCCAAGGACACCTTCCTCGGCATGCTGAGCCACGAGCTGCGCACGCCGCTGCATGCCATTGTGTCGTCGGTGGAACTGCTCGGGCTGAACGCCCGCGGCGACGCGGATCGCAAGATCATGCACCGGCTGGAATCCGGCGCGCGTCATCTGGAAGCGCAAATGCGCGATCTGACCGACTACGCGCGGCTCGGCGCGGGCAAGCTGGAACTGCGCACCATGGCGTTCGATCCGGTCGAGTTGCTCGAATCGATCGTTGATGCCAACGCGTCCTCGGCGACCGCCAAGGGGCTGGCGCTGCGCGGCGACTTCGCGGGCGAGCGCGGTCCGCTCGAATCGGATGCGCATCGCGTGCGGCAGATCGTCACAAATCTCGTCACCAACGGCATCAAGTACACCGATACCGGTTCGGTCGAAGTGCATTTCATGCGCACCGAAAAGCGCCTGGATATTTCCGTCATCGACACGGGTCCGGGCATTCCGCGCGAGCAGTTGCCGTTGATTTTCCAGGAGTTCACGCAACTCGACTCATCGAGCACCCGGCGTTTCGACGGCGCCGGCATGGGTCTCGCCATCGTGCGCGGACTGGTGGAACTGCTCGGCGGCAAGATCACGGTGTCGAGCGAAGTGGGCCAGGGCGCGGCGTTCCGCGTGAGCCTGCCGGTCGTGTCGGTCGATCATCTGCCCGCGCGCGCCGAGCTGGACGCGGCGGCGCCGGCGCAACGCAAGTCGCGCGTGCTGGTCATCGACGACCACGAGTCGATCCGCGAATCGCTGAGCGAAATGCTCACGCATCTGGGCTATTCCGCGGTTGCGATGCCGGAGGTGGACAGCGCGCTCGCCTGGCTGCGGGCCAACGACGCCGACGTGATCCTGGCCGACCTGCACATGCCCGGCAAGGACGGTTACTCGTTCGCCAACGAATACCGCGCGCGTATCGCGCCGGGCGCCAGCGTGCCGATCATCGCGGTGAGCGCGTACGCGCCCGAACTGGTGGACCCGAGCGCGGCCATTCTGTTCTTCGACTATTTGCTGAAACCGGTGCGCTATGAAGTGCTGAAAGGCGCCGTGCACCGCGCGGTGATGGCGCGGCGGCGCGCGACGTGACGGAGGCCCGGCGGCGCGCTTAGCTGCGCATCAGGCGCTTGGAGAGGTCCGCCACCAGAATGCCGAGCCGGGCGGGCTTTTCGAAACACGTCGCGTTGTAGTCGCGAATCAGCTGGCTGATCTCCGATTCGCTCGCCTTGCCCGTGGTCAGTTCGCCAGTGAGCACGAAGATCGGCGCATCCGGATTGTCCGATTCCCGCACCGCGCGAATCGCGCCCGCCGAGGTATGCACGCCGAACAGCCAGTCGATCACCACGGCATCGAAAACCTGCGTTTGCAAGGCTTCGAGGAAGGCGTCGAGACCATAGAAGGCCATCGCGCCGAAACCGGTGGCTTCCAGATAGTCGTGGAGGTTGTCGGCGGAGGCGTGGTCATCATCGACCACGGCAATCATGGGCTTGTCCGTGTCCGGGCGGCGCGGCTGGATTTCGATCTTGTGAACGTCGCTCGCCTCGTGCAGCAACACGCCTTCATGCTTGCTGACGATCCAGCGGCCGTTGAGTTTCTGCGCAATGAAGTCCGGCCGGCTGCCCGGGTCCAGCGCATTGCCGACCCACGCCATGCAGGGAATTTCCACCGAACCGAGTTTGAAGACGGCGTCGTGCGCGGTGCCTTCGGTTTCGTCGGGGCGCGTGTTGATGGAATCGAACAGCTTGAGGGCGGGTTCGTCGAAAGCGTCGGCGACCCGGCGGATTTGCGCGAGCGTCCACGGACTGTTGCCGCGCAACTTGCGGTGACCTTGCGAAAAACTCAGATCGAGAATGCGGCACAACTCAGCGGTCTGTTGCCGCTTGCCGATGCCATGACGGCCCATGAGCTCGCGCACGCGTTCAGCGACGGCGAGTGATTCCGAAGAAGACGTTTCAGTGACCATACCGCCAGCGGAGAGAAAAGTGGGACTGCGGGAGGGAACAGTCTGGCGCGACGATCGGCCAGGCGCAGTCGAACCCACATTGTAAACGGCGCGGCCGAGTGCACTCAAAAAGTGCAGGGAAAAAACGCGTAATGCATTGATTGAGTTGAGAAAAAAGAATTCCTCTGACAAAGCGGACGACCGGGCGCCGGAAGCATTCCTTCGGCGCCGCGCCCGCGTTGCTCGTGCCTTATTGCGGCTGAATCTCGGCGGCCTGAAGACCCTTCGGTCCCTGGCGCACTTCGAACATCACACGCTGGTTCTCTTGCAACGACTTGAAACCGTCAGCGCGGATTTCCGAAAAATGCGCGAACACGTCGGGCGTGCCGTCGTCCGGCTGGATGAAGCCAAAGCCCTTTGCGTCGTTGAACCACTTCACAGTACCGGTTGCCATTGTTTCCTCTTCTTGCAGCGTTGAGCGAGGCGCGAGCCTCGCAAGGGTTGATCGACAGGGTTATACGGCGGCGTCGGAGTCACGCCAGCGCGGCCACGCGCGATCGGGCGGGCGCGGGCGCAGCGGGAATCTCGTCGAGCAGGGCCGACAGTTCGTGCTCGCCGCTGTTGCCGCTGAATTCGCGCAGTGTCGCGAGCAGCGTGCGCCACGGCGCAGGCCAGCGGGTTTCGCGCACGCAACGCCCGTTGGCTTCGGTGATGCGCAGCAGCGTGGTGTCGGGGTAGTAGGTGAGCGTGACGGGCATCCCGTCGAGAACGCAGGTGGCGGTACAGGCTTTCGGTGTGAACATGCTTTCTTGTGTATGAGTGATCGTCGTGCGCGCGGCATGCGCGATTCAACCGACGGCCGCTGGCTTGAGCAACGCGCGTGCCCGAGCGTTCACCACGGCGTTCCGGAAGCTGACGGTCTGGATGAAATAGCCGCGCAATTCGTGAAGGATGAACGGAGTTTTATCGAATTTGACGACAATTGGCGTCACGCGACGGATTAAACTTTAATCAGGTCAGCGTGGAGTGGAAATCGTGTTGCTAGCCGTACTATTAGTAAGCCCCATGGGCGTCGCCGCGCTTTTTGCATTCGCGCGCTTCGCGGACAGAAATTTCAGGGACCACGCCTCTCCTGCAGAGAATCGCTTCATGCAGGTTGCCAGGCGCTCCCAGCCCCATCAAAGACGGCGGCACGCTCGCTGATTCCAGACAGACACCCCCGCCACTCATCGTTCGATTCACTTTTGCTATCGAACGATCGCCCTTTCGAATTGTTCCGCTATTGGCGCCGGACTATAGTGCTTCCCACGGCATGAACCGGCCATAAGACCAACGAAACAACGAAACAACGAAAAGGAGACAACGCATGAACCGTATCGATCTGGCTGAACGCACGGTCATCATCACGGGCGGCGCGCGAGGCATCGGCCTCGCGGTTGCGGAACGGGCGCTGGACTCGGGCGCCGATGTTGCCCTCTGGGACGCGGACGCCGAACGCCTGCAACGCACCAGCGCCGATCTGACGGCGCAACACCCCGGACGCCGCGTCAGCGACGCGGTCGTCGAACTCACCGACGAAGCCTCCGTCGACGCCGCCGTCAAGAAAACGCTCGCCGCGCACGGCCGGATCGACGTGCTGGTCAACAATGCGGGCATCACCGGCGGCAACGGCAGCACCTGGGAACTCGCACCCGATGTGTGGCGTCGCGTGATCGATGTCAATCTGATCGGCCCGTATCTGACCTGCCGCGCGGTCGTGCCGCACATGCTGAAGGGCGGCTATGGACGCATCGTCAACATTGCGTCGATCGCCGGCAAGGAAGGCAATCCGAACGCGTCGCACTACAGCGCGTCGAAGGCCGGGCTGATCGGGCTGACCAAGTCGCTCGGCAAGGAACTCGCCGGCAAGAACATTCTCGTCAACGCGGTCACGCCCGCGGCCGCCAAGACCGAAATCTTCGATTCGATGTCGCAGCAGCACATCGACTACATGCTCTCCAAAATCCCGATGAACCGCTTCCTGCTGCCGCACGAGGCCGCCTCGCTGATCCTGTGGCTCGCCTCCGAAGACTGCGCGTTCAGCACGGGCGCGGTGTTCGACCTGTCGGGCGGACGCGCCACCTACTAGAGCGGACGGCCGCCGCGCTTTTCTGCGCGGCGCTTCTGGAGAGAGACATGGATGACTCCGCACGCGCGGAAGGCGCCGTCACGTCGCGCGTGATGCGCCGGCTGCTGCCGTTCCTGTTGCTGATGTACGTGCTGGCGTTTCTCGACCGCGCCAACATCGGCTTCGCGCAGAAGGCATTGCAACAGGACACCGGGCTGTCGAATGCCGCGTTTGCCTTCGGCGCGGGCGTGTTCTTCATCGGCTACGCGATCTTCGAGGTGCCGAGCAATCTGCTGCTGCATCGCGTCGGCGCGAAGCTGTGGATGTGCCGCATCATGGTCACATGGGGGCTCGTCTCGGCGTCGATGGCCTTCGTGCACAACGCAACCAGCTTCTATACCTTGCGCTTTCTGCTCGGCGTGGCGGAAGCGGGCTTTTTTCCGGGCATCGTCTATTACCTGACGCGCTGGTTTCCGCAGTCGGCGCGGGCGCGCGCGCTCGGCGTGTTCTACTTCGGCGCGCCGCTCGCGTTCATCTTCGGCGCGCCGCTGTCCGGCCTGTTACTCGATCTGCATGGCGCAGCCGGGCTGAACGGCTGGCAATGGCTGTTTCTGGTCGAAGGGCTGCTGGCATCGATCGTCGGCGTATGGGCCTTCTGGTATCTCGACGACGATCCCGCCCGCGCCCGCTGGCTCACACCAGAGCAACGCGCCACGCTCGTCGCCCGACTCGCCGACGACGCCCGCTTCGCGTCCTCGCACGGCCCGCGCAGCGTACTGGCGTCGCTCGTCGATGCGCGCGTGCTGGTGCTGTGCTGCGTGTACTTTCTGATCCAGGCCGCCGTGTACGGCGTCGTGTTCTATCTGCCGCAGCAAGTGGCGGCGCTGCTTGGCACCAAGGTGGGTTTGCGCGTCGGACTGGTGACGGCGCTGCCGTGGCTGGTCGCCGTGATCGTCACGTGGATCGTGCCGCGCTACGCCGACCGCACGGGGCGGCATCGCGTGTGCGCTGTCGCATTGCTGCTGATGTCGGGCATCGCGATCGCCGTGTCGGGGATGACGGCGCAGCCGGCTATCTCGCTGGTCGCCCTGTGCTGCGCGGCGAGCGGCTTCATTGCCGCGCAGCCGCTGTTCTGGACGTTTCCGACGCGTTATCTGACCGGCGCGGCCGCCGCGGCCGGCATCGCGCTGATCAACTCGCTCGGCGGACTCGGCGGTTTCTTCGCGCCGATGGCCCGCACCGCCGCCGACGCCGCCCTGCATTCGACCGGCGCCGGCCTCATGGTGCTCGGCGGCGCGAGCGTGCTGGCGGCGCTGATCATCGTCGTGATGGTGCGTCCGCACCGCGACCTCACGCTTGCCGATGCGCGCGCCCGCAACGCCCGCGCATCCTGAACCTTCTGAAACACTCAGCCCAACACGGAGCAGACCATGTCCATGCCCACGATTCGCCAGGTGCGCGCCTTCACGGTTCGCGGCGGCGGCGCCGACTATCACGATCAGGGCGCCGATCACTGGATCGACGACCACATTGCCACGCCGATGGCACGCTATCCCGAGTACCGCAAGAGCCGCCAGTCGTTTGGCCTGAACGTGCTGGGCTCGCTGGTGGTGGAGATCGAGGCGAGCGACGGCACGGTAGGCTTCGCGGTGACGACGGGCGGCGAGATCGGCGCGTTCATCGTCGAGAAGCATCTGGCGCGCTTTCTGGAAGGACAGCGCGTGACCGACATCGAGAAAATGTGGGATCAGATGTTCAACGCGACGCTCTACTACGGACGCAAGGGCATTGTGCTGAACGCGATCTCGGGCGTCGATCTCGCGTTGTGGGACCTGCTCGCAAAGGTGCGCAAGGAGCCGGTGTTCCAGCTGCTCGGCGGCCCGGTGCGCGACGAACTCCAGTTCTACGCCACCGGCGCGCGGCCCGATCTGGCGAAGCAGATGGGCTTCCTCGGGGGCAAGATGCCGTTGCAGCACGGTCCGGCGGAAGGCGAGGAAGGCCTCTCGAAGAATCTCGCCAAGCTGGCGGACATGCGCTCGAAGGTGGGCGACGACTTCTGGCTGATGTTCGACTGCTGGATGAGCCTCGATCTGAACTACGCCAAGCGGCTGGCGCACGCGGCGCGCGAATACGGACTGAAGTGGATCGAGGAAGCGCTGCCGCCCGACGACTACTGGGGCTATGCCGAACTGCGCCGCAGCGTGCCGGGCGGCATGATGGTGTCGACCGGCGAGCACGAGGCGACTCGCTGGGGCTTTCGCATGCTGTTCGAGATGGGCTGCGCGGACCTGGTGCAGCCGGACGTGGGCTGGTGCGGCGGCATCACGGAGCTCATCAAGATTTCGGCGCTCGCGGATGCGCACAACGTGCTGGTCGTGCCGCATGGTTCGTCGGTGTACAGCTATCATTTCGTCGTCACGCGTCACAACTCGCCGTTTGCCGAGTTCCTGATGATGGCGCCCAAGGCCGACCAGGTGGTGCCGATGTTCAACCCGCTGCTGCTCGACGAACCCGTGCCGGTGAACGGCCGCATGAAGGTGCCGGAGACGCCGGGCTTCGGCGTGCGGCTCAATCCCGAATGCAAGCTCGAACGGCCTTATACCCATTGAAGAGGAAGAGGACGTCATGCTGCTTGAGAACAAGGTCGTCGTGGTGACGGGCGGATCGCGCGGCATCGGCCGGGCGATTGCGCTGGCCAGCGCCCGCGAAGGCGCGGACGTCGCCATCAACTACTGGGGCGACAACGACCGTTCCTATGGCCGCGGGTCGGCGGTGGAATCGATCGTCGACGAGATCGAGGCGCTGGGACGCCGCGCGATTGCCGTGGAGGGCAATGTCGCTGAACGCGACACCGGCGCCGAACTGGTCCGGCGCACGGTGGAGGCGTTCGGGCACATCGACGTGTTGTCCAGCAACGCCGGCATCTGCCCGTTTCATGCGTTTCTCGACATGCCGCCCGCCGTGTATGAAACCACGGTCGCCGTGAACCTGAACGGCGCGTTCTACGTGACGCAGGCGGTGGCGAACCAGATGAAATCGCAGGGCACGGGCGGGGCGATTGTTGCGACGAGTTCGATCAGCGCGCTCGTCGGCGGCGGCATGCAGACGCATTACACACCGACCAAGGCAGGCGTGCATTCGCTGATGCAGTCGTGCGCGATCGCGCTCGGACCGTATGGCATTCGCTGCAATTCGGTGATGCCGGGCACCATCGCCACGGATCTCAACGCCGAGGATCTCGCCGATCCCGACAAGCGCGCCTACATGGAGAAGCGCATTCCGCTTGGCCGCCTGGGCGATCCCGACGACGTCGCGCAATTCGTGGTGTTCCTCGGTTCGGACCGTGCGCGCTATGTGACGGGCGCGTCCTTGCTGGTCGATGGCGGGTTGTTCGTGAATCTGCAATGACGCGATTCAGAGATTCGCCGAAGCGGAATACTTGCGCAGCAGCGCGATGAAATACTCGGCGGGCTCGCTCAAGGTTTCGAAGCGGCGGCGCAGCAGCCCGAAGCCCGACAGGCTCTTGCCGACCTCGATCGGCAGTTCCACCAGCAACTGCGCGCGCAGATAGTCGCGCACGACGGACTCGGGCAGCATCGCGACGGCTTCGCCGTTCTGCAGCAGCTGAAGGGTCGCGAAGATCGATGCGCATTCCACGATGTTCGCCGGCGAGCTGAGTCGCGCACGCGCGAGTTCGTCTTCGAAGAGGGCGCGCGCGGGGCTCGTGATCGGCTGGAGGATCCATGGCCAGCCCACCAGTTGTTCGAGCGAGAGCGCGCTCTTTCCGGCCAGCGGATGGCTCGCGCGCACGACGAGCCGCATGGCTTCACGAGCGAGCGGCTCGAAGTCGAAATCGTTGTGTTGCAGCGGCGTGGTCAGCCGTCCGAGCGCGAGGTCTACTTCGCGGCGATGCAGCAACTGCACGACCTGATCGCTGGTTTCGCCGAGAATGCGCACGTTCAGCAACGGCCGTTCGACTTTCAGTTCGGTGACGGCCATGGCCAGTACGTCGGGGGCGGCGCCCATGATCGCGCCTACGGTCAACTGGCCGTGACCCCCGCGACGCTTGGCGTCGAGGTCTTCGGCAAAGCGCGTGAGGTCCGCAAGCGAGCGGCGTGCATAAGCCAGCGCCGCCATGCCGAGCGGTGTCGGCTGCATGCCGCGCGCATTGCGCTCGAACAGCAGGAAGCCGAACGCTTCCTCGATGTCGCCCAGCATGCGGCTTGCGCTCGGCTGCGCCACGTTGATGGTTTCGGCGGCCTGATGCAGGTTGCGGGCATCGTCGAGGGCGACCAGCAGCGCGAGATGCTTGAACTTCAGGCGGTTGACCAAGGCGCTTGGGGAAATGCTCGGCGACACAGTGTGGGACGCAATCTCGTTCATTCGACAGTCCGCGTGAAAGCGCGCGATGATAGGGCGCTGCGATACGTTTTTGCGATCGGCCAATCCTGCAATCGGATTGTCGTGTTATCGGTCGGCGAATTATAGTCGCAGCACAACGAGTCCCGGACACAGGGAAACACTCAATCAGAACAAGGCGGTCCGCCATGGAGACAGTGGCATTTCGCATGACCCTGAAACCGGGCATGCACGAGGAATACGCAAGGCGGCATCGTGAGATCTGGCCGGAACTGGCCGATGCACTGCATGCCGCGGGCATCCGCGATTACCGCATCTTTCTCGACGAATCGACCGGACATCTCTTCGCCCTCTACGCGCGCACGGCCGACCACACCGTCGATGCGCTGCCGATGCTGCCCATCATGCGCACGTGGTGGGACAGCATGGCCGAGTTGATGGAAACACACGACGACCACGCGCCTGTCAGCGTGCCCCTGACGCCGGTCTTCCATCTACCCTGAAACCCTGGCCGCTTTCGCGAGGAGCGCAACCATGCAGGTCGTCGATCCGCATCTCCATCTGTGGGATCTGTCCACGCATCATTACCCCTGGCTCGCGAACCCGCAGACCTCCTTCGTCGGCGATGCGCGCAAACTGAAGCATGACTATCTGCTCGGCGATCTGTTGCGCGATGCCGAGGACATCCAGGTCCTGAAAATCGTGCACGTGGACGCCAATCACGATCCCGCCGATCCGGTGGAGGAAACGCGCTGGCTGCAGGGCATCGCGGATGTCGAAGGGCGCGGCATGCCGAACGGCATCGTGGCGGGCGCGGATCTTTCGGCGGACGATGCGCCGGCCGTGCTCGAAGCCCATGCCGCCTTTGCCAATACGCGCGGCATCCGTCAGATTCTCAACGTGCATGACGACCGGCTGTACGACTACGTCGGCCGCCATTACATGCGCGAGCCGCAATGGCGCGAGCACTTCGGCTTGCTGCGACGCTACGGCATGTCGTTCGACCTGCAACTGTATCCGTCGCAGATGGCGGAGGCGGCGGAGCTTGCGCGCGAGCACGCCGATACGCAGTTCATCGTCAACCACGCGGGCATGTTCGTCGATCGCAACGCGACGCGCGGCTACCGCGAATGGCGCGACGGCATGCGCCTCCTGGCCGCGTGCCCGAACGTCGCGGTCAAGCTGAGCGGCTTCGCGATGTTCGACCACGACTGGACCATCGAAAGCCTGCGGCCCTACGTGCACGAATGCATCGACACGTTCGGCTGCGAGCGCGCGATGTTCGCGTCGAACTTTCCGGTGGACCGGTTGTTCGGCACGTACACCGGCTTGTGGAACGCGTATGCGCGGATCGTCGGCGGGGCGAGCGACAGCGAGAAGGACGCGCTGTTCGTGCGCAACGCCGAGCGCATTTACCGGATCTGAAGAGGGCATCGCCATGACCATGACACCCCGTCTCGAACTGCTGCACGCGAGCAAGTCGTTCGGCCGCGTGCGCGCGCTCGGCGACGGCAGCCTGCAACTCTTTCCCGGCGAAGTGCATGCGCTGCTCGGCGAGAACGGCGCGGGCAAGTCGACGCTCGTCAAGCTGCTCGCCGGCGTCTATCAGCCCGATGCGGGCGAGCTGCGCGTCGAAGGCATCGCGCGCCGCTTCGCCAATCCGGCCGAGGCGCGCGATGCCGGTATCGCGGTGATCTATCAGGAGCCGACGCTCTTTGCCGATCTCTCGATCGCAGAGAACATCTACATGGGCCGGCAGCCGCGCGACCGCCTGGGCCGCATCCGCTACGACGAGATGCATCGCGAAGTGGACGCGCTGCTCGTGTCGCTCGGCGTGAGCCTGCGAGCGCAGCGGCTGGTGCGCGGGCTGTCGATTGCGGATCAGCAGGTGGTGGAGATTGCCAAGGCGCTTTCGCTGGACGCGAACGTGCTCATCATGGACGAGCCGACCGCCGCGCTTTCGCTGCCGGAAGTGGAGCGGCTGTTTGCGATCGTGCGCGCGCTGCGCGAGCGCGATGTGGCCATCCTCTTCATCACGCATCGTCTGGACGAAGTGTTCGCGCTGACGCAGCGCATGACGATCATGCGCGACGGCATGAAGGTGTACGACGCGCTCACGCCGGACATGAACATCGACGCGATTGTCAGCCGGATGGTGGGCCGCGACCTCGACACCTTCTATCCGAAAGCCGATGTCGCGCCCGGCGACGTGCGGCTCTCGGTGCGCAATCTCACGCGCCAGGGCGTGTTCAGGAACATTTCCTTCGATGTGCGCGCGGGCGAGATCGTCGCGCTGGCGGGTTTGGTCGGCGCGGGGCGCAGCGAAGTGGCGCGCGCGATCTTCGGCGTCGATCCGGTGGATGGTGGCGAAGTAAAGATCGCGGGCAAGAAGCTCGTGCTCGGCCGGCCGGCTGCCGCCGTGCGCGCGGGCCTCGCGCTGGTGCCGGAGGACCGTCGCGCGCAAGGGCTCGCGCTGGAACTGAGCATTGCGCGCAATGCGTCGCTGACGGTGCTCGGACGCCTGATGCGGCATGGGCTCATTACGGCGCGCAGCGAGTCGTCGCTGGCGGCCGACTGGGGCAAGCGTCTGCGCCTGAAGGCCAGCGATCTCGATGCGCCGGTCGGCACGCTGTCGGGCGGCAATCAGCAGAAGGTCGTGCTCGGCAAATGGCTGGCGACGAATCCGAAGGTGCTGATCATCGATGAACCGACGCGCGGCATCGACGTCGGCGCGAAGGCCGAGGTGTACCGCACGCTGGCGGAACTGGTGAAGGAGGGCATGGCCGTGCTGATGATATCGAGCGAACTGCCGGAAGTGCTTGGCATGGCGGACCGCGTGCTCGTGATGCACGAAGGGCGCATCAGCGCGGACATCGCCCGCGCGGATGCCAACGAAGAACGGGTGATGGGCGCCGCACTGGGCGCGTCGCCGCAGAATCTGGGGCGCGCCGCATGATGACACGACATTCTCCGACGCTGCCCGCGATGCCGCCCACCGAAACCAAGCGCGACAGTATCGCGGTTTCCATCGCGAAGAGCCGCGAACTGACGCTCTTCATCGTGCTGCTCGTGCTGATCGGCGCGACGGCGGCGGCCAAGCCGGACTTCCTGAACCTGCAGAACCTGCGCGACGTGCTGCTGAACGTCGCGATCATCGGCCTGCTGACGGCGGGCATGACGATCGTCATGCTGATGCGGCATATCGATCTCTCGGTGGCGTCGATCGTCGGCGTGAGCGCGTATGCGGTCGGCAGCCTGTTCGTCATGTTCCCGCATGTACCGGTGATCGTCGCGCTGCTCGCGGGTATCGGCATTGGCGGTGTGATCGGCGGGGTGAACGGCGTGCTCGTCACGTTCGGTCGCGTGCCTTCGCTCGTCGCGACGCTCTCGACGCTCTACATCGTGCGCGGCGCCGATTACGCATGGGTCCACGGCGGCCAGATCAACGCAACGAGTTTGCCGGATGCCTTCGCGGCGATCGCCACCGGCTCGCTGCTCGGCGTCCCGAACCTCGTATTGATCGCGCTTGTCGTGCTGATCGGGTTGTCGGTGTATCTGAAGCAGTATCGCGGCGGGCGCGAGCACTACGCGATCGGCTCGAATCCCGAGGCCGCGCGGCTTGCCGGCATCCGCGTGGACCGGCGCGTAATGATCGGCTTCCTGTTGTCCGGCGCGATTGCGGGCCTGGCCGGCGTGCTGTGGCTCGCGCGCTTCGGCACCGTCGATGCCAGCACCGCGAAGGGCATCGAGCTGCAGGTGGTGGCGGCGGCGGTGGTCGGCAGCGTGGCGATCACGGGCGGCGTCGGCACCATCGCGGGTGCGACGCTCGGCGCGCTGGTGCTGGGCGTCATCAACATCGCGCTGGTGGTGCTGCGCGTGTCGCCGTTCTGGCAGCAGGCCATTCAGGGTGCGCTGATCGTCGCGGCGATCGCGCTCGATACCTTGCTCGCGCGTTCAGTGGCGCGCCGCATGATGAGGAAACGCGATCATGGCTAAACCGGATTCCGCACTCTCGACGAGCCGCCGCCGGCATCTGCAATGGGAAGCGATGCTTGTCATCGTGCTGGTGGTGTCGCTCGCGGCGGGGCGTGTGCTGTCGCCGCTGTTTCTCTCGGCAGCCAACGTGTCGAACATGCTCGCCGACTTCACCGAGATCGCGCTGATCGCGCTGCCGATGACGCTCATCATCGTCGCGGCGGAGATCGATCTTTCGGTGGCTTCGGTGCTCGGCGCATCCAGCGCGCTGATGGGCGTGCTCTGGCACATGGGCCTGCCGATGCCGCTGGTCATCGTGCTCGTGCTGCTGTTCGGCACGCTGGCGGGCTTGTTGAACGGTCTGGTGATCGTGCGCTTCAACCTGCCCTCGCTGGCGGTGACGATCGGCACGCTCGCGCTGTTTCGCGGCCTGGCGTACGTGCTGCTCGGCGATCAGGCCATCGCGGATTTTCCGGCGGCGTACACGGCATTCGGCATCAATACGCTGGGCGATACGTTTCTGCCGATGCCCTTCATTCTCGTGATCGCGGGCGCGGTGATCTTCACGGTGCTGTTGCAGGCGACGCCGTTCGGCCGCAGCCTGTTCGCGATCGGCGCAAATCCGACGGCCGCGCAGTTCTCGGGCATCGACGTGGCGAGGACCAAGCTCAGGCTTTTCATGATGTCGGGGGCGATGGCGGCGCTCGCGGGCATCGTCTACACGCTGCGCTTCACGAGCGCACGCGGCGACAACGGCGAAGGCTTCGAGCTCTCGGTGATCGCGGCGGTGCTGTTCGGCGGCGTGAGCATTTTTGGCGGACGCGGCTCGATGGTGGGCGTGCTGCTGTCGCTCGTGATCATCGGCGTGCTGCGCAATGCGCTGACGCTTGCGGATGTTTCGAGCGAGACGC
Source organism: Caballeronia sp. LZ035 (assembly GCF_031451175.1). NCBI lineage: Bacteria > Pseudomonadati > Pseudomonadota > Betaproteobacteria > Burkholderiales > Burkholderiaceae > Caballeronia > Caballeronia sp. LZ035. The sequence goes on from NZ_JARUXS010000004.1 coordinate 1,045,977, forward strand.
TGACCATCGTGACGGGGGCGTTGTTGCTTTCGTCGGTGCTGATTCCGAATCTCGTGGCGCGCTGGCGGGCCGTGCGCGAGAAACGCCTGATGCTCCGGGGCGTGACTGAATGACTGGCGGTGCTCGTCGATAACCAGCGCAAGGATTGGCTTTACCGCTGTCCGCGCGCAATGACAGGAGACATTACGACATGAAGAAGCTCATTCGATTCCCGCGCGGCCCGGCCGTGGCGGCGGCTGTTCTTGCGGTGACCGTCGCGCTGACGGCCACCGCCGCCGAGGTCAAGAGCGGCCTGAAGATCGCCTTCCTGCCGAAGCAGATCAACAACCCGTACGAAGTCATCGCCGATGACGGCGGCATGGCGGCGATCAAGGAGATGAAGGGCGATGGCAAGGTCGTGGGGCCGTCGGATGCGGGGGCTTCGTCGCAGGTGAGTTATATCAACACGCTCATTACGCAGCGGCAGAACGCGATCGTCATCGCCGCCAACGATGCGAATGCGGTCGTGCCGTATCTGAAGAAGGCGATGTCGCAGGGAATCAAGGTCGTCACGTTCGACTCCGATACTGCGCCGGATGGAAGGCAGATTTTTGTGAATCAGGCGGATTCGGAGGCGATCGGACGTGGGCAGATTCAGTTGTTGTCCAAGTTGATCGGCGGCGAGGGCGAGTTCGCGATTTTGTCGGCGACGCCGAATGCCACTAACCAGAATACGTGGATCAAGTGGATGCAGGAGGAGTTGAAGAAACCCGAGTACGCGAAGATGAAGCTCGTGAAGATTGCCTACGGCAATGACGACGATCAGAAATCATTCGTCGAAACGCAGGGTCTGTTGCAGGCTTATCCGAATCTGAAGGGCATTGTCGCGCCGACGTCGGTGGGGATTGCGGCTGCGGCACGCTATATCTCGAGTTCGCCGGCCAAGGGCAAGGTGGTCGTGACGGGACTCGGCACGCCGAATCAGATGCGCGCGTTCGTGAAGAACGGGACCGTGAAGGCGTTTCAGTTGTGGGATCCGGGTCAACTCGGTTATCTCGCGGCGTTCGCGGCGGCGAATCTGGCGTCGGGGACGATTACCGGGAAGGAAGGGGATTCGTTCGAAGCTGGGAAGTTGGGCAAGCGGACCGTGGGGAAGAGCGGGGAAGTCATTCTCGGACCGCCTACGACGTTTGATGCGGCGAATATCGATAACTTTAATTTTTGAGGGCGTAGGGCGAAGCGTGTGTTGGACCTGGGAGATGACGGGACGCTTACGGGCGTCCCGTTTTTTTTTGTGTCGGCTTTGGGGCGGAGGTGGTTTGGTCAATGCGCGGATGTCGGAACGCATGCACGTCATGCCGCCGCTCTGTTCCTAGTCGATGAAGCTTGATTCGGATATTTCGTATTTCGTTCGATTGGGTTTGATTTCACAGTTGGGTGGTGAGTGATTTTTCCATGCGCTATGGAGCCTCGAGCAGGTGCCATGCCAACAGCGACATAAGCGGACCATGAGGCTTGAAGTCAAGCGTATTGACTGGCTGACGATTGGAATCGCCGTGACGATCCTCCTCTCGTTCGGACAGTTCAGCTTATCGAACATTCGATTTTTCCTGCATTCCACGGTGACGTCAGGCGAAGTGGTCAAGCTCAATCATGGCGGGTACCACCCGCAGGTGATATTCACGACCGACAAGGGCGAACGCATTTCCTTTCCCGGCAGCAGTTCGTATCCGGTGGAAATCGGGGATCGGCTCGAAGTGCGCTATGAGCGCAGTCAACCACTCAAGACGGCCATCCTGAACCAGAAGACGCAAATGTTTGGTGGCGATGTGCTGATGCTGGTCGTCGTATGCACTTTCACGATCTTGGGTCTCCGAGGGAAATCGCTGTTCGACCGATGGATAAAGTTGAAAAATGAGTGAGTATCCTTCAGCCGCAATTGCTGTTTGGAAAGTTGGAGGCTCCGCCTGCTTCAACGGCTTCGCTCCTGTCGTTGGCTCCTCAGCAGCTTACCGAAGTCATCGCCAATGTGATCGAAAAAGGCTCTGGACCTGGTCTGACGGACTGGCTCCAAGTTGGGATAACCGTGGTCGCAAACCTTGTGCTGGGTTACGTCGCGTGGAAATCAGCTCGATCTTCTGAGGAAAGTGCCGAGGCGGCTCGAAAGAGTGCCGACATCGCCTCGACTGAGCAACGTCCTCGATTTATTGTGAAGTTGATGCAGTTCAAGGTTGTAGGCAAGCGCAAAGATGGCACTCTCGAATGCTCGGTGTTCTTTCGGTTAAATAACCATGGAGCGACAACGGCTGAGATTACCCAGGTCCGGCACGCACATGCGATTTCTCGAACGTTTCCTGAAGAACCCATCTACGACTACGTTCCAGAATACAGACGCGGTCTTGCTGAAGCGCTTGGAATCTTCGGCGTGGTGACTGACACAAGTGAGAATCATAGTCTCGAATATGGCTTTCAAGTTTCACCAGAGGAAGCAAAAGGAATTGAAAGCGGGAGTCTAAAGCTTTGGATTTCTGGTTGCCTTTGCTATCGGGACTATCTGGATGAGGATTGGGTCAAGACGTACGTAGGGATTCTGCCGTTCCTTCAAAGGCAACTTATCATCGATCGAGAGGTCCGGTTGGTGCGACCGCCCATTAAGGTAGCGAAGCACGAGGCGACACGACGCGGTGTCGTCGATCAGCAAGGATCTCTAATTTCGACCCGCACGAAACGTTGACGCTTAGATCTCTATATGGCGGAGCCGCAAGACGATGACCGGGAGCCTTCATGCCCACAATCACACGCGATGCACCGACACGCCGGGCTGTGCTCCCGGTTCATCGGGTGCGAACACTCACGCCAATCAACGTGCTCAGGACCGCAGCGCCATTGCGCAGACGGAAGCCAGGGAGGCCACGCCCACTAGCTGCATTCCTCCATTGCGCCGTTCCTCTTCCAACCCACTCTTTCCGAGCTCGTCGATGCACTTAGCCAAGGCAATCATCCTGATGAAGAGCGTGAAGGATTGATCGATGGCGGAGGCGTCACTTCGGCACCAGGCGTGCTGGAGTATCAGGACCGTACCGACAATGAAGTCCCGCACGACGCCCCTTACCGCCGCGACTTCGACAACAAATGCCCCAACCCGAGGTTAGTCGCAATCTGCCACACATACACGCGTGAATAACGCACCCCGTAGCGCCGCTCGATCAGCTCACGCAACCTCGCATTGGTCCACGCGTCGCTCTCGAAGCCGTGCACGCGCGCCGATCCCTGCAACGCCTCCGCTATCCACTCGAGTGCCGCGCGATCCAGCGCCGAAGCTCGCCCGCCCACGGCCATTTTCCCGAGCGCATCGAGACCGCCTTCTTCAAGGAGCGCCTTGTAGCGTCGCACCGTCTGTACCGACAGATGCAACGCATCCGCCACCGCTTCCACCGACGCCCCTTGCATCAACATCCGCCCCGCTTCCATGCGTCGTGCGACGCTGGGCAGGGTATCGGTATCGGGACGGGGAAGCATGGCGTGCCGTTCGGTCAGGCTCGGCTCGCATGAGCCAACCGGATCGCTGCCAGACCAAAGGCCGCCAGGCGACAGGCAATGCCCATCGCACCGCAAGCGACCTTGCGGTGTTCATATGCGTTCACGTGTGCCCCCTTGTCGAGTGAGGCTCGTTGAGTGACGACGGCAGGACGGGATCGGGCGATGTGAAATCGGTGTACGGCTGTCGTGCGCCGCCTTTCCGAGATGTACCAATAAACGTTTTCAGCGACGATGGACCAGCATCGCCGAAAATTTTTCGGCTTGATTATTCCCGATGGATTTCCTATGAAGGCCGCACAGGACGACGCGCAGACGCAATCCGCCTGTATCCGGCACACAGGGTCACGCAGCAGAGACCAAGGGAAGGCAATGCACACACTAACGCCAACAACCTGGCGTTCCCACTAAAAACCGCCTCAAACGCGATAGAACTCGATGTCCTGTCCCGCATGAACCGCGCGCTTGAGCCACTCGGGCATGTCGCCCAAGCCGTCCCACGTGTCCCCGGAGGCATTGCGGAAGATCGGCATGGCGCTGCCTGCCGCATGCGGCATGGACGGCAACTGCGGCATGGGCCGCTTCGCCTTGGGTGCACCATGGGTCCCGTTGGTCTTGGTGAAGGAGGGCGGCGGATTCTCCGCAGGCACTTCGGCCAATGAGTCGGCCAACGCTCCTTCCGAAATGCCGAACTCGACCATTCGGCTGCGCAAATACGCAATGATGCTGTCTCGCTTTCTTTCGTCCACGGCTTTCCTGATTCAGCTTTTTGATTATCAGAAGACGAACCGATATCCCGCGCGGACCGGCAGGCGGCTCGATGACTTGATTGGATGTGTTTCTTGAAGCGTGGCGCAGTGCGTGCCTCGCGTCAATTAGTGTATTTACCGCAATATCAATTAATGCGCCCGGGCGCCTCGCCATTATTGCCGGCATTTGCCCCGAATGCGAACATTCATCCACCCGGGCAACGCAATGACGGACGCGCGCCTCGCTGCGCACGGTACGCCACGTTGCACGTTGAGGAGCCACGAACCGCCAGAAGCAAGGTCATCGTACCCAGCGCCGCATGACGGCCGATTACCCCGCGTGTGTGTATTGTATGCTGTCAATCGCCACTGTTAAATCGCTTTTAACGATTGTGTTGTTCTCCCGGTAATTCCGCACCATGAGCCCGTATGGCGGCAATCAATTCCGCCGGCGTTATCTCATAACGCACTTCGCGATGAATGCCGGGTTTGCGCTCATCGATTTCGATCAATAGTACCGCCTTGCCGTCCGCCGCCGGTTCGAGTCGCAGCGAACGGACTTCTTGCCCGCCGGCATCGTCATATTCCGTCATGAGCGTGATGGCGCCCGTGACGGCGCTTCTCGGCATCGACATTCTTCCTCCCATCTTGCTGTGTCATTGTTGTTGCGCCGCGCCCCAAACCCCGCGCGCATCGTTACGGGCGCGCGCAAAGCGGATCAGGCCGGGCGGATGAAGCGGACGCGAAGGGCGACCACGTGCTCGCCGCCTTCCGGTTCCTCATTATTGCCTGTCAAAAGCAGCGGCGTCCAGCACGCAACAATCGATGACAACGCGCGGCGCGCGCGTTTCAGGCCGTCTGGCCGATCGCGTCGCGCGCCTGGGCGGTGATTTCGAACGAGCGCAGGCGCTTCGCATGATCGAAAATCTGCGCCGTCACGATCAGTTCGTCGGCCTGAGTCTGCTCGATCACAGAGCGCAGACCCGCTTCGACATCGGCCGGGCTGCCGACCACCGAGCACGCGAGCGAACGCTCGACGCCCGCGCGCTCAGCGTCGCTCCAGGCCACCGTTTCGACCGGCGGCGGCAGTTGTCCGGGCGTGCCGCGGCGCAGATTGATGAACTGCTGCTCCAGCGACGTGAAGAGGAAACGCGCTTCCTCGGCGGTGTCGGCGGCGAAGACGTTCACGCCGACCATCGCGTGCGGCTTCTTCAGCGTCGCCGACGGGCGGAACTGCGCCCGATATACCTCCAGCGCGGTCAGCAGGTAATCCGGCGCGAAATGCGATGCGAACGCGAACGGCAGCCCGAGCGCCGCCGCCAGTTGCGCGGAGAACAGCGACGAGCCGAGCAGCCAGATCGGCACATGCAGGCCGGCGCCAGGCACGGCACGCACCCGCTGGCCTTCGACGGGATCAGCGAAATAGCGCTGCAACTCGACGACGTCGTCCGGAAACGACTCCGCGCTGCCGATCAGATCGCGGCGCAGCGCTCTCGCGGTCGTCTGATCGGTGCCGGGCGCGCGGCCGAGTCCCAGGTCGATGCGCCCGGGAAACAGCGAGGCGAGCGTGCCGAACTGTTCGGCGATCACGAGCGGCGCGTGATTCGGCAGCATGATGCCGCCGGAGCCGACCCGGATCGTCTTCGTGCCGGCCGCGATATGGCCGATCACGACGGCCGTCGCCGCGCTCGCAATGCCGGACATGTTGTGATGCTCCGCGAGCCAGTAGCGCACGTAACCCAGGCGCTCGGCGTGCTGCGCGAGATCAAGTGAATGGGCGAACGCGTCGGCGGGCGTCGAGCCTTGCGGGACAGGGGAAAGATCGAGTAGCGAGAAGGGGATCATTGCGACATTCCGTAAGCGTGGCGGCGCGGGTGGCACTTTGGGGAGCGCTTCGGCACATTCCGCCGCGTTGTTGCGCGCCAGGCGCTGAAAGACTCGATTGTGCCGAAACTCCGCAAACCATGCCGGGACGGTCCGTGACGGTGTGCCGTTGCGGCGGTCAGTCGCTCGGCCGGTTAGCCGCTCGCCCAGCCCTCAGGCTCTCAGCCCCTCAGCCAAGTTGCGGATACCCGCGCACCATCGCGTCCCTTTCATAGTCGAGGATCGACGCGTAATCGGCGAGCGTGCGCCGGACGACGCCATTGAGCCGAAGCCGCCGCGAGAGCGCCGGGTCGGCTCGCGAGGCGTCGGCGAGCGCCTGGAAGACGCGTTCCCGCTCATCCGCCGGCAGCCGATGGGACGCAATGAACGGCAGCCCGCCCGCGCTCGCTGTCGTGCCGATCACGCGCACACCGTCGGTCAGTTCCGGCGCATGTGCCTGTGCGAAGGCAAAGGTCACGCAGTCGATCGCCGCGACATCGGCACGGCGCTCGATCGCCAGCGCGCGCAGCGACGCGAGATGCGCGCCGGTCCACAGCACCGACGAGAAAAAGCGCCCGTCCCGCGCGAGCGGCGCGACGGCGTGTCGCAGCAGGTTCATGCCGCTGTTGGAATCGGCGGCGTTGCTGGCGGCGCGCAATCCCCGGCACGCCTCGAGCGAATCCGCGCTGACATGCGCACCCGCCACCAGGACGCTGTGATAGCGTCCGTCGCCGCAGCCGGGAAGGTCGAACGACGGTGCGCCGAGCAACTGCACACGCGAGGCGAGCGCATGCACGAGCGGATAGCCGCAGGTCTGCGACAACAGCAGGTTGTCGCGCAGCCAGAAGGCGGTCAGATCGGCGCCGGCATCGACAATATCGAGCGTATCGCCGCGCGCTTGCAGCCAGTCCGCGAGATGCGCGCGGACGTGATGCAGCAATTCGCGCCAGTCCGCCGCGAGCGCGGAGCTGACGTTGTACATCGGCAAGGCGGCGATCCATCGCATCGGGGGAATGGGAATAGTCGGCGTTGCCGCATGGTACAGCGGCGCGGGTCAGCCCGCGAGACCGCGTCGGGACGCCGTGAGACCGCCCGAAGCAGCGTCCGGCCGCAGCGACGCGGCATCCGGATGCACCGCATCCTCGGCGGGAGCGAACGCGTGACGGGCCATCCATTCACCATAACCGCGCACGACGAAGCCGCCATTGCGGGCGCGATACGCGTCGCGGCGGCGCGCGTAGATCTCGCCGAGCGCGAACCACGGCGCGCCCGGCAGATCGTGATGAACGGCATGATAGTTATTGTTGAGAAAAAGCAGGCGCCAGGTCCAGGCGGCTTCGTTGATCACTGTGCGCTCGTGGACCTGCGCCGACGCGCGATGTTCCTGGAACGATCGCACCGAGGCCAGCGCAAGCGACGCATAGCCGACGCCGAAGACAAACGCGCGCCACGGAATGCCGCAGCGGGCCTCGAGCCACCAGGCGAGCGCCGCCAGCGCAACACCATGAAACACCCAGCTCGCGACGATTTCCCAACGCCGCTCGATCACCGCGCGAAACGCTTCCCGCAAGCTCGCCGCAATCGAGAACCAGGGGCCCAGCAGCAGTCGTCCGGCGAAGGTGTTGCGCGCGGCAAGCGCTCCGCGCAGCACGGCCCCGGCGCCGGCCCATTGCTCCGCCGTCACGTAAAAGCTTTCCGGGTCACGGCCGGGTTCGGTCAGATGATCGTCATCGTGATGGCGCAGATGCGAGTCGCGATACACCGCGTACGGAAACCACACGGCGAGCGGAGCCAGGCCGAAGAGCATGTTGATGCGCGGCCAGCGCGTCGGATGGCCGTGCATGAGTTCATGCTGCAGCGACATGTACCAGCACGACAGCACCGCAAGCAGCCCGAGCGCGGGCCCGAGTCCGAGCGCACGCACGTTCAGCGCGACGCCGAACCAGCCGCCGTACACCGCGACGATCACCGCCCAGGTCGGCCACTCGCTGCGCCAGCGCCAGCTTGCGCGGCGGGCTTGCAGTTCGATGCGCTGGACGTCGTCGAGATAGCGGGGCATGGCGGAATTCACGCGGAGTCAAAATGGGCGAGGGGCCATCGTAACGGCGCCTCCCGTGCGCTCAAACCAAGCATTCCGTCTAAGTTTTCCTGACGCGGCGCTATAAGCTTCGGGGCGTCGCCATTATTGGCCGGGCGATCCGGCACGGTATCCTTGACGCCGCTCGTGGCCCTTCGTCGCCTTCCCTGAAGCCCAGCATGGCCCCTGATCCTTCGACCGCGCCCATGAACGAACCCATCGCGTCCCGCTCGCTGCAAGCCTCGCCTTTCGTGCCGCGCAGGTCGGCCCGCCTCGTCGCCGGGTTGATCGCCTTCAATCTGCTCACCTGGATCTGGGCGCTGATCGCGTTCCGCCACTATCCGCTGCTGCTCGGCACGTCCTTGCTGGCGTACTCGCTCGGGCTGCGTCACGCGGTCGACGCCGACCACATCGCCGCCATCGACAACGTCACCCGCAAACTGATGCAGGAAGGCAAGCGGCCGCTGTACGCCGGCTTCTTCTTCTCACTCGGCCATTCGACCATCGTCGTCACGGCCACCGCGCTGATCGCCGCGACCGCGCTGGCCGTGCAGGGACGTTTCACGGCGTTTCGGGAGATTGGCGGGCTGATCGGCACGTCGGTGTCGGCGCTGTTCCTGTTCCTGATTGCCGCGATGAACCTGTTCGTGCTGCGCGGCGTGTGGCGCGCGTTCCAGCGCGTGCGGCGCGGCGAGCCGGTTCGCGAGGAAGACGTCGATCTGCTCGCCACCGCCGGCGGGCCGCTGGCGCGTGTCGCGCGGCCGCTGTTCAAGCTGATCGGCAAGAGCTGGCACATGTATCCGCTCGGCTTCCTGTTCGGCCTGGGCTTCGACACGGCGACCGAGATCGGCCTGATGGGCATCGCCGCGGCGGAAGCGGCGCGCGGCCTGCCGGTCTGGTCGATTCTCGTCTTCCCGATGCTGTTCACGGCCGGCATGTCGCTCGTCGATACCGCCGACAGCCTGCTCATGACCGGCGCCTACGGCTGGGCCTTCACGAAACCGCTTCGCAAGCTCTACTACAACCTCACCGTGACGCTCGTGTCCGTGCTGATCGCCGTGCTGGTCGGCGGCATCGAGCTGCTCGGGCTGATTGCCGGCCGCCTTCAGCTGAGTGGCGGACTGTGGGACGTGGCCGGCGCGCTGTCGGAACACTTCGGGGCGCTCGGCTATGGGATCGTCGCGCTCTTCGTGGCGTGCTGGCTGCTGTCGGCGCTGATCTGGAAGTGGCGCCGCTACGAGGACCTCGACCGGAGCGTCACCGGCTGAGGCCACGGGCATTCTTCCTGCTTGATGGACGCGCCAGCCGCCCATCCATTCCCGCATCGGGCGGCGACCAGGGAGAACGATCATGAACGACCCCCAAGCCGGCGCAGACTCACCGCACCTCGACAGCGCCGAACAGGAGCAGGCCGCCGAGCATTCGGCGCCGCATCCGCTCGTGATCCACGAGATCGTGCGCGAGGAGGGCGAAGTCGCGATGGAGCGCACCTTCGTCGCGCTGATGTTCTCGGCGCTCGCCGCCGGGCTCTCGATGGGCTTTTCGTTCCTGGTCCAGTCGATTCTCGACAGCGCGTTGCCCAAGCGTCCGTGGAGCGGGCTCATATCCAGCTTCGGCTACACGATCGGCTTCGTGTTCGTGATACTCGGCCGCCAGCAATTGTTCACCGAAAGCACGCTGACGGCCGTGCTGCCGGTGCTGACCCGCCGCGATCTCGCCACGCTGTTCAAGGCGCTGCGCCTGTGGGCAATCGTGTTGTTCTTCAATCTCGTCGGCACGAGCATTTTCGCGGCGATCCTCCAGATCCGCGGCGTCTTCGCGCCCGACGTGACCGAAGCGCTCGCGAAGCTCGCGATGACGCCGCTGTCCGCCGACTTCGGCGTGACCGTCGTGCGGGGCGTGTTCTCGGGCTGGCTCATCGCGCTGATGGTGTGGCTGCTGCCAAGCGCGCGCTCGGCGCGGCTGCTGACGATCCTGCTCGTCACCTACACCGTCGCGGTCAGCAAGCTGACGCACGTGATCGCCGGTTCGGTCGAAGCGGCGTATGCGGTGATGACGGGCGCGGCGGGCATCGGCGACTACTTCTTTGTGTTTCTCGTGCCGACGTTGATCGGCAATATCATCGGCGGCGTGTCGATGGTGGCCATCGTGAATCACGCGGCCATCGCGCCGGAGATCGGCGGCGCGCGACAGCGGAACGCGGACTGACGCCTTCCCGATGAGTCACGGCTATTTGTTGTTGCCCGCGCCGGTGCCGTACAGGCCGTTGCCGAAACCCGTATTGCCCTCCGGCTTTTGCTGCTTTCCCGAGGTCGCGCGGCGACCCTGCGCCGCCTCCTTCGACTGCGGCTTGTTCGATTCAACCACTGGACTGCCCGCGGACTCGGACGCGCCGTGCGTGCTGGAGTCGGACTGGCGGTTCTCCTGGCGCTGGGCACCCGCGCCCTGCGTGATCTGCGCGAGGCCATACGTGCTGAACGCGGCGATCAGGCTCGCAACGACGATACGAACGAATCGTTCGTGAGAAAGACTGGACATGGCGGCTCCCGGCAAGATCGAAATAGGTTCTTTCGAGCAGGTTCGATGCCTGGCGCGCCGCGAATCGCGAGATGCAAAACTGGCTGGATACGCCCGGCTCGAAACGAAACCAAACGAGACGCGGGCGTGGTCCGGAAGTCGCGCCCATGGCGCGAATGGCGAAAGCGGCGGTTCAGGCCGCTTTCGCCCAAAGCCTATTGGTCGGGCTCCTGCCGCGCGAACCGGAATGGCGCGGACCGGCATCGATCGTATCGAAGGCAATGCGCAAGGCGTCCACGCGCTGCTTCTGCGCCGGCACGAGCGCATAGCCCTGGACGACAGCCGTCAGCCGCTCGCGCCAGTACTCGACGTTGAGCGTTCCGGATGCCTGGTTGTTCATGGTGCGGAGCTGCGCGAGGGCGCGCTCGATATGCTGAAGTTCGACATCGGCCATTGCCGAGGGCAAAAGGCTGCCCTTGGTCTCGCTTTTCTTCTTTTTCATCTGGTCTTCCTCTCGGCCGTGCAGCACCCCATCCGACGCGCGGATCGTGTGCTACCCCAGGCACCCCGTTCACCCGCGCATGTTTTTTGATCTGTCGCGGGCGGCCTTTGCTCTTTTCTTCGGATGACCGATCGATGCCGTTAAACAACTGACTCGATCGTTATCAAAAATGTACGCAATGACCAACGGGTGGCTCCGTCTGTCATCGCACACTCGGGCGGGAGGAAGGTGCGGCAAGAAACGTTGCCGCGTGAGACGGTTAAAACCTTATTCGCTGCTTTCGGGCGGCTCTGCGGGTGGCTCTGCAGGTGGCTTCGTGGCCGGCTTGCCGCTGCGGCCAATCTGCTCTTCCATCGCGAGGTCCAGCTTGCTGACCTTGCGCGGCTTGGCCGGGTCGCGGGCGTTGACGAACGCGACGAAGGCGTCCATGGGCATCGTGTCCGAGAGCCGGGCCGAGCCGGCGGGCGAGCGTTCCACGAGGTAGAAGAGGCCGCCTGGCATCGACACCGCCGCGTAATTCTGGTTGCCGCTGCGGGTCTTGAGCCGTTCGACGGCGTTGATGGCTTTGGTGGAGCGCATGATCGCCGGGTTATTTCTCGGTGCTGTCGGTGCTGGGCGTGTCGGACGGCGCGCACTTCTTGCCCGCGCCCTCGATCCACAGGTTCGACGTGTGGCGCTTGCCCGGATAGAAGCGGTAAGTCGTTTCGCCGTTGTCGTAGCGCACCTTGATGACGTTCGAATCGCCGAATTCGAGCATTACGCCTTGCGGAATGGAAGTCTGCTGGTATTTGGCGTCGTGCTTCTTCGCCTCGGCGTCAATGCACTGGACGATACCGTTCACCTTGTTATTGGTCGATGATTTCTCGACTTCGGGTTGTCCGGCGTCTTCGTTGTGGAATTGCGCACAGGCGGCGATCAGCAAAGGCAGCGCGAGCGCTGCGGCAAGTTTTTTCATGGTGTTTTCCGTCTGGATCTCTCGGAGGATCGCTCCCGGTCGAGGTGTCGGGCCGAACCCCGGATTAGAGCACACGCCCTTTACAGTTCGGACAGGTTCGCGAAGCGGCTTCCGGACAACGCAGCAAGGCCCGCGCCCGATTCGGGACGGATCACGCGTCGGGCGGCACGCCGAGCAGCGGCAGCGTCCCGCCGACGATGCCCGAAAACACCGGCCCGGCCACCGTGCCGCCGTAGTAGCTGTTGCCGCCGGGTTCGTCGATCATCACGGCGACGATCAGGCGCGGATCGCTCATCGGCGCGATGCCGACGAAGGACGCGCGATACTTGTTCGCCGCATAGGCGCGCCCGATCTGCTTGCGCGCCGTGCCCGTCTTGCCGCCGACGCGATAGCCGTCCACCGCCGCCGCGCGTCCGGTGCCGTGTTCGCCGATGGCCCGTTCCAGCATGTCGCGCACTGCACGCGCCGTGGCGGGCTGGGTGACCGGCAGCGCGTCGCGACGCTTGTCGCCGGCGATCAGCGTGGCGGCGTGGAAGCGGCCGTCGCCGGCATAGGCCGTGTAGATCTGCGCAATCTGCACCAGCGAGAGCGAAAGCCCGTAGCCATAAGCCATGGTGGCCTGCTCGATCGGTTTCCAGCGTTCGGGCGAGCGCAGCCGGCCGGTCGCCGCGCCGGGAAAGGTCAGCTCGGGCGCGCGGCCGATGCCGTATTCGCGATACTTGTCCCAGATCGTTTTCGCGGGAAGCTGTAGCGCCAACTTGGTCAGCGCGACGTTGCTGGACATTTGCACCGCCTCCGCCACGGTGATGACGCCGTGATTCGACGTGTCGTGAATGACATTCGGCCCGATCTTGATCGTGCCCGGACCGGTATCGATACGCGTGTCGGGCCGCACCTTGCCGAGATCGATGGACAGCGCGGCCACCAGCGGCTTGATGGTCGAACCGGGCTCGAAGGTGTCGGTGAGCGCACGGTTGCGCAACTGTTCGCCGGTGAGGCGCGTGCGGTCGTTCGGATCGAAGCTCGGATAGTTGGCGAGCGCGAGCACTTCGCCGTTCTTCGCGTCCAGCACGACGACGCTGCCCGCCCGTGCCTTGTGCTTCAGGATAGCCGCCTTCAGCTGCGTATGCGCGAGCTGCTGAATGCGCCGGTCGATCGTCAACTGAATGGTTTCGCCGTTCTGCGGCAGATCGATCTCGCCGATCTGCGAGATCACCCGGCCGAGCCGGTCGCGGATGACTTCGCGCTGGCCCGCTTCGCCGGTGAGGCGGGCGTCGGCGGCGAGTTCCACGCCTTCCTGGCCATGGTCTTCGTTATTCGTGAAGCCGACCACGTGGGCCGCCGATTCACCCTCGGGGTAAAAGCGCCGCGTGTCCGGCACGAGCGTGATGCCGGCGCGTCCGATGGTCGCGATGCGCTCGGCGGCTTCGGCTTCCACCTGGCGCCTGAGCAGGACGAAGGCGCGGTTCCCGTCGATGCGCCGCTGCAACTCCTGCGGCGGCATGTCGAGCAGGCGCGCGATCTCGTTGCCGTGATCGCCGTCGAACAATTTGGGCGACGCCCACACTTCGTAGGTGGCGAGGCTGACGGCGAGCATCGAACCGTTCCGGTCGACGATGCGCCCGCGCGTCGCCGACAGCGACAAGGTCCGCTGGTAACGCTTCTGCCCTTCGCCGATATAGAACTTGTGGTCGATCACCTGCACCCACAGCGCACGCGCGCCGAGTGCGAGAAACGCCGCTGTGACGCCGATGACGACCAGCCGCGAGCGCCAGGCGGGCAAGGCGGTGGTCAGGACCGAACTGCGGTGATGCGTCTGGAAATCGCTGCCGCCGCGCGTCTTCTTCTTGAACATCGTTGTCTCACAAGTAAGCTAGGGAATGCCGGCGGTGGGCTCCCAATGATTCAGAACAGGGTTCAGAGCAGGCGGGACAGGGCGGCATCGAGCGCGGCGGAATCGTCGCCATCCGGCAGACGAATGCCGATCTCGCTCGCGAGGATCTGACGCAACTCGGACACGCTCGCGGCGACACGGGCTTCGCTCGGCGCGCCGTCGTCGTGCGTGTGATGGATGTGCAGCCGCCCGTTGAACAGGCCATAGCGCACGCCGGGCGCAAGACGCGCGGCGAGCAGGTTGTGGACGAAGACCGATTGCGGGTAAGTGGACACGAAATGGTTGGCCATCTCGTAGTCCGCGTCATACTGCGGGTCGAGGTCGAAGTGATAGACGCTCGCCCAGTTGCCGTCGACCAGCGCCTTCAGGATGAACGCGCGCGGTTCGCCATTCGCGCCGCCTGCGTTTTCCAGCCGGAACGCGCCGTGCGGCGTGATCTGTTCGAGGCCGGTTTCGAAGACCAGCGGCGCCGAAAGCACCATGCCGCCAAAACCGACATCGGCGAGATACGTGCCTTCGTCGAGATCGACCAGCAGCAGCATGTGCGTGCGCGCGGGCAGGTCCGATGCGTCATGATTCGAGTCGCGGCCCCACAGCACGCGGCCCGCGAAGCTGCGCACGCGGAAGCCCAGTGCCCGCAAGACGCTGCGTAAAAGCAGATTGTGTTCGTAACAGTAGCCGCCGCGTTCCTGCGTAATGAGTTTGTGCTGGATCGACGCGAGATCCAGCCGGACCGGTCGGCCGAGCAGGACGTCGAGATTTTCGAAGGGAATGGCCTGGGGATGCAGCAGATGCAGCGCGCGCAAGGTGTCGAGTGTCGCCGCCGGGCGCGCGGCGGCAGAAAAGCCGATGCGCGCGAAGTAGGCGGCGAGGTCGGGTGAAGTGTCGTGTGCGTTCATGTGGAGTCCGGGCAAAGGTCGGCTTCGATGTCTGTCGCCATGTCCGCGAGCGCTGTCGCAAGCGTGCATATCTTACTTCACGAAAGCATAGAAATTACAAAAAGCATACGCGGCTTCGTGGCTGCGCTTTCAACTGAGGTTCAGTTGAACTGTGACGCAACGCCGATGGTCTTTCCAAGGTTCAATACGCAACCGTGCAATTGATAAGGGGCGCCACACCATGTCGAAAGATGCAAAAGAAGGAACACAAACGAACCAACCTGAAGGCGGCAAGCCGGCGAGCGAGACCTGTGCGGGCAAGCATCCCGCGCCGCCATGCACGCTCGTCATCTTCGGCGCGGGAGGCGATCTCACCAAGCGCCTGCTGATGCCTTCGCTGTACAACCTTGCATCGGACAAGCTGCTCGATGACGGGCTCGAGATCATCGGCGTGAATCGCGGCGAGCGTGAAACCTCCGACTGGCGCGACGAGCTTACGCAATCGCTGCGCAAGTTCGCCTCCGACAAGGCTGCCACCTTCCACACCTCGAAGCTCGACGAGGAAGCCTGGAGCTGGGTCGAGCAGCGGCTCGAATACTTCCCCGGTGAGTTCACTGACGAGGACACCTTCAAGCGCCTCAAGGAACGTCTCGCGAAGGCCAAGTCCGGCAGCGTGATGTTCTACCTTGCGGTGGGCGCGCGCTTCTTCGAGCCGATCGTCGAGCATCTCGGCGCGGCCGGTCTGCTGGAGGAGAAGGACGGCAACTTCAGGCGGCTTGTGATCGAGAAGCCGTTCGGCACGGACCTGGCTTCGGCGCGCGAGCTGAACGCCTGCATCCTCAAGTACGCGCAGGAAACGCAGGTATACCGGATCGATCACTTCCTCGGCAAGGACACGGTGCAGAGCATCCTGGCCGTGCGCTTCGCCAATGCGATGTTCGAGCCGGTGTGGCGGCGCGAATACATCGACAACGTGCAGATCACGGCGGCCGAAACAATTGGCGTGGAAGGGCGCGGCGCGTTCTACGAGCAGACCGGCGCGTTCCGCGACATGCTGCCCAACCATCTGTTCCAGCTGCTCGGCATGGTGGCGATGGAGCCGCCCAATTCGTTCGACGCCGAATCCGTGCGCGACAAGAAGGCGGAAGTCTTCGATGCGATTCGCCCGCTGTCCGCGAACGATGTCGTGCTCGGCCAGTACGAAGCGGGTCCGGCGGGGCCGGGCTATCGCGAGGAAGAGGGCGTGGCGCCCGACAGCCGCACCGAAACTTACGCGGCGGCGCGCGTCTATGTGGAGAACTGGCGCTGGGCCGGCGTGCCGTTCTATCTGCGCACCGGCAAGCGGCTGACCGAGCGGCGCACGGAGATTTCGATCACGCTCAAGGCGGTGCCGTTCCTGCTGTTCCGCGATACACCCGTCGACGCGCTCACGCCGAATGTCTTCACGCTGCGCATCGATCCCGCGCACGGCACGACTTTCGACTTCAACGTGAAGGTGCCGGGTCCGCTGATGCAGATCGGCAAGGCGCGCTCGGCGTTCAATTACTCGGATTACTTCGCGGAGCGCGCGAACGTCGGCTACGAGACGCTGCTGTACGACTGCATGCTGGGCGACGAGACGCTGTTCCAGCGCGCTGACAGCATCGAGACGGCCTGGGCCGCCGTCGATCACGTGCTGCATCCGGACAGCCCGCTGCCCGTGCACGGTTATGCTGCGGGCAGCGCAGGCCCGGCCCAGGCGGACCAGTTGCTCGCCGAGGACGGCCGCACGTGGCGTGCGCTGACCGATCCGGTCAAAAAGAGCTGAGCACCACTCGAACTTCATTAAAAGGACAACACACGTGAGCACGGAATCCAGAACCAGACAGAAAACCCACGTGACGGCCGACAAACTCGCGATCAAGGCGGAACGCATTCTCGCGATCGACATCGGCGGAACGGGGCTCAAGGCGGCGATCATTTCCGAGGACGGCCAGATGAAGAGCGACCGGCTGCGCGTGGCGACGCCGCATCCGGCCAAACCCGACGTGGTCGTCGAGACACTGATGACGCTGATTGCGCCGATCGTCGCCACGCCGCCGACGCATATCTCCATCGGCTTTCCGGGCGTGGTGCGCGACAACATCGTGCTGACCGCGCCGAATCTCGGCACGCCGGCCTGGCGCGGCGTGCCGCTCGCCCAGTTGCTGTCCGAGCGGCTCGGCAACGCCCCCGCGCGCATGATCAACGACGCCGAGATGCAGGGGCTCGCGGCGATCGAGGGGCGCGGCATCGAGATGGTGCTGACGCTCGGCACCGGCGCGGGCACCGCGCTGTTTCGCGACGGCGAGCTGATGCCGCATCTGGAACTCGCGCATCATCCGATCGCGAAGGACAAGACCTACGACGAGTACCTCGGCAACGCGGCGCGCGAGAAAGCCGGCAAGAAGCGCTGGAGCCGGCGCGTCGAGAAGGCGATCGAGATCCTGGCGACGCTCGTGAACTACGACAAGCTGTGGATCGGCGGCGGCAATGCCGCGAACATCAAGTTCAAGCTGCCGGACAACGTGGCGACGGTGTCGAATGCGGCGGGCATCGAGGGCGGTGCGCGGTTGTGGCATCCGCGCTCGGTGCGCGAGACGCGGCAATTGCCGCATTTCAACCAGCGTGAAGGAGCGCACTGATGGCCGGCGACAGCAAGTACGGATTGTCGAGCACGGCCGGAGCGGACGTGTTCGAGGCACTCGCGAACATCGAACTGGTCGTCACCGATTGCGATGGCACGCTGCTCTATACCGACAAGGCGCTCGGGCAGCCCGCGATCGACGCCGTGCGCCGCCTGCAAGCCGCGGGCGTGCGCTTCACGGCGGCGAGCAGCCGGCCGGGCAAGGGCATGCGTCATATCGTCGAGGCGCTGGGCATCGACATGGCTTACGCGTCGTACAACGGCGGCAGTCTGGTCGAGCCGGGCACGTGGAAGCTGCTGTCGTCGCACAAGCTGCCGCGCGACGTCGTGCAGACTTCGCTCGACACGCTCGCGGCGGCCGGTGTCGATGCGTGGGTGTTCATCGACGACGCGTGGTATCTGACCAACCCCGACGCGACCTATGTGCCGCTTGAAACGCGGACCGTGGGTTACGAAGGCGTGCGGGTCGCGCGTTTCGACGACCTGGATCTCGATGCGGTCGACAAGATCGTCGGGTCCACGGCCGACACGGCATTGCTCACGCGCGTTGAGACCGGCTTGCAGCAGCAATTGCACGGACGCGGTCACGCGGCCCGCTCGCAGACCTACTATCTCGACGTCACCAGCATCGACGCCAACAAGGGCACCGCCGTGCGCGAGCTGGCGCGGCTGGCCAACGTGCCGCTGGAACGGGTGGCCGTGCTCGGCGACATGGGCAACGACGTGCCGATGTTCGAGATCGCAGGCGTTTCTATCGTGATGGGACAGGCGTCGGACGCGGTGCGGCGTCAGGCGAGCCTCGTCTCGACAAGCAACGACGACGATGGCTTTGCGATCGGCATCGAGGCGATCGTGGCGGCGCGGGCGGGCGGCTGAGCCAGAAAGGGCATTGACATCGACGCGAGGCGCTGCCGCTGCGGCTACGCGCGAGGCAGGCGGCTGCGTCGAAGGTCAGTGAAATCCGCGGTGAGGCGTCTCAGGCGTTCGCCGCGGATCAGGCGGACGCTCGGTGTGAATGGGGCAGGTGCAAAAAACCGTTGCGCTTAACGACGACGCATCGGGGGGCGCGGGCCACCGCCGCCGGCACGCTCGTCCTTGTGACGGAAATTGATGCGGCCTTTGGTCAGGTCGTAGACCGACAGTTCCAGCGTCACGCGGTCGCCGGCGAGAATCCGGATGTGATTCTTGCGCATGCGGCCCGAGGCGTACGCGCCGACCACGACGCCGTTGTCCAGCGTCACGCGATAGCGGCTGTCGGGAAGGACTTCGTCAACGATACCGTCGAGTTCGATGAGTTCTTCTTTCGCCATATGAGGCTCCTGTGAAATGAATAAGGGGTGCTGCCGCGCGTCCTGCGCCCGCGTTCCACGTTGCTTCCGACGCCGCGCTTACTGCCGATAAGCAGCCACGCGGCACTTCACTGGACGTCGCGGCGTGGACGTCGCAGCGGACTCGAAGGTCGGTGCGAAACATGGCTCGGTACGTCCGGCGCGATGCAACCTGCAACGGAAGCGCACTGCGTCTCTCTTCAGGCTCGCTGTGAGCTTGACGGGCATAGGCCGGATGGACGAGCGGGCCGCGCAGGCGGCGCGCCGCGGCCGGCATGACCGGGACGGCGACATCGGCGAACTGCGGGGCCGACGTGCGGTTAAAAAGCGGGTTGAAGCGAAAGCGATGTGTCGCGCATTGAAGCTTGCAAATAACTTTCAAGTCTTGCCTTCGGGCCGCGGCGCGTGAATCATGCGCCTGACTGATATGCGGCCAACGGGTCAAACTTGCAAGCCCTGGCGTTATTTTCGCCTAAAACGCTTGATTAGACAATGAAATTCGCCGGAAGGTTTCTGCAAGGGCGCTTTTTGCTACAACCACCCGGCCTTCTTGAAACGCCAGTACAGCACGACATCCACCACCAGCATGACCGCGAGGCAGGCCGGATAGCCGTAGACCCAGTCCAGTTCGGGGATCGACTTGAAGTTCATGCCGTAGATGCCGGCGATCATCGTCGGCACGGCGAACAGCGCGGCGAAGGAACCCAGCCGTTTGGTCACCTCGCTTTCGGCCAGCGCGATCAGGCCGAGATTCACCTGGATCGCCGTGACGATCATTTCGCGTCGTCCCTCGATGGTCTTCACGATGCGCAGCAAGTGGTCGTACACGTCGCGGAAATATTCCTGCATGCCCGAGCACACACCGGGCGACCGGCCGCCATACAGTTTGCTGACGGCTTCGAGCAAGGGCGCCGTGTGATGCTGGAGGATCGTCATGCGGCGCTTGAGCGAGTACAGATCCTCGATGATCTCGCGCGACTCCACCGAACCCTTCTGCTCGAAGATGCGCTCTTCCACTTCATCGAGTTCGGCGCCGAGTGTTTCCAGCACCGGGAAGTAACGGTCCACGACGGCATCGAGCAGCGCATACATCACGAAGGCGGGACCGTGCTTGAGCAGATGCGGTTCGCGCTCGCAGCGCTTGCGCACTTCCTGGAAGCCCTGCGTGGTCCGGTTGCGCACCGAGAGCACATAGTTCTTGCCGACGAATACATTCATCTCGCCGACCAGCACGTCGCCTTCTTCGTCGAATTCGACCGTGTGAAAGACCGCGAACAGCGAGTCGCCGTACTCCTCGATCTTCGGCCGTTGATGACCGTTCTGCGCGTCCTCTACCGCCAGTTCATGCAGCCCGAACTGCTGTGTCAGGTGGGCGAGTTCGCCGGGACCGGGTTCCTTCAATGCAACCCAAATGAAAGAGTCGGGACGATCGCGATAAGCGTTGATGTCGTCGATGGGCACATCGGCGAGCTTTCGGCCGTTCTCATAAACCGCACAGTTGACCAGCATGGGGCGCCCTTTTTTATATCGGTCTTGTTATCGATGTGACCCGGCCACGCGTCGATGGGCGCTCGGGGGGCGCGAGCGCGTGGCCTCCATCCAGCGAATCTTAGCCCAAACGGCTGTTTTCGACCGGCGACCCAGCGCGCGGTTCGGCCAGGAAGCAGGTGCAATCAGGATGCCTTGACATCCACCCACGCCATCTCGGCTTGATCGCCCATGAGGAA
The DNA here is from genome assembly GCF_031451175.1 of Caballeronia sp. LZ035. Taxonomy (NCBI): domain Bacteria; kingdom Pseudomonadati; phylum Pseudomonadota; class Betaproteobacteria; order Burkholderiales; family Burkholderiaceae; genus Caballeronia; species Caballeronia sp. LZ035. The sequence goes on from NZ_JARUXS010000004.1 coordinate 1,066,648, forward strand.
TGCGCGGTTCGCTTCGGCCGCCGCGCGCAGATGGTCCCACACCGTCGTGATGCGCTTCAGCTTGCGCAAATCCTCGCGGCAGGAGAGATAGAACGCCCGCGTCACGATGATCTCGTCGGGCAGCACCGGCACGAAGCGCGGGTCCGACGACGCCATGAAGCACGGCAGGATGGCCAGCGCCCGGCCCTGCAGCGCCGCGAAGTATTGCGCGATCACACTCGTGCTGCGCCAGCGTGAAATCGCGCCGGGCACTGCGCGCTCGAGATACAGCAGTTCATAGCTGAAAGCGAGATCGTCGATATAGCTGGCGAAGCGATGCTGGCGCAGGTCGTCGGTGGTACGGATCGGCGCGTGGGCCGCCAGATAGTCGGCGGTGGCATAGAGCTTCAGGCGGTACTCGCAGAGCTTCGTATAGACGTACTGGCCTTGTTCGGGACGTTCGAGCGTCACCGCGATATCGGCCTCGCGTTTGGAGAGGCTCACGAAATGCGGGACCGGCAACAGGTCGATGGTGATGTTCGGATGCGCGTCCTGGAAGCGCGCGAGTTGCGGAGCGAGAAAGAAGCAACCGAAGCCTTCGGTCGATCCGACCCGCACGTGACCCGAAAGCGCATGTCCCGTGTTCGCGATCTGCTCGGTGGCGGACTGCACCGTGGTCTCGATCGAATCGACATAGGCCAGCAGGCGCTGTCCTTCGGCGGTCAGGATGAATCCGCTGCTGCGCGACTTGTCGAACAGCAGGGTGCCGAGTGCGTCTTCCAGCGCCCGCACGCGCCGCGCGACGGTCGTGTAGTCCACGCCGAGCCGCTTTGCCGCGCCGCTGGCACGCTGCGTCCGGGCGACTTCGAGGAAGTAGCGCAGGTCGTCCCAGTTGAGCCGGGCGAGATCGAGCGGGGCGGCGGGCAGCGGAGTTTTTTGCATATCGATCGGGTGTTTTTATCGCGCCATGATGGACTTTTGCATAACTATACTCAGGAAACGAGCCTGCATCATTGCGGCCGAATACCAACAAGACGGAGACACGATGCTTTTTCTTCCAGCGCCCGCGCGGCGCGTTCCTCGGCTTGTCCTCGCTGTTTCCTCCCGCCTTTCCTGCCTGTCGGCAACTTCCCAAGCAAGGAGTGACTCGTGAATATCGCTGCTGAACATCCGGCGCAGAATGCGTCCGTCCGCACGGCCAAACTGCTGATCGACGGCCAGTTCGTTGACTCGAAGAGCACGGAATGGCGCGACATCGTCAATCCGGCCACGCAGGAAGTGGTCGGCCGCGTGCCGTTCGCGACGATGGACGAAGTGGATGCCGCCGTCGCCGCGGCGCATAAGGCGTTTCAGACCTGGCGCACAACGCCGCTCGGCGTCCGCATGCGGCTGATGCTGCGCTTCCAGGACCTCGTGCGGCAGAACCAGAAGCGCATTGCGCAGACGCTCACCGCGGAGCAGGGCAAGACGCTTGCCGACGCCGAAGGCGACATCTTCCGCGGTCTCGAAGTCGTCGAGCATGCGTGCTCGATCAGCACGTTGCAGCAGGGCGAGTTCGCGGAGAACGTCGCGGGCGGCGTGGACACGTACACGTTGCGACAGCCCATCGGCGTCTGCGCGGGCATCACGCCGTTCAACTTCCCCGCGATGATCCCGCTGTGGATGTTCCCGATGGCCATCGTGTGCGGCAACACCTTCGTGCTGAAGCCCTCCGAGCAGGATCCGCTGTCGACCATGGAACTGGTCGAACTGGCGCTCGAAGCCGGCGTGCCGCCCGGCGTGCTGAACGTCGTGCACGGCGGCAAGGAGGTCGTCGACGCGATCTGCACGCATCCCGAGATCGAAGCGATTTCCTTCGTCGGCTCCACGGCTGTCGGCACGCATGTCTACAACCTCGCGAGCCAGCACGGCAAGCGCGTGCAGTCGATGATGGGCGCAAAGAATCACGCCGTCGTCCTGCCCGACGCCAACAAGGAGCAGACCCTCAACGCGCTCGTCGGCGCGGGCTTCGGTGCGGCGGGACAGCGCTGCATGGCGACTTCGGTGGCGGTGTTCGTCGGGGCATCGAAGGAGTGGGTGCCGGAACTGGTCGAAAAGGCGAAGACGCTCAAGGTCAACGGCGGCGCGGAGCCGGGCACGGACGTCGGCCCGGTGGTCTCGAAAGCGGCGAAGGAACGCATTCTCGGGATGATCGGCCAGGGCGTGGAAGAAGGCGCGACGCTCGCGCTCGATGGCCGGGGCATCGGCGTGAAGGGCTACGAGCAGGGCAACTTCATTGGCCCGACCATCTTCACGGGTGTCGATACCGAGATGACGATCTATACGAAGGAGATCTTCGGTCCGGTGCTGTGCGTGCTCGAAGCCGAGACGCTGGACGATGCCATCGCGCTCGTCAACCGCAATCCGATGGGCAATGGCGTCGGCCTGTTCACGCAGAGCGGCGCGGCAGCGCGCAAGTTCCAGAGCGAGATCGACATCGGTCAGGTGGGCATCAACATTCCGATTCCGGTGCCGGTGCCGTCCTTCAGTTTCACGGGCTCACGCGGCTCCAAGCTCGGCGACCTGGGGCCGTACGGCAAGCAGGTCGTGCAGTTCTACACGCAGACGAAAACGGTCACGGCGCGCTGGTTCGACGACGCCACCGTGAACGACGGCGTGAACACCACCATCGCACTGAAATAACGACAAGGAGGCGGCGATGAAGATTGGTTTCATTGGTCTCGGACACATGGGCGGCCCGATGGCCGCGAACCTGCTGAAGGCGGGGCACACGCTCACCGCATTCGATCTCGTGCCGGCCGCGCTGGACGCGGCGCGCTCGGCGGGTGCGACGCTCGCCGAGTCACCACGCGCGGCAGCGGAGGGCGCGGAAGTCGTCATCACGATGCTGCCCGCGGCGCAGCATGTCAAAGCCGTCTATCTGAACGACGACGGCGTGCTCGCGGGCGTCGCGAAGGGCGTGCCGCTGGTGGACAGCAGCACGATCGACCCGGCTACCGCGAAACTGATCGGCGAGGCGTCGGCAAAGCAGGGCAATCCGTTTGCGGATGCGCCGGTGTCGGGGGGCGTCGTCGGGGCGCAGGCGGGCACGCTGACGTTCATGGTCGGTGCGGACGAGGCGTTGTTCGACACACTGCGTCCCGTGCTGAGCGGCATGGGCAAGAACATGGTGCGCTGCGGCGAAACCGGCACGGGTCAGATTGCGAAGATCTGCAACAACCTGCTGCTGGCGATTTCGATGATCGGCGTGGCGGAAGCCATGAAGCTGGGGGAAACACTAGGCATCGATCCGTCGAAACTGGCGAGCATCGTGAATACGTCGACGGGACGCTGCTGGAGTTCGGATACGTGTAATCCCTATCCGGGGATCATCGAGACGGCGCCGGCTTCGCGCGGCTATGCGGGCGGCTTCGGCGCGGATTTGATGCTGAAGGATCTCGGACTTGCCGTCGACGCAGCGCGCGGTGCAAAGCAGCCAGTTTTCATGGGTGCGCTGGCGCAGCAGCTGTATCAGTCGATGAGCCAGCAGGGTCTTGGCGGACTCGATTTCTCGGGCATCATCAAGCTGTACGGGAAGAACTGATAGCGGCCAACGGTATCAAACGAATGAGGGAGTCGGCACGACCGTGCGTGCCGATCCTGCCCTCCATTTATAACTGTTTTGTTCAGTTGCACTGCACAACGCGTCGCGCAATCCGTTACTGGGAAAGACCATCGGGAATACGATGATTCGCTTTCCAGAAAATTGTCCTATTCTGAAAGCACGACGCCCGTCTGCCGTTCGGTACGAACGCTCCGGTAGCGCCACGGTGCTGGTAGAACGCCCGTCGTTTTCGGGCAATCAGATGAGGAGTACGCGATGCAAGTTACACGTCACTTGAACATGGAATTGCGGCACGCCACGGTGCCGACTTATGTCGCCAGCTATTTCTTTCCGTTGCTGCTTTTGGCATACGAAGTCTGGCGAGTGGGATCCTGGGTTGCAGTGAACGGCTTTAACTTCATGAACTTCAACGCGATGGGTTATGAATTCGCGCTGATGGTCGCCGTGTTCTGCATGCAAGTCATCGTGGAAGTCGCGTTCCTCGCAGGCGCTGTTCTGACTCGACACAAGGATGTCGGTCATCGACTGGCCAATCTGTCGCTGGGTCTGTTCTGCTCGATGGTCGTCCTCGGTTTCGATCTTGCACTGCAATATGGTTTGAGCGGGAATTAAGTTTCACGCTGCTTTTCAGACGCCAAAACGAAACGCCGGTTGCCATGCGCAACCGGCGTTCTTTTGTTCACTGCGGCAAAGTTCAACAGCCCGCTGCACTCGCCAATACGGGCGGCGTCTCGGAGCGTTGTTCATAACATTTCGCGTCCGCATCCTTGAGCGCGCTGCGTAACCCTTCTTCAACCACGGGATGATAGAAAGGCAGCTTGAGCGTTTCATCGAGCGTCAAGTCGAGTTGCAACGCCCACGCAAGCAGATGCCCCAGATGTTCCATCGCGGGACCGCAGCCCTGCGCGCCGCGCAGTTTGCCGCTCTTCGCGTCGGCGTAGACGTGCAGGAGCCCGCGGTTCTGCCGCATCACGCGACTGCGGCCCTGGTCCTCGAACGACGCTTCACCCGTTACCGTCATCTGTTTGTCGAGATCGTCATACGATGCGCCGACCATCACCACTTGCGGCTCGCAGAAGACCAGCGAGAACGGCACCTTGCGCTTGATCGCCTGCACGTCGGGGAAGCGCGCGTCGGCTGCATGCCGTCCAAGCTGCTGCTCGCGGCGGCCAACGGTTTGCATGATGCGCGGTCGCTGGCGGCGCGCGGCATCGAGGGGACGCAT
>NZ_JARUXS010000004.1:1088575-1104653 GCF_031451175.1 Caballeronia sp. LZ035
GAACGGCACCTTGCGCTTGATCGCCTTCACGTCGGGGAAGCGCGCGGCGTTGTCGCCGGCCAGCTTGCCTTCGTCGGAGGCGTCGTGAAGCCAGGGACGCGTGCCGTCGCAATCGCCTGCAATGAAGATCGTGCTGTCGCCGCACTGCATCGTGGTTTCATCGAATAGCGGCACGCCCTTGTCGTTCAGCGCAATGCCTGCCTTGTCCAGCGCCAGCGTTTTCAGGTTCGGCGCACGGCCGGTGGCCGCCAGCACGAGATCGAAACGTTCGATGCGCGGCTCGCCTCCCGGTGACTTGAAGCGCAAGGTCGGCAGGTTATCTTCCAACGACATCGCATCGAACTTCGCGTCCGGATCGAAATAGAACTCGTCGGCGAGCGCGGCGCGCAGCGCGTCGCGTACCGGCGCATCCGTGAGCGCAGCCACGCTGCCGCCCTTGCCGAACACGAGCGCTTCGACATCAAGCCGGGCCAGCGCCTGGCCCAGTTCCAGCGCAATCGGTCCCGCGCCGAACACTGCGATTTTTGCAGGCAACGCGTGCAGTTCGAACAGGTCGTCGCTGGTGATGAGCTTGTCGCCGAACACCTTGAGCTCGTCCGGGACGCTCGGCGCCGCGCCCGTCGCGATGACCACGCGCGCCGCCTCGATACGCATGTCGTCGCCGACCATCAAGCACGTCGGCGACTCGAAGCGCGCCTGACCGCGCACGATGCAGTCATCCGGAAACGACTCCACTTCCTCCAGCACGCTCTTGACGAAGTGATCGCGCTCGCGTCGCACGTAATCGAGCGCGTGTTCGCGGTTGACCTCCAGCGCATGCGTCCCCTCGATGCCGCGCGCCGCCAGCGACCGCGCATCATGCAAACCGTTGGCCGCCGCGAGCAGCAGCTTGGACGGCATGCAGCCGACGCGCGCGCAGGTCGTGCCGAACTCACCGCTCTCGATCAGCACCGCGCGCGCGCCCGCCAGCCGCGCCGCGCGAAACGCCGCCATGCCGGCCGTGCCCGCGCCGATCACCGCCACATCCACCTTCATGTCCTTCATAAGCGTCCCCGTGTTGCTGTCATCGTTCAGCCGTTGTCCGCGAAGCCGGGATAGAGCGTCATGCCGCCATCGACGAACAGCGTCGTGCCGACGACGTAATCGCTGTCGTCAGAGGCGAGCCAGACGGCAGCCCGGCCAATGTCCTCCACCTCGCCGATGCGGCCGTATGGAATCAGCGTGAGCAGCTTCTCGAGATGGTCTGGCTGGTCCCAGGCGTCGCGGTTGATCGGCGTGCGAATGGCGCCCGGCGCGATGCCGTTCACGCGGATCCGCTGCGGCGCGACTTCCTGGGCAAGCGATTTCATCATCATCTGGATGCCGCCCTTCGACGCCGCATAGTTCACGTGCCCCGCCCACGGAATGACCTCGTGCACGGAGCTCATGCAGATGATCTTGCCCAGCGCCTTCGACACGTCGCGTATGCCGCGCCGCTCGAATTCGCGCACGGCGCGCTGGGCGGTCAGGAATTGGCCGGTGAGATTGGTGTCGATGACCTTGCGCCAGTCGGCGAGCGTCAGTTCGGTGAATTTCGCGTCCTGCTGCAAGCCCGAATTCGCGATCACGATATCGAGCGTGCCCCAGCGCCGCACGACGGCGTCGAACATGGCATCGACCTGCGCTTCATCGGCGACGTCCGCGCTGACCGCGAACGCTTCGCCGCCTTTCGCGTTGATCGCGGCGGCGAGCTTCTCGGCGGGTTCGGCGTGCGCGTGATAGTTGATGGCGACGTGTGCGCCCGCGTCGGCGAGCGCGTTCGCCACGCCTTCGCCGATACCCGAGCTTGCGCCTGTCACCAGCGCGATCTGACCTGCGAGGGGTTTGTGCATATGCTCCGTCCGTATCTGATGGTTACAGATCGGGAGCAAGGCATGCGCCCGCGCTTCAGCCGCCGGTCAGCGCCTGATACACCTCCGCATATTTGAGCGCAGCCGCTTCCCAGCTGAAGCGCTGGTCCATGCCGCGCCTGACTACGGTCTTCCAGTCGGCGCGCCGCTGCTTCAGCGCGAAAGCGCGGCGGATCGAGCCGACCATGCTGGCGCGATCGAAGGTATCGAACACGAAGCCGGTGGCGAGATCGTCGGCGAGATTTTCGAGCGAGCAATCCGTCACGGTGTCCGCCAGCCCGCCGACGCGATGCACGAGCGGCAGCGAGCCGTACGCGAGGGCATAAAGCTGCGTGAGCCCGCACGGCTCGAAGCGCGACGGCACCATCACCACGTCGCTGCCGGCGATGATCGAATGCGACAGCGTCTCGTCGAAGCCGAGTTCCACCGCCACCGCGCCCTGATGCGCCGCCGCTGCGTTCTTCATGCCGGTTTCGAGCGCCGGGTCGCCGGTGCCGAGCACGACCAGTTGCCCGCCGCGCTGCACGATGTCCGGCACCACCGACAGCAGCAGATCCAGCCCCTTCTGTTCCGTCAGCCGGCTGACCACGCCGAACAGCAGCGCATTGTCGTCGCGTTCGAGGCCCATGCGCTCCTGCAACGCCGACTTGCACTTCGACTTCCCGGAGACGCGCGTGGGCGTGTATTTGGTCGCGATGGATTCATCCACGGCGGGGCTCCAGATCGCGTAATCCACGCCGTTCAGGATGCCGGTGATGTCATGCGTGCGCGTCTGCAACAGGCCGTGCAGGCCCGCGCCGTGGGCTTGCGTCTGGATCTCGCGCGCGTAGGTGGGGCTGACCGTGGTGATGCGGTCGGCGTAATACAGCCCGGCCTTCAGGAACGACACGAGGCCATAGAACTCGACGCCTTCCACCGCGAAAAAATCGCCGGGCAGTTGCAGCGCGCCGAATTCCGACGCCGGAAACGTGCCCTGGTAGGCGAGGTTGTGGACCGTCATCACGCTGGCGGTCTTCGCGGCGCCCGCGCGCTCGAACGCGCGCAGATAGGCCGGCGCCAGTCCCGCATGCCAGTCGTGCGCGTGGACGATGTGCGGTTTCCAGTCGGGATCGGCGCCCGTCGCGATGCGTGCGGCGGCCCAGCCGAGCAGCGCAAAGCGGCGGTCGTTGTCGGCGTAGGGGCGATGCGCGGCATCGAGATACGGATTGCCCGGACGGTCGTAGAACGGGTCCGCCCGCACCACGTACACGACCACGCCATGCGGCGGCAGCACGCCGCGTTCGAGCCGGATCTGACCGATGCCGAACGCCGCGCCCAGGTCGGCGACCGGCTGCAGGTCGTCGAGCCCGGCGAGTACGGCCGGAAAGCCGGGCAGCACGACGCGCGCATGCGTGCCCAGTTGCGACTGCGCGGGCGGCAGGGCGCCGACCACGTCGGCGAGACCGCCGGTTTTCAGCAGCGGAAACATTTCTGCTGCGGCATGCAGCACGCGTACGGTCATCGGCGCTCCCGTCGATTGATTGTCATGTGAGCCCGCGTCTATCCCTGCGACAGCCGCGCGAGCGCATCCCGTGTGATGAGCGTGACGCCCGACTCCGTGCGGAAGAAGCGCGCGGCGTCGTCGTCCGGATCCTCGCCCACCACGAGTCCCTCGGGCACCGTGCAGCCCCGGTCGATCACGACGCGTTGCAGCCGGCAACTTGGCCCGACGGTGACCTGCGGCAACAAGACTGCCTCATTGATGTTACAGAACGAGTGCACCCGCACCGCCGACGAAAACACCGACTTCGACACCTGCGAGCCCGATATCACGCAGCCGCCGCAGACCAGCAGGTTGGTGATGGCGCCTTGCTGGCCGTTCAGGTCGCGCACGAACTTGCCGGGCGGAAGCTGCTCCTGGTTGGTCCAGATAGGCCATTTGCGGTCGTAGAGGTCGAGCTCCGGAATCGTGGAGGCGAGGTCGAGATTGGCGGACCAGTAGGCATCGACGGTACCGACGTCGCGCCAGTACGCAGGCGCTTCCGGGTCGCTCGACGAGGTCACGCACGACATGCTGAACGGATGCGCGATGGCCTTGCCGGTCGTCACGACGCGCGGAATGATGTCCTTGCCGAAGTCGTGATCGGTGTTCGAGGCCTCGATATTGTCCTGCAGCATCTCGTACAGGTACTTCGCGCTGAACACATAGATGCCCATGCTCGCGAGCGCGACGTCGGGCTTGCCGGGCATCGCGGGCGGATCGGCGGGCTTCTCCAGGAAGTCGGTCACGCGGCGGTTCTCGTCGACGTGCATCACGCCGAACGCCACCGCGTCCATGCGTGGCACCTCGATGCAGCCCACCGTGCAGTCCGCGCCGCTCTCGACGTGGTCCAGCACCATGCGCGTGTAGTCCATCTTGTAGATGTGATCGCCCGCCAGCACGATGACGAATTCCGGACCGATCGAACGGATGATGTCCATGTTCTGGTACACGGCGTCCGCCGTACCGCGATACCAACTCGAATCGACGCGCTGCTGCGCCGGCCAGATATCGATGAACTCGTTGAACTCGCCGCGCAGGAAACCCCAGCCGCGCTGCATGTGGCGGATCAGCGAATGAGCCTTGTATTGAGTGACGACGGCGATGCGGCGGATGCCGGAGTTGAGGCAGTTGGACAGCGCGAAATCGACGATGCGGTACTTGCCGCCGAAGTGGACGGCGGGCTTCACGCGCTTGTCGGTAAGGGGTCCGAGGCGGGTGCCGCGCCCGCCGGCGAGGACGATTGCGAGGGTCGACTTCTGCAAATCGGTGCGATTCTTGATCAGCGTCTCCATTCCTGCCTCCTGATTTGACCTGCGACTATGGATGTCCTGCCGTGTGTTCGTCCTCGTGTGCGTATGTCTGATGTCGATGCCGGGAGTGCGTGCGCAGCGCGAGGGGCTGCGCTGTCGTTCACGCATTATCAGGCGGCGTGAAGGTTCCTGTGCGGAAGTCGGCCGTTTTTTTGCCGGACGTTCGTCCTTGCGGTGGGCGTGTGCCGGTCATCGCACGCTCTGCGCAATGCCGCCGACGTTCCGGCCGAGCAAGGCGCGTGCCCTGCGATGGGGCACGAACTGGCTGCGTCCGACATGACCGGTGTCGCTCGTTCGCGCCGCTCGGCAGGCAAGGTTCGTCGATTTAAAACGACGAGGCCGTGCCGCAGTGCGTCGAGGCACGGCACAATACAAGACACGCGATGCCGGCGTGCGTCCGGAACGGGCCGGCCCGGGCAGGCGTTCCGCGCGCGCCCGCGATCGCTGCACTGCAAGGCGACGTTTCGTCGGACCGAACAACTGGAACCAAGCGGGAAATCAGAATATGAACAACGTCCTGAGCGTTCAATCGCATGTGGTGTTCGGCCATGCGGGCAACAGCGCGGCGGTCTTTCCGATGCGACGGCTGGGCGTCAACGTCTGGCCGCTCAACACCGTGCAGTTCTCCAATCACACGCAGTACGGCCGCTGGACCGGCAGCGCCTTCGATGCCGACGAGTTGCAGAGCGTGATCGAAGGCATTGGCGCGATCGGGGTGTTGGGGCGGTGCAATGCGGTGCTTTCGGGTTATCTCGGCGCGCCCGAACAGGGCCGCGCGGTGGTCGAGATCGTGAAGATGGTCAAGGCGGTGAATCCGCGCGCGCTCTTCTTCTGCGATCCAGTCATGGGCCAGACGGGCGGCTGCACGGTCGCGCCGGGCATCGAGGACTTCCTCGTCACCACGATGCCCGGCATCGCCGACGCGCTGATGCCCAATCATGTCGAGCTGGAAAAGCTCGTCGGACGCACCATCGAAACGGTGGAAGAAGCGGTGGACGCCTGTCGCGAGGTCATCGCGCGCGGGCCGCGCATCGTGCTCGTCAAGCATCTGCTCGACCGCAACAGCCGCGCCGATACCTTCAACATGCTTGCAGTCGGCCCGACCGAAGCGTGGTTCGCGCAACGTCCGCTGTATCCATTCGCGCGCCAGCCGGTCGGCGTCGGCGACCTGACGAGCGGCGTGTTCGTCGCGCGCACGCTGCTCGGCGATTCATTGCGCAATGCGCTCGAACACACGCTCGCGGCGGTCAACGCGGTGGTCAAGGCCACCTACGAAGCCGGACGCTATGAGCTCGAGATCGTCGCGTCGCAGGACGAGATCGCCAAGCCCACGGACCGCTTTCCCGCCATCCGCGTGATGGGCACCGAAACCGTCAAGCGGGCCTGACTAGCTCGCCTCGCTCGCTTCAAGCAAGCCGAAACGCCAGGACAGCCTGCGCGTCGCGGCCAGCAACGCGCGCGTGAGCGGGCCATCCGCGGCGCTGTCGAAGACGCCCGCCGAACCGATCAGCGCAAGCACCAGGCACACGCTGCCGGTGTGATCGAAGACCGGCGCGGCCAGCGAGTGAATGCCGGGCACCGGTGCATCGAGCGCCGTGTCGAAGCCCTGTTCGCGGATGCGTGACAACGTCGCGCGGTAGTCGCGGTCATCCCTCGTAGCGAACCTTGCCGGCGGCACGCCCGCGAGGCGGATGCCGTCCTGTTGCAGCAGACTCGCCCGCACGTCGTCCCCGATATGCGCCGCGAAGACCCGGCCGATCGCCGTGTTCACCAGCGACATCGCCGTGCCCATGCGCAGGCTCACGTGCTGCGGCCGTGACGATTCCTCGAGCCGGATGACGGTCGGTCCGAGCGGGCCGAGCGTGGCGGCGGCGACCGTCATCGACGTATCCGCCGCGAGCGCGACAATCTCCGCTTCGGCATCACGGATCGGCGAAAGCCGTTGCAGCGCGATCAGGCCCAGCTCGCGGCTCAATGGCCCCGCGTGGAAGCGCCCGGCTTCGTCACGCGACAGCAGTCCGACTTTCACCAGGCTCACCAGATGCGCGAACGCCTTGGCCGGCGGCATGCCGGCCGCCGCTGCAAGGTCGCGCAGCGGCAGCGGACCGTCCGCCGCCACCAGCGCGCGCAGCAGTTCGCCGGTTGCATCGAGGGCGTTGATGCCGCGCTGCGGACGGGCGTCCGGGGTGGGCATCGTCATGACAGGGCGCCGGTCAGGTCGCGTGCCGCGTGCTGCAATGCCTGCGCGAGCGCACCGTTCCAGGCGACATCGCACAGGCCGGTTGGACCGATCGCGGTCAGCGCCAGCTGCATCCGTTGCGCGGAATCGAACACCGGCACGCTCAGGCTGCTCACGCCCGGACTCGGCGCATCGATGCCGCGTTCGATGCCGCGCGCCCGGATCTCGTCGAGCCGCGCGCCGATGCCGGGCACGTCGGCTTCCGCCTGATGCGCCTGCATGGCCGCGATACTGGCGGGGGCGTCGAAGGCGCGGAAGACGCGGCCCGTCGCCGTGGCCGTCAGCGACATCACCGTGCCGACATGCAGATTGACATGCAAGGGCTGGCCGCCGCGTTCGTAGCGCACGATGGTCGGCCCCTGCGGCCCGGCGACGCTGACGGCCACGCTCATGCCGGTCTCCAGCGCCAGCGCGGCAACGCGCGGCGCCGCCGCCCGGTACGCCGGCTGCTGCTCCAGGTTCATGACACCCAGGCGCAGCGAAAGCGGGCCCGGTTCGTAGTTGCCGGTCAGCGCGTCGCGCTTCACGAGTCCGAGCCGCGTCAGGCTGACGAGATAGGTGTGCGCCTGCGCCGTCGACATCGCGGCGGCGTCCGCGAGCGCACTGAGCGCGAGCGGTGCACGCCGCTTCGCGAGCGCGTCGAGCAGACGCGCGCCGACTTCGACGCTCTGAATACCGCGTTGCTCTCGCTGGACGGCTGGGAGGGGACGAGCCAAGGCGCGCTCCGTGATTCGAGGTAAATGGGCGGTTCGACCGATCGGCCGATGCCGTTCAGTATTTACCCGAAATTTGTCTATGGCAAGTGTACTTGCTGTTGACAAAGAAGAGGCTCGCATCGATCATCGGTTCATCCTCACGAGACTGGACGGGACACGATCATGGCAAAGGCTTTCGCTTCGCAGGCGGATCTGCAGGAAAAGAAGATCACCTTCACGCAGCTCTCCGAGAACGCGTACGCCTACACGGCGGAGGGCGATCCGAACTCGGGCGTGATCGTCGGCGACGACGGTGTGCTGATCGTCGATACCACCGCCACGCCCGCGATGGCCCAGGACCTGATCGAGAAGATTCGCGGCGTCACCGACAAACCGATCAAGTACGTCGTGCTGTCGCACTATCACGCGGTGCGCGTGCTGGGGGCGTCGGCGTATTTCAAGGAAGGCGCGCAGGAAGTGATCGCGAGCCGCGGCACCTACGAGATGATCGTCGAGCGCGGCGAGCAGGACATGAAGTCGGAGATCGAGCGCTTTCCGCGTCTGTTCGCGGGCGTCGAGACGGTGCCCGGTCTCACCTGGCCGACGCTGGTCTTCGAGCGGGAAATCACGCTATTCCTCGGCAAGCTCGAAGTGAGGATCGCGCATCTCGGCTCAGGCCACACGAAGGGCGATACCGTAGTGTGGCTGCCGTCGCAGAAGGTGCTGTTCTCGGGCGATCTGGTGGAGTACGACGCAGCCTGCTATTGCGGCGACGCGCAACTCGAGGACTGGCCCGCGACGCTCGAAGCCTTGCGCGCGCTGAACGCCGACAAGCTGGTGCCGGGACGCGGCCCGGCGTTGCTGTCGCCGGCGGATGTACACAAGGGACTCGACTACACGAAGGACTTCGTCACGACGCTGCTTCAGGCGGGCCGCGAGGCCGTCGCGCAGAAGCTCGACCTGAAGGGCGCGATGGCCCACGCGCGCAAGTCGATGGACGCGAAGTTCGGCCACGTTTTCATCTACGAACACTGCCTGCCGTTCGACGTGTCGCGTGCCTATGACGAAGCGAGCGGCATCCGGCATCCGCGTATCTGGACGGCCCAGCGCGATCAGGAAATGTGGGCCGCGCTGCAGGAGTAACGAAGCGGTTATGCCTGATACGGATTGGCCGCGGCCATCGCCTTGAAGTTTTCAGGCGTAGAGAAAGCCAGATATTCGGCCTGCATGTCGGGCGTGAGGAATTCGAGCATCGTCGAGTTCTCGATCCACAGTTCGATTACGTGGAAGAAGTTGTTGCCGCGCGTGCAATGCACCGCGCGCCAGCCTTCACGCTCGCCGATCGCGATGACTTCCGCGCTCGTCCGGGGCGTCGCAATCGCCATATGGAATGCGCTGTAGCGCGGTCGTGCTGCGGTGTCCGCGCCGTAGCCCACGCTCTCTTCCTCGCCGTCGCCTGGCGTGATGACACGGTCGCCCGGATAGACCTCGATGATGCTGCCGCGCTCGTCGCCCGCGACCGCCATCCACGCGTCGGGAAACGGCGAGAACGGCGCGGCGAAGCCATCCCAGAGTTCGGCCAGCACCTGCGCGACGTGTTTCGGATCGTTGGCGGGAATCGAGGCATGGAAGATCATGGCGAGAACTCCTTTTGGGACCAGAAAACGGCGCGGCGGTGGGCGTTGCGTTGCGGTGTGGATTCTTCCAGACTCCTTTGTTATGAGTGTTTTCACACGCGTCGCGCGTCAGTGCTTATCCGACAACCACGGGGCGCCTCCGGTCAGCGCGAGAGTGACGCGGCTCCGCGTGAAGTGATCGTCATGCCCCTCGATGGCTTCCAGAAGCAGCCGCGCGCGCGATTGGAAGCCAGTAATCGTTACGGATAACAGATCATATTCTCCGACTCTGGCGGTTCAACGCTGCATGGTCCGCACTCATCGTTTGTCCTGATACGTCCGATGGATCGTCAGGCAACGAAAAACGCCACGATTGCATCGCACACGCGGCCGAACATCTGCGTGCCGGTCACAGTGACGCAGCCGCGCGCACGAGCCGCTTCGATGAACGGCGTCAGCGGCGGCTTGGTCACCACGTCGCCGACAAAAGTCGCGGGCGAAAGGCGCGAGACGTCGATCGGCAGCGGATCGCCCGCACGCATGCCCGCCGGCGATGCATTCACGATCAGGTCATAGGTCTCCGCGCCGGCGTCGTCCGCGACGTGCACCGCGCCGCGTTTCAATGCGGCGAGACGCGTGGCGAGGGCATCGGTGCGCGTGGCGTCGGAATCGCGGATGGCGAGCGTCTTCACGCCGGCATCCACCAGCGCATGCCCGATCGCCGAACCCGCACCGCCCGCGCCGATCAGCAGCGCACGCTTGCCCGTGGGTTCGCAGCCGGCGTCGCGCAGCGCCGCGACCATGCCGATGCCGTCCGACGCGCCGCCGTGCCAGCTGCCGTCTGCATTGCGCCTGAGCATGTTGACCGCGCCGAGGAAGCGGCCTTCGTCGGTCAAGGTGCTGCAGAAGGACGTCGCGCTGAACTTGTGCGGGACCGTGATGATCACGCCGTCGCAGTTCTGCAAGGGCGCGAGACCGGCGAAGAACGTATCGAGGTCGGCGGGCGCGACGTGCGCGGGAATCACGATCGCGTCCTGGCCTTGCGCGCGCAGCGCGGCGGTCACGCCGGCCGGGGAGCGCACCTGCGCAATCGGATCGCCGACGATGAAATACACGCGGGTCGCGCCGCTCAGACCTTCGTCGAGCGAAGCCGAGAAAGAGGGGTCCTGCGCCATTGCTGTCTCCATGTTGGAAATCGAGACGACCCGGAACGGTTCGCCTGTTCATGGCGAACTCTAATCTAAAGTGGAATCATGTTCAAGAATAAGAGTGATCGCTCGCAACTAATCGTCTTTATTTGAAACCGCCATGAAGTCAGAACGGTCATCGTGCAAGCGACGCCTTCAAAGACCGCCTATAGCGGATCGGGTTCGTGCATCTGCGCAGGAACGCCCACCGCCGCCAGCGCTTCATGCAAGGTTCCGAACATGTTCGCCACCCCCACCACGCGCGTCAGCCCATGCCGATCCATGTCGCCGCGCAGGAAGCGGTTCACCCGCCCGAAGCTCACCGTGACGCCGCGCGCCTGCAGGGTTTCGACGAGATCGCCGATGGTCCGCGCCGCCGAGTAATCGAGATCGGTGATCGCGCCGGCATCGACGATGAGGTGGCGCAGACCGCTGGACGCCGAATCGACGAGTTCCGTCACTTCCACCGTGAAGAAGTGATCGTTCGCATAGAACAGATCCGCGCCGAAGCGATACACGATGAGCTCCGGCGTGGTCATCGCGCCCTGCGCCGTGGGCATGAACTGCCAGCGTCCGTCGGGCGGGACGGGCGTCAGCACCATCGTGTGCGGACGGTAGCTGTGGCGCACGTGCCGCATCAGCGACAACGCCACAGCGAGCAGAATGCCGTGCTCCACGCCGATCATCACGACAGCCGCCGCCGTCACCAGCGCCAGCGTGAACTCGCCCGGACTTTCAGCGCGAATGTCCCGCAGGCTCCGCACGTTGACCAGACCGATGGCGATCGTGAACACGATCGCCGCCAGCACGCAATGCGGCAGGTAGCGCAGATAGCCGCTCAGGAACATCAGCACGACGGCGACCACCGCCGCGAACGCAACCTGTCCGAACTGGCTGCGGGTGCCGGCGCGCTCGGCCATCGCGGTCTGCGTGGGGCTGCCATTGACGACGAAAGTGCCGCCGAACGCCGCCGCCGTGTTGGCGGCGGCGAGACCGAGGATGTCGGCGTTGGTGTCGACGTCCTCGCGATACTGCTGCGCATAGACGCGTGCCGCCGCCGCGCTCTGCGCAATGATCATCACGAAGCACGAGGCCGCGACGGGCATCAGGTCGAGGAACTGCTGCCAGCTGACGGCGGGAAAGCGCAGCGCGGGCAGGCCACCGTCGATCGGTCCAAGCACCGCGATGCCATGCGCCGCGAAATCGAACATCTTGCTCGCGACGATGCTGCCGATCACCGCGATGAGCGGCATCGGCACGCGCGGCGCGGCGCGCTGACAGAGCAGGATCGCGACGATCACGAGTAGCGCAAGCCCGAAGGTCGGCCCATGAAATTGCAGCGCATGTCCGGCGACATAGGCCAGTTGCGCGAGACTGCGCGACGAAGGCACGGGCACGGTCATGCCGAGGAGATCGCCGAGCATCGCGACGGACACCTGCACGCCGACGCCCGCCAGAAAGCCGACCAGCACCGTGCGCGACAGGAAATCGGCGAGAAAGCCCAGCTTGAAGAGCCGCGCGAGCAGCAGCAACGCGGCGGTCTGCAATGCAACCATGCCGGCGAGCGCGATGTATTCGGCGCTGCCCATGGCGGCCATGGTCGCGACACGGCTGGAAAGAATGGTCGCCGTCGCCGAATCCGCCGCGACGACCAGATGCCGCGACGCGCCGAACAGCGCAAACGCGAACAGCGGCAGGAACGCTGTGTACAGGCCGGTAACGGGCGGCATTCCCGCAATGCGCGCGTAGCCGAGCACCTGCGGAATGTCCATCGAGGCAAGCGAAACGCCCGCCAGCGCATCGCGCAGCGCGGCGGCGCGATTCAGCGGAAGCATGCCTTTCAACAGCCAGGCAAGACGGGCGGGCCGGCGAGAAGAGGGCTGCATGGGCGGACGCGTGTCATTGAAGAAGCGAATCGTGCCCCAATGACCGATCGCTGCCAAGCCATGCGAGGTTCGTCGAGAGAAAAAGGGCTTTACGTCGTTCGCTAAAGTGGAATAGGATTCTGAAATAGAAGAAAGTTCAGCGAATGAGCGGGGTAACGGAGCATATCGATGGTGGAGACACTGGAACAGTTAGGGCCGGACGAGCAATTTGATGTTGTCGTCGTGGGTGCGGGCGGCGCGGGCATGTCGGCGGCGCTGGTGGCGGCCATCGATGGCGCGCGCGTGCTGCTGGTGGAAAGTACCGAATACGTCGGCGGTACGACGGCCTATTCGGCGGGCACCACATGGATACCGGGTTCCATGCACGGGCCGGGCGTCAATCCCGACGACACCGTCGCGAATGCCGAAGCATTTCTGGATCGCGCAGTCGGCGGGCACAGTGACGCCGCGATGCGTCGCGCGTTCCTCGAAGCCGGTCCGAAGGCGGTCGCGCAACTGGAGACGCATAGCGAGGTGAAGTACCGCGCGCGGCCGTTTCATCCGGATTACCTGTCGGAAGTCGAAGGCTCGACGCTGCGCGGCCGCGCGCTGGAGCCGCTGCCATTCGACGGCCGCACGCTCGGCCGCGACTTCGCGCTGATTCGTCCGCCGCTTCCCGAATTCACCGTGCTCGGCGGGATGATGGTCGATCGCGACGATGTCGGGCATTTGCTCGGCATGACGAAATCACTGAAGTCGTTCCGGCACGCAGCGACGCTGCTCGCACGGCACGCGCGCGACCGCTTGAACTCACCGCGTGGCACGCGGCTCGTGATGGGCAACGCGCTGATCGGAAGGCTGCTCCTGTCGCTGCGTCAACGCGGCGTGACGATCCTGACCCGCACCCGTGTCGATGCGCTGCACTCTGGCGCGCACGGCATCGAAGCGGTGTCGCTGAGCCAGGTCAATGAACGCCGGCGCATCCGCGTGACAGGCGGCGTGATTCTGGCAAGCGGCGGCTTCAACCGGCACGCGAAGCGGCGCGCCGAACTGCTGCCGGGCGCCGATCCCGCGTGGTGCGCGGGCGCGCCCGGACACACCGGCAACGCGCAGGACCTGGCGCTCGCGGCCGGCGCGCGGTTTGGCAAGGGCGCACGGTCGAACGCGTTCTGGGCGCCGGTGTCGACGCGCAAACGCGCGGACGGCAGCACCGCCGTGTTCCCGCATTTCCTGATGGATCGCGGCAAGCCGGGCATGATCGTCGTCGATAGCAACGGTCGGCGTTTCCTCAACGAGAACATCTCGTATCACCTGTTCGGCATCGCGATGCAGGAAGCGAACCGCACGCAGCCGTCGATTCCGGCGTGCCTCGTCACGGATGCGGAAGGATTGCGCAAGTACGGGCTCGGCACGGTGCGTCCGGGCGGCAAGGGGCTCGCGCCGTTTCTGGCCGACGGCTATCTCGTCGAAGGCAGCACGCTCGACGAACTTGCCGACCGGCTCGGCATCGACCGGACGGGGCTCGCGGATAGCGTCGCGCGCAACAACCGTTATGCGCAGACGGGCGTCGATGCCGATTTCCAGCGCGGCACGACGGCGTACCAGAACGCCAACGGCGACGCGAACTGGAGCGGCCCGAACAAATGCCTCGGACCGATTGCGCAGGCGCCGTTCTACGCGGTGCGGCTCTATCCGGGCGATATCGGCGCGGCGACCGGTCTCGTCACCGATACCGATGCACGCGTGCTCGATCGCGACGATCAGCCGATCGCCGGTCTCTACGCCTGCGGCAACGACATGCAGTCGGTGATGGGCGGCGTCTATCCGGGTCCGGGCATCACGCTCGGCCCGGGGCTCGCCTTCGGCTATCTGGCGGCGCGGCATGCGGCGGCGCGTGCGCGGCATGCATTGGTGGACGCGCGGGACGACGCGCTCGTGCTGCCCATGGAAATCGGGGCGAGCCTGCACGCGGTGTCCAAATGAGCCAGCTCCCGGTGGTCCATTGCGATGTCCTGGTGCTCGGCTCCGGCGCCGGCGGTTTGTCGACGGCGGTAACAGCGGCGCAGCAGGGCTTGTCCGTGCTGGTCTGTGAGAAGGAAGACGTGTTCGGCGGCACGACCGCGTGGTCGGGCGGCTGGATGTGGATTCCGTGCAATCCGCTCGCGACGCGCGCGGGGATCGTCGAACCGGCGGATGCGCCGCGCACGTACCTCGCAGGAGAGCTCGGCGCGCACCTCGACGCAGCCAAGACCGACGCGTTGATCGAACACGGTCCGCGCATGATCGAATTCTTCGAGCGGCATACGGCGGTGCGTTTTATCGACGGCAACCGCATTCCCGATTTCCACACGACGCAAGGCGCGGCCGCCGGCGGCCGCTCGGTGGGCGCGATGCCGTTCGACGGCCGTGCGCTCGGTCCGCTGCTCGACCGTCTGCGGCCGCCGCTCGCCGACATGACGGTGGCCGGCATGGCGATCGCATCGGGCGCCGACCTGACGCATTTTCTGAACGCGACGCGCAGTGCCGCGTCGGCGTGGCATGTGGCGCGGCGCTTTGCGGCGTTCGCGTGGCAGAAGCTGCGCTACGGCCGCTCGATGCATCTCGTCAACGGCAATGCGCTGGTCGCGCGGCTGTTGAAATCGGCGGCGGATGCGGGTGTCGATCTGCGCACGCGCGCGAAGGCCGTGACGCTTTTGCACCGGCGAGGCGCGCGTGACGGGCGCGCGCGTCGAAATCGACGGCGTGCCGCATGACGTGCTGGCGAAGCGCGGCGTAGTGCTCGCTTGCGGCGGCTATCCGCACGATGCGGCGCGTCAGGCGCGCACGTTTCCCTGCATGCCGCACTGGTCCGCCGCGCCCACGAGCAATACCGGCGACGGCATTCGCGTGGGCATCGACGTTGGCGCGCATTTCGACGACACGCTGGAGACGCCCGCCGCGTGGGCGCCCGTCTCGCTCGTGCCGCGCGCGCACGGCGCGAAGGCGGCGTTTCCGCATCTGATCGAGCGCGCGAAGCCCGGCGTGATCGCCGTGACGCGCGCGGGGCGGCGCTTCACGAACGAGGCGTCGTCATATCACGATTTCGTCTCGGCGCTCATCGGCACGGTGCCGCACGGCGAGGAAGTCTGCGCGTGGCTCGTGTGCGATCACCGGTTCCAGCGCCGCTATGGCCTGGGCGCGGCCAAGCCGTTTCCGTTTCCGCTCGGGCCGCTGCAACGCGCCGGCTATCTCAAGTCCGCGCCGACGCTCGAAGCGCTGGCGCAGGAATGCGGCATCGACGCGCGCGGTCTCGCCGATACCGTCGCGACCTATAACACGTACGCCAAAGACGGTTTCGATCCGCAATTCCACAAGGGCTCGACGCCGTACAACCGCTTCCAGGGCGATGCGCTGCACCAGCCGAATCCCTGCGTCGCGCCGCTCGCGAGCGGCCCGTTCCATGCGGTGAAGATCGTGCCCGGCAGCCTCGGCACCTTCGCCGGACTTTCCACCGACGCCCGCGCCCGCGTGCTCGACGCCTCCGCTGCGCCCGTCGCCGGGCTGTATGCGGTCGGCAACGACGCCGCGAGCATGATGGGCGGGCACTATCCGGCCGGCGGCATCACGCTGGGCCCGGCGATGACCTTCGGCTATCTCGCCGGCCTCGAACTGGCGCGGTCGCCGCTGCATGACGGCAGCGGCGGGCCCGCGCCCCCCCCCCCCAACACCCCCGCCACGACATTTTAAAGGACCGAAACCCCACCCAGTCGGGTGCG